>NZ_MKVV01000024.1:15614-186948 GCF_001899645.1 Pseudonocardia sp. 73-21 | reverse complement strand
TCCCAGGACAGTTCCTGGATCTTCTGATGAGCCTTGGCCAAACTCTGCCGACTCACGTCATCTCCTCACGTGGTGGTGGGCCGGTGTCCGAGTGACGCCGCGCGGTGGCGTCTCTCATCTCCCGTGGTCTGCCCCCGTCCGCGGAGCCGGTTCCTAGCGCGGGTGGCGCCGGCAGCGGAGGTGGACCCGAAACTCGCCTCGCATCTCCGGCACGCGGGGCCGGCGATGTGGTGCTCGTCTCGTGCCGGGAATCACACCTCTCCGCCGAGCCGGTCGAGGTCTCATTATGAGATTGTGTGCGATTGGATGTACCAGGTCAGCCCACTGATCCCTGTGCGTGGAGCCCGTGAGGCGGTACCGTCGGACACAGGTTCGCTCCGCACCGTCGCGGAGCCGACACTGCTCCGAGGAGGGCAACCGGTTGGTCCGCCCGCACAACCAGCACTCCCCCGTCCGGACAGATCGGTCCGGCGAGGGGCTCGTCCGTGCGCGCACGTCGTTCCTCGTCGACGACAAGGTCGAGGCCGGCACGGTCCGCGACACGATCCTGGCGTCCTGGACGCGATCGCGTGAGTGGGACGTCGACACCGACAGCGTCGAGATGTCGTGCGAGTACGACACCGACAGCGACTCACCGCTGTCCCGTGCCGCCACCCCGATCATCGCCGACGTGGCCGACGAGCTCGGCGACGAACCCGTCAGCGTGATCCTCACCGACGCCGAGGGCGTGGTGCTGGACCGCCGCACCGGCGACTCCACGCTCAACCAGCATCTCGACAAGGTCTGGCTGGCGCCCGGCTTCAGCTACGCCGAGAAGTTCATCGGCACCAACGGCATCGGCACGGCCCTGGAGGGCCGCGGCCCGGTGCAGGTGTTCGGCCACGAGCACTACGTGCCGCACCTGGCCGACCTCGCGTGCGCCGGCGCGCCCATCTGGCACCCGGTCAGCGGCAAGCTGATGGGCGTCATCGACCTCACCTGCTGGCGCCCCGACGCCGGACGGTTCATGTCCACGGCCGTGGAGCGCATCGCGCGGCAGATCGAGGGCGCGTTGCTCGACCAGTCCGGGCCCCGTGAGCTGGCCCTGCTCCACGACTACCTCGCCGCGTGCCGGCGCAACCGCGGTGCGGTGTTCGCCATCAGCCCCGACCTGGTGATGACCAACGACCGGGCCCGCGAGCTCATCGACCCCGCCGACCAGGACACCCTGGTCGCCGGCGCGTCCGAGGCGATGAACAACGGGCGCAGGCTGCTGATGGTGGACCTGCCCAGCGGCGCCATCGCCCGCGTGCACGTGCGCCCGAGCTGGATTGAACGGGGCGAGTCGGGCGGGGTGCTGCAGGTGCAGCTCGCCGCACCCGACATCGCCGCCAAGTCCACCCGCGCTCCCGCCGTCGCCCCGGTCAGCACGCTGCCCGCGGCCGTCGGTTCCGGCCTGCTGTGGACCAAGTGCTGTCAGGCCGTCGACCGCCACTTCCACAGCCGCGAGTGGATCATCCTGGAGGGCGAGCCGGGCACCGGGCGCACCACCATCGCGCGCGCCACCCACCAGATGCGTACCCCCGCCGCCCACCTCCGTCTCCTCGACGCCGACGACTACGGGCCCGCGTGGATCGCCGACATCGTCGAGGAGCTGGAGACCGGCGGCGGCACGCTCGTCATCAGCCACATCGACCGGCTCGACACGGCCGCCCGGCAGGCCCTGGCCGACGCGCTGGAGCCGCGCCGCGACACCACCGACCCCGACCGGCCCTGGGTCGTCGCCACCGCCGACGTCGGCGGGCTGTCCGGCGACGCCGGGGCCGACCTGCTGGAGTTCTTCCCCCGCACGGTCGAGGTGCCGCCGCTGCGCCACCACATCGAGGACGTCGCCGAACTGGTGCCGCACCTGATCGCCCGGCTCACCCGGGGCTCGGAGCTCACCTGCTCGCCGGAGGCGATGCGCGTGCTGATGCGCAACCGCTGGCCGGGCAACGTGGAGCAGCTCTACCAGGTGCTGCGCAAGACCGTCGCCCGTCGCCGGGCGGGCGTCCTGCAGCCGTCGGACCTGCCGCCGGAGACCCGCGCCATCACGCGCCGCGTGCTGACCCCGCTCGAGGCCATCGAGTGCGACGCCATCGTCGACGCGCTGCTGGACAACAACGGCAACAAGGCCGAGGCCGCCCGCCACCTGGGCATGTCCCGGGCGACCATCTATCGGAAGATCCGCGGCTACGGCATCTCCACCCCCGAGTCCGGCGCCTGAGCGACCCACCTCGGGGTCGCATCGATCCGCGGCTACGGCATCTCCACCCCCGGGTCCGGCGCCTGAGCGGTTCCGGTCGACGGGGTGGCGGCGTCGGCGGCGGACGTGGCGGCGGTCGGGCCTCCGCCGGATCGTCGTCGGGCCGTTCGCGGGCCGGGATCCTCAGGTCGGGCGTCCGATCGGGCCGGCACCCGCCGCTCACCGAGCGGTCACGGCATCCCGGACGGGACGGCTCCCGCGGCCTCGGCGGCGCGCCGGATCCGGTGCTCGTCGGTGAAGAGCGGCAGGTAGCAGGCGGCGGTGAACGCGTAGACCACGAGGTTGAACGGGTCGGTCACCGCGCTCCCGGGGCCCGCGACGGCGATCACCAGCAGGCCGAACAGCCCGACGACCGCCGGGTACCAGGGCTGGGTCCGCGACGAGTGGGCCACCGCCAGGGCCGCCGTGCGGTGCAGCTCCGGCGGGAGCGGCGTGCGCTCCCTGACCGCCAGCCGCATCTTCTTGTCGAGCTCCTCGCGCTCCCGCGCACCCTCGGCGGGGTTGAGCGTGCGGGCGTCGGCCCGGCTCAGCCGCGGCCGGGCGGCACGGCGCCAGACCAGGACCGCGGCCCGCGCGACGTACAGCGCGCCGGCCACCACGAGCACCCAGCCCCACGCGGAGAGCCCACCCAGCAGGACGTGCCGCCCCACGATCACCAGGCCCGCGGCCACCACGACGGCCACTCCCACCCGCCAGCCCCGGACCCATCGTCGCGGGGGCGAGTGGAGGACCGGCCAGCTCATGCCCCGGACGGTACCGCCGGCCCGTCGCGGCGCAGCACGTCGATCAGCTCCTCGTACGGGCCGACGAGATAGGCCTCGTCGGCGGCGGCGAACCGGGTGCCCCGCCGTGGCGGGTACTCGAGCTCCCCGTCGGGGGCGCCCGCGCGGTGGATCGCCACCACCCGGGTGCGTTCCGACAGCTCCCCCATCGCGAGGCCGTCCAGCCCGCCGCCCGCGCCGACCGACAACCGCCCGACCAGGAACGGGACGCGGTCGACGTAGAACGTGGCCAGCACGTCGAGGCCCAGCGCCGCACCGACGAACCAGGGCGCCGCGAGCGCCGCCGTGGACCGCACGTGGCGGAAGCCGAAGCCGTCCTCGACGCCGGCCGCGAGCTCCCGGTCGAACACCCGCAGCACCACGGCCACCTGCTCCCAGCGCTCGCGGAGCAGGTCCCGCACGACGAGACCGGTCTCGATGTTGACGAGATCGTCGCTGGTCAGCACGGCCACCGCGGTGGCGGCGTCGAGGTTCGCGGCGGAGAGCACCCCGACGTCGGTGGCGTTGCCGACCACCACGGGCACGTCCAGGGCCCGGGCCCGGCCGTGGTGGCGCCCCGCCTCGTCCCGGTCGACGACGACCACCCGCCGCCCCGCCGCGACGAGACCCTCCACCACCTCGAGCGCCACCGACCCCAGCCCGACCACGATCACGTGCCCACGCATCGACCCGACCCGGCGGCGCCCGAACGACTGCTCCAGACGCCGGCTGACCAGCAGCTGCGTGACCAGCGAGAAGATGATCGCCGTGAGGATGGCGCCGCCGCCCATCAGGCCGATCGCCCAGATCCGCAGCCAGGTCGGCTGCAGCGCGAAGGAGAAGTCCCCGTAGCCGACGGTCGCGATCGTCTCCACGGTGAAGTAGACGGCGTCGACGACGCTCATGTGGGAGCCGTCGTCCTTCACGTAGCCGATCCGCAGCACCACGATCGACACGAGGATCGCGATGGCCAGCACGGCGAGCGTCACCCGCAGCGGACGGTCGGCCTCGGCGACCAGGGACCGGAGCAACGACCGCAGCCCCGCCCGACCGCCCCGCTCGGCACGCTCGGCCGCGCGTTCCGCCCCCGCCTGGCGGGCTCCCGCCGCACGGCGGACCGGGGCCTGCGGGCGCAGCACGTCCACCACTCCGAGCGTCCCGAACTGCTCGGGGGTGCCCACGACGGTGACCCGGTCGCCCACATGCACCCGGTGGTCGCGGCCCGGGCACACCACCGGCTCCTCCCCGCCCGCGACGGCCAGCGGGGCCAGCTCGCCGTAGAGCTCGCGCAGCGTCGCGGTGCTGCCCGCCACCAGCTCCGCGACGAGGAACGGCCGGCCGGCCAGCTCGATGGCGTGCGTCCGCGTGCCCAGGCAGGCCTCCACCACCGACGGGGCGGCGAGCGCGGCCACGTCGAGCACGCTGCCCTCGCCCGTCACCTCGGCCAGGGCCCGTCCCACGCCGCCGTTGCCCATCCGGACGACGAGCCGGACGTCGGGGCGCATGCGGCGGACCAGCAGCGCCGTCTCCATCGCCCGCAGGTCGTCGCCGAGCAGGCAGACGACCGCGGCGGCACCCTCGAGCCCGGCGTCGAACAGCGCCTCCCGCACCCGGCCCTCGATGCGCGGCACCTTCCACTGCACCAGCAGCCGGTCGGCGGCCGTGTCGGCGCGGCCGGAGGGGTCGACCACCACCACCTCGGCCCCGGCCGCCCGCAGCTGCTCGACCGTCCGCAGGGCGGCCCCGTCCACCCCGCACACCACGACATGCCCTGATCGTCCGCTGTCCACCTGCGGGAGTCTCGCCAGGCCGGGTCACGGTCCGGTGTCGGGACCGTGACGCGGGATCCCACTAGTGTCGTCCACATGTTGGACATCGGGGGGATTTCCAAGCGTTTCGGCACCCTCCAGGCACTCGACGGGGTCTCGTTCTCGGTGCAGCCGGGCGAGGTCTTCGGGTTCGTCGGCAGCAACGGGGCGGGCAAGACCACCACCATGCGCATCGTGCTCGGCGTGCTCTCGGCCGACGCCGGCGAGGTGCGGTGGCGCGCCGAGCCGGTGGACGCCGAGGTGCGCCGTCGCATCGGTTACATGCCCGAGGAGCGCGGCCTGTACCCGAAGATGAAGGTCGGCGACCAGCTGCGCTACCTCGCGCGCCTGCACGGGCTCGGCGAGGCCGAGGCCGCCGCGTCGGTCACGCGCTGGACCGGGCGTCTGGGCATCGAGAACCGGATCGGCGACGAGGTGCAGAAGCTGTCACTGGGCAACCAGCAGCGCGTGCAGCTGTGCGCCGCGCTGGTGCACGACCCGGAGGTCCTCGTGCTCGACGAGCCGTTCTCCGGTCTCGACCCCACCGCCGTCGAGGTGATGAGCGGGGTGCTGCGCGAGAAGGCGGCCGAGGGCGTGCCGGTGATCTTCTCAAGCCACCAGCTGGAGCTGGTGGAACGGCTGTGCGACCGCATCGGCATCATCGCCGCCGGCCGGATGGTGGCCGTCGGCACCGTGGAGGAGCTGCGCACCCGCGACAGCGCCGGTCATGACAGGGGCGTCGTCCTCGACGTCGACGGCCCACCCGCCGGCTGGGCGGACGGCGTGCCCGGCGTCGAGGTGGTGTCGGTCGACGGCGCGCGTACCCGGCTGCGGCTTACCGACGGCGTCGACGACCAGGACGTGCTGCGCGCGGCGGTGGCCGCCGGCCCCGTACACGAGTTCCGCCGTTTCCGGCCCCCGCTGACCGAGCTCTACCGCGACGTCGTGCGCGACATGGCGAAGGAGGAGAAGGCCGCATGAGCGCCCCGCTGACCTCCCGCCAGGCCGTGCTGCTGGTCGCCCGCCGCGAGTTCACCGCCCAGGTTCGGTCGCGCAGCTTCGTGATCGGACTCGTCATCACGATCGTGCTGATCGCCGGGGTCGCACTGCTGGGCGGCTTCGTCGCGAGCCAGTCGTCGAACAAGACGCTCGGGCTCACCACCCGGACCGCTTCCCTGCAGCCCGCGCTGGCGCAGGCCGCGACCACCCAGGACGTCGAGCTGCGGATCAGCACCGTCGACGAGGGCACGGGCCGGGCCCAGGTGGCCAACGACGACCTCGACGCCCTGCTCACCGGAGTCCCCGGCGACTACCAGCTGCTCGGCCGCGACACCGTCGACAGCACGGTCCAGTCCATCGTCTCCACCGCCGTGCAGCAGCAGCAGCTCCGCGCCGCCCTGGCCGGCGCGGGCGTCGATCCCGTGGCCCTGAGCCGGCAGTCGCAGGTGGCCACGACCACCCTGGAGCCCGCCGATCCCGACCGCGGGCAGCAGCTCGCGCTGGCGCTGGTCGGCTCGTTCCTGCTGTTCTTCTCGTTCAGCGCCCACGGCCAGCTCGTGGCCACCGGCGTGGTGGAGGAGAAGCAGAGCCGCGTGGTGGAGCTGCTGCTCGCCACGATGAAACCCTGGCAGCTGCTCGCCGGGAAGATCCTCGGGCTGGGCACCGTCGGTCTGCTGCAGCTGGTGATCCTCGGGGTGATCGGCGTGGTGGGCGCAGGGGTCACCGGGCTGCTCACGGTGCCCGGCGCCGCCGTCAGCATGTTCGTGATGGTGATCGTCTGGTACCTGCTCGGCTTCTTCCTCTTCGCCTCGCTCTACGCGGGCATCGGCTCCACCGTCTCGCGCCAGGAGGAACTCGGCCCGGTGATCGCGCCGATGATCTTCCTGCTCATCATCCCGTTCGTGCTGACGGTGAACCTGCTGCCCAACGACCCCCGCAACGAGCTGGCCGCCGTCCTGTCGTTCGTCCCGTTCTTCGCCCAGACGGTGATGCCCGCGCGGTACGCGCTCGGCGTCGCCCCGCTCTGGGAGGTGGGCGTCTCGGCGCTCATCACCCTCGTCGCGATCGCCGTGGTGGTGCGGCTGGCCGGGCGGGTGTACCGGAACTCGATCCTGCGGACCGGTTCGCGGGTGAGCCTGCGGGAGGCCCTGCGGGGCTGAGGCCGGCGCCGCCTCGTCCGTGAGCGGGAGTTCGGCGCGTTCCCGGCCGGATCTGGCCGTTTCCGCGCCGAGGCGCTGATCATGGAGGTTCGGGAACGGGCCCTACTGGCTGGCCTTCTTCCGCGGGGCCCACTCGGTGAACCCCGCGGCGCGGGCCTCCTCGGCGTCGCGGAACCAGACCTCGGCCTTGGTGCGCGTGAAGTACGGGCTGTCGGGGGTGTGGAAGAGCATCGAGTCGGCGTTGCCCTTGATCGTGTACTCCGGGCCGGGCGCCGACCCGTCGGGCAGCGGCGTGGCCCCGCTCGTGGCCACCGCGTCCGACGGCGCGAACAGCGCCTGGCCCGACGGCATCGGCGCAGGGGTGGGCGGTGTGCTCGGCGCCTGGCTCGGGGCCGACGACCGCCGGACCGGTGAGGGCCGCGGCGACGGGGACGGACGGGGGGCGTCGGAGGCTGCCGGGGGCGCAACCCCGTTCGTGGCAGCCGGGGGCACGGTCTTCGGTGCGGCACCGGTCGGAGCCGCGGGCTGGTCGGGGGCAGCGGGCGTGGCTGCAGCAGTGGGCTCGCCCGTGCCGGGAGTCGGAGGACGGGCCGAGGCCGGCGGAGGCGTCGGCGCCGACGGGGCCACCGGCGGGACCGGCGGGGCCTCGGCCCGCGGCGTGGCCCGCTCCGCGGGCTTGGCAGCGACAGCGGGCTCAGCTGCAGGACCCGGCTCGACCGCAGCAGCGGGCTCGACCGCAGCAGCGGGCTCGGGCGCGCCCGGAGCCGGAGAACCGGCCGAGGCCGGCGGAGGCGTCGGCGCCGACGGGGCCACCTGCGGGACCGGCGGGGCCACCTGCGGGACCGGCGGGGCGACCGGCGGGGCCGGCGGGGCCGGCGGGGCCGGCGGGGCCTCGGCCCGCGGCGTGGCCCGCTCCGCGGGCTTGGCGGGCGCCGGGGCCGACCTGGCCTGCGCAGACGCCGGCCGGACGGACGTGGCCGGCGAGGCGGCTCGGGCGGGCGCCGGGTCGGGCGGGGCCGAGGGCGGCTGGGCCACGGGCGGGGTCGGGGATGCCGGGGGCTTCGCCCTCGCGGCGGGAGCGGGAGCAGCCGGCGCCGTCCCGTTCCAGGCGCCGGCCGGGGTCGGGTCGGGCGGCAGGACCCGCACCGGGCCCGTGAGCTGCTTCGGGCCGGACAGCTTCGAGCGCGCGACCCACGCACCGGCACCGGCCGCCACGGCCAGCACCAGCCACCGGCGCTTCGATCCTCCAGCCATCGGACCACCCCTCAGTCGTGCGGTTCCTCGATTATGGCGTACCCCCGTACGGGCGAATCACCCCCGGGCGGCCTTCACCTGTTCGTAGCGGGCGAGGGCGTCGAGGCGCTCGGCCTTGTGGTCGACCATGGGCTCCGGATACCCCTCGGGCAGGCCTCCGGGCAGCGCCCACGGCTGGTGCACGGCCTTGCCCGGCACGCCGCGCAGCTCGGGCACGAACTTCCGGACGTAGTCGCCGTCGGGGTCGAACTTCTCCCCCTGCGTGATCGGGTTGAACACCCGGAAGTAGGGCGACGCGTCGGTGCCGCTGCCCGCGGTCCACTGCCATCCGTGCTGATTGGAGGCCAGGTCGCCGTCCACGAGCAGGCGCATGAAGTGCCGCGCTCCCCACCACCACGGCAGGTGCAGGTCCTTCACGAGAAAGCTCGCGACGATCATCCGCACCCGGTTGTGCATCCACGCCTGCTCACGCAGCTGCCGCATCCCGGCGTCGACGATCGGGAAGCCGGTGCGGCCCTCGCACCACGCGTCGAACGCGACCCGGGCGGCCGCCCCGGACGCGAGCGGCAGGGCGTCGAAGGAGCGGTCGTAGTTCTCGCGAGCGGAGTCGGGGCGCTGGAAGAGGATGTCGGCGTAGAACTCCCGCCACGCGATCTCGGTGGTGTAGGTCTGGGCCGACTCCGACCGCTTCGACGCGAGGTCGGCGAGCATCGTGCGCGGATGGATGAGCCCGTACTTGAGGTACGGGGACATGCGCGAGGTGCCCGGCTTGTCCGGCCGGTCGCGGCCGTCCTGGTACTCCCCCACCGCCCCGTCGAGGAACTCCTGCCACCGCGCGAGCGCCGCGTCCTCGCCCGCCTCGGGCAGCTCCGCGTCGATGTCCACGTCGTCGGGGATCACGCTCTTCTCGACCGGGTCGAGCCACTCGACGGTGGACGCGTCGGTGTCGGCCGGCTTGCGCCAGCCGTGCTCCGCCCACGCCCGGCGGAACGGGGTGAAGACCTTGTACGGGTCGCCGTCGGGCTTGCGGACCCGCCCCGGCGCCACGGCGTAGGGCGATCCCGTGCGCACCAGCTCCCTGCCGTCCTCGACGAGCGTCTTCTCGACGGCCTCGTCACGGATGCGACCGTAGGGGCCGTAGTCGGCGGCGACGTGCACGGCCGCGGCGTCCACGGCGGCGGCGATGCGGGGCACGACCTCGGCCGGGTCGCCCGTCACGACCTGCAGCTTCCCGCGCAGCGACGCGTCGAGGGCCCGCAGCGAGCGGAACAGGAACGTGCTGCGGGCCGCGCCCGACGGGCCGAGGAGGGCGGGATCGAGCACGAACAGCGCCAGCGCCCGGGGCGCGGCGGCCAGGAAGGTGGGCTGGTCGCGGACCCGCAGGTCCCGCCGGAACCAGACGACGGCGTTGGCGCTCATGGAACTCGACGCTAGCGGCCGCGCCCACACCCCGCCCGGCCACCACCGGCCGACGCGGATCCGGCGGGCCGGGGATGCACACCGGAGATCGACGAACGGGGACCGGGAACCGCCTCACACACGGTTCCTGGTCCCCGTTCGTCGATCACGGGTGTGGCAGGCGCCGTCTTCAGCGGTCGGTCATCGGCACGAACTTGCGCTCGGTCGGGCCGACGTAGAGCTGGCGCGGCCGGCCGATCTTCGTGGTCGGGTCCTCGATCATCTCGCGCCAGTGCGCGATCCAGCCGGGGAGCCGGCCCAGGGCGAACAGGACCGTGAACATCTTCGTCGGGAAGCCCATGGCCCGGTAGATGACGCCGGTGTAGAAGTCGACGTTCGGGTAGAGCTTGCGCTCGATGAAGTAGTCGTCGGCGAGCGCCTTCTCCTCGAGCGCCATGGCGATGTCGAGCAGCGGGTCGGTGACGCCGAGGTCCTTGAGGATCTCGTCGGCCTTCTGCTTGACGATCTTCGCGCGCGGGTCGTAGTTCTTGTAGACGCGGTGGCCGAAGCCCATCAGGCGCGCCCCGCTGTCCTCCTTGTTCTTGACCCGGTTGACGTACGCCTCGACGTCGCCGTCCTCCTCCTTCTGGATCTTCTGCAGCATCTCGAGAACGGCCTGGTTGGCGCCGCCGTGCAGCGGGCCGAACAGGGCGTTGACGCCCGCGGAGATCGAGGCGAACAGGTTGGCGTGCGAGGAGCCGACCATCCGCACCGTCGACGTCGAGCAGTTCTGCTCGTGGTCGGCGTGCAGGATGAGAAGAGTGTCCAGTGCGCGCACGAACTTGGGGTCGATCTCGTACGGCTCGGCGGGGAAGCCGAACGTCATGCGCAGGAAGTTCTCTACGAGCCCGAGCGAGTTGTCGGGGTAGAGGAACGGCTGGCCGATCGACTTCTTGTACGCGTACGCCGCGATCGTGGGGACCTTGGCCAGCAGCCGGACGGTGGAGAGCTCGACGGCGTCGTGGTCGAAGGGGTCGAGGCTGTCCTGGTAGAAGGTGGACAGCGCACTGACCGCGGAGGACAGCACCGGCATCGGGTGCGCGTCACGCGGGAAGCCCTCGAAGAACCGCTTCAGGTCCTCGTGCAGCAGCGTGTGGCGGCTGATCTTGGTGGTGAAGTCCTGCAGCTCGGCGGCGGAGGGCAGCTCGCCGTAGATCAGCAGGTAGCTCGTCTCGAGGAACGTGGAGTTCTCGGCGAGCTGGTCGATGGGGTACCCGCGGTAGCGCAGGATGCCCGCGTCACCGTCGATGTAGGTGATCTCCGACGTGCAGGCCGCGGTGTTGCCGAAGCCCGAGTCGAGGGTGACCAGCCCGGTACCGGGGAGCAGCTTCCCGATGTCGAACGCGGAGGAGCCCTCGGTCGCGGGCTTGATCTCCATCTTCTGCTCACCACCGGGGTACTGGAGTACGGCGGTGGACTTCTCGTCAGCCATGTGGAGGTTCCCTCACACTCAGATCTCTTCGTTGTTGTACCCAACGCTAGTGCTACCGGGCGTCGTTGTGCTGTGCAGAGCGTGTGACGTAGGGCGAAAGCGAATCACGGACGGTCGTCGGCCACCGGCCCGCGATAGCGCCAGAACTCCGGGAAGCGGGCCACCACCAGCGTCGCGACGACGATGACGGCGATCCCGCCGACCGTGGCGGTGAGGCCGGGACCGGTCCAGACCGACGCGCCGCCGTGCCACAGGTCCGCCATCCGCGGCCCGCCTGCGACGACCACCATGAACACGCCCTGCATCCGTCCGCGCATCTCGTCGGTGGCGACGGTCTGCAGCATCGACGAGCGGTACACGGAGCTGACCAGGTCGCCGGCCCCCGCGATCGCCAGTGCCGCCACCGCGAGCCACAGCGAGCCCGTCAGCCCGAACAGGGCGATGCCCAGCCCCCACACCCCGATCGCGCACGCGACGGCCACGCCCTGGCGCCGGACCCGTTGCAGCCAGCCCGAGAGCAGCCCGGCGACGACCATGCCGATCGGGATCGCGGCGTAGAGGAGCCCGATCGCGGGGCCACCTCCGGGCGGGTCGCCGAAGGTCTTCTCCGCCATCTCCGGGAACAGCACCCGCGGCATCCCGAACCCCATCGCGACGACGTCGATGAGGAACGACACCAGCAGCACCTTGTGCAGCGCCACGTAGCGGAAGCCGTCGACGATCTCGCGGATGCCGGCCTTGCGCGCCACCCCCGCCTCCGGCGGCATCACCGGCAGCCTCCACGTGGCCCACAGCGTGGCGAGCAGGAAGATCGCGTCGATCAGGTAGAGCGTGGAGAGCCCGATGAACGGGATCAGCACCCCGGCCAGCAGCGGGCCGGCGATCGCCCCGACCTGCGCGACGGTCATGTTGAGCGCGTTCGCGGCGGGGAGCTGGTCGGCGGGCAGCAGCCGTGGGATGACCGCACTGCGGGTGGGCTGGTTGATCGCCAGCAGCGCCGTCTGCACCGCGAACAGGACGAGGATCACCCACACGTTGCCGGTGCCGCTGGCGGCCGTGACCCACAGGGACAGCGAGCTCGCCGCGATCGCTCCCCCGGTGACCAGCAGCAGCACCCGCCGGTCGACCGCGTCGGCGATCGCCCCGCCCCACAACCCGAACACGATCAACGGGACGAGCCCGAACAGGCCGGTCAGCCCGACGTAGGCCGACGAGCCCGTGAGGGTGTAGATCTGCAGCGGCACGGCCACGACCGAGAGCTGCGCGCCGATCACCGTGACGACGCCGGCGAGCCACAGCCGCCGGTAGGCCGGGGTCTGCAGCGGCCGGGTGTCGGCCAGTGCACCCCGCACCGCTCCGGAGAACCGGCGCAGGCCCGGGATCGCCCGCGTGGGGGCGTCCGGGCCTGCGGCGATCGCGGCGGTGGGCTGTTGCTCCCGTTTCGCCCGGTTCGGACGGGTGGGTTGATCAGGGCCGGGCGTGGTCACCCATCAGAACTACCACTTCGGCCACCGTCCGCGCGTCCGCGGCGATCAGTGGGCGAGCGTCACGCCCGGGCCCGGACCCGCGGTGTCCCGCACGACGACCCCGCCGGACAGGCGGTTCGGTCGGCGAACGCCACGGCGGGGGGCCAGGAACAGCCGCGCCCCGACGAGCCCGGCGGCCGGTGCCGTGACGATGCGGCGGTGGGAGGGCGTGGGCGGATCATCACCGGAGAGCCGATCACGGCGCGAGGCGCCGGACCGTCCAGCTGCGGTCGTGCACGTCGACGACGAAACGCAGCCGGTCGTGCATGCGGTTGGTGCGGCCCTGCCAGAACTCCACCTCGTCGGGCCTGATCCGCCAGCCACCCCAGTGCTGGGGCACCGGCACGGTCTCGTCGTCGGCGAAGCGCTGGGTGACGCCGGCCAGCGCGTCGTCGAGCGCGCGGCGGTCGCGCACCACCACCGACTGCGCCGACGCCCAGGCCCCCAGCTGGGAACCCCGCGGGCGGGAGTCCCAGTAGGCCTGCGTCTCCGCCGGGGACACCTCCTCGACGACGCCGCGGACGTGCACCTGCCGGTGCTGCAGGTACCAGGGGAAGGTGACCGACGCGTAGCGGGTGTTGCGCAGGTCGCGGCTCTTCGCCGAGGTGTAGTTGGTGTAGAACACGACGCCGCGCTCGTCGAGGCCCTTGCACAGCACGGTGCGCGACGACGGCCGCCCGTCCTGGGTGGCGGTGGCCAGCACCATCGCGTTCGCCTCGGCCACCCCGGCCGCCTCGGCCTCGGCGAGCCAGTTCGCGAGCTGCTCGTGCCAGGTGGGCGCGAGCGCGTCCACGTCGAAGCCCTCGGTGCGGTAGTCGACCCGCATCCCGGCCAGCTGCCGCTCCGCCATTGGAACCCCCTAGCCTGTGGTCGGCCCATGACCGTATGTCCCCCGTGTCCTTCCGGACAACGCCGGTGACCGATGCCACCCACCTGCACCGTTGCAGCGAGCGGGTCACCGGGGCATGGTGACGCCAACCACCGACCACGATGAGGAGGTCGCGGTGACCGCTGCGCCTACCGCCCCGTCCACCACCGACGACGCGGTACCCCCGCCGCCACCCGGTTTCAAGTCTGGTCTCGAGGGCCACGTGGCCTTCCGGACCCAGATCGCCGAGCCCGACAAGGACGGCGGCGCACTGCGCTACCGCGGCGTCGACATCGAGGACCTCGTCGGCAGGGTCACCTTCGGCAACGTCTGGGCGCTGCTGGTCGACGGCCGCTTCGGCCCGGGCCTGCCCCCGGCGGACCCGTTCCCGATCCCGGTGCACACCGGTGACGTGCGCGTCGACGTCCAGGCCGCGCTGGCCATGCTCGCGCCGTACTGGGGCTACCGCCCGCTGCTCGACATCTCCGACTCCGACGCCCGCGACAACCTCGCCCGCGCGTCGGTGATGGCGCTGTCCTACGTCGCGCAGTCCGCCCGCGGCATCGGCGTGCCCGCGGTGCCGCAGAAGCGCATCGACGAGAGCACCACCATCACCGAGCGCTTCATGACGCGCTGGCGCGGCGAGCCCGACCCGGCCCACGTCAAGGCCGTCGACGCCTACTGGGTCTCGGCCGCCGAGCACGGCATGAACGCCTCCACCTTCACCGCGCGCGTCATCGCCTCCACGGGTGCCGACGTCGCGGCGTCGCTGTCGGGTGCCATCGGCGCGATGTCCGGCCCGCTGCACGGCGGTGCCCCGGCCCGCGTGCTGCCGATGCTGACCGAGACCGAGCGCACCGAGGACCCGACCGCGCTGGTCAAGGGCATCCTCGACCGCAAGGAGAAGCTCATGGGCTTCGGGCACCGGGTCTACCGCGCCGAGGACCCCCGCGCCCGCGTGCTGCGCCGCACCTGCCAGGAGCTCAAGGCCCCGCGCTACGAGGTGGCGGTCGCGCTGGAGCAGGCGGCACTGGCGGAGCTGCGCGAGCGGCGCCCCGACCACCCCATCGAGACCAACGTCGAGTTCTGGGCGGCGGTGATCCTCGACTTCGCCGAGGTGCCGCCGCACATGATGCCCGCGATGTTCACGAGCGCCCGTACGGCGGGCTGGTCGGCGCACATCATGGAGCAGAAGCGTGAGAACAAGCTCGTGCGTCCGTCGGCCCAGTACATCGGCCCGGCGCCGCGCAAGCCCGAGGCCGTCGAGGGCTGGGGCGAGATCCAGCACGGCTGACGCCGCTCGTGCGCGGATATCAGTGCCCCGGCACTGATATCCGCGCACGACCTCTCGTGACCAGCAACGACAGCCCGCCGGCCAGCACGCACAGGGCCCCGCCCGCGTACCAGGCCGCGTCGTAGGAGTGCAGCTGGTCGCGCACAACGCCCGCGGCCAGCGCCATCAGGGCCGCCCCGATCTGGTGGCTCGCGAACACCAGCAGCCGCGGGTCGATGCGGTCGGTGAGCCAGCCCGACGCGATCGTGCCGGCGATGTCGCACAGCCCGACCACCGCCAGCAGGCTCGCCGCCATGGTCACCGGCATGCCGTGGTCGTGGGCCGCGGGAATGAAATGCGGCTGGATCAGGCCCATCGTGGTGGCACCGCAGATCATCATGCCCGCGGCCAGGTACCAGAACGGCCTGGCGCGGGCCGCCTCCACCAGGCCGCGGATCGCGATCCGGCCCGCGCCGACCCGCACGGGCACCACGACGTCGGCCTCCGTGCCGCCGTAGGGCAGAGCGCCGACGTCCGCGGGCGAGTCCCGCAGCAGCCACACGACGAACGGCGCGACGGCCAGTGCCGCGAACGCGACGCCGAGCGCGGCCGGCCGCCAGCCGTAGGTGGTGGCCACCCACGCGATGAGCGGCAGGAACACGAGCTGGCCCGCCGCCCCGCCCGCCGTCAGGACCCCGGAGACGAGCCCGCGGCGCTTCACGAACCAGCGCCCGGTGACCGTCGCGACCAGGGCGAGGGCCATGGAGCCGGTGCCCAGCCCGACCAGCACGCCCCAGCAGAGGATCAGCTGCCAGCTCGCCGTCATGAACACCGTCAGCCCGCTGCCCGCCGAGACGACGAGCAGCGCGGCGGTGACGACCTTACGGATGCCGAAGCGCTCCATCAGCGCCGCAGCGAACGGTGATGTGAGTCCGTAGAGCGCCATGTTGACGGCCACCGCCGCGGAGATGGTGCTCACCGACCAGCCGAACTCCTGGTGCAGCGGGTCCATCAGGACACCCGGCACGGCCCGGAACCCGGCCGCGCCGACCAGCGCCAGGAAGGTGACGGCCGCGGCCCACCCCGCCGGGTGGATCCTGAGTTGCTTCACACTACCCAGCATGATGGGAACTACCAGGGCTGTCCAGGCCCCGTCTGTCCGGCGGCGCGGGCGGCCAGTTCCAGGTCGAAGCGCTCGCGGCGGATCCGCTGGTCGGTGTAGAGCAGGCCGGTGATGCCCGTGACGAACGGGGTGAAGAACGTGCCGGCGACGACGATGAAGATCGCCAGTGCGCTCCCGGTGAGCACCGCACCCGTCACGGAGAGCCCGGAGCCGCCCCGCGCGAGCGAACCGAGGCTGACGCCGAAGAGCGCACCGAGGATCAGGAAGATCACCAGGGCGATCGCCCCCAGCACGATGCCGGCCAGCAGCTGGATCCCGAGGATCCGCCACCAGCTCCCGCGGACCAGCGCCCGGGACCGTCCGAGCGCCGTGGTGACGCCGATGTCCTCCATCATGTAGGCCGCGGGCGTCATCGACAGCAGCACCGCCAGGTACACCACCACGACCAGCACCGCGAGCCCGACCACCACCGCCACGGCGATCACACCACCGGAGTTGCGGCCCGCGATCCCGATGATGAACGCCAGGAGGATTCCGACCGTCGCGATGCCGCCGATGATGAGGCCCACCAGCAGGTTCGCCCCGACGAGGCCCCACACCCGCCTGGTCGCGCCCCGCCAGGCCTCGCCCGGTGACGTGCGCCGGCCCAGCAGGGCCCGCCGCAGCACCACCAGCAGCACGCCGGTGACCAGCGCGGACGCCAGCAGGCTGACGACGGCGCCGGCCAGCGACGCGAGCAGCGACACCCCCACCGCACCCACCGCGGACCCGGCGCTGCGGATCGACCCGCCGACGGCCAGCGCGGGCAGGACCTGCGCCAGCCCCTGGACCACGGCGGCGACCACGAAGATCAGGGCCGCCGCGACCAGCGTCGAGACGGGGTTCGCCCGGATGTAGCCGAAGGCGCCGCCGAGGATCTGGCCGATCCCCAACGGGGCCAGGGGCACGATCCCACCCGGGGGCTGACCGGGCGCCGCCCCGTAGCCGGGCGCCGGGTAACCGGGCTGCAGCCCGTAGCCCGGCTGCGCGCCGTAGGCCGGCTGGCCGCCGTAGCCGCCGCAGCCGGGTTGGGGGCCGTAGCCCGGCGCGGGCGGGCCGCCATGACCGGGTGGTGATCCGTAACCGGGCGGGGGGCCGTAGCCCGGCGGCGCCCCGGACGGCGCGGACGGCTCCTTCACGGACGGATCCTGCGCCACCTGCGCCGGCGTCCCCTGCGGCGGCGTGGCGTCGTCGTCGCGGTCGGGCTCGCGCTCCGGTCCGGCTCGATCGGGTGTGTCCGTCATGATCTGCCTGGCCCCCCTGGCTTCAGCTCGTGATCACCGCATCCTTGCAGCTCCACCGGCACCCGCGGCGGCATTTCGCCCGAAACACCGACGGTGACGGGTCCGGGCGTCCGTCGAACGGTGGACAAACCGCTCCCACCGCCCGATCCTCGTGGCCTGCCGGCAAGACCACCGCGGTGCTCGGCACCGACCCGTCCACCGCGGACCGGGCGTGGCGGGCCCGCATCGGGATCGTCCCGCAGAACACGCCCGACGTGACCGGAGCTGCGCCCCGCTGCTCGAGGGCTCCTCCCGGGCCGGGCTGACGTCCGCGATCCGCGCCGCCGCCCGTGGAGAGACGGTCCTCACGCCGTCGGTGGCCGCCCGGCTGGTCGGCCGGATGCGCGGGCCGAGGCCGGAGTCGCTCTCGCCGCGCGAGATCGAGGTGCCGGCGCTCGTGGCGGTGCGGCGCACGCACGCCGACGTCGGCCTGACCTGCACATCGCCGAGGCCACGGTGAAGACCCACCTGCTCCGCACGTTCACCGAGCTCGACGTCTCCGACCACACCGCGGCCGTCACGATCGCCCGGAAACGGGGCCTGTTGGAGTGACGACCCGCACCCGGTCGGGTGTCGCCGCGGTGCAACACTGAGGTACGTGACATCTACTCCCGACCTGCAGATCCCCGCCGAGCTGCTGCCCGCCGACGGGCGCTTCGGCTGCGGACCGTCCAAGGTGCGCCCCGAGCAGCTGGCCGCTCTGGCCGCCTCCGGCCACCTCATGGGCACCTCCCACCGTCAGAAGCCGGTGAAGGAGCTGGTCGGCCGCATCCGGGCCGGACTGGGCGACCTCTTCTCGCTGCCCGCCGGCTACCAGGTGGTGCTGGGCAACGGCGGGTCCACCGCGTTCTGGGACGCCGCCGCGTTCGGGCTCGTCCGCGAGCGGGCCCTGCACCTGACCTACGGCGAGTTCTCCGCGAAGTTCGCCGAGTCCACGAAGGGCGCCCCGTTCCTGGCCGACCCGGTGGTTATCAAGGCCGAGCCGGGCAGCGCGCCCGAGCCCCAGGCCGACCCGTCCTGCGACATCCTGGCCTGGGCCCACAACGAGACGTCCACGGGCGTGTCGGTGCCGGTCGTGCGCCCCGAGGAGGCCCTCGAGGGCCAGCTCGTGGTCATCGACGCCACGTCGGGCGCGGGCGGGCTGCCCGTCGACATCAAGCAGGCGGACGTCTACTACTTCGCGCCGCAGAAGGGCTTCGCCGCCGACGGCGGGCTCTACACCGCGATCTTCTCGCCGGCGGCGCTGGAGCGCGTCGCGGAGCTGGCGGCGTCCGACCGCTGGATCCCGCCGTTCCTGTCGCTGGCCACGGCCGTCGACAACTCGCTCAAGGACCAGACCTACAACACCCCCGCGGTCGCCACCCTGATCCTCATGGCCGAGCAGATCGACTGGATGAACGGCCTCGGCGGCCTCAAGGCGTGCGTCAAGCGCACGGCCGACTCGTCCGGCCGGCTCTACAACTGGGCCGAGAAGTCCGACTACGCCACGCCGTTCGTCACCGACCCGGCCCACCGCTCGCAGGTGGTCGGCACCATCGACTTCGACGAGAAGATCGACGCCGCCGCGGTCGCGAAGGTCCTGCGGGCCAACGGCGTCGTCGACACGGAGCCCTATCGCAAGCTCGGTCGCAACCAGCTGCGCATCGGCATGTTCCCCGCGGTGGACCCGGCGGACGTGGAGGCGCTGACGGCGTGCATCGACTGGGTGGTCGAGCACCAGGCGTAGTCACACCAGTAACACCAGCCCCAGCTTTACCAAATGCGATCAACATGACACGCTGCGTGTGCGGCGGGGGCGGGTCTAGCACTTTTCCCTCGTCGGGGCGGTTCTCCCGCCCCGGCGCGCCTCCGTCGCGGGTTGCGGTTCGACAACTACCGTCACCCGGACGGGGAAAAGAGAGCGGGGAGGCCGCCGATGCGGGCGCTGCGGGTCGTCGGGATCACCGAGGGCGACGGTGAGCTGTCCGTCGTCCTCGAGGACCCGGGCCGTCGAGAGCGCTTCACCGTCACGGCCGACGAGCAGCTCCGCGCTGCCGCCCGGGGGGACCTGACCCGGCTCGGACAGATCGCGATCGAGTTGGAGAGCCAGTTGCGTCCACGTGAGATCCAGGCCCGTATCCGCGCCGGAGCGTCCGTGGAGCAGGTCGCCTCGGCGGCCGGCGTTCCGCAGCAGAAGATCGAACGCTTCGCCTACCCGGTTCTGCTCGAGCGCTCGCGCACGGCGGAGGTCGCCCAGCGCGCCCACCCCGTCCGCGCCGACGGGCCCGACTCCCGGATGCTCGGCGACGTCGTCGCCCACACGTTCGGCCTGCGCGGCCAGGAGTACACCGACGCCGAGTGGGACTCCTGGAAGGGCGAGGACGGCCGCTGGGTCGTCTCGCTGTCCTGGCGCGCCGGCCGCTCCGACAACCGTGCGCACTGGACGTTCCAGCCCGGGGCGCACGGCGGCACGGTCACGGCCGTCGACGAGCACGCGTCCGACCTGGTGGAGGGCCTGCCGGCCCGCCCGCTGCGCACCGTCGGCCCGGTGATCGACATCGCCCGGCAGGACGAGAACCCCACCGGTCCCGGCCCGGTCGAGGAGCTGCGCGCCACCGCGACGGACCCGGCCCGCGGCGTCCGGGTCGAGGGCTGGAACGACGGCGTCCGCGCGCCCGAGGCCCGCACCGCCGAGGCCCGCACCGCCGAGCCGCGCACCGCCGAGCCGCGCACCGCCGAGAACCGGACGGCCGAGACCCGCAGCCCCGAAGTCCGCAGCCCCGCCCCGGAGGCCCGGACGACGGTCGAACGGGCTCCGGCACGCACGGCTCCCGAGCCCCGTCGGCCGGAGCCCCCGGCGCCGCGGCAGCCCGAGCCGGTCCGTCAGCCGGAGCCGGTCCGTGAGTCGGAGCCGGTCCGTCAGTCGGAGCCGGTCCGTCAGTCGGAGCCGGTCCGTCAGTCGGAGCCGACCGCGCCCCCGGCCACGACGCCCGCGCCCACCCCGCCCGCTGCCCCCCAGCAGCCCGCGGTCCAGACCCCTGTCACGCAGCCGCCCGCCCCGAAGACCGAGCCCCGCCCGGAATCCGAGGCGCCCGCGGCAGCAGACACCCCGGCCGAGCCCGAGGCCGCCCCTGCGGCCCGCCGCACGAAGAAGGGCAAGCCGGTCATGCCCTCGTGGGACGAGGTTCTGCTGGGCGTCCGCGGCCAGCGCTGAGGCCCGCGCGTGACGCCTGTTCGCGCGCGGAACTCGCATCCGGCGCGCGGACGCGAGCCACCGGGTGTCCGAGAATACGGGCACGGCGACGGTCAGGGTGAACCGGCTGCTAGCCCAACAGGCCGAGCAGCAGCACCACCCAGGCCACGCCCAACCCCACCGTCGCGCCCAACGCCGGCCAGCGCCAGAACGGCGTGCGGCGCACCAGCCACAGCGACGGGGACAGGCCCAGCCCCACCAGCAGGTTGGCCGGCACCCACAGCAGCCCGAACGCCTCGGCGAACGACCGGCTGAGCACCACGTCGGCGATGGCCACGAACACGGCGAAGAACGCCGCCACCGCGAGCCCTGTGGACCACGGCGTCGGCCCGACCGGTTCCGGCGCCAGCCGCGGGATCGGCCCCGTGACCGCGCCCACCTGCACCGACTCGACGGCGCCGGTGACCGGGTCGATCAGGTCGACCGGCCGGCCCAGGACGTCCGCCACCCGCGAGGCGAGCTGCCGGCCGCGGCGACGCACGAGCTGGAGCTCCTCGGCGCGGCCCGACCGGGTGGCGGCCGTGGCGAACGTCGACCACTCCTGCAGCGCGGCCCGCAGGTCACCGGGCAGCTGCGGATCGCCTGGCTGCCGTTCCCCGAGCACGCCGGTCAGCCTACGGGCGACGCCACGGTGTGGAAGGCGACAGCCGCGGCCGTTGCCACATTGAGAGAGTCCACGCCCGAGGCCATGGGGATCCGGACCCGGACGTCCGCGGCGGCGAGAGCCTCGTCGGTCAGGCCGGGGCCCTCCGCACCCAGCAGCAGCGCCACCCGCTGCCCCGCCAGCCCGGCCCGGGCCAGCGGCACGGCATCCGCCGAGGGCGTCAGGGCGGCCACCGTCAGGCCCGCGGCCCGCAGGAGGTCCAGCGAGGCGGGCCACGGACCCGTCAGCGTCGTGAACGGCACGCGCAGCACGTGCCCCATCGACACCCGCACGCTGCGCCGGTAGAGCGGGTCCGAGCACCGGGGGCCCAGCAGCACCCCGTCGACGCCGAGCGCGGCGGCGTTGCGGAACAGCGAGCCCAGGTTCTCGTGGTCACCGACGCCCTCCAGCACCGCGAGCACCCTCGCCGTGCGGAGCAGCTCGGCCAGGTCGGGAGCGGGTGCCCGGTCCGCGACGGCGAGCACACCGCGGTTGAGGTGGAAGCCCACGACGGTCGCCATCGTGTCCGCGTCCGTGGCGTAGGCGGGCACGTCGTGGACGCGGAGGTCCTCGGCCAGCTCGTCGATCCGCCGGGGCACCCCCAGCACCGACCGGATCGGGTACGGAGAGTGAAGCAGCCTGCGCACCACGACGACACCCTCGGCGATCACGAGGCCACGGCCGCCGGGACGGTCGGGGCGCCGGTCGGCCTCGGTGAGGTCGCGGTAGTCGTCCACACGGGGGTCGGTCGCCTCGGCGACGGGAGTGATGGTGGCCACGACTCCGCATCGTCCCAGGCCGGGTCGTGTGCGACACGGGTGCCACTCGGCCCCGTCATCCGGACAGCCGTAGCGGCGGGATCACTCGTATGTCACGGTGGACAGCCCGCCCGATCGGGCGAACGTACGCGGGATCGGGAGGACACGATCGCCATGGCCCGCGGGCAAGGAGGCAGTACCTACATGGGCCAGGACGTCGACCGGACCACGTTCAGTCGACGCGATCGGCAGCTCTACCGGGTGAAGGTCCAGCAGTGCCTCGACACCCTGGCCGTGATGCTCCGCGAGCACACCTTCGCGCGCGACGAACCGATGACCGGCATCGAGGTGGAGCTCAACCTCGTCGGCGACGACCTCGCCCCGTCACTGTCCGGGGACGACGTCCTGCACGCCATCGGCGCCGCGGAGTTCCAGTCCGAGCTTGGCCGCTGGAACCTCGAACTCAACATGCCGCCCCGGCTGCTGCCCGGCGACGAGTGGCGACACCTCGAGCTGCAGCTGCTCGGGGAGCTGGCCAAGGTCCGCAACTCGGCCCGGGAGTGCGGCTCGCAGCTGGCGGTGATCGGCATCCTGCCCACCCTGGAACACCAGCACCTCGTCGTGGAGGCGCTGTCCACCGACCGCCGCTACGTGCTGCTCAACGAGCAGATGCTCAGCGCCCGCGGTGAACCGATCCGGCTCGACATCGCCGGCGACGACCCGTCCGGCCGGCACTCCATCGCACCCGATCACCTGCAGGCCGACTTCGACTCCATCGCCCCCGAGGCCGCCTGCACGTCGATGCAGCTGCACCTGCAACTGCACCCGGACTCGTTCGCGAGCTACTGGAACGCCGCGCAGTGCCTCGCGGGCGTGCAGCTGGCCGTCGGCGCGAACTCGCCGTTCCTGATGGGGTCGCGGCTCTGGGCGGAGACGCGCATACCGCTGTTCGAGCAGTCGTGCGACGTCCGGTCGGTGGAGCTGCGCAACCAGGGCGTTCGGCCACGCGTGTGGTTCGGGGAACGCTGGATCACCTCCGTGCTGGACCTGTTCACCGAGAACGGCCGCTACTTCCCCGGGCTCATGCCCGTCACCGAGGACACCGACCCGATGGCCGAGCTGGAGGCCGGTCGGGTCCCCGAGCTCGACGAGCTGCGGCTGCACAACGGCACGATCTGGCGCTGGAACCGGCCCGTGTACGACATCGCGGGCGGGGTGCCGCACGTCCGCGTGGAGAACCGGGTGCTGCCCGCGGGCCCCACGGCCGTCGACATGGTGGCCAACGCGCTGTTCTTCTACGGCCTGCTGCGCGTGCTCGTCGAGGCCGAGCGGCCGCTGTGGAGCTCGATGTCGTTCGAGGCCGTGGAGGAGAACTTCACCACCGCCGCCCGCCACGGGCTGGGCGGCCCGCTGTACTGGCCGGGCTCGGGCTGGATCCGCCCCGACGAGCTGGTGCTGCGCAAGCTGCTCCCCCAGGCCGCCGACGGGCTGGCGCGCTGGGGCGTGGACCCCGACGTCATCGACCGCTACCTGTCGGTGATCGAACGCCGCTGCGCCACCCGGCGCACGGGCGCCGCCTGGCAGGTGGACATGGTGGCCGCGCTCGAGGAGCGCGGCGCCGACCGCCCGGCCGCCCTGCGCGGCATGCTCGCCCGCTACCTGGAGCTCTCCGAGGCCAACGAGCCCGTCCACGACTGGCCGCTGACCTAGTCGCGGGACCCGATCGTTCGCGATCGCAAAGCGTTCTCCCGTTCCGCCACGGGACGCCCCGGACCGCTCCTACTGTCGGTCCCGATCCGCTCGACCCCACCCGGTGATCGCATCCACGGCCTACGCCGTGGATGTGGTTCCACATGCCCGCAGACGGGGGAACCATGCCTCGACGTCCCGCTCAGCCGCCCCGCCGGCCGGTACTCCGGTGACGGCCGTGGCCCGCTTCCGCCTCTTCGGGCGCCCGACGGCCGGTCCGGCGCGTCCCGCCCCGCACGGTGCCGCACCCCGTGGTTGGGCTCCCCCCGGGTCCGTTCCGCCTGGCTCCGCACCACCCGGATCTGCGCCACCGGGATCTGCGCCACGCGGATCTGCGCGGCCCGGGCCGGGGTGGGGCGTTGCTCCTCCCGTCGGGGCGGGCGCGCCGTGGCCGGGACCGGCCACCCGGTCCGCGCGGCCGGCCGGGGCCGACCTCGACCCGCCCACCGATCCCCACGGCTTCCCGCCGGTCCCGGCCGACGGTTACTGGTCGGGCCCCACCCCGGCCCGCACCCCAGATCCGGCCGAGGCCTCGGCGCTGGCCGGGGCGTTCGCCGTCGACTACCTGTCGTGGGACGAGGACGACCCGACCCGCCGCGGCCGCGTCCTGCTCGACTACCTGTCCTCGGCCGGCAGCGACCCCGCCCGCCTCGGCTGGTCCGGGGTGGGCCGCCAACGCGCGGAGTTCGCGCTACCGGGGCTCGTGCACCCCGACGGCGACGGGCGCGTGCTCGTCGACGTCCGGGTGCGCGTCACGCCCTACCGGTCGGTCGGCGACCACACATCCGAGACACCCGATCCCGCCGAGCCGGATCCCCCGGTCGCCGGGTCACCCGCGGCGGCCCCCGCCCCCACCGGGCGGGGCTGGCGCAGCCTCGCCTCGTGCTGGATCCGGCTGTCGGTGCCCGTCACGTTCAACGGCAGCAGGCTCGTCGTCGATGCCTGGGAGGAGACGCTCGGCGAGCACGCACCGCCCCCGGCCCTGCCCGTCCCCCGGCCGCACGAGCACGCGCTCGCCGACGACGACCCGCTCGTCGAGCCCGGCGTCAGGGGTGGACGGTGAGCCGCCTGCGGGTCCCGGTGGTCGTCGGGCTCGGACGCGGCGTCGGCACGAGCACCGTCGCGGCCGCGCTGCACGCCCACGAGGGCGACCACCGCGATCCGACCGCCGACGTCGTGGTCTGCGCCGATCCGGAACGGGCCGCCGCGGTCCTCACCGACCGGTCGGGCCGGCTGCCGCTGCTGGCCCTCACGGGCGACGGCGGGTACCCGCGGCCGCGGGTGCTGCAGTCCCGGTTCGGCGCTGTGGTGCTGCTGCCGCGCGTCGAGCGCTGGGTCGGGCTCGGCCGTCCCGCCGACGAGCTCGCGACGCTGCTCGGCCAGCCCTTCGACCACCTGCCCCGGCCCCTGCAGGAGTTCACCGGGGCGTTGCGGCTGCTGGCCGGCGCGCTCGTGCGGTCCGGGCAGCTCACCGACCCGGCGCCGCCGCGGGCCCTGCGGCCGCGGGCAGTGGCGCTGTGGCGCGGGCTGCAGCCCGTCGAACGGATCGCCGTGGCCCGGCCCGTGCTGCCGGCGGCCCGTCCGGAGGACGCCTGGGACGACGACACGCTCGAGGCCGCGGGCGCCGGGCGGGCGGGGTGAGCCGTGCCGCTCACGGTCTCGCTCGGGCGTCTGGCCACGCTCGCCCTGGCGGCGGCCACCGGCGTGGTCCTGCTGGGCTCCCCGCCCGCCCGGGCCGCCGACCCGGCCCCCGCCACGTCCGGGGTGGACGCGGCCACGCTGCCCGCCCTGGCGCGCGAGTCGTTGCCACTGATCGTCGACCTGACATCCACGGGCTGTCCCGAGCTGCCGCCCGTGTGGGTGGTGGCGCAGGTGCAGGCCGAGTCCGGATGGGATGCCGGGCTGCACTCCGACGAACCGGGCGGTCCGGCCGGGCTCTACCAGTTCGGGCAGCGCAACTGGATCGCCGCGGGCGGCAGGGCATGGGCGTCGGATCCCCCGGGGGCGGACGCCGACGTCCTCACGGCGGCGGCGCACCTGAAGATCGCGGTGCCGTGGGTCTGCGCGAACCTGCGGGCCGTCACCGCCCACCTCAAGGCCACGGGCAAGACCACGGCCCCGCTCGACGCGATGCTGGTCTGCCACATCGCGGGCTGCGGGCGGGTCACCGGCAGCAGGACGGGGATCCCGACGGCGGGCGAGGCCGGTTGCGCCGCGCGCTGCGCGCAGGTGATCGGGCGCTACATCGATGCGGTGCACGGCAACCTGAAACGGTTCGCCGCTCCCCCGGTCGCACCCCCTCCGCCTGCCGCTCCGGCCCCCGCCCAGCCCGCGGCACCCGCCGCGTGGAACGGCGGCGCTACGGGTTGCCGACCGGGCCAGGACCCGACACGAAAGGGCGGTTGCCTCACCGGGGCCACGCGCCACGGGCTCGACGCCGTGTCCGCAACGTTCGGGGGCTGGAAGAACGGCCCGCTGATCCACAACACCGGTTGCTGGGACGCCCACGCCTGGAACCCCACCAGCGACCACTCCAAGGGCAAGGCCTGCGACTTCATGGTCACCACGCCGGGCACGTTCGCCAAGGGCGCCGAGCTCGACCACGGCTGGACCATCGCGAAGTGGTTACGCGCCAACGCCGGCCCGTTGCAGGTCAAGTACCTGATCTGGCAGGGGCGCTACTGGGATCCGAGCGTCAAGGACCAGGGCGGCAGCTGGGGCCAGGCCTACACGGGCGGCGGCGTCTACAACGTCCGCGATGCCACCGGCGGCCACTACGACCACGTCCACGCCAGCTTCCGGGAGTGACGCCGTGAGCCGAACCCTCCTGCGTCCCGTGCTCGCGGCCGGCGCCGCCGTCGTGGTCGCCGTGCTGGCGCTGCTGCTGGTCGGTGCGGCCGGAGCGCTTCAGGCCCCGCCGTCCTCCGACCCGCCGCTGGGCGCCGCGCTGAGCGACGAGGACCGTGCCGCGCTCGGAGCGGTGCCCGCCGAGCGCGGAGCGCCACCCGCCGCGGCGGACCCGGGCGTCGACCTCACCGACCCCGAGGCCGTCGCCCGCGCCTACCTCGCCGCCGCCCACTCCGTCGCACCCGGCGACGCCGGCCGCACCCAGCTGCGGGCGGCGGGCTACGCGGTGCCGGGCAGTACGGCCGCGGCCGTCGGCGTCGTCGTGCTGGATCCGCCGCCCGCGGGTTCGCTGCGCACCGCCACCGTCACCGCCCTGGAGCTGGTGGCCGCCGATGCGGGCGGCACCCGGCGCGGCTACCGCGCCGAGGTCGGCACCGCCACCGGCCCGCCCGGCGGAGCTCTGGCCGTCGACCTCGTCACGAGCCGGATCGTGCTGGCCCGCCAGGCCGACGGCCGGTGGCTCGTGGCCGCCGAGAACCCCGACCTCCCCACGGGGGAGGACTGATGCGACAACCGGCTGAGGAGCACCCCCGATGACCATCGCCGAGATCGAGGAGCTGATCCGGAAGTACATCTCGACGGGGATCGCGGTGGTGGTGGTCCTGGTCGCCCCGGGCACCGCGATCGACAAGGCGGCGCTGCCCCCCGGGTCTCAGGTGGTCACGGTGGAGCCCTCCAGGCCCGGCACGGCCCCGAGCACCCGTCCCACCCCCGCGCCGGACAGTGGCGGATCCGGCGACCGGACGGGGGCGGGAGGTAGCGACCCCGGAGCCGGCGACCCGCCGTCGACCGGCGGTGACGGTGCCGGGTCCGGGTCCGGCCAGGGGCCGGGGTCCGCCCAGGGCTCCGGTGGCGGTGCCGGGTCCGGCTCGGACTCCGGCACCTCCGGGCCGGGCTCGCACTCGGGTACCGCATCCTCCGGGTCCGACTCCGGCACAGGTTCGGACTCGTCCGGATCCGGCTCATCCGGTTCCGGATCGGACTCGGACTCCGGCTCTCACTCAGGTCCCGGTTCCGGCTCTGACTCCGCCTCTGGCTCTGGGTCGAGCTCCGGATCCGACAGCTCGAGGTCCGGTTCCGGCTCCGGCTCCGGCTCCGGCTCCGGCTCCGGCTCCGGCTCCGGCTCCGGCACAGAATCCGGGCCGAGCTCGGGGTCCGGAGCCGGCGGCTCGGCTTCCGACTCGGCGTCGGGATCCGGCTCGGGTTCCAGCGGCGGGTCCGGCTCCAACAGCGGGCCCGGCTCCAACAGCGGGCCCGGCTCCAACAGCGGGTCCGGCGGGACCGCGTCCGGCACCGGCTCGTCGTCGGCCACCACCGACGGCACCACCGCTGCCGCGACACTGGGCTGGGGCGCCCCCAACCGGGAGGACGACTTCAGTTCCGGCGCGGGCCAGTGGAGCATCTACGACGGTCCGGGGCACGGGGGTCAGGGCAAGCGGTCGCCCTCGGCCGTCTCCACCGCGGGCGGCGTCCTGACCATCACCGGCGACTCCTCCGGCACCACCGCCGGCATGGCGTGGAACCCCGGGCAGAAGTACGGGCGCTGGGAGGGCCGGGTCAAGGCCCCGGCCAGCGACCCGTCCTACAACGCGCTGCTCCTGCTGTGGCCGGACGCGGAGAACTGGCCGTCGGGAGGCGAGGTCGACTTCATGGAGATGTCGGACCCCTCGCGGCAGGAGACCAACATGTTCCTGCACTACGGGGCCGACAACCAGCAGCTCAACGGCAAGGTGCAGGTCGACGCGACGCAGTGGCACAACTGGGCGGTCGAGTGGACCCCGGACGCGATCACGGCCTATGTGGACGGGAAGGAGTGGTACCGCACCACCGACAAGAACACGTTCCCGCCCGGTCCGATGCACCTGTGCATCCAGCTGGACTGGTTCCCCCAGGGCGGCGGTGCGAAGGAGTCGACGATGCAGGTCGACTGGGTGCGTCAGTACCCGGTGGACGGCGGCGGCTCCTCCGGTGGCGGCACCTCCGGCTCCGGCACCGGCAGCACGCGCACGGGTCAGCAGTCGGGCAGCAACTCCGACGGCGGCTCCGGCGGCACCGACCCCACCGCCGGTGTCCGCAACATTCTGCGACGCATGTTCTCCTGGGGCTGAGCCGTCCGGGGGGATGCTCTCAGCGAGTGCACAGTGGCCACTCCCTAGGGTGACCACCGTGTCCGACACACAGCAGCTGAGCACGCCCGATTCGTCCCCGACCGGCCCTCCCCCCGGCCGCCGGCGAGCCGTGATCATCGTGCTGGCCGTCGCGTCCGTCGTGGCCCTGATCGCGATCACGCTCACCGTCGTGCGCGACGGCACCCGCCAGACCGGATCCGCCACCCACGGCACGGGCGGCCCGCAGAACCCGCAGCACAGCACCACCCTCGCCCCGGACACCAGCTCGGACACGCAGGCCGCCGTGCGGGGCCACTGGCCGCTGAAGATGAGCGACGACTTCAACGGCACGTCGCTCAACACCGCGACGTGGAGCCCCTACAGCGGCCCCACCACCGACAACGTCGGGCGCAACAACCCCGCCAACCTGTCCGTGGGCGACGGCGTGCTGACGATCAACAGCCACAAGGACCAGTCCGGTGGCCTGTCGTGGTACCCGGGGCAGAAGTACGGGCGCTGGGAGGTCAGGGCCCGCTCCGAGGCGGGCGCGGGCTACGGCCCGGTCATGCTGCTGTGGCCGGACGCGGAGGACTGGCCCGAGGGCGGGGAGATCGACTTCCTCGAGATGCCGAAGCCCGAGCGCAAGATCGCCAAGTTCACCGTGCACTACGGCTCGGACAACAGCCAGAACGGCGTCGACGTGCCCGGCGACTTCACCCAGTGGCACAACTACGCGGTCGAGTGGACGCCCGACCACATCGCCGGCTTCATCGACGGCCAGGAGATCTTCCGCACCACCGACAAGGACCAGATCCCGCCGCGCCCGATGCACCTCGCGATCCAGCAGGACGTCGGCCCGTACGGCGACGACTGGATCCCGGCCCGCAACGCCCAGACCCCCGAGTCCGTCGGCTTCCAGGTCGACTGGGTGCGCATCTACGGCCTCTGACCCCGGTGATCGCGATCCACCGCACGATGCGGCCCCACCGAGGGCGCTGACGTGCGGCGGAGGTCGATCATGCGCCGGCCGCCTCTCGGGTGATCGCCACGCGACCACGGCGATCATGGGTCGAGCCCGCACGGGCCGACCTCCAGCAGCTGCACGACGGCGAGAGCGGGCACGCGACCACCACCCGCCCCATGATCACCACCCAGGGGCCAGGAACCGTGTCCGATCCGGTCCGGCGTCCCCGCACGTCGATCACGGACCGCGTCGCGGGCCCGGAACGCGAATCGGGGTCCTGGCCTGCCGGCCAGGACCCCGATATCGTTCCCCGAACTGACGCGCCGCTCCCACCACGAAGCGACGTCTATGAGGTTAGCCTAACCACTCTTCCGAGGCAAGGGGTCCCGTGGCCGAATCCGCGCAGCCGAGCCCTCCGCCACTGCCGCCCCGGTTCAACCAGGTCACCACCCTGCTCGCGGTGGGCACCGCGCTATGGATCGTCGCGGCCGTCGTCGCGGCACTGGTCCGGCCGCCCGACATCGTGCTGCTCACCTGCGTGGTCGGGGCGGTCCTCGGTGGCGTCGGCTACAGCGTCTTCGCCTGGCAGCGGTCCGCCGCGCGGCGCGGCTCCCGCACGGCGCAGCGGGGCCTGCAGTGACCGCCTAATCTCACGTCCATGACCGACCGACCCACCGCCGTCGTCACCGGAGCCAGCTCCGGCATCGGCGCCGCCACCGCCCGCGCACTGGCCAGATCCGGCTTCCACGTCGTCCTCGGCGCCCGCAGGGTGGACCTCTGCGCCGAGATCGCCGCCCAGATCGACGGCACCGCCCTGCGCCTCGACGTCACCGACGCCGAGTCCGTGACCGCGTTCGCGGCCGCCATCCCGCAGGCGTCGCTGCTGGTGAACAACGCCGGCGGCGCCAAGGGCCTCGAACCGGTCGCCGACGCCGACGAGGACGCCTGGCGCTGGATGTTCGAGACCAACGTGATCGGGACGCTGCGGGTGACCAAGGCCCTGCTGCCTGCGCTGATCGCCTCGGGTGACGGGTACATCATCACGGTCACGTCGATCGCGGCGCTGGAGCCCTACGACAACGGAGCGGGCTACACCGGCGCCAAGCACGCCCAGGCGATGCTGCACCGCACACTGCGCGGCGAGCTGCTGGGTCAGCCGGTGCGGCTCACCGAGATCCTTCCGGGCATGGTCGAGACCGACTTCTCCCTCGTCCGCTTCGACGGCGACGCCGAGAAGGCCGCGAACGTCTACAAGGGCATCACGCCGCTCACCGCCGACGACGTCGCCGACGTGATCGCGTTCGCCGCCACGCGGCCGAGCCACGTCAACCTGGACCAGATCGTGCTCAAGCCCCGGGCCCAGGCGAACGCGATGCGCGCGTACCGGGAGTCCTGAGCGGTCAGACGGTGTCCTCGCTGCGGCGGTGCTCGTCGGCACCGTCGGCGGGGGCCTCGCCGTCGACGGCACCCTCGACGCGTTCCTCGGACTCCCGCAGGATCGCGTCCTCCTGGGCCTCCGGACTCTCGGAGCTGGTCTCGGAACGGTGGTCGGGTGTCATGCCGGGCCCGTGGTCGGGTGTCATGCCGGGCCCGTACCCGTGGGCCCGGCCCGGCAACCACCCAGCTGGTCAGAGCGCCGAGAGCGCCTTCCACTTGTCCCAGCTCAACGTCCAGTCCCAGATGTCACCGTCACGGGCCGAGAGCTGTATCGGCGTGTTGGTGACCTCGACCGGGTCGCCGTAGAGCGCGGTGTCGTAGTAGGCCTTGGCGTTGTCGATCGAGAGGTTGACGCAGCCGTGGGTGACGTTCGCCGAGCCCTGCGCGGCCGCCGAGTTGGGGTTGGCGTGGATGAACTCGCCGTTGTTGCTCATCCGCACGGCCCACTTCTCGACGCTGTCGTAGCCGTACTGCTGGCTGACCATGCGCTTGTCGGTGAACTTCTCGCTGACGACGTGGACGCCGGAGCGGGTGTTGCGCTGGGGGTCGGACGCCAGGCCGTAGCTGGCCGGGAAGTCGAAGACCTGCTGGCCGTCGCGGATGACGATCATGCGGAAGCTCTTGGCGTCGGCCTTGACGATCTGGGCCCGGCCGATCTGGAACGTCGAGGTGAGGTTCGCGGCGCCCACCGCGCCGCCGCCGTAGAACACGTCGCGCAGGTTCGCGGTGACGGTGACCTTCGTGTTGGCCGGCCAGTAGACCTTCGGCCGCCAGTCGACGCGGGAGCCGCCACCCTCGTCGGGCAGCCAGCCCCACGCGCCCTCGACGGGCACGGACGTCTCGACCTTCAGCGCCCGCTCGGCGGCGGCGCGGTCGGCGACGTGGTCGTTGAACTGGATGCGAATCGGCGCGGCGATGCCGACGGTGCGGCCGTCGCCGATGTTGATGGTGCCGCGGATGCGCTTGCTCGGCTTCGTGGTGGCGAACGACCCCTGCAGCGGCACGGCCGCCCCGTTCGCACCGGTGGCGCTGCCGCCCCACGTGTAGGAGGCGCCGTAGGCGAGCGGCGCGGTGCTGCTCCACACCGTCTTGTCGGCGTTGAACTCCCCCGCGACGGGCTTGCCGTCGTCGTCGGTGAGGGTGACGCTGTCGAACGCGCCGTCCCTGACCGTGGCCGTCGCCTTCGTGGCCGGCTGCACCCCGGCGGCCCCCGCGGCCGGCGTGTAGCTGATGACGGCGGCCGGAGCCGTGACGGCGGCGGGCTGCGCGGCGGCGGGTACGGCGATCGTGGTGCGCCCGCCCTCGGCGGTGGCCGCGGTGACCACCCCCAGCGAGCCGACCGCGATCACGGCCAGTACGAGCAGGATGCGTCGCATCGTCGAGTACTCCCCCTTGTGAAACCTGTCCCGTGGAGAGAAGACGCCTCGAACGCTCCCCGGTTGCCTCCGGGCGCCTCCACGGTACGGACGAAGGCTACGCGACCGTCACAGAACGCATCCGACCAGGACGGGCTCGGCAACCAGCTCGATCCCGAACGCGGTACGCACGCCGTCGCGCACCTCGCGGGCGAGAACCAGCAGGTCAGCGGTGGTGCCGCCGCCCCTGTGGGTGAGGGCGAGAACGTGCCGGCCCGACAGCGCGACGCGCCCGCCCGGCCCGGCGTGCCCGCACCCGAACCCCGCGTGTTCGATCAGCCACGCGGCCGGCAGCTTCACCCGATCGGCCCCGGCCGGCCACCGCGGGGAGTCGGCGGGCGCCGCGTCCTCGGGCACCACCGGGTTGGTGAAGAAGGAGCCGGCGCTCCAGGTGTCGAGGTCGTCGGCGTCGAGCACCATGCCCTTGCCGCGTCGCAGCCCCAGCACGGCGTCGCGGGCGACGGCCGCGGGCACCCGCTCCCCCTGCTCGACGCCCAGCGTCCGGGCCAGTTCCGCGTACCGGATCGGCGCGCTCACCCCGTCGCCGGGCAGCACGTAGCGGACGCGCAGCACGACCGCGTCGTCACGCCCCTTCAGGACGCTCGTCCGGTAGCCCAGGCCCAGCTCGGCGGCGGGCACGTGCTCGCGGATCGCGCCGGTGTGCCGGTCGTAGAGGTCGACGTCGAGGAGCAGGTCGGCGATCTCCACGCCGTACGCCCCCACGTTCTGCACGGGCGTGGCGCCGACGCGGCCGGGGATGCCCGAGAGGCACTCGAGCCCGCCGAGGCCGTCGGCGACGCAGGCGGCGACCAGGCCGTCCCAGTCCTCCCCCGCCTCCGCGGTGAGCACGACGGTGCCGTCGGGCCTGCGCTCGACCCGCCGTCCCGTGCTGGCGACCCGCACGACCAGGCCCGGCCAGCCCTCGTCGGCGATGACGACGTTGGATCCCCCGCCCAGCAGGAGCACGGGCTCGTCGGCCGTGCGCAGCGCCTCGACGACGACGTCGGCGCTCGGGGCATCGACGAAGCGGTGGGCGGGACCGCCCAGGCGCAGGGTCGTGAGGGGGGCGAGAGGGGTGGCCACGGCAGGAACGTGCACGGGCACGAAGGTAGCCTCCCCCCATGTCACGGCAGAGCGAGTACCGGTCCACGTCGCAGTTCACGGCGGACCAGGTCTACGCGGTGATGGTCGACCCCGACTACCTGCGCACCCGCCTCGCGACCATCGGCGGCAAGGACGCGGCGCTCCTGGACCACACGGCCGACGCCGACGGGGCCCGGTTCCGGGTGAGGCAGGGTCTCGAGTCGAAGGACCTGCCGCCGGTGGTCCGCAACTTCCTCAACGGCGACATCGTCATCGAGCGCACCGAGACCTGGACGCGCAAGGAGCCCGGCCGATTCGACGGCGAGGCCCAGGTGCTGATCAAGGGCACCCCGGCGTCCGCGGCGGGCGGCATGCGGCTGCGCGACCTCGACCCGATGCTGAGCGAGCTGGTGGTGCGCACCGACGTCACGGTCAAGGTGCCGATCATCGGCGGCAAGATCGAGAGCGTGGTGGCCGAGCAGGTGAAGGAGCTGCTGCGCATCGAGACGGAGTTCACGCTCGACTGGCTGGCCACGCACTGATGGAACCGTCGTCCGAACGGCGTTACGTCGTCACCCTGAGCTGCCCCGACACCACGGGCATCGTGGCGAGCATCTCCGGGTTCCTCGCCGACGCGGGCGGCTGGATCGTCGAGGCCGCCTACCACTCCGACCCCACCACCGGCTGGTTCTTCACCCGCCAGGTGGTGCGCGCCGACTCGCTTCCCTTCGACGCCGACGAGCTGCGCCGCCGGTTCGCCGACGTGGCGGCGGGCATCGGGCCCGAGGCGCGCTGGAAGGTCACCGACACCGGCGTCCCCAAGCGGGCCGTGCTGCTGGTCAGCAAGGAACCGCACTGCCTGCACGACCTGCTCGGCCGCATCACCGCGGGCGAGCTCCCCGTGCAGCTCGACGCCGTGATCGGCAACCACGAGACGCTCGGCGACGTCGTCCGCGCCCACGGGGTGCCGTTCCACCACGTGCCGTTCCCCGCCGACGGCAAGGAGGCGGCGTTCGCGGAGCTGCGCAAGCGGGTGGAGGAGCACGAGCCGGACGCGATCGTGCTGGCCCGGTTCATGCAGATCCTGCCCGCGGAGTTGTGCGAGGCCTGGGCCGCCCGGGCGCTGAACATCCACCACAGCTTCCTGCCGTCGTTCGTCGGCGCGCGGCCCTACCACCAGGCCCACGCCCGCGGCGTCAAGCTGATCGGCGCCACCTGCCACTACGTCACGGCCGACCTCGACGCCGGCCCGATCGTCGAGCAGGACGTCATCCGCGTCGACCACGGCGACACCGCGCTGGACATGGTGCGCCGCGGCCGCGACATTGAACGTCTCGTGCTCTCCCGCGGCCTGCGCTGGCACCTCGAGGACCGCGTCCTGGTGCACGGCAACAAGACCGTCGTGTTCCGGTAGGCGGCTGCCGCCACCCGTGCAGTGGCCCCCGACCCGCGTCGGGCGGAACCGCAGCGGCACCGAGAACGTCTCGGCGAACACCTCAGGGGTCTTCCAGGAACCGGCCGCGATCGCGAGACACGCGGGAGGATCCATCCCGGCAGGGGCGCCGGGCTGCCCCGGCCGCTGTGGCCCGACGGGGTACTCGCGGCGCAGCGCGAGCCGCCGCGCGTCATCCGGCTGACCGGTCATCGGACTCCTCCTCCAGGGCACGCCGGCGACGTCCGCGACGCAGTTCGGTGTCGAGCGCGTCCAGCCGGGAGGCCGGGCCGGACGGCGGCCGGAGGACGTGCTCCAGCCAGCGCTCCAGCTCGACGATCTCCCGCCGGACCGGCTCGGCGAGCGCGGCGAGGACGAGCACGCGAGATGCGTAACAAAGCAATTACGTAACTGCAAGGTTGCCCACCAACGACGAACGGCACTCTCGTCGGAGAGGTACCGACGAGAGTGCCGTTCGTCTGTGGGGGTCAGGCCGCGGCGGACACCGGGGCCGGCTCCAGGGCCAGCTCCAGCACCTCGCTCACGTCCGCGACCGGGTGGATCCGCAGCTCACCGCGCACCGACTCCGGCAGGTCGTCGAGGTCGGGCTCGTTGCGCTTCGGGATGATCACGTCGGTGAGCCCCGCCCGGTGCGCGGCCAGCAGCTTCTGCTTGACCCCGCCGATCGGGAGCACCTTGCCCTGCAGCGTGACCTCGCCGGTCATGCCGACCGACGCCTTCACCGGACGCCCGCTGGCGAGCGACGCGAGCGCCGTCGTCATCGTGACGCCCGCGCTCGGCCCGTCCTTCGGCACCGCGCCCGCGGGGACGTGCACGTGCAGCTTGCGCGAGGCCAGGTCGCCGGCCATCCCGCGCGAGCGCAGGTAGGACAGGGCGATCGACACCGACTCCTTCATGACGTCGCCCAGCTGACCCGTGAGGATCAGGCCCGGCTCGCCCTCCGAGGACGGCATGGCGGTGGCCTCGATGAACAGCACGTCGCCACCGGCCCCGGTGACCGCGAGCCCCGTCGCCACGCCGGGCACCGAGGTGCGCTCGGCCGACTCCGGCGTGAACTTCGGCCGGCCCAGGTACTTCACCAGGGCATCGGCGTCGACGTGGACCGGCGTCTCGGCTCCGGAGTCGAGCGCCACGGCCACCTTGCGCAGGGTCTTCGCGAGCCCCCGCTCCAGCTGCCGCACGCCCGCCTCACGGGTGTACTCGGCCGCGATCATGCCCAGCGCCACCTCGGAGAACTCGACGTCGGACGGCTCCAGGCCGGCCTTCTCGATCTGCCGCGGCAGCAGGTGGTCGCGCGCGATGGCGACCTTCTCCGCCTCGGTGTAGCCGTCGAGCGTGACGACCTCCATGCGGTCCAGGAGCGGGCCGGGGATGGTGTCGAACGCGTTGGCCGTGGCCAGGAACAGCACGTTGGACAGGTCGAGGTCGACCTCGAGGTAGTGGTCGCGGAACGTGTGGTTCTGCGCCGGGTCGAGCACCTCGAGCAGGGCCGCGGTGGGGTCACCGCGGTAGTCGCTGCCGACCTTGTCGATCTCGTCGAGCAGCACGACCGGGTTCATCGAGCCCGCCTCGCGGATGGCCCGCACGATCCGGCCGGGCAGCGCGCCGACGTAGGTGCGCCGGTGGCCGCGGATCTCGGCCTCGTCGCGGACGCCGCCCAGGGCGACCCGGACGAACTTGCGGCCCATGGCCCGCGCCACGGACTCCCCCAGCGACGTCTTGCCGACGCCGGGAGGACCGACGAGCGAGAGCACCGCGCCGGAGCCGCGGCCACCGACGGTGCCGAGACCCTTGCGGTCACGACGGGCCCGGACGGCCAGGAACTCGATCAGCCGCTCCTTGACGTCGTCGAGGCCGGCGTGGTCGGCATCGAGGATCGCCCGCGCGGCCCGGAGGTCGTCGTTGTCGGTGGTGGTCTCGTTCCAGGGGATGTCCAGAACGGTGTCGAGCCACGTGCGGATCCAGCCCACCTCGGGGCTCTGGTCCGACGCGCGCTCCATCTTGCCGACCTCGGTGAGGGCGGCCTTGCGGACGTCCTCGGGCAGGTCGGCGGCCTCGACGCGCGTGCGGTAGTCGTCGGCACCTTCCGGCTCGTCGTCGCCCAGCTCCTTGCGGATGGCGGCCAGCTGCTGGCGCAGCAGGAACTCGCGCTGGGTCTTCTCCATGCCCTCGCGGACGTCGCTCGAGATCTTCTCGGTGACCTCCTGCTCGGCGATGTGCTCGCGGGTCCAGCCGATCAGCAGCTCCAGCCGCGCCGTGACGTCGACCTCGGCGAGCAGCTGGAACTTGTGCTCCAGGTCGAGGTAGGACGCCCAGCCCGCGGTGTCGGCGAGCTGGCCGGGGTCGGTGATCTGCTGCACCGAGTCGACCACCTGCCACGCCCCCCGCTGCTGCAGGATGCCGATGACCAGGGCCTTGTACTCCTTGGCCAGCTCGGCGGCCTTGCCCGGGGCGGACACCGTCTCGTCGAGCGGCGTGGCCTCCACCCACAGGGCCGCACCGGGACCGGTGACTCCGGACCCGATCTGCGCGCGGCCCTCGCCGCGCACCACGGCCGCCTTCTCCCCGTTGGGGAGCCTGCCGACCTGCTCGAGGACGGCGATCGTGCCCACGGCGGCGTACTTGCCGTCGGGGCGGGGAACGATGATGACCTTGCGATCGGCGCTGTTGCCCGCGTCGACCGCTGCCTGGATCTCCGGCTCGTCGAGCCGGACGGGAACCACCATGCCGGGCAGCACCACCGAGTCGGCGAGCGGAAGCACCGGCAGCTTCAGCGTCTCTGTCATGCCCGGGACAACGCTTACACCGTTGACGTCATTCCAGTGCTCAAGTAAATCCGCTGCGAGCGAACGCAGGAACTATGAGCCTGGTCGACTCAACGGGCGAGGCCCTCGGTGACTTCCGCGTGCGCCAGTCGCGCGGCCAGCGCCCCGGGGAGGGCCAGCTTCGAGCCGCGGATGCCGCTGCCGATCACCACCGCGTCGGCGGCGGCGACGGCCGCGTCGACCAGCAGGGGCCAGTCGTCGGGCAGGCCGACCGGCGTGATGCCGCCGTACTCCATGCCGGTGAGCGACACGGCGTCGTCCATCGGCGCGAAGGACGCCTTGCGGGCGTTCAGGCGCTTGCGGACCAGGCCGTTGACGTCGGCGCGGGTGGTGGCGAGCACCAGGCACGCCGCGTAGCTGGTGAGCTCACCCCGGCGCCCGGCGACGACCACGCAGTTGGCCGAGCCGTCCAGTGGGGACCCGTAGGCCTCGCAGAACGCGGCCGTGTCGGCCAGGTCGGGATCGATCTCCGCGACGCCGACGAGGGCGGCCTCGGCCGGGTCGAGCAGTTCGAGCGCGCGAGCGACGGGCTTGCCGAGCAGGTCGGGGCGCTCCAGCGCGGGCACCGCCGACAGGGTGCCGAGGACGGGCCAGGTCACCAGCGCTGTCCGCCACCCTGGACGCCGACGATGGCCGGCTTCACGTCGACGATGTAGACGCTGATGGCCACCACACCGGCCAGCCAGAACAGCGTCATGCTGCTGCCGGGGCCCTGGAAGGCGCCGACGACACCCCAGAAACCGGCGTAGGAGACCGACGAGAGCGCGCCGAAGACGGGGATCAGCAGGAGGAAGAACATCGCGGCGCCGGTGATGCCCAGCCAGGCGTTCTTCGTCAGTTTGCCGACGGCGGTGAAGGCGTCGGACCGCTGTCGCAGGGCGTGCACGAACGCGTACCCCGCGACCGGTGCGGCCGCGAGACCGATCGCGAACAACACCAGCGCGTCGAGGTGCTCGAGGACGTTCACGCACTCAGAGTACGTGCGGGGTGGGGTCGAGCACATCCCCGCTCCTGTGAACGCCCGAACACGGCAGCACCCCCGAGGCGCGGGAGGCCTCGGGGGTGCGTGTCGTGCGAGGAGCGGTCAGGAGCCGTTGGTGGTGGTCCGGCGAGCGGCCGGCTTGCGGGTGGCGGTCTTCGGCGCCGTCTTCGGGGCGGTGCGGTTGGCCGTCTTGCGGGCCACGCTGCGGGTCTCGCTGGCCGCCTCGTCGCCGACCGCGTTGATCGTGGCGGCGGCGTCGTCGCCGGCCTCGGCGACGGTCTTGCCGGCGTCCTTGGCGACCTCGGAGACGACCTCGGCCGCCTCGGCGGCGATCTTCTGCGTGCCCTGCGCGACCTTCTCACCGGTGGAGCGCGTCTGCCGCGTCACGGTGGCGAGCGCCTTCTCGGCGACGTCGTGCGCCTCGTCGACAAAGGTGTCGACACGGGCGTCGAGCTGCTCGGTGTAGGTCTCGATCGTCGCGATGGCCTGCTTGACCTGCGGCTGCTTGCGGATCTTGCCCCAGGTCTTCTCGCCGCGCTCGGCGAAGCCGTCGTAGGTGGCCTCGGCCTGCTCGCGCAGGTCGGCGACCAGCTTGCGCAGCTCGTCGGTGTTCAGGCGGCTGGGCAGCTCGGAGACCTGCGTCTGCACGAACTCGCGACGCTCGGCGGCGCGGGTGCGGGCGTCGGTGACGGCCTTGGAGACCGTGGCGACGGCGTAGTCGCCGAGGCCGAGAACGGCCAGCAGCGGCGTGCGGGCGACCTCGGCCTGCTCGGCGACGTTCTGGGCGGCCTGCTCGCGGGCCTTGCGAACGTCCGCGGCGGTGGGCAGGGAAACAGCCATGTCAATCACTCCTGTTCGGTGCCGGCGGCGTTCTCGCGCCGGAAGGTGTTGTAGATGTCGAGGAGCACCTGCTTCTGGCGCTCCGTCAAAGTCGGATCGGCGAACACGGCATCGGTGACGGCGCTCGCCGGCTTCTCCTCCAGGATCCCGGCCTTCACGTACAGGGCCTCGGCGGAGATCCGCAGGCCCTTCGCGATCTGCTGGAGGATCTCGGCGGACGGTTTGCGCAACCCGCGCTCGATCTGGCTGAGGTAGGGGTTGCTGACACCGGCGGTGCGCGCCAGCTGGCGCAGGGAGACCTGCGCGCCTTCGCGCTGGCTGCGGATGTAGCTGCCGATGTCGGTGCTGATGTCACTGACGGCCTGGCCGACGACGTGACCGGCCTGTTCGACCAGCTCGACGGCCTGGCCGACCGGGTTCTCGTTCTTGCTGCCCGTCACGTTCGTTCACCTCCGTCTCGCTGACCTCTCCCAAGCTACCCGCGACTGCTAGCTACAGCAAGCACTCTGCTTGCGCAGGTGGGGTGGCATCCATCACGCCCCACGGAGCGGCGCGAGAGCCCGCGCCCACGCCACCACCTGACCGAGCATGAGGTCGAGCTCCCTCCCGTGGCGCGGTGTCGCGGCGACCTCGGTGTCGTCGAAGTCGGTGAAGATGGACAGGGCCAGAGGTAGTCGATGGCGTTCTTGAGGACACCCGTCGTCGAGTGGTTGTACTCGGGCGTCACGAACACGTAGCCGTCGAAGGCGGCGATCGTCTCGGCCCAGCGCCGGGTGTGCGGCGCGGCGTAGTCCCCGCTCAGCGCCGCCGGCACCGGCTCGTCGAGATGCGGCAGGACGTGCTCGGCCAGGTCGACGACCTCGTACTCGGCGTCGCCGCGCTGCGCGGCCGCCTTCTCGACCCAGCGCGCGATGGCGGCGGCCCGCCGGCCGGGACGGGTGCTGCCGATGACGATGGCGATGCGGGTCATGACCCCTCCTCAGTGGCGGCCGGCGCTGTTCGCGCACGAGCCAGGTGGCGCCCCCAGCGCGGCGAGCGTGGCCGCGGTGAGCGACCAGAACGTGAGCCGGAAGGCGGCGGCGACGCCGGCGGGCAGCGCGCCGGTCAGGATCACGACGAACACGGCGCCGCCGATCGCCCCGCCGACGCGCGACAGGATGGTGATCTGCGAGGTGGCGTCGGGCAGCTGCCGGGCGCTGACGGTGGCGAAGGCCGCCGAGACGGCCGGCATGCCCGAGAGCGCCAGGCCGATGCCCCGCGCCACCATGAGCAGCTCGACCGTCACGACGTCGACGTCGGCGGGCGACAGCGCGAGCGCGACGGTGCTCAGCGTGGTGACGACCAGGACCGCGAGCGTGACGATCCCGCCGCCGTGGCGGTCGGCGAGCCGGCCGGCGACCGGGAAGGTCGCGGCGGCGCCCAGACTGAACGCCGTGAGCAGCAGCCCGGTCTCGACGATGCCCGCCCGGCGCTGGAGCTGGAAGTACAGCGGCATGACGATCAGCCCGCCGAACAGGGCCGCCCCGTTGAACAGCACCTCGAACGACGCCGCCGCGTAGCCGCGGTTGCGGAACAGCCGGAGGTCCAGCAGCGGGGCCGCCGAGCGCAGCGAACGGCGGACGAACGCGAGCAGCGGGGGCACCCCGCCCGCCAGCGGCGGTGCGACGGACGGCGCCAGCAGCGTGCGCGACGCGGCCGCCTCGGTGATCGCGTAGGTCAGCAGCGGCAGCACGACGGCCACCAGGGCGAGCCCCGGCCCGTCCAGGCGGCCCGCTCCCGTCGTGCCCCCCCGCGGCACGGTGCGCAGCCCGACCACCAGGCCGAGCACCCCGGCCGGCACGTTGACCAGGAACAGCCAGTGCCAGGAGGGCTCGCTGATCAGCAGCGCTCCGACGACCGGCCCGACGGCGGGGGCCAGGATCGCCGGCACGCTCGTCGTGGCCACCACGCGTCCCATCCGGCCCGGGCCTGCAGCCTGCCCGAGCACCGTCATCCCCGACGGCACGAGCAACCCGCCCGCGACGCCCTGCAGCACGCGGAACGCAATGAGCCAGCCGATGCCCGGCGCCAGCGCGCAGAGGGCCGAGGTGCCGGTGAACGCCGCCAGCGACCACAGCCACAGCCGACCGGCCCCGACCCGCCTGCTGATCCAGCCGCAGACGGGAAGCGCAGCGGCGAGCGCGAGCAGGTAGCCGCTCTGCACCCACTGCACCGACGCGAGGGAGGCGTCGAGGTCGCGACCGGTGACGTCGAGCCCGACGTTCACCACCGACGTGTCCAGCCCCGCCATGACGCCGCCGAAGGCCAGCACGACGGCCAGCCGCCAGACCGCCGCGGGGATCGCTTCCGTCCGGGTCATTCCCCGCTCCTGTCGTTGGACTTCCAACGCTAGACCGAACAGCGTTGGAAGTTCAACGATCAGCTAGGGTGGGGCCATGGACGACGACCTGCGGGCGGTGATCCCGTCGCGACGGATGTGGGCGCTCCCGTCGTGGCTGCTCAACCAGGCGGCGAGCCGGGCCAACAAGCTGGTCGGGGACGCCTTCGGACGTCCCGGGGCCAAGCGGAACTACGGCGTGCTGGCCGGCATCGAGGAGTTCGGCCCCCTCAGCCAGGCGGACCTGAGCCGCAGGCTCGGCATCGACCGCAGCGACATCGTGGGCGCCCTCAACGAGCTCGAACGCGACGGGCTGGCCGTCCGCGCCCCCGACGAGCGCGACCGCAGGCGCAACGCCATCCGGATCACGCCGGAGGGCGTCGAGGCCCTGCACGCCCTCGACGAGGTGGTCAACCGCGCGCAGGACGCGCTGATGGAGCCGTTGTCGGCCGACGAACGCGCCCAGCTCGAGGCGCTCCTGCAGCGGCTGCTGCGACATCACTACGGCTGGCGACCGGCCGGAGTGGATCTCCCCGAGTAGATTCCGGGCCATGGCCGACGCCCTCCCATCCAGCGGCGAGGACGACGTCGTCGTCCCACCGCCGCGGCTGCTCGAACCCCTCTCCGGGCAGGGGCGGGTGTTCGCGGTGATCGCTGCGGGTGGCGCGATCGGCGCGCTGGCCCGCTACGGCGTCGGCCTCGCCCTGCCGCACGGCACCGGCGCGTTCCCGCTCGGCACGTTCCTGATCAACGTGGTCGGCTGCCTGCTCATCGGGGCGCTGATCGTCGTGATCACCGAGTGGCGGCAGGCCCATCCGCTGGTGCGGCCGTTCGTCGTCACGGGGTTCCTGGGCGGGTTCACCACGTTCTCGACCTACGCCGTGGACTCCGAGCAGCTCCTGGCCACCGGGCGCGTCGGCACGGCCGCCGCCTACATCGCCGGCACGCTCGCCGCCGCGGTGCTCGCCACGTGGGCGGGCATCCGGCTCGCGCGGGCGGTGCACCGGTGATCCCGCTGCTGGTGGTGCTGGGCGCGGCGGTCGGCGCGCCGCTGCGCTACGCCACGGACCGGCTCGTGCAGTCGCGCCACGACACCGGCTTCCCGTGGGGCACGTTCACCGTCAACGTCGTGGGCTCGTTCGTGCTGGGGCTGGTGTTCGGCGCGACGTCCTCCCCCGCCGTGATCGCGCTCGTGGGTACGGGCTTCTGCGGCGCGCTCACCACGTACTCGACGTTCGGCTACGAGACGGTGCAGCTGGCCTCGGGCCGGAGCGCACTGCTCGCGACGTTCAACGCGGTGGGCTCGGTGGTGGCCGGGCTCGGCGCGGCCGGGCTCGGCCTCGCTGTCGGAGGGGCCTTCTAGAGGCCGAGGTGGCGGCCCGGAGCCATCCCCACCGTCCGCCGGAACGCGGCGACGAACGCGCTCGGCGTCGCGTAGCCGACGCGGCGGGCCACCCGCCGCTCCGGCTGGACGTGCTCGCCGAACCACCAGCCCGCGTTCATCGGGAGGGACCCGACGGCGATCGGCCCCTGACCGTCAGACGACATGATCCGTCCTCCGCGCGTGAAGCCGCCACCCTACGGTCGACGCATGCCGATGAACCTGATCCACCGCCGGATCTGCAGCTCGCCGAAGTGGGCCGCCGCCGTGCGGGACCGCATGCCCGGCTTCCTCGCGGGCACGCCGCTGGGCGACGACGTGCTCGAGATCGGCCCCGGCTTCGGGGCCACGACCCGGGCGATGGTGGACCACCTGCCCGCCCTGACCTGCGTGGAGATCGACCCGGCCTCGGTGGAGCGGCTGCGGGCCGAGTTCGGCGACCGCGTGGACGTGGTACTGGGCGACGGCGCCGCGCTGCCGTTCCCGGACGGGCGGTTCTCCGCGGTGGTCTGCTTCACGATGCTGCACCACGTGCCGTCGGCGCAGCAGCAGGACGCGCTGTTCGCCGAGGCCGCCCGCGTGCTGCGCCCGGGCGGGGTCTTCGCGGGGCTGGACAGCCAACCGAGCCTGCGGTTCCGGTTCCTGCACATCGGCGACACCATGACGGTGGTGGACCCCGCGACGCTGCCCGGCCGGCTGGGACGCGCCGGTCTGGTGGACGTGGCCGTGACGCGGGCGCCCGGTCAGGTGCTGTTCAGCGCGTACCGCCCGGTGTGAGCCGCTGCCCACGGGGACCCGGGCCCGGCCGCGGCCGGGTGGGGCCGTGCGGCCGGGCCGGGGGCCGCTGCCCCACCGCCGTCATTCCCATGCCCGCAACCTAGAGCCGAACACCGACAGTTTCACCCCGGAAGGGTCACCCCCCGAAGGCCACCTGCCCCACCGTGTAGATCACGAGCCCGGCCAGCGCGCCCACCACCGTGCCGTTGATGCGGATGAACTGCAGGTCGCGGCCCACCTGGAGCTCCACCTTGCGGGAGGTCTCCTCGGCGTCCCAGCGCGAGACGGTGTCGGTGATCAGCGTGGTGATCTCGCCCCGGTAGTGGCGCACGACGTAGCCGGCCGCGTCGGCGAGCCAGCCGTCGAGCTTGCCGCGCAGCTCCGCGTCGGTGCTCAGCCGGGTGCCGAACGACACGAGTCCGTCGCGCACGCGGGTGCGCAGGGCGCTGGAGGGGTCGGCCGCCGCGTCGAGGATGAGGCCCTTGACCGTGCCCCACGCCTGGCCGATGAACCTCTGCACCTCGGGATGGGCCACGATCTGCTGCTTGATGCGCTCCGCCCGCTCGATGGTGTCGGGGTCGCGCTGCAGGTCGGTGGCGAACTCGACGAGGAACGTGTCGATCGCCTTGCGCAGCGGGTGCTCGGGGTCGGTCTTCACCGCCCACGCGAAGTTCTGCACCTCGAGGAACAGCTTGTCGGCGATGAGGTCGTCGACGAACCGCGGCGACCACGACGGCGCCCGCTCGTGCACGATCCGCAGCACCATCTCCTGGTTGGCCACCACCCAGTCGTAGGCGCGGTCGCACACCAGGTCGACCATGCGGTGGTGCGCCCCGTCGGCCAGCACGCCCTCGAGCACGGTACCCAGCGGAGGCCCGATCGGCTTCTCCATCAGCTTGCGCACGAGCACCTGCTCGATGACGTCCTGGACGTCCTCGTCGCGCAGCACGGTGACGACGCCCCGGGCGGCCGTGGCGAGCTCGGCGGTGATGCGGTCGGCGTTGGCCTCCTGGCCGATCCACGCCCCCACCCGCGACGACACCTCGACGCGGGCGAGCTTGTCGCGCACCACGTCCTCGGACAGGAAGTTCTCCCCGACGAAGTCGCCGAGGCTGTCGCCGATCATGTCCTTCTTCCTCGGGATGATCGCCGTGTGCGGGATCGGGATCCCGAGGGGATGCCGGAAGAGCGCGGTGACCGCGAACCAGTCGGCGAGCGCTCCCACCATGCCGGCCTCGGCCATCGCCCGGACGTAGCCGATCCAGGTGGGGCCGTCGTTCACCTCCCACCAGCGTGAGACCAGGAAGATGGCGGTGGCCACAAGCAGCAGTCCGGTGGCGAGCCGCTTCATCTTCCGGAGGTCGTTAGCCCGGGTGGTGGAGTCGACGTGACCGAACCCGAGCCCGACCTCCACGACCGGACGAGTGCGGGGCGGAACGACACCGATCGGCCCTGTGTCCGCGTCGCCGGACGCGTCCGATCGGGGGGACTGCGAAGTCTGCACGAACCCATAGTGCCCGTCCCCGCGAATGCGAGGTGTTCGGATCGCATGTTCGGCTTCTCCACCGCTGCCCCGCGGCGGAGGGGACGGGCAGCCCGAACCACGGTGCCCGGCTGCCGGTGGACGTGTTCTTCGGGTCCACTCCGGTCGGGGGCAGTGCCTCCCGGAGTCGTGATTGCCCCCACGGCATCGGGAGGTACTCGGCTCCCGCGGTGCCGTCGTGTGTTCTGGCCGGGGTCGGTGGTGATCCACCGACCCCGGCCATGTTGTGGTGGTGCGGCCGCGTCCGGGAAACCTCACGCCGCGCCGCACCACCGGGCACCGGGGTCCTCGGCGCAGCGCGACGGCTGCAGCAGCGAGGACCGAGCCGGAGCCCGGGTCGCGGTCCGCTAGGACCGCATCGCCGCCACCGTCGCGCCGGCGGGCCGCTGGGCGCCCGGGTGCGGGTCGTGGGCGGAGTGCTGTCGAACGGCGTCGACAGCGGCATGGAGGACGACATCGGCGGGCGGCACGCGGTAACCGACCAGCGCGGGCGAGACCCGCCAGTGCACCCAGCCGTCGGGCACCTGCGACGGCGGCGCGAGCACCGCGTCCCCGGCGCCGTGCAGCACGACGCCCCCGGCGGCGGCGAGCTCGACCGGCAGCTCCGCGCCGGCGCTCACGGGGAACCACCAGGTGCCGGAGTCGGTGGCGGCCACGGGGACGACCCGGCCGGTGTCGCGCAGCTGGGCGCAGATCTCCCGACCGGTGACGGCGGGCACCTCGAGGACGTCCAGCGCCCGGCCGGTGATCAGCAGCAGCGTGGTGGCGGTCTGCCCGGCCACGGACCAGCCGTGGTCCTCGAACTCGTGTGCCGCCGCACGAAGCTCCGCGCCGTACACCGCGCGGTAGCTGTCCCAGCCCGACATCCCAACAACCTCCAGTACAGAAATTTCTTCGACCTGCTGTGTTCCTCAACACTCACAGTGCCGGGTCGGGTGCGGAACGACCAGAGGCACGCGGCGACCGCACCCGGCACCGAGACGAGCGGGATCGACCCCCTCGAGGGCCCCCGGTCGGGCGGCCGCCGAGGCACGTGCAGCGGGTGACCGGAACATGACGGTGGGTCGGCGGCTGCTCCATCCGTGCCGATGACCGGTCGTCGCGCATTCGGTTCACGCCCAGCGGCTGGCAGGATCGACGAATGCTGATGACCACCGGCGCCACCGGCTACCTGGGCACCGTGCTCGTCCACCTCCTCGTCCATGAGGGGTACGCGGTGCGGGCGGTGGTGCGCGACCGGGCCCGGGCCGCCGCGCTGCTGCCGTCGGGCGTCGAGCTGGTGGTCGCCGATCTGGACGACGCCGAGGGTCTCCGCCGGGCCGCGGACGGCGCAGCCGCGGTGCTCCATCTGGCCGGGACGGTCGGCGGGACCCCGGACGAGATCCGGCGCGTCAACGTCGAGGGCACCCGGGCGGTGCTGGCGGCGGCCCGGGCGGCGGGTGTGCCCCGGTTCGTCCACACCGGCACGGGGGCCGCGCTCATGGACGCCACCGGTCTGATGGCCGAGGAGCCCGTCGCGCCGCGCGCCCTCACCGACCCGTACTCCGCGTCGAAGGCGGCGGCCGAGGAGATCGTGCTGGCGGCCGACGACCTCGACGTGCGGATCGTCAGCCCGGGCTGTGTCTACGGTCCCAGCCCGCTCGGGCCCCGCTCCTACACCGGGCTGCTGCTCGCCGCCGCGAGCGGCGAGGTCGCCGAGGTGGTGGACGCAACGGTGTCGTGGGTGCTCGCCGAGGACGTCGCCGCCGGCACCCTGCTGGCGCTCGAGAACGGCGAGCCCGGACGGCGCTACCTCCTGTGCGGGGAGGCCGCGTCCTACCGCCGGGTGTTGCACGCTTTCGCCGACCTGACGGGCGGGAGGAGGGTGCGGGCCCTGCCGCCCGGGTCCGTGCTGGGCCCGGACGCCGGCACGTTCGCCCGCCGGTCGGAGGTCTACGGCGGGTTCCCGCCGGTGCGCGTCGACGACGCGGGCGCCCGGGCGCTGGGGTATCGGCCGGCCGGGATCGACGAGGGCCTCGCGCGCACGGTCACCTGGCTGAAGAGCCGGTGAACGGCCGCAGCCGGCGACCCCCGAGGGGATCACCGGCTGCGGTGAAGCTGAGCTCTGAGGCGGAACTCAGATGGGGCGGACCGTGTCGGCCTGCGGGCCCTTGGCGCCCTGGCTCGACTCGAACTCGACCCGCTGGTTCTCATCGAGGCTGCGGAAGCCGTCCGACTGGATGGCCGAGTAGTGGACGAAGACGTCCGGACCGTTGTCGTCGGTGGCGATGAAGCCGAAGCCCTTCTCGGCGTTGAACCACTTGACGGTGCCCTGCGGCATACCTGTTCTCCATACACGTGAAGCGGACCCTGCCGGCACTGTGCCGACAAGGGGCTGCACGGGAACACCGACGCGCGCAGAGACGAACTCCCCGACGCCTGTGAAGCCCACCGTCACTCTCCACGGACGCTTCACAACGATCGAGGAAGACACGACTGCAACCGCGGCGAACCTATCACGGGGCCACGCCGAGCTGCGGGCCCGGCGCGACGAGCGGTGCACCCTCACGGCCTGCTACCGAGGGTGAGAAATCACCGCCGTGAGCAGCACGGACGGTGAGATGGGTCCCCGACCGGGTAGGGACGGCCAAGTCCCACGCCGTCGGGTGACGCCGCCACCGACGTTCCATCCCCCGCCCGAGCGCGTCGCGGCGCGCCTGGGTGACGGCATCGCGGGACCACCGCTCCGGGGGACGCCCGTTCCGAGCATGCGACGGGTTGTGGTCACCGTTCGTCGCATACGCGGCGCCGTGTCGGCATCGCACGGCCCTTGCGGAACCTGGTGCCGGAAATGGGCGCGCCGCATCATTCCCCCGACACCATCCACACCGATCCAGGGAGGCTCCGATGCGGGGTCGCAAAGTGACTCTGTCGATTGCCGCGGTGACGACCGGAGCAGTGGTCACCCTCTGCGGCGCCACCGCGGCCGACGCCGCGGAACTGCCCGCGGCGAACACCACGGCGGCGGTGCTGCCGGCGCAGCTGCCGGCCCCGCTCCCGGTGCCGGGGGTGCCGGTGGTGCCCGGGGTGCCCGGGGTGCCGACCACGTTGCTCGGAGGGCTCCTCAACACCGTGCTGGTGACCGTCCAGGGTCTCGCACCCTCGCTGCTGGGCGGCCTCGTGCCGCTGCCCGCAGTACCCGTCGTTCCGGCGGTGCCGGCGGTGCCGGCCGCTCCGGCGGTGCCGGCCGCTCCGGCCCTGCCCGCGGCGCCGGCCCTCCCGGCCAGCGCGGTGGGCACGGAGGACGTGCCGCCCACCCCGGCCCCCGCCGTCCCGGCCCCCGCGGTGCCGTGCCCGGCCGTGCCCGCCGTACCGGCCCCGGCCGCCGCGGCGCCGACCGTGCCGACGCCCGACGTGCCCGCCCCCAACGTGCCCGCCCCCGCGGCCACCGCTCCGGCGACCACTCTCCCGTGCGTACCGGCCGCTCCGGCGACGCCCGGTGATCCGGCGGCTCCGGCCCTGCCCGGCCCCGGCGCCGTCGTCCCGACGCCGACTCTCCCCGGCCCCGGCGCCGTCGTCCCGACGCCGGCTCTCCCCGACCCCGGTGCCGCCGTGCCCGCCCCGGGCCTTCCCGGCGTGCCGGCTCCGGCCGTGCCCGCCCCGGGCGTCACGGCTCCGGGAGCGGGGGGCGTCACCGTGCCCGGTGTGACCGTGCCGGGCGTCGGCGTGCCGACTCCGTAGGAGGACAGGCCGGCGGAGAACCCCTCCGCCGGCCCCTCTCCGTCAGGACTCGACGAGCCCCCGTTCGAGGGCGCAGAAGACGGTGTCGAGCAGGTCCCGCAGCTCCCCCGACTCCGCGCGCAGCCATCGCTCGTAGGCGGCGAGCGCCACCCCGAGACTCGCGTGGCCGATGGACTGCGGCACCAGGTCGTCCGGGGACAGGCCCAGCCGGGCCGCCGCGTAGTCGGCCACCACCTGACGCCACGCGGCGTAGCGGAGCGTGGAGTGGGCCTGGAGGGCGGGCGTGTCCAGGATGAGCCGGAGCCTCCTGCGGTGCCACGGCTGTTCCGCGGGGGCCACGTCGTTGAACTCGAGCACCGCGACGCGGACGGCGGCCATCACCGGGAGATCCCCGGACAGGCCGGCGAACGTGGCCCGCATCCGGTCGAGCTGCTCGTCGAACGCTCCCCACGGGATGTCGTTCTTCGAGGCGTAGTAGCGGAACACCGTGCGGCGGCCGATGCCGGCGGCCGCCGCGATGTCGTCCACCGTGGTGGTGTCGAAGCCGTTGTGGGTGAACAGGTCCAGCGCGATGTGCTCGATCTCCGAGCGCGACGTGACCGGGCGCCGCCCGACGCGGCGGGTCGCGGGGATCACGGGGGTCACGGACATCGTCCCCTCCTGGTGGCGCGCATCGGTCACGATCGATCGTGCCACGCCGCGGGCCCGCGGACGACAAGGGTCAGCCCTCGTCGGCCGACCGCCCGCTGCCCACGCCCATCCGGATGCGGTTGCGCCCCGCGTGCTTGGCGTCGTACATCGCCGCGTCGGCCACCTCGAGCAGCTCGCCGAGCCCCGTGCCGTCGAGCGGGAGCGTGGCGCCGCCGATGGAGACGGTGAGCCCCTCGACGACCACCGAGTCGCGCGAGCCGGGGACCGCCACGCGCAGCCCGGCCACCCGGAGCCGGATCCGTTCGGCGACGACCTCCGCCGCCTCCCGTGCCCCGCCGGGGGCGCCGTCGGACCCGCGCAGCAACACGACGAACTCCTCGCCGCCGAAGCGGCCGACGATGTCGTCGTCGCGGACCTCCGCCCGGACGGCGGCGGCCACCGCGGCGAGCACCTGGTCGCCGACGAGGTGCCCGTACCGGTCGTTGATGAGCTTGAAGTGGTCGAGATCGAGCACCAGGACGGTGGCCTGCGTGCGGCCGCGCTCCGCCCGGCGCATCTCCCGCCCCGCCTGGACGTGCCAGGTGGCGGCGTTGAGCAGGCCGGTCTTGCTGTCGGTGCTGGCCGCCTCCTCGAACTGCCGCACCAGCACGGTGCGGTGCAGCACGATGAGCGGCGGGAGGACGAGGACGGCGTACGGCGCCCCGAACGACGCCGTGGCCCCGGCCACGAGGACGCCCATGGACAGCGTGGCGAACTCGAGCACCGCCTCGTCGCCGTGGGAGACCACCTGGAGGAAGGTGCTGAGGTTCCGCGTCGGGCCGCTCAGGACGATCACACCGGCGATCAGGGCCATGTTGACCACGGCGTAGGCGATCAGCGCGAGCAGGACCGCGAGGAGCCCGGAGCCGCTGCCGAACGGTTCGCCGTCGGTCAGGCCGTGGACCACGGCGGAGGCCGTCTGCACGGCGAGCACGACCGTGGCCACGCTGAACAGGAACCGGTGGGGCGGCACGCCGGAACGGCGCCAGATCCGCAGGTAGATGTGCACGAAGAGGACCGCGACGAGCGCGCTGGCGACGACGCCGGGGAGCAGGATCGCCGCGGCGAGCGCCCACACGGAGCTGAGGTCGATGTGGGGGGTCTCGTCGGTGCGGCGGCGCAGCCTTTCGACGCCCAGCGAGGCCTCGGTGCTGATGGTGCCGCAGGCGAGCAGGACCACGACGATCCAGACCCACTGGGAGGGCAGGGATCCGGCGACCGCACCCACGCCGGCGGCGAGGGCGGCGGCGGCGAGGAGCTCGACGAGGACGACGACCAGCAGCACACTTCGCGGCAACGACCAGACAGCCCATCGGCGTGATCCGATCGGCCTAGTCGGCTGCCCCCGTGTCCCCCTGGCCCGTCTCAATTTGGATGTTCCTCCGCGCACGTGTCCCCCATCCGGGGGGAATCGTAACCGGAGGGCGACCGGAACGAACGCGCTGCGCAACGCCGAAGCGGTGAACAGCAACGTTGACGCGGGCAGCGGCAGAAGGCTCGACGATGGGGAAACATCACCACGGAGAGAGACGGCGCAGAGCGCTCGGAACGACTGTGGCCAGGGGCGGGGTCGAACCGCCGACCTACCGCTTTTCAGGCGGTCGCTCGTACCAACTGAGCTACCTGGCCGGGCCGACGTATGTCGGACACCTGGTGGAGCGACCCAGACGGGACTCGAACCCGCGACCTTCGCCGTGACAGGGCGACGCGCTAACCAACTGCGCCACTGGGCCTTGCTTGGTGGAAACTACCGTACTGATGGAGCGTACCCCCAACGGGATTCGAACCCGCGTTGCCGCCTTGAAAGGGCGGAGTCCTAGGCCACTAGACGATGGGGACTTGGACCGCCGGGGCCGTCCTCGCCAGCAACGACTGTCCGTTGGGAGCTCCGTAAGACTACGACACGGCGGACAGGGGGCCCACACCCGGGGCCCCCGTTCGGCATGACCGCAGGTCAGCGCGTGACGGGCGGGGGCTGGTCCGGGTTGGCCGAGATCAGCCCGAGCATGTCGAGCAGCTGCCGGAGATCCTCGGAGTCGGCCGAGTTCTTCGCCACCACCAGCCGGGCCCGGTGGAGCTGGTCGTCCGAGACGCGGTAGGCGTCCGCGGCGGTTCTCTGCGCCGGGATGGACCCGGTCGTGGTCACCCTCTCGTCCCCGAGCTCGCGACGCACACTCCCGACACCATTCACTGACGCCTCCCGTCCGGCCGTCACCCACGCCCGGGACAGGTGGTCCCCGGCTGGTACGACCCGCAACGGCCCCCGTGGCCGTGACCGAGACGTTACCTAGCCGCGCCCCGTGACGCACCCCTCTTCGGGGGTGAGGGCGACCCGCTCCGGTCACTGTCCGCACACGCCGGGCCGCTGTTCGGACGGGGGTGGACCGGTGACACGATGTGGGTAGGCGAGCAGGAGGTTCCATGTCTGTCGAGGCACCGTTCCGCACCGAGGTCACCGTCACCGGCATGACGTGCCGGCACTGCGCGATGTCGGTCACCGAGGAGGTCCGGGAGATCCACGGCGTCAGCGCCGTCGACGTGCGGCTCGAGACCGGTGCCGTCACGGTGCTCGCCGACCGCGAGGTCGACCGCTCCGAGATCGCCAGCGCACTCGACGCGGCGGGCTTCGGGCTCGCCGGCTGAGTCCAGCCTCCCCGGGCCCGGTCGTACCCTGGGCCGATGGCCCTCCCTCCCGAGTCGCGACGCTCCCGCCACCGTTCACCGGCGGCGCCGCCCGGTCCCCCCGGGGGCGGGTTCGCGGACGCGGCGCTGGACGAGGACACCCATCTCGACTCCTACCTGGCCGCCCTCGCCCCCGGTGGCGAGGAGCACGCCACCGAGCTGACCGGCCGTTTCGGGTCCGCACAGGTCTTCCAGCTGCGCCTGCCGGCCCTGCGCATCGAGCAGCTGCGCCGGATCGCGCAGGAGCGGGGGGTCTCGCCCGGCGCGCTCGCCGTCGACTGGGTGATCGACCGGCTCGACCGCGAGGACACCCCCACCGGCCCGCTCCCCGTCGTCGAGGACGACGAGCCCCGCCGCCGCAGCCTGCGCCGGCTCGGTCGCCGTTAGACGAGGTCGCGGCGACGCAGGCCGGTCAGGCCCGCCGCCGCGAGCGCCACGGCCACCACCGCGAGACCGGTGAGCGCCACCGCCAGACCGGAGCCGGCCGTCAGCGGTGTCAGCGTCCTGACGAACGGTGAGAGCGCCAGCACCGCCCGGTCCACCACCCGGAACTCCCCGAGCAGGTCCAGCACGAGCGCCGCACCCAGCAGGGACCAGGCCACGGGCGCGGCCAGGCGCGGCGCCCAGCCGTACAGCGCCACCGCGACGGCCGCGAAGAGCAGACACGCGGGCAGGTACGCGAGCGTCGAACCGAGCACGGAGAGTGGTGTGCCGTACGCCACACCGGCGCCGATTCCGAGGCCGGCCAGCGCGAGGACGACGCCGGCGGCCGTCACCGCCAGGTGGCCGAGCGCCCACCGCACCCGGGCCACGGGGCCGGCGAGCACGACGTCGGCGAGCCCGTCGGTCTCCTGCTGGCGCATCCGGAGCACCGCCGCGATCGCGGAGGCCGCCACCACCTGGGCCAGCACGTAGAGCACGAACCGGAAGAACACCTCCGCCGGGTCCCCGCCGCCGAGCGCGGCGCCGAGCGCCCGGAACGCCGGCGTGTCGAGCTGGCTGCCCAGCGACCGCATCGCCGAGCCCAGCAGCAGGCCGAGCGCCGTCAGGCCGGCGGCCCACCCCCACACGGCGCCGCGGTGCAGCCGCCAGGCCAGCGCGAGCGGGCTGCGCAACCGCGGACCGGCGACGGCCGGTCCCGAGCGGGCCGGCAGCAGCCCGGCCCCGACGTCACGACGGGCCGAGAGCGCGAACGCGGCCGCCGCCAGCAGCACCGCGGGCGCGACGAACAGCAGCAGCACCCACCACCGCTCCCCCGCGAACGCCTGCACCCGCCGCGCCCAGCCGAACGGCGTGGCCCAGACCAGCCAGGAGCGGCCGACCTCGCCCACGGCCGAGACCGCGAACGCGGCGCCGAGCACCACCAGCGCGATCGCCCGGGCCCCGCCCGCGGACTCGACGAGCTGCGCCCCCACCGCCCCGACCGTCGCGAACAGCACACCGGCCACGAGGTAGTCGAGCCCGAGGGCGACCGACCCCACAGCGGGGAGCCCGTAGGCGACCAGGAGCGCCGCCACCAGCACCCCGATCGCCAGGTTCGCCGCGGTGGCCACCACCAGCGCCGACGCCAGGGGCGCCTGGCGGTCGAGCACCGTGGAGCCCAGCAGCTCGCGCCGCCCGGCCTGCTCCTCCGCGCGCGTCCAGCGCACGACGAACAGCACGCTGACCAGCCCCCCGACGATGACGGCGCCGGACGCGGCCACCGTCCACGCGGTGAGGCCGCCGACCGAGGCGGCGAACACCGGCCCCCGGGTGGCGAGCTCGGCCGGGTTCGAGGCGACCCCCGCCGCGAACGCGTCCCGCGTGGCCTGGTCCGGATAGGCCCCCGCCGAACCGGCGGCCACCCCGACCGGGAGCAGCGCCGACAGCACGATCCACACGACCAGGGACACTCTGTCCCGGCGCAGGATCAGCCGCGCCAGCTCGTTCATACCGCCACCTCCTCGCGGTAGTGCGCCAGGAACAGCTCCTCCAACGACGGCGGCCGGCTGGTGAGGCTGAGCACCCCGGCCCCGGTGAGCGCGTGCAGCACGGCGTCGAGCCGGCCGGGATCGACACGACAGGACACGAACGTGCCGTGGACCTCCAGGTCGTGCAGGCCGTCGAGCGTCTCCAGCCCCCGCGGCGGGCCGGCCAGCTCCGCGGTGACCACCGTGCGCCGGGACCGTCGCAGCTCCGGCAGCGTCGCCGACTCGACCGTGCGGCCGGCGCGGACGATGCTCACGCGGTCGCACAGCGTCTCCACCTCCGACAGGATGTGGCTCGACAGCAGCACCGTGCGTCCGCGGTCGCGCTCCTGGGCCACGGCCCGCCCGAACTCCGCCTCCATCAACGGGTCCAGGCCCGAGGTCGGCTCGTCGAGCACGAGCAGGTCGGCGTCCGAGGCCAGCGCGGCCACCAGCGCCACCTTCTGCCGGTTGCCCTTGGAGTAGGTGCGGCAGCGCTTCTGCGGGTCCAGCTCGAACCGCTCCAGCAGCTCGGCCCGGCGGGCCGGATCGGCCCCGCCGCGGAGCCGCCCGAGCAGATCGATCACCTCGCCCCCGGTGAGCGAGGGCCACAGCGTGACGTCGCCGGGCACGTAGGCGAGCCGGCGGTGCAGGGCCGTCGCGTCGGCCCAGGGGTCACCGCCGAACATCTCGACGTGACCCGATGTCGCCCGCAGCAGGCCGAGCAGGATCCGGATGGTGGTGGTCTTGCCGGCGCCGTTGGGGCCGAGGAAGCCGTGCACCTCCCCCGCGTGCACCTCGAGGTCCAGGCCGTCCAGGGCGTGGACGTGCCCGAAGGTCTTCACCAGACCCCGGGTGACGACGGGACTGTTCATGACCGCTCTCCTTCGAAGGCGTCGAGCCCCGCGCGCGCCCGCTCGGCGAGCCCGTCCGGCAGCATCCCGGGGGCGGTGATGTCGAGCGTCGCGCGGCCGACGCGGGGCGCGGCGGACGGCCCGAACACGTCCTCGCCCAGCGCGCGGGACACGTGCTCGTGCAGGACCGTGACGCCCAGCTTCATCGCCGTGTAGACGACGGCGCGGGTGTGCGGATCCGAGAGGCCGGGCCGGTCGGCGAGGTGGGCCTCGGTGAGGCCGACCATCTCGTCGAACACCTCCGCGGCGGCGGGCGAGCCGTCGACCAGCGCGCGGGCGAGGTAGCGCATCAGCGGCGGGGCCGACGCGTAGACCTCCGCGACGTAGCCCGACTCGCCGATCCGCCCGTCGTCGAGCCCTGCCTTCGTCTCGCCGCGCAGGTACTCCAGGACGTGGGCGTCGCAGGCCGCGCGGAGGCCGTCCTTCGTGCCGAAGTGGTGCTGCACCAGCGCGGGCGAGACACCGGCCCGGTCGGCGATGCCGCGGATGGTGGCGCCCGCCACCCCGCGTTCGGCGAACACGGCCATGGAAGCGTCGCGGATCCGGGCGCGGGCGGTCAGGTCGTCGGGCGGCACGACGACAGGCTATACATTCGTACAGCTTGCTGTACAGATGTATAGCTTCAGTCGGCGCTGACGACCACCCGGGCGGGTGAGGTGTCGGCCAGGCAGGGGCTGCCGGTCAACCCTGGCAGGTCCACCGCCGCGGCCAGCGCGCGGTACCCGGCGGGCGAGAGGTGCAGCCCGTCGCCCGAGTCGAACGCGGGCGCCAGGCGGGTGGGACGCGCCGGGTCGGCGACGGCGGCGGCGAAGTCGAAGACCCCATCGGCGTAGTCGCGGCCGTGGGCCAGCACCCAGGCGTTCACCGCGTCGCGGACGGCGGTGGCCGTGGGGGTGCCGTGCGCGCCGTTCGTCGAGGGCGTGATCGTGGTGAGGAAGATCCGCCTGCCGGCCGCGTGGGTGCGCTCGGCGAACTGCTTCATCCCGCCGACGATCGCGTCGGCCCCCTGGCCGGCCGCGATGTCGTTGGTGCCGATGTGCAGCACGACGTCGGTGGCGCCGGCCGCCGCGGCGACATCCCGGTCGAAGCGCTGCAGCGGGGTGTCGCCGTCGTCGGCGCTGCCGGCCAGCAGCTCGTTGCGGGAGATGCCCGCGTTGAGCACGGCCATGTCGGCGGCGCCGCCCGCCGCGGTCAGCCGCGCCGCCAGTGCGTCGGACCAGCGGTCGTTCGCGTCCTCGCCGCTGCCGACGCCGTCGGTGATCGAGTCGCCGACCGCCACCACGGCGTTCTCCGGCCGGGGCGCGAGCACGTCGACGCCGGTGAGGAAGAGCCAGGACGAGACGGGGGACTGCCCGATGTAGGACGTCTGCAGCGCCACCGTGTGCTGCGTGGCCACCGCCGGTGCGGCCGTGACCGCGAGACTGACGGCCAGCGGCACCCCGACCTCCGCCACCACCGGCACGGGGTCGCTCAGCACCTCCCCGCCCGGTGGCACGACGACCCCGGCCAGGCCGTGGAACGCGACCGGCTGCGACGCGCCGGGCACCGGCGCCGCACCGTCCGAGCGCGCCGCCGACGCCGACGCGAGCACCAGCGGCGTGGCGCCGTAGGCGTTGGACAGCCGCACGCGCACCCGGGAGCCCGTCACCTGCGGGTGCACGATCATCCGCAGCGTCGACCCGGCCAGACCCGCGGGCGCAGGTGCCGGCTGTGCCGCAGCCTGCCAGCCCGTGACCCAGCCGGGCGCGCAGACGTCGACGGGCGCGGCCGCGGGCGCCGTGGGAACACCGGCCGGCCCGCCGTGCAGCGCGACCATCAGCCCCAGCGCCGCGATGAGTGCCGTCGCGGCGGCCAGGACCGGGGTGTGGCGACGGAGCCCCGGGGGCGCGGACGGCACCGGAACCGTGCGCGTCCACGGCGCGTACCCGACGCCCGATGTCCAGACCGCCACCGCTGCCGTCCCCTCGTCCCCACGGGCGCCGATCGCCCGTGCCCTCCCATCGCCGGTCCGACCGCGAACGTGACTGCGAAGATCCACGAACAGGCAGTAGGCGAATCACTACAGTGAGTGGAACGACGGACGCGCCTCCATCGTGAGTGCGCCGATCGGGTGGTGACGCTACGTTGTGTTCATCGCTCACGGTCCGTACACACGGACGGGGGACGTCCTGACCACCCAGGCAGGTGGCAGTACGACAGACCCTGCCCCGCCGCCCCGATTCGCCCTAAGGTCGCCCCGTGGCTGACTACGACGACGTCTTCCAGGCCAGTGTCGACAACCCCGAGGCGTTCTGGCTGAAGGCCGCGGAGTCCATCGACTGGCACGTGGCCCCCACCCGCGCGCTCGACGCGTCGAACCCGCCGTTCTACCGGTGGTTCCCCGACGGGGAGCTGAACGTCTGCCACAACGCGCTGGACCGGCACGTCGAGGGCGGGCGCGGCGAGCAGGCCGCGCTGGTCTACGACTCCCCCGTGACGGGCTCCCAGCGCACGTACACCTACGCGCAGCTGCGCGACGAGGTCGCCGTGTTCGCCGGGGTGCTCGCGGCGCAGGGCGTGGGGCGCGGCGACCGCGTGGTCATCTACATGCCGATGGTGCCCGAGGCCGTCGTCGCGATGCTCGCGTGCGCGCGGATCGGGGCCGTGCACTCGGTGGTGTTCGGCGGGTTCGCCCCGAAGGAGCTGGCCGTCCGCATCGACGACGCCGCCCCGACGGTGATCGTGTCGGCGTCCTGCGGCATCGAGGGCCAGCGGGTGATCGCCTACAAGCCGCTGCTGGACAAGGCCATCGAGCTCGCGGAGCACAAGCCGTCGGCGTGCGTGATCCTGCAGCGGCCCCAGGCCGAGGCCGAGATGGGCCCGAACGACATCGACTGGGCCACCGCCGCCGCGGACGCGACCCCGGCCGACTGCGTCCCGGTCAAGGCCACCGACCCGCTCTACATCCTCTACACGTCCGGGACCACCGGGAAGCCGAAGGGCGTCGTGCGCGACAGCGGCGGCCACGCGGTGGCGCTGAACTGGTCGATGCCGTCGGTCTACGCCGTGGGCCCCGGCGAGACGATCTTCACCGCGTCCGACGTCGGGTGGGTCGTCGGCCACTCCTACATCGTCTACGCGCCGCTGCTGGTCGGGGCCACCTCCGTGCTCTACGAGGGCAAGCCCGTCGGCACCCCCGACGCCGGGCAGTTCTGGCGGGTCGTGCAGGAGCACAAGGTGAAGAGCCTGTTCACCGCGCCGACCGCGTTCCGGGCGATCAAGAAGGAGGACCCCCGCGGGGAGTACGCGCAGAAGTACGACCTCTCCTCGCTGGAGTACCTGTTCCTCGCCGGCGAGCGCCTCGATCCCGAGACTTTGCGCTGGGCGCAGGAGCTGCTGGAGATCCCGGTGATCGACCACTGGTGGCAGACCGAGACGGGTTGGCCGATCGTGGCCAACCCCGCCGGCATCGAGCTGCTGCCGGTGAAGCCCGGCTCGCCGACGGTGCCGCTGCCCGGCTGGGACGTGCAGGTGCTCGACGCGGCGGGCAGGCCCGTGGAGGCCGGCACCGACGGCGCCATCGTCGTCAAGCTGCCGATGCCGCCCGGCGCCCTGCCCACGCTCTGGAACGACGACGAGCGGTTCGTCAGCTCCTACATGTCGGCCTTCCCGGGCTACTACCTCACCGGCGACGGCGGACGGATCGACGCGCAGGGCTACGTCTACGTCATGGGCCGCACCGACGACGTGATCAACGTGGCCGGCCACCGGCTGTCCACGGGCGGGATGGAGGAGGTCCTCGCCTCGCATCCCGACGTGGCCGAGTGCGCCGTGATCGGCGTCGCGGACCCGATGAAGGGCCAGATCCCGCGCGGGTTCGTCGTGCTCAAGTCCGGTGTCGAACGGGACGGCGACGAGCTGCGCGCCGAGCTGGTGCAGCTCGTGCGCGAGCAGATCGGGGCCGTCGCGTCGCTGAAGGACGTCGCGGTGGTGGCGGCTCTGCCCAAGACCCGCAGCGGCAAGATCCTGCGCAAGACCATGCGCGGCATCGCCGACGGCCTCGACGAGCCGGTGCCCGGCACCATCGAGAACGCGGCGGTCCTGGACGACCTCCGGCCGGTGCTGCGGAAATCCTGAGCGCCTGACCCGCCTGCCGGTGCGGCTCTGAGCCGAACGGCCCAACTTGTGACGGAGCGGTAACGACGGCCGACGGGCCGTAGATGAGCAGGTCAGGCCGGCGCTCCCCCTCGACGGCCGCTCCACGAGAGGACCCCCGCTCTCATGTCCCTCACCCGTCCCACCCTGCTGGCGGCCGCCGCCGCCACGATCAGTGCCGCCTGCGTCGTCGCCATGGCCGGCACCGCGCTGGCCGTCGACGCGCACCGTCCCCCGGGGCCCGCCGCGGCCAGTGCGACGTCCACACCGGCCGCGCCCACCCGGGCGGTGGCCACCACCCCGGCGGGGGCGCCCGCGGGTTAGGCCGACCTGGCTTTCCCGCCCGTCCGTGACCGTGCACGATGGACCCATGAAGGTCACGGTCGACTTCGACCTCTGCGAGTCCAACGCCATCTGCATGGGCATCGTCCCCGAGGTGTTCGAGGTGAGGGACGACGACTTCCTCTACATCCTCGACGAGAACCCCGCGGAAGCCCTGCGCCCGAAGCTGGAGGAGGCCGTGGCCTCCTGCCCGCGGGCGGCCATCAAGCTCGTCGAGGACTGATCACGCACCGAACGGTAGCGCCGTAGCCTCACCGGGACGCGCTGAGTGCCGTTCGGCGCTTGCCCGGCCCGGGTGCAGCGTTCAGGATCCACTCATGCCCCTGTCGGTCTGGAACACGCAACTCACCCCGCTCGCCTTCCTGCGCCGCTCCGCCGACGTGTACCCGGACAAGACGGCCATCGTCTACGGCGAGCGGCGGCACACCTACGCCGAGTTCGCGGCCGAGGCCACCCGCGTGGCCCACGCGCTGCGCGGGTCCGGCGTGGAGCCGGGCGACCGCGTCGCGTACCTGCTGCCCAACGTGCCGGAGATGCTGGTGGCGCACTTCGCCGTGCCGCTCGCCGGCGCGGTGCTCGTCGCGATCAACACGCGCCTGTCCACCGACGAGGTGCGCTACATCCTCGACCACTCCGGTTCCACGGTGCTCGTCGTCGACGCCGCGCTGTACCCGGTGGTCGCCCCCGTCGCGGGGGAGCTGAAGACCGTCGAGGAGATCATCACGGTGGTCGACCCGGCCAACCCGGGCGACGGCATCGGCAGCGGCGTCCGCTACGACGACCTGCTCGCCCGCGGCAACGACGAGCCGCTGCCGTGGACCGTGGCGGACGAGGACGCCACGCTGTCGATCAACTACACGTCCGGCACCACGGGCAAGCCCAAGGGCGTGATGTACCACCACCGCGGCGCCCACCTGAACTCGTTCGGCGAGATCATCCACTCCGCGCACACGCCCGACAGCGTCTACCTGTGGACGCTGCCGATGTTCCACTGCAACGGCTGGTGCACCCCCTGGGCACTCACGGCGATCGGCGGCACCCACGTCTGCCTGCGCGAGGTGCGCGGCGACGCGATCTGGGCGTTGATCAAGGAGCACCGGGTCACGCACCTCAACGGCGCCCCCACCGTCGTCACCACGATCCTGCGCGCCCCCGAGGCCGAGCAGCTCGACTACCAGCTGGTGATCACCACGGCGGGAGCGCCGCCGTCGCCCACCACGATCCTGGCGATGGAGAAGAAGGGCTTCCGGATCGTCCACGTCTACGGGCTCACCGAGACCTACGGTCCGTACACGGTGAACCAGTACCAGCGCGCCTGGGACTCGCTCGAGCCCGAGGAGCGCGCATCGCGGCAGGCCCGCCAGGGCGTCGGCATGCTCTGCGCCGACCGCGTGCGCGTGGTGGACGAGAACATGCGGGACGTGGCGGCCGACGGCGTCGCGATGGGCGAGATCGTCATGCGCGGCAACAACGTCATGAAGGGCTACTACGAGGACGTCGACGGCACCGAGAAGGCCTTCGCGGGCGGCTGGTTCCACTCCGGCGACCTCGGCGTCATGTACCCCGACGGCTACATCGAGCTGCGTGACCGGGCCAAGGACGTCGTGATCTCCGGCGGGGAGAACATCTCGACGATCGAGGTGGAGCAGGCGATCGTGTCCCACCCCGCGGTGCTGGAGGCGGCCGTGATCGGGGTGCCCGACGAGAAGTGGGGCGAGGTGCCCAAGGGCTTCGTGGTGCTGGCCGAGGGCGAGAGCGCCACGCCGGAGGAGATCATCGAGCACGTCAAGGTGAAGATCGCCCGCTACAAGGCGCCCAAGACCGTCGAGATCGTGGCGGAGCTGCCGAAGACCTCCACCGGCAAGGTGCAGAAGTTCGAGCTGCGCGAGAAGGAGTGGAGCGGCCAGACCAGCCGCATCCGCGGCTGATCGCCGCGATCCACACGTCGGCGGACGGGCGACCACGCGCCGGGTGATCGTCGCCCCGGGACCGCCAGCCGCGCCCCCTACGGCTCCGCGTCCCCGACCGATGATCACGCCCGGTGTCGTTGTGGCGGGCGGCGGCGGGCGGCACCGCCGCCGTCACGGTCGCGGTGGCCGTGCGGCTACCCCGGTATGAGGCGCCCGGCCAGGGCGATCGCGTCGTACGGCGCGTGCACCTTGGCGTCGTTGTCGAAGTAGACGGCCACGTCGAGCCCGGCGGCGAGCCACCCCCGCACCCGCCCGGCCCAGGCGTCGAGGGCCTCGGGGGTGTAGCCGCCCGCGTAGAGCTCGTCCTGCCCGTGCAGCCGGACGTAGACGTGGTCGGCCGTCACCTCGTCGAAGACGGGCCAGGTGCCGGCGGAGTCCGCGAGCACGAGCGCGACGCCGTGCTCGCGCAGCAGCGCCGGGACGGCGGGGTCGCGGAAGCTCTCGTGCCGCACCTCCAGCGCGTGGCGCAGGGGCCGGTCGGCGTCGGTGGTGGTGAGCGCCCGCCCGTCCAGGCGCTCGTCGTGGCCCTCGGCGAGCGCCGCGGCCCCGGCGGTGGTGTGCGGCAGCAGCGCCAGGAACACCTCGATGCGCGCGGCGTCGAACCGCATCCGCGGCGGCAGTTGCCAGAGCACCGGACCGAGCTTCGGGCCGAGCCCCAGCACCCCCGACGCGAAGAAGTTCGCCATCGGGACGGCCACGTCGCGCAGCTGCTTGAGATGGGTGACGAACCGGGGCCCCTTGACGGCGAACACGAAGTCGTCGGGGGTCTCCGCGGCCCACGCCCGGTAGCTCTCAGGGCGTTGGAGCGAGTAGAACGACCCGTTGATCTCAATGGACCGGACCCGCCGCGAGAGGTACTCGAGCTCACGCCGCTGGGGCAGGCCCTCGGGGTAGAAGGTGCGGCGCCACGGTGGGTAGCGCCACCCCGACGTCCCGACCCGTACCTGTGCCATGTCGGCGAGGATGGCACCGGAGACGCGCTCTGTCCCGCGGAGGCGACATCGGCACCGCCGACGCACACCGTCCCGCGAAGGCGACATCGGCACCGCCGACGCACACCGTCCCGCGAAGGCGACATCGGCACCGCCGGGGCAGGATGGCCGCGTGAACGACCTGCACACCGCCATCGGGACCGTGCTCGACTGGCCGGTCGACCACGTCGCCGCCACCACGGTCGCCGCGGACGGCACGGTGCTCGGCTCGGCGGGCGAGATCGACCGCCCGTTCCGCCTGGCGTCGGTCACGAAGCTGCTCACGGCGTACGCGACGCTGATCGCGGTCGAGGAGGGCGCCGTCGAGTGGGACACCCCCGCCGGTCCCGAGGGCTCCACGGTGCGCCACCTGGCCGCCCACGTCTCCGGCCTCGCCTTCACCGGTGACGCCGTGCAGGCCGCCGTCGCGACGAAGCGGATCTACTCCAACACCGGCTTCGAGGTGCTCGGCGCCGCGATCGCGGAGGCCGCGGGCATCCCGTTCGCCGAGTACCTGGACCAGGCCGTGTGCGAGCCGCTGGGCATGACGGCCACGCGGCTGGAGGGCTCCCCCGCCGCCGACGGGGTGTCGACCGCGGCCGACCTCACCCGGTTCGCCGCGGAGCTCCAGGCGCCGATGCTCACCCACACCCTCGCGGAGGCCACGACCGTCGCCTTCCCCGGCCTCGACGGGATCCTGCCCGGCTACGGGCGGCAGAAGCCCAACGACTGGGGCCTCGGGTTCGAGATCCGCGACGGCAAGTCCCCGCACTGGACGGGCGCGAACAGCTCGCCGCGGACCTTCGGCCACTTCGGCCAGTCCGGGACGTTCCTGTGGGTCGACCCCGACGCGGGCGCCGCGTGCGTGGTGCTCACCGACCGCGACTTCGGGCCGTGGGCGATCGAGGCCTGGCCGCCCTTCACCGATCGCGTGCTGGCGGGAATCATTTCGGGGGGCGGCCCGTTGTAGGGCCTGTTCGGGTCGAGCGATCCGAGCCCCGGGTCTCACCATTTTGCCACCCCACGGGGTGTGCCATCCGCCGAGAGGCGCCCGGCGCTCGGCTCGGACACCTACCCCGTCGGGGGAACAGTTCCCTGGTCGGGGTGGTTGTAGTGCGTGTCCGAACCGGGCGATCCGAGCCCCGGGTCCTACCTATCGCCGCCTACGGGTGTGCCACGCGCCGTGAGGCGCCCGGCGCCCGGTCCGGACACCTACTCCTCCAGATCGAAGGACACCGCCATGAAGGGCGACCGTGTAGAGATCGTGATCGACGCCGGCAGCGGCACCACCCGCACCTACGACATCACCGCCACGCGCGCGGGCCGCAAGGTCTCCATCACGCACGGCCGGGGCTTCGTCGAGGTCAGCGAGAGCACCCGCGGCGGCTCCACCATCCGCACCGCCCGCTTCCTGGCCAACCGCGTGCTGGCGCTGGTCGAGCACCCGGCGGCCGACAATCCCGTCGACGACGAGATCACACCCGGCCTACGCTCGGCCTGATCTCGCATCGGTCACACTGAAAGAACCATGTCCTTCCCCGTAGATCGAGCCTCTCCCGCGGCCCGAGCCGGCGACGCGCGCCCCGCGCAGGACGCCCCACCCGCCGACGCCCTCCCCTCCCGCGAGGGTGTCGTGCCCGCCGGTGGAGGCGCCCGCGACGGCGCCGACCGGCCGGGCCGCGGGAGTCCCGACGGCGTCGACGCCCGGCCTCCCCGCAGGCCGCGCCGGCGCCGTCCTCGTTCCGCCCGGGCCGATGGAGGCACTCCCGCCCCCGTGGAGAACGGCGGCGCGGAGAACGGCGGCGCGGAGAACGGCGGCGCGGAGAACGGCCCGGCAGAGCGGGACCATCGCCACGGCGACCGACCCGCGTCGGCCGGGTCCCGCCGCCGCCGGCCGTCGCACGCGGAGCCCGACCCGCACGCACGCACACCCCGACTCGCGGAGGATGCGGCGCCCGAGTTCTCCGACGCCCATCTCGACGCGCTCGCCGAGCGGCTGCCCGCGCTGGGCCTGCGCGACGAGCACCGCCTGGCCCGCCGCCTGGACACGGCCCACCGCACCCGCGACCGCGCCGCCCGCAACCGGAACCTCGCCGGCATCGCCACCGCCGTCGACGAGGCCGAGCAGCGGATCGCCGCCCGCCGTGCCGCCCTGCCGGCCATCAGCTACCCCGAGACGCTGCCCGTCAGCGCCCGTCGCGAGGACATCGCCGCCGCCATCCGCGACCACCAGGTCGTGATCGTCGCCGGCGAGACCGGCTCCGGGAAGACCACGCAGATCCCGAAGATCTGCCTCGAGCTGGGCCGGGGCGTCCGCGGGCTCATCGGCCACACCCAGCCCCGCCGCCTCGCCGCCCGTACCGTGGCCGCCCGCATCGCCGAGGAGCTGCACACCGAGATCGGTGAGGCGGTCGGCTGGAAGGTGCGCTTCACCGACCAGGTCGGCGACACCACGCTGGTCAAGCTCATGACCGACGGCATCCTGCTCGCCGAGCTCACCGGCGACCGGATGCTGTGGCAGTACGACACGCTGATCATCGACGAGGCCCACGAGCGCAGCCTCAACATCGACTTCATCCTGGGCTACCTCGCTCAGCTGCTCCCCCGGCGCCCCGACCTCAAGGTGATCATCACCTCGGCCACCATCGATCCCGAGCGCTTCTCGCGGCACTTCGGCGGCGCCCCGATCGTCGAGGTGTCGGGACGCAGCTACCCCGTCGAGGTGCGGTACCGGCCCGTCGTCGATCCCGACGATCCGGACGCCGACCCGGACCGCGACCAGCTCGCCGCCATCGCCGACGCCGTCACCGAGCTGCGCCGCGAGGGCCCCGGCGACATCCTCGTGTTCCTCCCCGGCGAGCGGGAGATCCGCGACGCCGCCGACGCGCTGGCCAAGCGCGACTTCCCGGGCATCGAGATCCTGCCGCTGTTCGCCCGTCAGACCACCGCCGAGCAGCAGCGCGTCTTCGCCCCGAAGCAGAGCTCGCTGGGGCGCCGGGTCGTGCTCGCCACCAACGTCGCCGAGACCTCGCTGACGGTGCCGGGCATCCGCTACGTCATCGACCCGGGCCTCGCGCGCATCTCCCGCTATTCGCGCCGGCTCAAGGTGCAGCGGCTGCCGATCGAGAAGGTCAGCCAGGCCAGCGCCAACCAGCGCGCCGGTCGCTGCGGCCGCGTCGCCGACGGCATCTGCATCCGGCTCTACGCCGAGGACGACTTCGACGCACGTCCGCTGTTCACCGACCCGGAGATCCTGCGCACCAACCTCGCGTCGGTGGTGCTGCAGATGATCTCGCTGGAGCTCGGCGAGATCACCGAGTTCCCGTTCGTCGAGCCCCCGGATGTCCGCAGCGTGAACGACGGCATCGCGCTGCTGCAGGAGCTCGGCGCGCTCGACGGCCGCAGCGAGCTCACACCGGTGGGCCGCCAGCTCGCCGCGCTGCCCGTCGACCCGCGGCTGGGCCGCATGCTGGTGGAGGCCGACCGCAACGGGGCCCTGCGCGAGGTGCTCGTCATCGCCGCCGCCCTGTCGGTGCAGGACCCGCGCGAGCGCCCCACCGAGCAGCGCCAGGCCGCCGACGAGAAGCACGCCCGCTTCGCCGAGGACGGCAGCGACTTCCTCGCGTTCCGCAACCTCTGGACCTATGTCGCCGACCTGCGCAAGGAGATGGGCGGCAGCCGGTTCCGGAAGACGCTGCGCGAGGAGTTCCTGCACTACCTGCGCATCCGCGAGTGGCAGGACCTGCACGCGCAGCTCCGCTCGGCCGCCCGCAACGCCGGCATGACGCTGACCGACACCGACGCCACAGCGCCGATGAGCGGAGCCGCAAGCGGCCCGCTGGCAGACCGCATCCACATCTCCGTGCTCGCCGGGCTGCTGAGCCAGGTGGGGCTCAAGGAGGGCGAGTCGCGGGAGTACCTGGGTGCCCGCAACGCCAAGTTCATGATCTTCCCGGGCTCGACGCTGGCGAAGAAGCAGCCGCGCTGGGTGATGGCCGCCGAGCTCGTGGAGACCTCCGCGCTGTTCGCCCGCACCGTCGCCCGCATCAAGCCGGAGTGGATCGAGCCGCTGGCCGGGCACCTCGTCAGGCGCACGTACTCGGAGCCGCACTGGTCGCGCAAGCGCGCCGCGGCGGTCGCCGTCGAGCGCGTGACGCTCTACGGCATCCCGATCGTGGTGGGCCGCAACGTCGACTACGGCCGCATCGACCCGGAGGTTTCGCGCGAGCTGTTCATCCGGCACGCGCTGGTGGAGGGCGACTGGGACACCCGCCACCGGTTCTTCCACGCCAACCGCGCGCTGCTGGAGGACGCCGAGGAGCTGGAGACCCGTGCCCGACGCCGCGACCTCGTGGTCGACGAGGAGACGCTCGTCGCGTTCTACGAGCAGCGCATCCCCGCGCACGTCGTCTCGGGCCGGCACTTCGACTCGTGGTGGAAGAAGAACCGGAACTCCGATCTGCTCGACTTCACCGAGGAGATGGTGCGCACCGCCCAGGCCGCGGGTGTCGACGCGTCGGCCTACCCCGACCACGTCGAGGCGGGCGGGCTCACCCTGCCGCTGTCGTACGCGTTCGAGCCGGGCCGACGCGAGGACGGCGTCACCGTCGACGTGCCCGTGGCGGCGCTGCACCAGATCGACCCCACCCCGTTCACCTGGCAGGTGCCCGGGCTGCGCGAGGACCTGGTCACCGCGCTGATCAAGACACTGCCGAAGAACCTGCGCCGCAACTTCGCGCCCGCCCCCGACCACGCCCGGGCCGTGCTGGCCCGCCTGCAGGTGGGTGACGAGCCCCTGCTCGACGGCCTGGAGCGCGAGCTGGGCCGGATGAAGAACATCGACATCCCCCGCGAGGCGTGGGAGCTGAACCGGCTGCCCGAGCACCTGACGGTGACGTTCCGCGTGGTGGACGAGGCCGGGCGCGAGGTCACCCGCGGCACCGACCTGGAGGCGCTGCGCCACGAGCTGGCGCCGAAGGTGCGCGCCGAGCTGGCCGCCGCCGGCAGCGACCTGGAGCGCAGCGGCCTCACCACCTGGACCATCGGCGCCCTGCCCCGCGAGCACGCCATCCGCCGCGGCACGCACGTCGTCACCGGGTTCCCCGGGCTGGTCGACCGGGGCAGCTCCGCCGACGTGCGGGTCTTCCCCACCGCCGCCGAGCGCGACCCCGCCACCTGGCGCGGCGTCCGGCGGCTGCTGCTGCTCGACACCCCGTCCCCGGCGAAGCAGGTGACGCGCGGCCTCGACAACGCGGCCAAGCTCGCCCTGTCCCGCAACCCGCACGGCTCCGTCGCGGCGCTGGTGGACGACTGCGTGACGGCCGCCGCCGACGGGCTGATCAAGGCCGCGGGCGGCCCGGCGTGGGACGAGCGCGGCTACCTGCGGCTGCAGAAGCTGTTCCGGGAGCGCCTGGCCACCACGACGCTGCAGGTGCTGCTGGCCGTGCGTGGGGTGCTCGACGTCTGGCACCGCGTCCAGCGGCTGCTCGCCGACACCCGCGCGCCGATGCTGCGGGCGGGCGTCGCCGACATCACCGCCCAGCTCGCCGCGCTGGCCGGCCCCGGCTTCGTCACCGCCGCGGGCGCCTCCCGGCTCGGCGATCTGGCCCGCTACCTGGAGGCGATCGAGCGGCGCATCGAGAAGCTGCGCGTCGACCCCGCCCGCGACGCCGGGTGGACGGCCCAGGTCCGCGTCGTCGCCGACGAGTACGCCGCGGAACTGGCGGCGCTCCCACAAGGCGTCGAGCCGTCGGACGCGCTGTGCGAGATCCGCTGGATGATCGAGGAGCTGCGCGTCGGCCTCTACGCGCACCCGATGCGCACGCGGTACCCGGTGTCGATCAAGCGGATCCAGCAGGCGATCGACGCCCTGCCGCGCTGACCCGGACGTCGAGCAGGTCGTCGGCGGCCTGCCGCGGCAGCGGCAGGTCCACCGGCACCACCGTCTCGCTCCGCCACGACCGGGTCAGCCACGCAGCCACCTGGTCCGGGAACGGGCTGTGCTTGCGGGTCAGCGCCGGCTTCTCCACCAGGAACCAGGAGGCGATCGCGACCGGCAGCGTCGCGAAGATCGCGACGGGCGCGAACGACCAGTCCGGCAACCAGCGCAGCGACGTCAACGCGAGCAGCTGGATCACCGGCCAGTGGTAGATGTAGATCCCGTAGGACAGGTCGATCCGCAGGGACACGAAGCGTGTCCCGGCGGTGGCCAGCCAGAACACCAGGTAGGCCATCGGCACCGCGCCCAGCAGCCGGTAGTTGTGCGGGAACGCCGCCGCCGAGTAGAGCACCAGCGCCAGCGCGAGCACGCCGAGCCAGGTGTTCATCGGGATCCGCTCGGCGTAGAGGTGGGCGAGCGCGCCGAGCGCGAACATCAGCGTGAGCCGCAGCGTCATGTCGCGCATCGGCACCGCCACCCCGTTCTCCTGCAGCACCGTCAGCACGATCAGCGCCGCGGCCAGCGCGAGCACCACCCAGCGCCGCCGGCTCAGCACGCCGACCAGGCCGAGGGCGGCCACCAGCAGGTAGCAGAACGCCTCGAACGTCAACGTCCACAGCGCCCCGTTGAACGACGGCTCGTGCGGAGCCGCGTTCAGCACCCCGCCGATGTCGTACTGCTGGATCACCAGGAACCAGTCGGCGGTCAGGAAGTGCCAGGCCGACGGGGTGCCGGTGAAGCCGGCGGTGGCGGGCAGCCCCTGGATGAGCGCCGCGGCCGGGGCGACGACGAACGCGCAGACCAGCAGGCACACCCAGAAGCCGGGCATGATCCGCAGAAACCGGTGCCAGGCGAACCGCGGGAGCGAGTGGAGCCGCAGGTAGCTGCGGGTGACCAGGAAGCCGCTCAGCACGAAGAACCCGTCCACCCCGATCTCTCCCGAGGTGCCCGAGCGGCCCCAGAAGTCCCCGGCCCGGCCCTGGAGGATGACGGCGTGCTCGACCACGACCATTGCGGCGAAGAGCAGCCGCAGTAGGTCGAAGTTGTTCCGGCCGGTCCCGAACCGCTGCTCGAGCGTCGATGCCACGTGCCCTCCAGGTCGTCCGCGTACTCGGGAAGGCATCGATCGGGTGAATGTCGTCGTTACGGACTGCTGCCAACCTGAGTAAGCGTGCGGTGAAGGGTCGAAAATCGACGGTGACCGTCAGCCGTCTGCCAGGTTCAGGGGCACCGGTCAGGGTGTGGCCAGGGCCTCCAGGGTCGCCCGTGCGCCCTTCTCGTGCAGCGACGCCAGGTGCCGCTGGTAGGTCTCCGCGAAGCGGGTGTCGTCGGCCAGGTCACCGAACAGCTCCTCGTTGCGGACGAACACCAGCGGGTCCTCGGCGTACCGCTGCGCCGTCGCCTTCAGCGTGTCGGCGAGCCGGTCGACGATCGTGATCGGCCCGCCCTGCTCGTCCACGCCCTCCGCGTAGCGCGCCCACGCCGCCACGATCGCGGCCGAGCGCTCGATCTCCCCGCCGTGTTCCAGGTTGTGCCGCACCACCGGCAGCAGCCACTTGGGGATGCGGTCGGAGCTCTCGGCGCACAACCGGGCCACGGTGTCGCGCACGTGGGAGTTGGAGAACCGCGAGATCAGCTCGTGCTTGTAGGCGTCGAGGTCGATCCCGGGCACGGGGTGCAGGCTCGGCGTGGCCTCCCGGTCCATGTACGACAGCAGGAACTGCGCGAACAACGGGTCCTGGCACACGTCGTGCACCAACCGGTGCCCGGCGAGGTAGCCGAGGTAGCACAGGCCCTGGTGGCTGGCGTTGAGCAGTCGCAGCTTCATCAGCTCGTACGGTTCGACGTCGGCCACCACCTGCGCGCCCGCGTCCTCCACCGGCGGCCGACCGGCGACGAAGGCGTCCTCCAGCACCCACTGCGTGAACGGCTCGCACACCACGGGCCACCGGTCCTCGACGCCGAACCGCTCCGCGATGGCGGCGCGGTCGTCGTCGGTGGTGACGGGGGTGATGCGGTCGACCATGCAGTTGGGGAACGTGACGTGCTGCTCCACCCACTCGCCGAGCTTCTCGTCCCCCCACTTCTCACCGCGCAGCCGGGCGAACGCGGTGAAGCTGCGGCGCGCGGCGTCTCCGTTGCCCTGGATGTTGTCGCAGGACAAGATGGTGAACGGACCGGTCCCCCGGTCGCGGCGGCGGGCCAGGGCCTCGGTGACCAGCCCGAACGTGGTGCGCGGTACCGCGTCCGGCTCCAGGTCGGCGACGACGCCGGGGTCGGTGGCGTCGAACTCCCCGGTGACGGCGTGGAAGTTGTAGCCGCCCTCGGTGACGGTGAGGGAGACGATCCGGGTCTCCTCCGACGCCATCTTCTCGATCACCGCCTCGGGGTCGTCCGGGGCGAGCAGGAACTCGACGATCGAGCCGACCACCCGCGCGTCCTGCGTGCCGTCCGGGTGCTTCTCCACGAGCGTGTAGAGGCAGTCCTGGGCCTGCAGCGCGTCGCGCATCCGGGCGTCACCGGGCAGCACCCCCACCCCGCAGATCCCCCAGTCCATGCCCTGCCCCGCGTTCATCAGCTTGTCGAGGTAGAGCGCCTGGTGGGCGCGGTGGAAGCCACCGACGCCGATGTGGACGATCCCCGCCCGCACCGCGGCCCGGTCGTAGGCGGGCACGGCGACGGACGGGTCGAGCGAGGAGAGGGTGGCGGTGGAGAGCGCCGTCACTTGACGGCCCCCAGGGACAGCCCCTGCACCAGCTTGTCCTGCGCCGCGAACCCGGCGATGAGCACCGGGAGCGACACGACCACCGCGGCCGCGCACACCTTGGCCAGGAACAGCCCCTGACTGGTGACGAAGCTCGTCAGGAACACCGGGGCCGTCTGGGCCACCGTCGCGGTGAGCACGCGGGCGAACAGCAGCTCGTTCCAGCTGAAGATGAAGCAGATCAGCGACGTGGCCGCGATGCCCGGCAGCACGATGGGCATGACGATCGTGCGCAGCGTCCGCGGCAGCGTGCAGCCGTCCATCGACGCGGCCTCGAGGATCTCCCCCGGCACCTCGGCGAGGAACGAACGCATCATCCACACGGCGATCGGCAGGTTCATCGACGTGTACAGGATGATCAGCAGCCAGATGTTGTCCAGCATGCCGATGCCCTGCGCGATCAGGTAGACGGGCAGCAGCCCGGCCACCACCGGCAGCATCTTCGTGGACAGGAAGAAGAACAGCGTGTCCGTCCACTTGCGCACCGGCTTGATCGACAGCGCGTACGCGGCCGGGATCGCCAGGATGAGCACCAGCACCGTCGAGAGCACGCTCGCGGTGATCGAGTTCAGCAGCGGTGGCCACGGGCTCGCGCCGCCGCCGAAGAAGTTCGCGTAACCGTCGAGCGTGAGCGGGGCGAACACCGACGGCGGGTTGGTGGCCGCATCGTTCTCGCTGTGGAACGAGGTGAGGAACATCCACACCACCGGCAGCACGAACAGGATGCCGACGAGCCAGGCGATGACGCCCAGCGCGATCCCGGACCGCCTGCGCTTGGTGTGGGCGGCGGTGTCGGCCGTCGCGGTCGGGGTCTTCTCCAGGGTTGCTGCAGTCATGACGAGTGCTCCTCGACCGGCGGCGCGGATGGAACCGCAGCCGTGATGGTGGATGGCGTGATCATCGAGCACCCTCCTCGCGGAACAGCGACGACACGGTCCGCAGGGCGAACGTGGCGATGATGATCGTGCCGATCACGGTGACGACGCCGGCGGCCGACGCCCGGCCGTAGTCCTGCGCGTTGTAGAAGGTCTGGTAGATCGTGTACGGCAGGTTGGCGGTGCCGAGCCCGCCCGAGGTGATCGTGAAGACGGCGTCGAAGTTCTGCACGATGTAGATCGACCCGAGCAGGCCGCCGAGCTCCAGGTACTGACGCAGGTGCGGGAACGTCATGTGCCGGAAGACCTGCCAGTTGTTGCAGCCGTCGATCTGCGCCGCCTCGATCACGTCGAGCGGCTTGCCCTGCAGACCCGCCAGCAGGATCAGCATCATGAACGGCGTCCACTGCCACACCAGGGCGATGATCACCGACGTCAGCGGGGCCGCCGTGATCCAGTCCGGCTGCGGCGCGTTCGCCCCGAAGATCCACGTGAGCACGCCGTTGAGCAGGCCGTACTCCGGGTTGAACAGCGCGTGCTTCCACAGCAGCGCCGCCGCGACGGGCACGACGAGGAACGGCGTGATCATCATCGTGCGGACGATGCCGCGGCCGAGGAACGCCCGGTCCAGCAGCAGCGCGATGAGCATGCCCAGCACCAGGCTGATGATCACCACCGACGCCGTGAGCAGGATCGTCGTGAGGATCGCGTTGCGGGTGTTGATGTCGGTGAGGACACGCACGAAGTTGTCGAACCCGGCGAACCCGCGCTCGTCGGGGTAGTAGGCGTTCCAGTTCATGAACGAGATGACCAGCGTGCCCACGAACGGCAGCTGCGTCACGATGATCATGAAGATCAGCGCGGGCAGCAGCGGGGCCCGGCGGGCCCACTGCCCGGTGCGCTGCAACGCGGTGTTCGCGGGAGTTCCGACCGGACGTTCGGCTGTCGTGGTCATGGCTACTTCCCCCCTTCGCTGCGCGAGCGGTAGCGCTCCGCGACGTCGTCGGCCAGTTGCTGGCCGCGGTCGAGGGCGTCCTGCACGCTCGTCTGCCCGGCGATCGCCGAGCTGATCTCCTGCGACACCTGGGTCCCGAGGTCCGGGAACTCCGGGATGTCGACGAACTGGATGCCCAGCGCGGGCCGCGGCTGGACGCCGGGGTCACGCGGGTCGGCCGCCTCGATCGCGGCCTTCGTCGGACCGGCGAACGAGGAGGACGCGGCCAGGTACTGCGGGTTCTCGTAGGTCGACGCCCGCTTGCCCGCCGGGACGCTCGACCAGCCGATCTGCTGGCCCACGAGGTTCTCGTAACCCTTGCCCGACGCCCAGGAGATGAACTTCCAGGCGTTGTCCTTCTTCGTGCTCGCCTGCTGGATGCCCCACGACCAGGCGTAGAGCCAGCCGGCGCTCTGCGTGTCGACGACCGGAGCCGGGGCGTAACCGATCTTGCCCTTCACCGGGGAGCCGGACGCCTCGAGCGAGCCCGCGGCCGACGTGGCGTCGTACCACATGGCGACGTTGCCCTGGATGAGGTTGTTGAGGCACTCGGTGAAGCCGGCCTGCGGGGCGCCGGTCTCGCCGTGGGCGCGCACGAGGTCGACGTAGAACTGCACGGCCTTGGTGAACTCCGGCGCGTTCACCTGCGCCTGCCAGTCCTTCGTGAACCAGGTGCCGCCGAACGTGTTGACCACCGTGGTGAGCGGGGCGAACACCTGGCCCCAGCCGGGCTGGCCGCGCAGGCAGATACCCCTCATGCCCGGCTGCGCGCCGTCGACCTGGGCGGCGATGTCGGCCACCTGGGGCCAGGTCGGCTTCGCGGGCATCGTGATGCCCTTCGCCGCGAGCACGTCCTTGCGGTACATGAGGAACGACGACTCACCGTAGAACGGCTCGCCGTAGACCTTGCCGTCGTCGCCGGAGAGCGAGGTGACCATCGGCTTGAGGATGTCGGCCTGGTCGAACCCCGGATCCTTCGCGATGTAGTCGTCCAGCGGCGCGATCCAGCGGCTGCGCGCGTAGATCGGGATCTCGAAGTTGCTGACCGTGGCCACGTCGTACTGGCCGGCCTGGCTGGAGAACTCCTGGCTGATCTTGTCGCGGACGTCGTTCTCGGGCAGCACCGTGAAGTTGACGGTGATGCCCGTCTCCTTCGTGAAGTTGTCCGCCGTGAGCTTCTGCAGGTCGATCATCTGCTGGTTGTTGACCATCAGCACGTTGATGCTGTTGGGCCCGCCGCCTCCGACGCCTCCGCCCCATCCCGCGCAGGCCGAGCTCAGCATCACCATGCCGAGCGCCGCCGCCACCATCCCCGACCGCTTCATTGCGCCCTCCCGGGACTGCTCAGATGAGCACTGCCCTGATCACACGATCAGGGTGTGGCACCGGTCACCAGGAGTCAATGGTTTGTGCAAGAATGGGCATGGGACCGCTCAGATGAGCAGGAGGACGCATGGCGACACCGGCACGCGGGCCGGCGCAGCTCGTCCTCACCGCCTCCGTCGCCCGCCGCTACTACATCGACGGCCGCTCCAAGATCGAGATAGCGGAGGAGTTCTCGCTCAGCCGGTTCAAGGTCGCCCGCCTCCTCGACGACGCGCGCAGCAGCGGGCTCGTCCGCATCGAGATCGGGCACCCCGGCGTGGTCGACGTCGAGCTGTCCGGGCGGCTGATGGAGGCGCTCGGCCTGGCGCACTGCGTCGTCACCGACACCCCCGACGAGCACCCGACGGCCCTGCGCGAGCACCTCGGCGCCGCGGCGGCCGAGCTGCTCACCGAGATCGTCACCCCCGACGACGTGCTGGGTCTGTCGTGGGCGCGGTCGGTCAGCGCGATGGCCACGGCCCTGCGCGAACTGGCGACCGTGCCGGTCGTGCAGCTGACCGGAGCGCTGGCCCGGCCGGGCGTGGACGACAGCTCGATCGAGCTGGTGCGGGAGGTCGCCCGGGTGTCCGGCGGGCCGGCCTACTTCTTCTACGCCCCGATGGCGGTGCCCGACGCGACCACGGCGCGGGCGCTGCGCCGGCAGCCGGAGGTGGAGCGGGCGTTCTCCCTCATCGGGTCGGTGACCAAGGCCGTCGCGGGCGTGGGGGCGTGGGAGCCGGAGCAGTCCACGCTCTACGACGCCACGGGCGAGGCCGAACGCGCCGACCTGGCGCGGCGGGGCGTGTGCGCCGACGTGTCGGGCGTGCTGCTCGACGTCCACGGCGACGCGGTGCCCGCCGACCTGACCGAGCGGATGATCGGCATCACCGCGGAGCAGATGCGGGCCGTACCCGAGGTGATCGGGATCGTGTACGGCACGGCGAAGGTGCAGGCGGTGCAGGCGGCGGTGCGCGGCGGGCTGGTCGACAGCCTGGTCACCCACTCCACGATGGCCACCGCCCTGATCGCCGCGGCACCGCGGTGACGGCGTCCGAGGTCCCGCTGCTCGGCGGCACCGCCAACCGCGGCCGCGTGCACCGCGTGGGCGACACGGTCCGGCGGCCGATGCGACCGACCAGCGCGGCCACCCACGCGCTGCTGCGCCATCTCGAGGACGTCGGGTTCGACGGCGCCCCGCGCGTGCTCGGCATCGACGACGCCGGGCGCGAGGTGCTCACCTACATGCCGGGCGACGCGGTGACCGTGCCGCTGCCGGACTGGGGTCTCACCGACGACGCCCTGCGCAGCACCGGTGAGCTGCTGCGCCGCTTCCACGACGCCGTGGCGGGCTTCGATCCCGCACCGCACACGTGGTCGCACCCGACGCCGGCGGCGTTCCGGGGCGGCGGGATCGCCCACAACGACCCCAACCTCGACAACGTCGTGTTCCGCGACGGCCGCGCCGTCGCCCTGATCGACTTCGACCTCGCCGCCCCCGGCTCCCCCGTGTGGGACCTGGCGACCGCCGCCCGGCTCTGGGCCCCGCTGCGCTCGCCCTCGGACGTGTCCGACGTCCGGCGGGGCCGCGGCCTGGAACGGCTGCGCATCCTCGTCGACGCCTACGGGCTCGACGAGCAGGGCCGCGAACTGCTGGTCACCGCCCTGCGCGAAGCGCACGACTGGATGGTGACCATCGTGGCCGAGGGCGCGCGTGACGGCGTGCCCGGCTTCGCCGCCTACTGGACCCCCGACGCCGCGGAACGCGCCCGCCGCACGGATGCGTGGATGGAGCACAACACCGACGCGATCCGGGCGGTGCTGGCTACCTAGCCACCTTCGACGGCCACCAGATCCTCCGGCCGACGTCCAGGGACAGGGCCGGGACCAGCAACGTCCGCACGACCAGCGCGTCGAGCAGCACCCCGAAGGCCACCAGGATCGCGATCTGCAGCAGGAACAGGATCGGGATCACGGCGAGCGCCGCGAACGTCGCCGCCAGCACCACGCCGGCGGAGGTGATCACGCCACCGGTCACCGAGAGCCCCGTCAGCACGCCGGCGCGGGTCCCGTGCCGCACGGCCTCCTCCCGCACCCGGCTCATCAGGAAGATGTTGTAGTCGACGCCGAGCGCGACGAGGAAGACGAACGCGAACAGCGGGACGCTCGGGTCGGCGCCGGGCAGGTCGAGCAGGTCGTTGAAGACGAGGGAGCCGATCCCGAGCGTCGCGGCGAACGACAGTACGACCGTCGCGATGAGCAGCAGCGGCGCCACGAGCGCACGCAGCAGCAGCGCCAGCACGATGAAGACCACGAGCAGGACCGCGGGGATGACCACCCGGAGATCGCGCGCCGCGGTGTCCTGCGTGTCGAGCTGGGTGGCGGTGATGCCGCCGACCAGCGGGTCCGCTCCCGGAACCGCGCGGACCGCCTCGCGCAACGACCGAACGGCCGCCACGGCCGCCTCGCTGTCGGGCGCGTCGGCGAGCACGGCGTTCAGCTCGACCCGCCCGTCGACGACCCGGTCCGAGCCGCGCCGGACGTCGGACACGCCCTCGACACCACGGGCCGCCGCGATCACGGCGTCCTCGGTGGAGGCCGCCGTGATGATCACTGCAGGCGCACCGGTGCCGCCCGGGAAGTGCCGGCCCAGCGTGTCCTGGCCCTGGACGGACTCCACCGCGGACTTGTTCACGAAGAAGTCCGACTGCGCCACGCCGGACGCGCGGAACTGCGGGACCAGGGCGGCCGCACCGAGCAGGACGATCGCGGTGCCGACCCAGATCGCCCGCGGCCGCCGCCCGACCGTTTCGGCGATCCGCGCCCAGAGGCCCGGACGTCCGGCGGCGGCGCCGACCCTCGGACGGAACGGCCAGAACGCTCCGCGGCCGGTCAGGAGCAGGGCCGCGGGCAGGAAGGTGAGCACGGCCAGTACCGACGCCACGATGCCGATGGCCGCGACCGGGCCGAGGCCGCGGTTGGAGTTCAGACCGGACAGCAGCAGGCACAGCAGGCCGAGCACGACCGTTCCCGCGGAGGCCAGGATCGGCTCGATCGCGGCACGGTAGGCCGCGCGCATCGCCATCCACGTGGACTCGTGGCGCAGGAGCTCCTCCCGGAACCGGGACACCAGCAGCAGCGCGTAGTCCGTGGCCGCGCCCACCACCAGGATGAACAGGATCCCCTGGGTCTGGCCGCTCAGCGCGATCAGATCGTTCGCCGCCAGCCAGTAGACGACGAGCACGGCGAGCGAGAGCGCGAGCACGGCCGAGAGCAGCACCAGCACGGGCAGCAGCGGGCTGCGGTAGACCAGCAGCAGGATCAGCGCGACGACGCCACCGGCGACGATCAGGAGCAGCCCGTCGATGCCGCTGAAGGCGGTGACGAGGTCTCCGAGCAGGCCGGCGGGGCCGGCGACCTGGACCGTGAGGCCCGCCGGCAACCCCTCGGCGAGGGTGGAACGCAGGTCGGTCACCACCTCGGTCAGCCGGTCGCGGAACTGGGCCGGGATCGCGACGACGACCTGCGCCGCCGCCCCGTCGGCCGACGGGATCGCCGGCGAGGACCGGCCGGACAGCCCGGGGAGCGTGCCGATCGCCGTCACCCGCGTGGTGATCGCGGCGAGGTCGGCGGAGGTGAGCCCGCCGGGCCGTTCGAAGACGACGATCGCGGGGATCGCCTGCTCGTCGGTGAACGCGAGCTGGGCCTCGGCGGCCCGCGTGGCCTCCGCGTCGGCGGGGAGGAACGACGAGCTGTCGTTGGACTGGACGTCAGCGAGCTTGCCCTGGTACGGCCCGCCGAACGCTCCGATCACCAGCCAGCCCACCAGGACCAGCGCCGGGAGCACCACGCGCAGCCAGCGGTTGGGCGGGGCCGGCGGACGCGTCGGTGACTCCGCGCCGGACAGGACAGGGAGACTCATTCATCAAGTATCTCCATTATCGAGATGAAGCGCCAGTCGACCACCGCGGAGCCCGTGGTCACGGATCGGCCGGCCTGCTCCGGACGTTCCACAGGGAGTGCTCCACTCCGCGGATCGCACGGACCCGTGCCACCATCGCCCGATGGCTGAGTACGCGCACCTCGGTGAGGCCCTGGGCACCGACTTCTTCTCCGTCCGGGACCAGTTCACCGGCGAGCAGTGGGACAAGTTCATCGCGGTGCGCAAGTTCGTCGACGACGAGGTGCTGCCCGACATCGGCGACTACTGGGAGAGGGCCGAGCTCCCCTGGCACCTCTTCCGGCGCCTGCCCGAGCTGAAGATCGTCGGCGAGGACATCCAGGGCCACGGCGCCGCCGGGATGAGCCCGATGGCCTGCGGGCTGGTGCACATGGAGCTGCACCGCGGCGACGGCTCGCTCGGCACGTTCCTCGGCGTGCACGCCGGGCTCGCGATGCAGTCGGTGGCCATGTGCGGCTCCGAGGAGCAGAAGGAGCGCTGGCTGCCCGCGATGTCGTCGCTGGACAAGATCGGCGCGTTCGCGCTCACCGAGCCGAACCACGGCTCCGACTCGATCGCGCTGGAGACCACCGCCCGCCGGGACGGCGACCACTGGATCCTCGACGGCGCCAAGCGGTGGATCGGCAACGGCACCATCGCCGACCTGGTGGTGGTGTGGGCGCGGGACACCGACTCCGGCGAGGTGAAGGGCTTCGTCGTCGAGACGCCCGCCGAGGGCTACGAGGCCGGCGTGATCACCGGGAAGATGTCGCTGCGCTCGGTGTGGCAGGCCGACATCGAGCTCCACGGCGTGCGGGTCCCCGACGAGAACCGGCTGGCGAACGCCGCGTCGTTCAAGGACTGCGCGAAGGTGCTGGCCAACACCCGCGGCATCTGCGCGTGGATGGCGCTGGGGCACGCCACCGCCGGCTACGACGCCGCGATGCGCTACGCGATGACCCGGGAGCAGTTCGGCAAGCCGCTCGCGTCGTTCCAGATCGTGCAGCAGCGGCTCGTGCACATGCTGGCCGGCCTGACGTCGATGCAGCTCTACTGCATGCAGCTGGGCCGCCTCGCCGACGACGGCCGCCTGTCCCCCACCGTCGCCGGGCTGGCCAAGATGCACAACACCCGCACGGCCCGGAAGATCCTCTCCGAGGCGCGGGACCTGTTGGGCGGCAACGGGATCCTGCTCGAGCACCACGTCGTGCGGCACTGGGCCGACATCGAGGCCATCCACACGTTCGAGGGCACCGAGACGATGCAGACCCTGATCGTGGGCCGCGACATCACCGGCCTGGGCGCGTTCGCCTGACGGCGGGTCGTGCGCGGATATCAGGGTCGGAACACCGTTATCCGCGCACGGGGCCGAAGGCCCGCTTCCAGGCCTGGTAGCCGCCGTCGAGGTCGGTGGCATTGTGCAGGCCCAGGTCCTGCAGCGACGCCGCCGCCAGGCTGGAGCTGTAGCCCTCGGAGCAGAACAGGATCCAGGTGACGTCGTGGTCGACGGCCTGCGCGATCTTCGCGTCCGACGTCGGGTCCAGCCGCCACTCGAGGTGGTTGCGCTCGATGATCAGCGCGCCGGGCAGCTCGCCCTCGTCGGCGCGCTGCCAGCCCGGCCGGGTGTCGACGAGGATCGCGCCCTGCTCCACCAGCTCCGCGGCACGCCGCGGGTCCGGGCGGTCCAGGCGGGCGCGGGCGGCGGTCAGGAGATCGTCGACGGTGGTCATCCGACGCCCTTCGGGGAACCGGAGCCGATCAGCTCCGAGCGGGTGCGGCGCAGGCCCCGGGCCGGGTCGACGTCGTAGTAGGACATCGCCGTGAGCGGCGGGGAGTACGCGTGGACGCTGACGGCGGGCGTCGTCTCGTGGTTGCCCACGTCGTGGACGTGGCCGAGCGGGAAGCCCGCGCTGTGCCCGGCGAGCAGCCGGCGGCTGCGGAGTCCGGCACCGGCCCAGCGGTGCTCCACCAGCTCGCCCGACACGACGGTGAGCGCGCCGAGCGAGCCCGCGTGGTCGTGCAGCTCGGCGGCCTGCTCGGTGGACCAGCTGATCAGCCAGACGTCGACGTAGTCGTCGGTGCGCAGCAGCTCGTACCAGCGGCGGACGGGATCGACCTCGACCGGGTGGACCCCGGCCAGCACCTCGTCGGCGATCTCGCGGGTGAGGTCGGTCAGGTCGGACAGCGCAAGGGACGTGGGGGCGTGCAGCAGCACAGGGATGCTCCGGGGACGGTGGGACGGACGGACGAGGACGTCAGTGCCGTCAACACCACTGGTCGAAGCAGTCCGCACGGCGTCCGCCCCAGATCTCTCCGAGGACGGCGGCCGGTGACATGGGCTCATACCAACACAGGGTCGGCCCGCAGGGCCACCACTTCCCACCTCCCGGGAGGACCCACAGGAAGTCCACAGCGGACGCCCGGCAAATGTCCGGCCATGGCCGGTCGGGAACACTGGGCCCATGGCGACGCACCTCGAGGACGGCAGCTGGGAGATCCAGGGACGACGGCTGGGCTTCCCGGTGCGCATCACCGAGGCGGCCGCGGCCTGCGCGACGTACCTGGTGCGCACCGACCGGGCGCGGCGGCTCGTCGAGGGCACGGGGCTGGAGCTGCTGTCGTTCGCCGGCCGCACCCCGCTGTTCCTGGCCCTGATCGACTACCGCGTGAACGACCTCGGCGACTACGACGAGGCCGGCGTCGCGTTCCTCGCCCGCCACCGGGGCCGCACGGGTACCTACATCCACCAGCTCCCCGTGACGCAGACGTTCACGATGGAGGCCGGCCGCGCGCTGTGGGGGCTGCCGAAGTGGCTGGGCCGCGCCGAGCTCGCGATCGACGGCCGGGACGCCACCTGCCACCTCGCCGACGACGCGGGCCGTCACGTGCTCACCGCCGCCCTGCGCACGCTGCCCGGGCGCCTGCCGTGGCCGGTGAGCGGCGGGGTCGCCGCGCTGGCCCCACGCGACGGCGAGGTGCTGGTCAGCCCCGTCCGCGCCCGGCTGAGCGGGATCCGGGTCGGCCGCAGCGCCACCGTGGTGCTCGGCGGAGGTCACGCCATGGCCGACGAGCTGCGCGCCCTCGGGCTGCCCCGGCGACCGCTCCTGACCACGATCGTCGACCACGTGGCCTTCGAGATGGACCCCGCGTCAGCGGTGGGCCGCTAGCCACTCGCGCAGGTCGGCGAGCGGCGCCTCGCGCTCGGGCTCGTTGTAGATCTCGTGCCACAGGCCCTCGTACCAGCGCACCGTCTGGTCCGGGGAGCCGCTCGTGGACTCCAGCAACCGGGTGCCCGACGGTTCGGTGAGCACGTCGTCGGTGCCGTGCTGCAGCAGCAGGGGCAGCGTCAGACCGCGGGCGCGCTCGGGCAGCACGTCGAACTGTGCGAACAGCCGCGCGGAGAGCCCGAGCGTGGGGTTGCCCTGGTACACCAACGGATCGGCCTGGTACGCGGCGACGACGGCCGGGTCCTTGCTGACCTTGGTGCCGTCGATGCCCGCCGGACGCAGGGTGGGGGCCACCCTGGCGAGCAGGGTGAGCACCGGCACGGCGACCTTCGGCACGGCGTTGCTCGCCAGCGCGGGCGCCGACAGCACCAGCCCCTGCAGATCGGCCTGGTGGTCGAGTGCGTAGGCCAGCGCGATCTGGCCGCCCATGCTGTGGCCGAGCAGGAACACCGGCAGCCCGGGGTGCAGCGCCACGACGTGGCGGCGGAACGTGTCGAAGTCGGCCAGCCAGTCGGCGTAGTCGTCGAGGTGGGCGCGGCGGCCGCCGGAACGGCCGTGGCCGCGGTGGTCGAGCGCGTAGACGGCCCACCCGTCGGGGGTGACGGCGTCGACGACGTTGCCGTAGCGGCCGGAGTGCTCACCCAGGCCGTGGCAGAGCAGCAGCACACCGGTGGGATCGGTGGGAGGGAGCCAGCCCTGCCAGTACAGCTCGACGCCGCGCACACCGTCGAGCGTGCCCTCCACGTGCGTGTCCGCCATCAGCCGTGGCCGATCATGACGTCGTCGGCGGCGGTGGGCGCGGGCAGGCCGGCGGGCACCAGCTCGATGTCGTGGCGCAGGTCGGTCTCGTCGGGCACGGTGAGCAGGAGCGCCGCCGGCTCGCAGTCGTGGGCGCTGACCGAGAGGCCGTAGTCGCCCGCGGCGAGGTCGGAGATCCAGTACTCGCCGCCCGGGCCGGTGCCGGTGGTGTCGACGATCTCGCCGTCCTGCACCAGCGTCAGGCGCGCGCCGACGATCGGGCCGTCCTCCCCGAACACGGTGCCGGCCACCGACGCCGACCGCGCGAGCAGCACCTCGGCCTCCACGGGCTCACCCCCGACCGTGACCGCCACGGCACCCGGCTGGTGCCCCGGGGCGGCCGACACGAGCACGTAGCTGCCCGGGTGGGGCGCGCGGACCTCGCCGCGGCCCTTGGCGTCGGCGACCGCGGTGGTGGTCTCCCGGCCGCGGTCGTCGAGCAGCGTGACGCCCGCGCCGTCGATGCCGTCACCGTCGCGGCCCACCACGCGGAAGGCGACGGTCTGCGCGGAGCCGGTGACCGGTACGGGGGCGGCGGGGGCGACCGACGGCGACATCGGGGCGTCGTCCTCGTCGTCGACCGCAGGGGCGGCGGAGCCCGCCGGGGCGCAGCCGAACGTGCGGAGCAGGGCGAGATCGGCCGCGGCCTGCTCAGCGGCGGTCTCGGCGGCGGTGCGGCGGCGGACGGCGAGCTCCTCGGGGGTGGCGTCGGGCTCCGACGCGGTGACGGGGTCGGGGGCCGGTTCGACCTTCGGGGCCGCGACGGCCTCCACCGGTGCTGCGGGCTCCGTGGGGGCGGCGGGCTCCGTGGGGGCGGCAGGCTCGCCGCGGACCAGCGCGAGGACCGGCCGGGAAGCGACGGCGGGCACAGCCGGCGTCCGGGGGACGGCCGGGGCCGCTTCGACGGCGGGCGGCTTCGCCACCGCGAGGTCCTCGTCCGCGACCGGGGCCCGCACAGCGACCGAGGCCTTCTCCGGGGCCTTCTCCGGGGCCTTCTCCGGGGCCTTCTCCGGGGCCGGGGCGGGGTCGGCAGCCGGGGCGGGGTCGGGCCGGGTGGGTGCGACGACCGGGCGCGGGCCGAACAGCTCCGGGCTCACCGTGGGCAGCACGACGGGCCGCAGCTGCGGCTCCGACCGCTCCGGGACTCCGGACTCGCTCTCGTCCACGTCCACGTCGGCCCAGTCGGCCCACTCCGACCACTCGTGGTCCGGGTCGCCGGTGGCCCACACGGCACCGTCGCCGTCGGCCATCCGGGCCGCCCGGCCCCAGGGGGTGTCGGAGCCCGGGAGCTGCGCGACGGCGGACGACTCGGCGCGGACGGCCGGGGCTGCGGCGGGCTCCACGGACGGCACGGACGGCACGGACGGCACGGACGGCGCGCCGGGGGCCTCCTCCTCGGCGACGGCCGGTTCCGCGACGACCACCACATCGGGCTCGGCGTCGACGGGCTCGGCAGCGGGCTTCCCGGCAGCGGCCTTCTCCGCGGCGGGCGTCTCGGCGGAGGACTCCTGCTCGGCGGGCGGCGCGTCGGCGGCCTGCTCGGCCCGCATCCGCACCAGGTCGGCGACGGTGCGCGGGCTGCCGGGGTTCTCGCCGGGGGTGCGGCGCACCACCCGGTACAGAATGACGACCGCTGCGACGACCAGCGCGGCGAGCACCAGCGCGACCATTCCCAGCGTGCTCATGACCGCTCCCCGGATCCGTACGAACTTGGCCTGAACCTAGCATCCCGGCGACTCCGGACCGGGTAGGCGGCCACGGAGTGTTACCGCAGCTCAGGGCATGATCCAGGGTGTGGACACCGAACTCAGCGAGCTCGCGGCAGCGCACGGGGTGGCGACGGCGTACCGGGACGGCGAACGGCGCCTGGTCACGGTCGACGAGGACGTCGTCGTGCGGGTGCTGGGCCTGCTCGACGTCGACGCGAGCACCCCGGACGCACGGCGCGCCGCCCTCGCCGTCGCGCGCGCCGACGCCACCCGCACCCCGGGCACGATCGCGGCCCGCACCGACCGGGCCCGGCCGCTGCCGGCGCCGGGGGTGCTCGTCGACTCCGGCGGCGGGCGCCGCGAGGTCACGGAGATCCCCGCGGGACTCGACCCCGGTTGGTACCGGTTGGAGACCGCCGACCGGGTCGTGACGGTGGTGGTCGCCCCGCCCGCGCTGCCCGAACCGCGCCGGGCCTGGGGCTGGATGCTGCAGCTCTACGCCCTGCACTCGGACCGGTCGTGGGGCATCGGCGACCTCGGGGACCTCTCCGCGTTCACCACCTGGACGGGCCGCGAGCACGGCGCGGGTGCGGTGCTGCTCAACCCGCTGCACGCGATCACCCCGGTGCCTCCCGTGCAGCCGTCGCCCTACACGCCGTCGAGCCGCCGGTTCGGCACCCCGCTGGCCCTGCGGATCACCGACCTGGACGCCTACGCCCGCGCCGACGCCGACACGCGCGCCGAGGTGGACGCGCTGCGCCCCGTACAGGTCGGCGACCGCATCGAGCACGACCGCGTCTGGGCGGCCAAGCGCGCCGCGGCCGAGCTGCTGTGGCGCGCCGACGGGCGCCCCGAGCCGACCGACGCGCCCGCCGACCTGTGGGAGTTCGCGCGGTTCTGCGCGCTGGCCGAGCGGTTCGGCGGCCGCTGGAGCCGCTGGCCCGCCGACCTGCACCACCCGGACGCGCCCGGTGTAGCGCCGATGTGTGCAGAGCTGGCGCCGCGGGTCGCGTTCCACGCCTGGTTGCAGCAGCAGGTGCAGCGGCAGCTCGCGGGGGTGCTGGAGGCCGCGCGGGCCGTGGACGTGCAGGTGGTGCACGACCTCGCCGTCGGCTGCGACCCCGAGGGCGCCGACGGCTGGGCGCTGCAGGACGTGCTCGCGCTGGGCGTCCGGGTGGGCGCCCCGCCGGACGCGTTCAGCCAGCAGGGCCAGGACTGGGGGCTCCCGCCGTGGCGCCCCGACCGCCTCGACGCCACCGGCTACGCCGCCTACCGCGACCTGCTCCGGGCGCTGCTGCGCCAGGCCGACGGGCTGCGCATCGACCACGTCGCCGGACTCTTCCGGCTGTGGTGGGTGCCGCCGGGCCAGTCGGCCGACCGCGGCACCTACGTCCACTACGACGCCGAGGTCATGCTCGCCGTGCTGACGCTGGAGGCCCACCGGGCGGGCGCGCTGGTGATCGGTGAGGACCTCGGCACGGTGGAACCGGAGGTCACCGAGGCACTGGCGGAGCGGAAGATGCTCGGCTCGTCCGTGCTGTGGTTCACCCGCGACCTCGACGCCCCCGGCGAGCCCCTCCTGCCGCCCGGGCGCTGGAACGAGGAGTCGGTGGCCACCGTCTCCACCCACGACCTGCCGACCGCCGCGGGTTTCCTGCGCGGCGAGCACGTCCGGGTCCGGGCCGAGCTGGGGCTGCTCGACGACGTGCCGGCCGAGGAGGCCAAGGCCGTGCGGGAACGCGCCGAGCTGCTGGACCTGCTGCGGGCGGAAGGGCTGATCACCGGGGAGCCGGACGAGGCGGCGCTGATCGTCGCCATCCACGCCCTGCTGGCGCGCAGCCGTTCCCGGCTGGTGCTGATCTCCCCCTACGACGTGGTGGGCGAGGTGCGCCAGCCGAACCTGCCCGGCACCGTCGACCAGTACCCGAACTGGCGGCTGCCGCTGCCGGTGTCGCTGGAGGAGCTGGTCGTCCATCCCGGCGTGCGCGCTGTGGTGGCACAGCTCCGTCGAGCCCGCATGTGACGAGCCGCGTGCGTGATCGCCGCCCACGGGCCATCATCGTCGGATGGAGTCGTCGCGACTGGACCGCTGGCTGTGGTCCGTGCGCCTGACCAAGACCCGCCCCGACGCCGCGGCCGCGTGCCGGGGCGGGCACGTGCGCGTCAACGACAAGCCCGCGAAACCCGCCACGCCGGTGCAGCCCGGCGACCGGATCCGGGCGCGGGTCAACGACACCACCCGCATCGTCGAGGTGGTGCGGGTGATCCCGCGCCGCACCAGCCCCGTCGACGCCGCCACCTGCTTCATCGACCACACCCCCGCCCCACCGCCGGAGGCCGCCGTCCCGGTGGCCCGCCGCGAACGTGGGGCCGGCCGCCCCACGAAACGCGAACGCCGCGTCCTCGACGACTTCCGCGCCGGCCTGCTCTGACCAGCACCGACGCGCCCGCCCCGATCAGCCACCAGCGCCCAGCGCTCGCGCGCGGTGGCCGGCGGAAGGCCCGCACCGGCGAGGGCGGTCCGGTCGGGGCGCTCCACGACGGCCCACAACGCGATCCCCACGCGATCCGTACCGCAGCCGGGGTTGGACCGTCCTGACTCCGGGTAGCCCCAGGCATCGACACCGACCGACAGGCCACGGGCGCAGGCGCTCCGGACCGGCTGAGGCTGCGCCTCACCGGGCCGTCGCTGCGTGGCCAGCTGCGTTGGGTGCGGCTGCGGCTGGCCGAGTGGGCGACCGGGGTCGGCATGGACCGCGACGGCGTGGACGACCTGGTGCTGGCCGCCTACGAGGCGCTGGCCAACGTCGCCGACCACGCCTACCCCGACGGCCCGGGCGACGCGTGGGTGGAAGCGGACCGCTACGCGCCCGACCAGCTGGTGGTGGTCGTCACCGACCGGGGCCGCTGGCGGCCCCCGCCGTCGGATCCGGGGCTGCGCGGCCGCGGTATGACGTTGATCGCGGCGTTGGCCGAGAAGGTGGCCGTGCAGCGGGGCGACGCCGGCACCCGCGTCGTGATGCACTGGCGGGTGTGATTGCGGACGCTGCCCGGGCCCAGGTCGCTGCCACCTGTCGTGCCCTGCGCGCCGAGGGTCTCGTCGTCGGCACCGCGGGCAACGTCTCGGTGCGGGTGGACGATCTCGTGGCCGTCTCCCCCAGCGGCCTCGACTACGACGACCTGACGCCCGGCCTGGTGGGCGTGCACCGGCTCGACGGCACCCCGGTGGACGCGCCGCTCGAACCGTCCAGCGAGCTGCCGCTGCACCTGGAGATCTACGCGCGGACGGCGGCCGAGGCGATCGTCCACACCCACGCGCCGGCGTCGACGGCGCTGTCCTGCGTGGCGGACGAGGTGCCCGCGTCGCACTACTACACGGCGATGTTCGGCGGGCCGGTCCGCGTGGCGCCCTACGCGACGTTCGGCAGCGATGAGCTCGCGCGGAACGTCGCGGCGGCGCTGGAGGGGCGCACCGCCGCCCTGATGGGCAACCACGGCGCGGTGGTCGTGGCCGGGAGCCTGGCGACGGCCCTGAGCCTGGTGCGGTACCTGGAGTACGTCTGCGACGTGCACCTGCGGGCGCTGTCCACCGGTCTCCCGGTGCGCACGCTGGAACCCGCGGAGATCGACCGGGTGGCCGGGCTGCTCGGCGGCTACGGCCAGTCGATCCCCGCGGGACCGGGAAACCGGTGAGCAGCCTCCGCTGCTCCCGGTTCTCAGCCGGCGAAGTCCACGAGCGTCAGGTCCAGCGGGAACTGGCGGGTGCGGGGGCTGGGGGTGGGCAGGAGCCCCTGGTTCCACACCCCCTCCAGCGTCGTGCTGGCCCCGAACCGCGCCGCGTCGATCGCACCGGCCACGGCGAACCGGTCGTAGGTGTAGGGCAGCCCGCTCGACCCCAGCACTGACGGCCCGTTCATCAGGTGGAAATGCAGGTGCGGCGCGGACGTGTTGCCCGTGTTGCCGAGCAGCCCCAGCACCTGGCCGCGCCGCACCCGGTCGCCGACCTTCACCGTCACCGAGTTCTCCTGCATGTGCGCGTAGAAGGCGAACACCCCGTGGCCGAGGTCGAGCACGACGTGGTTGCCGTCGACGTTGGCCAGCGTGATGGTCGAGGGGTCGGGCAGGGTGCCGGGCACCTGGTCGCTCAGGGTGCTGAGCGTGCTGACGACCGTGCCGTCCGCCACGGCGAGCAGCTGGGCCCCGTAGGCCGTGTAGTTGCGGACGTCGGTGGGGTCGCCGTGCACGAGACGGCCCTGGGCGTCGAGGCGCATGTAGTCGATCGCGAAGCGCTGGGTGTCGGCGAGGTGGCCGTTGACCGGCAGCACCGTGTCGCGGTGGATGCCGTCGCCGCTGCAGCACCCGTTGATGTCCACCCAGCCCTTCCCGGCGAGCGGCGGGCTGATCACCAGTGGCTTCCCGACCAGGTCGAACGGCGCGGCGGTGTAGTCGAGCTGGGCCGGCGGCCCTCCCGCGACGGGCTGGCCCAGCAGGCGGAACCGGTGGATCAGCTGCTTCGGCACCTGGGCGTCCGTCGCGAAGGCCAGGTCGACGAGCACCAGCCGGGAGACGTCCTCGGGGATGGCCAGGCTGCCTGCGGGTTCCTTGCCGGTGAGCTTGCGCAGGCGCTTCAGCAGGTCGTCGCCGGCGAAGGACGCCACCACCCGCGAGGGGCGGTCGGCGTCGAGGACCTGGATCTCCTGCAGCGTCGCGAGATCGGCCCTGGCGTTGGTCAGCTGGATCTCGTAGACGACGTGCAGCCTGCCGTCGGTGCCCAGCACCGGCGACTGGCCGGAGTCGAGCGTGGACGCCACCACCACCGTGAACTGGTCGGGCGGCGGGGGCGCGGTGCGCGCCACCGGGAGCGTGGACGCACTGAGCGGCGCCACGGTCATCCCGGCACCCAGGCCGAGGACGGCGAGGATCGCCATCGCGAGGAACACGGGGACACGTCTGCGGGGCATGGCCACTCCCGGTCGGGCTGGTGGGCGCCACATCCCCGCGAGCGGCTCACCCAGCACGGTACGGACCAACCGCCCGATCCGGAAGGGTCCGTTCGGCCGTGCGCCAGACTGACGGCGTGCAGGTCGATCTCACGGGGCAGAGCACCCGTCGGTGGGTTCGCCGGTTCGCCGGTTCGGAGTCCGCGGGTGCGGTGGTGCTCCTCGTGGGTGCCGCCGCGGCGCTGCTGTGGGTGAACCTCGACGCAGCGTCCTACGACGGGTTCTGGGACACCCCGCTCGCGGTCCGCCTCGGCGACCACCTCCTGTCGCTGAGCCTGCGCGAGTGGGTCAACAGCGGGCTGATGTCGTTCTTCTTCTTCGTGGTCGGGCTGGAGGCCCGGCGGGAGTTCGACCTGGGCGAGCTGCGCGAACGTCGTCGCCTGGTCCTGCCACTGATGGCGGGGCTGGCCGGGATGGCCGTGCCGGCCGCGATCTACCTGGCCGTCACCGCGGGCACGCCGGCGGCGCACGGCTGGGGCGCCGCCATCTCCACTGACACGGCACTGGCTCTGGGCCTGCTCGCGCTGGCCGGCGTCCGCTCCCCCGCGGTGCGCGCGTTCCTGCTGACGGTGCTGGTGGTGGACGACCTCGTCGCGCTGTCGGTGATCGCGGTGGTCTACACCGACGAGGTCTCGCTGCCCGCACTGCTCGTGGCCGTCGCGCTGCTCGGGGTGGTGCTGCTGGCCCGGACCGCGCGCATCCGGGCGGGCGCCGTGTACGCCGTGCTCGGGGTGGCCACCTGGGTCGCGCTGCACGCCTCCGGGGTGGACGCGGTGACGGCCGGGCTCGCGCTGGGCCTGCTCACCTGGGCGTACCCGGCCAACCGCGGTGACCTCGAAGCGGCCACCGACCTCGTCCGCGCGTTCCGGGAGCAGCCGACGGCCGCGCTGGCCAGCTCCGCCCGCGCCGGGCTCGGGGCCGCGATCTCGCCCAACGACCGGTTCACGCACCTCTACTCGACCACCGTGGCGCTGGTGATCGTCCCGGTCTTCGCGCTGGCCAACATCGGCATCCCGCTCAGCGGCGAGGTGATCGCCCGCGCGGCGACCTCACCGATCACGCTCGGCGTGGTCGCGGCCTACGTCCTCGGCAAACCGGTCGGGATCGCGGGCATGTCGTGGCTGGTCACGAGGCTGTCAGGAGGTCGGCTGCGCGCTCCGGTGGGCTGGGCCGCCGTGCTCGGCGGGGGCGCGATCGCGGGCGTCGGGTTCACCGTGTCGCTGCTGATCGCCACGCTCGCCTTCTCCGGTGACGACCTGGAGGCCGCCAAGCTCGGCGTGCTCGCCGCCGCCGTCATCGCCTACGCCCTGTCCTGGCTGGTCTTCCGCGGGGCCGCGGCCCTGCCCGAGAAGGCGCTCCTCGGCTCGTCGCCGGTGATCGTGGACCTCCTCGACCCGGTGGACCCGGTGGTCGACCACCTGCGCGGCCCGGCCGACGCGCCCGTCACGGTGGTGGAGTACGGCGACTTCGAGTGCCCGTACTGCGGCCAGGCGGAGCCGGTGGTGCGCGAGCTGCTCGCCGAGCGCGGGGACGTCCGCTACGTCTGGCGGCACCTGCCGCTCACCGACGTGCACCCGCACGCCGAGCTGGCGGCCGAGGCCGCGGAGGCCGCCGCCCGCCAGGGCGCGTTCTGGGAGATGCACGACCGGCTGCTCGGCCACCAGGGCGAGCTGCGGCCCGTGGAGCTGGTCGCCCACGCGGAGGCCCTCGGGCTCGACGTCGAGCGCTTCCGGGCCGACATGCGCGGGCGCACCGGACGCGACCGCGTCGCCGCCGACGCCGGGTCGGCCGACCGCAGCGGCGTGTCGGGCACGCCCACGTTCTTCGTCAACGGCCGGCGCCACCACGGGTCCTACGACATCGCCTCGCTGACCGCCGAGGTGACGGCGGCCCGGGCCCGGGCCTGAGCTCAGCCGTCCTGCTCGTCGCCCAGCTCGGAGCGGAGCACACCGGCGAGCCGGGTCAGGTCGGCGCGGACGTCGGCGCGCACCCCGCAGAGCCGCTCGACCTCCTGCTCGGTGCGGTGCTGCCGCCGCGTGAGCTCGACGTCGGCGTTCTCCAGGATCTCGGCCGCCCCGACCTCGGCCTCCAGCCGGGTCCGGTCGGCGGCGCGTGCCGCGTCGGTCCTGATCCGGGCCGCCTCCTCGCGGGCGGCGGCGACGTGGTCGGCGGCGCGCTGCTCCTGCTCCTCGAGGTTCGCGGTGCGTTCCGCGGCCTGCTCCTCGAACTGCGTCTCGCGGGCGATCAACGCCTGTTCGATGTCGTGCCGGTGCGCCTCGGCGCCGGTGCGGACCTTCTCCAGCATCGCCGCGGCGTCGCGGCTCGCGTCGCTGCGCACCTCGGCGGCCTCCTGCTCGGCCAGCCGGATGATCTTCTCGGCGCGCACGCCGAACCCGTCGCTCTCGGGACGCCCGCCCCTGCGGGCGTCCCGGACCTCCTGCTCCAGCTCCTCGGCCCGCCGGACCGCCCGCAGCCGCAGCCGTTGCGCGTCGGCGAGCTCGGTCTCCAGCTGGGCGAGCCGCGCGGCATTGCCCGCCACGAAGCCGTCCACCTGCGTGCGGTGGTAGCCGCGCATCACCGTGGCGAACGGCTGTGCGTCCGCTGCCGGGTCGGTGCCGGTCATCCGGATCCCCCTCGCGGGCCCATGATCTCGACCAGCGCCTCGGTCAGCCCGACCAGGTTCAGGTCCATGTCCGGACCGGCCCGATCGAGCTCACCGACCACGGTGATCACGTCGAGCATCGGCCCCTCCTCCGGGTTCGTCACCGGGGGACTCTGCTCGTGGTCGCCGACCCGGCGCAAGTGACGGTGCATGTGCAGATGCACAAGCGGGTCGCCGTCGTCACCCGGGTGGAGCAGCGACCGTCCCGAGTTCGTCCGGGAGGGCCGACTCGGTCACCCCGCAGCAGCACGGTCAGCACCTGGCGGACCGCCGCGGCCGACGCCGTCGCGACCGGCAGTCCGCGTCGCTCAGGACTCCGGGGAACGGCGCCGCTCACGGATCAGCTCGCGGGCCAGGGGGATCAGCGAGACGACGACCACCACGGCGATCACCGGGAGCAGGTACTGGTCGATCCCGGGGACGAACGCGCCCAGCGCGTAGCCGGCCAGCACGAGACCGACGCTCCACAGGAGACCGCCCACCGCCTGCCACACCGTGAACATCGCGACCGGCGTGTGCAGCGCGCCGGCCAGCGGGTTGAGGACCGTGCGGACCACGGGGATGAACCGGGCCAGCACGATCGCCTTCGCCGGCCCGTACCGGATGAACAGCTCCTCGGCCCGGCGCAGCCCCGCCGCCAGGCGCGGTCGCCCGGCGCGCGCCGTGAGGGCGGCCCCGGCGCCCCGTCCGATCAGGAACCCGACCTGCGCGCCCGCCAGCGCGCCCGCGGCGGCGGCCACCAGCACCCACGGCAGGCTCAGGTTCAGCCCGCCCACCCCGGTCGCGCAGATCAGCCCGGCCGTGAACAGCAGGGAGTCGCCGGGCAGGAAGAACCCGATCAGCAGACCCGTCTCGGCGAACAGCACCACCAGGATCCCGATCGTGCCGAACGACGAGAGCAGGTCGGTGGCGCTGAGGGGGTTGAGCGCCGATACGTACGTCATGTCTCCCTCGTACCGTCCCCGAGGCAAGCATTCGGCAAAACCCCCGTGGCACCCGCAACGGGCGTCGCCCCCGTCACGATGCTGTCGGGGTGAGCACCCGTCCCACCGACGTCATCCGCACCCGGCGGGTCCTGGTCAAGGTCCCGGAGATCACCGTCCTGTTCTGGGTCGTCAAGGTCCTGACCACCGGTATGGGCGAGACCGCATCGGACTGGCTCGCCCGCACGATCGACCCCGTGATCGCCGTCGGCGCCGCCGGGCTCGTGCTGGTGGGCCTGCTCGCCGCGCAGATGACGGCGCGGTCCTACCGGCCGTGGGTCTACTGGGCCGCCGTCGCCATGGTGAGCGTGTTCGGGACCATGGCCGCCGACGTCGCCCACGTGGTGCTGGGGATCCCGTACGTGGTCTCGACCGCGGCGTTCGCCGTGACGGTCACCGTCGTGCTGGCGGTCTGGTACCGCACCGAGGCCACCCTCGACGTGCACAGCATCACCACGCCGCGTCGCGAGGCGTTCTACTGGGCCACGGTGCTGGTCACGTTCGCGCTCGGCACGGCCGCGGGCGACATGACGGCCACCACCCTGCACCTGGGCTACCTCGCCTCGGGCGTCCTGTTCGCCGTGGCCATCGCGGTGCCCGCGGCCGCGCACCGCTGGTGGGGCCTGGGCCCGGTGCCCGCGTTCTGGATCGCCTACGTCCTGACGCGACCGCTGGGGGCGTCGTTCGCCGACTGGATCGCCGTTCCGCCGGCCCGCGGTGGCCTCGATCTCGGCACCGGCCCGATCAGCCTCGTCCTCATCGCCGCGATCGTCGTGGTGGTGGCGCGGCTCGCCGCGGTGCACCGGGCGGCCGGCCCCTCGTAACGGACGGTGGGCGCACGGCGAGTGGCGGAGGACGGCTTCACCCCTTCGGCCCCAGGAGCTCGCCGTGTCGCAGCCCTATCCGCAGCAGCCCCCGCGACAGCAGTACGGGCAGCAGTACCCGCCGCCCGCAGCCCCTGCCCCCGCGGCGCCGCCCCGGGCGAGGACGTCCAAGCTGGCGGTGGTCGCACTCGTCGTCGGCCTGCTCAACCTGGTCCTCACGGTCTATCTCGTGATCGTGGTGATCCGCGCCCAGGCGGCCCTGTCCGAGCTCGGCAACGCGTTCTCCGGGCTGCCGGGCGGGCTCGGCGGCGGCTGAGCCCCCAACGGCCGGATCACACCGTTTCCACGACGGCGTCACGGACGATTCTCAGGCGGCGCGCGCCTCATGGACCCACGGGCGCACGCACAGGAGACGACGATGAGCGAACACCAGCAGTACGGGGCAGGCGGCTGGGGACCGGTGCCGCAGTGGGCACCACCCGGCCCGCCACGGCGCCGGCGCACCGTCCCGGTCCTGCTCGGGGCGGTCGCGCTCGTCGTGCTCGTGGCCGTCGGGCTGACGGCGTGGACGGCCGGCCGCTCGGCCCAGGTCGCGTCCGCGCCCACCCCGGTGACGGCCACCCGCTACCAGTCCGGCGACCCGGCGGCCGCCGCCGCGGTGCAGCCGGGCCTCGTCGACGTCGACACGGTGATCGGCTACCAGGGCGCGCAGGCGGCCGGCACCGGGATCGTGCTGACCGCCGACGGCGAGGTGCTCACCAACAACCACGTGGTGGCGGGCGCCACCCGGATCCAGGTCACCGACATCGGCAACGGCCGCACGTACGCGGCCACCGTCGTGGGTTACGACCGCAGCAGGGACGTCGCGGTGCTGCAGCTGCAGGGCGCGACCGGGCTGACCACGGCCCCGCTCGGCGACTCGGCCACGGTGGCGGTCGGGGACCCGGTCGTCGGCGTCGGCAACGCCGGCGGCGTGGGCGGCACGCCGAGCACGGCCGCCGGCACGGTCACGGCGCTGGACCGGCCCATCACGGCGTCGGACGAGTCGGGGAGCGCGGAGCAGCTCACGGGGCTGATCCAGGTCGACGCCGACATCCAGGCCGGCGACTCGGGCGGGCCCCTGGTGAACAGCGCCGGCCAGGTGGTCGGGATGGACACCGCGGCGTCGACGCCGAGCCGGACGGCGACGCGCCACCACCGGTCCGCCACCGGGCAGACGGCCGCGGTCCAGGGCTTCGCGATCCCGATCGACGACGCCCTGTCGGTGGCGCGGCAGATCGAGTCGGGCGCCGCCTCGTCCACCGTCCACATCGGGGAGTCGGCCATGCTGGGGGTCTCGGTCACCGACTCCGGGGCCGGTCAGGGAGCCGTCGTCGGCCAGGTCCTCGCCGGCAGCCCCGCCGCGCAGGCCGGCGTGGTCGCCGGTGACGCCATCGTGGCGGTGAACGGGCAGAGCGTCGACTCGGCCGCGGCCCTGACCACCCTGCTGGACGGGACGCACCCCGGCGACTCCGTCAGCGTGACGTGGGTGGACCAGTCCCAGCAGCAGCAGGACGCCACCGTCACGCTGGTCACCGGGCCCACCGGCTGACCCCGGTCGGGCCGTGGCGCGCCCGACGATGTGGAGCAGCCGGTTGAGCTCCGCGGCCTCGGCCGGGGTGAGCCCGAGCGCCTCCGGGGCGTTGACGGCGAGCACCGCCGGGGTGGCCCGCTCCAGGGCGTCGCGGCCGGCCGCCGTCGGGTTCAGGCCGGTGGGCACAGACCGTGATCGAGGGCGTGGCGATAGAGCGTCTCCTCGATCCACCGGTCGGTCGGCTGCCGCAGCGCCGTTCCCTGCTCCGGCACGACCACCCCGTCGACATCGGGATCCGACGGCACGAGCCCGATGCCGTGCAGCGCGAACTCGAGCCGGCACTCCTCGTCGTCGAAGGCCGCGGGTGGGACGAGCACCCCCGCCGGCCCGAAGCCGCGCATGCTGCGCGCCTGCCGCAGCGCCCGCCGCCATCCCCGGCGGGCCACGACCAGCACGCCGGTCAGATGCAGGGCCGTGGGCGGCGAGTGGGCGGCCGACCGCAGCCACTCCCAGGTCAGCAGCACGTCGGCGTCGAGGTTCGGGCCGTCGCCGCTGCACTCACGGGCCCGGTGGGCGATGGGGTCGATGTCGACGATCGGGATCACCCGGCAGCCCACCAGCATGATCTCCGGCAACGCCACACCGGACCAGCCGAACACGCGGACCGCCCGCGCCACCGCCACCTCCGACGGCGTCGTGCTCGTGGGTGGCCCGCCCACCATGTGCTCACCCCCGTCGCCGGCCCGGCCGGTCGGCCGCGTCCCACGCAACCAACGGTCGCCGCCGCCGACGGGGTGCGCTACCGAACGGGGGAACGGGGGTTAGTCACTCCGCGTGAGCGCGTCAGGCCGACGACGGGCGCGGCGGCGGCCGCCGGCACCTCCGCCCCACCCGGGGTCTGGCGCACCTGGTACTCGCGTATCAGCGGGTCCGGGACCACACGTCCGACGTAGTGGAAGTCGTCGTCGTGCGCTTGGCGATGTCGGTGCCCCTCGATGGTGGCCACCCGCGGCATCACGCTGCCGCACGCGCAGGGCTCGGGCAGGAAGGGACCTCGTCATCGAGGTCGTCGCGGATGAACGGGAAGGGGCCGCCCGCCAACCCGGTGGCGAGCGTGCGGGTGGCGGGCTCGTGCGGGCCGACCGGGTGGCCCGCAGCGTCGACGCGTTCGGATCACCTCGTCCGCGTCGAGGAACGGGCCAGGCGGTCGATCACCGGGGCGTAGCCGACGAGGTGCGTCGGTCGGGCGCTCCGGACCGCGGCCAGTATCTCGTCGGATGGCGCTGCCGCGACGATGACCGTCGTCGGCACCGCCGGGCTGGTGGCGACGTCGAAACAGCGGGTGCTGCCGTGCGGCGGCTCGCCCGCCGTGAGCACGGCCAGCCGGGCTGGGCCGGCCTCGGACCAGCGCCCGGCCCGCACCTGCCACCGCCAGGCGAGGCAGGTGGGCGTCACGACTGCTCCCAGCCCCAGACGTACACCCCGCGCACCCCGCTGTAGCCAGCGGAACTGAACACCGGCAGACCCGAGGTTGTGTCAGTTCCCGTTCGGCCAGCAGTTCGGGAGCCCGCCGTTGACCGAGATCACGTCCTTGGGCACGAACCCGGTCGTGCCGTTCGGGTCCGCGGTCTCGCTGATCCGGAACCAGTACTTGTTGCCCTCGACGACGTCGCTCTCGACGAAGCAGTGGGCCGTGACCTGCTGACCCTGGGTGAGCCCGGTGATGACCGCCGGGGAGTTCTTGGTCGGCCACTGGTAGCCCGTGGTGGGCTTGATGATGTAGGCCGGGGCTCCCGTCTCGGTGGCGGCGGTCTCGGCGGCGCTCGCGGGTCCTGCGAGGGCCATGAGCCCCGACGCCGCGGCCGCGGCTCCGACGGCCCCGATGATGATCTTTCGCATGGAACTGGTCCTTCCTTCGTGGGATCGGCCCCGGTGTTCCGGCGCCGACATCCACGATCGCGGGGAAGGCGGGCATGCGGGATCGGGTGATCGGCCGGTGCGGTGGGGGACGTCGTGTCGGGTGATCGCCGGACGCCCGAACCGACCGGTGCGTCGGCTGATCGGCCGACCGCGTGGGGCGGGTGGTTGTGACCGAGCCGCATCAGGTCGGCGGCCCCGCTCTACTGATGCAGGTGTGGCCGGTGAGGGTGGTGGTGCGTACGGTGTGTGGTCGTTCCCCGAGCCCGTCGTCGATGAGCTCGACGTGCCAGTCGGGCATCTCGCGGACGTAGTTCCCGCGGGCGCAGGTCCCACGCCCGTTGACGAAACTGGTGGGGCCGCCTGTTCGGCGGCGGTCGATGTGGTCGCGGTGTCGGATCGGGGCGTCGCAGAACGGGTCCCGGCACCGCCCGCCGTCGCGGATGGTGATCATGGGCACGCAACGCGGCCAGGCGGGCGAGCCCTGCTCGACCGGGAGGAATCCCGAGAGCACGCTCATCGTGTCCGGTGCCGGCCGTAGTCCGACCCGGCGGTCCTTCCGCGCCGTCCGGCCCCGGGTGAGGTACCCGGCTCGGTCGGCGTCGTAGGCGCACTGGGAGATCAGGCTCTCGGCCCGCCGCAGCGACAGCTCGTCGAGCCCACCCTCGGTGAGTTGCCGGTCCACCAGCCGCCGCAACTCGGGATCGAGGTGGGAGGTCTGCGACACCATGATCTCCGCGATGGGTTCGCTGATCCGGCCGGCCGCGAGCAGCGCGCCGACCCCGGGCAGGTCGCTGTCCAACGCGCGGGCGATCCCGAGCCGGTGCGATCCGTGCAACGGCGACACCCGGCAGGCGAGCGCGATCTGCTCGGCGATCCCGCGGCCGAGCGCGACCGGGTCGAGCCGGCCGTTCTCGACGAGCGCGATCTGTTGCTCGACCTGGTGGCGTCCGAACGCGACCATCTCGGCGTGCTGGGCTGCGGCGAGCGCGGAGCGGATCTGCTCCATCGCGGCGATGCGGTCGATCCGTACGGCACCGGTCGCCGGAGCAGGTGACGTGGCGTGCGCGGTCAGCTGCGCGAGCCCGGCGAGCAGCGCGGCGGTGACGTCGTCGACCGCCTCACCTGCCCGTTCCGGTGTCGCTCACATGTTCGAAAGTGTACCGCTGAACACCGACAACATCGGCGCTTCGAGGACAAAGCACCAAGCCCGGAACGCTCGGAGTCACGGATCTCCGACAGCTGACGGGCGGAGCGGGTGTCCCGCCGATACGAAGCGGCTGTCGGGATCGAGCGGAACTACGACTGGCCGTCGGTGAAGCTCCACGAGGAAGTCGGGGAGCGCACGCAGGCGCATCTGACGAGGGGCCGGGCGCATACGAAGGGACTCGACATACGGAGCTGGACGCGAGCTCGCCGACGTCGCCTGCCAGGTCCTACTGATCGCTGGCCATCGCGGGGTGACCGTGCAGGCGGAGACCGACCAGAAGTGGCGATCGATGACGGCGGCGGAAGGTCAGTGTTCTGCAGCCACCGGACTACACGAAGCGCCTCGTGCGTTCCGTCGTGGACTGGTCCGCCAGCAGGTGATCTGGGGATGATGTGGGCCCCCGGGGGATCGAACCCCGAACCCGCGGATTAAAAGTCCGCTGCTCTGCCGATTGAGCTAGAGGCCCGCCGCCGCACACGAGGGCGCGGCGACGGCTGACAGCCTACGGCCCGGCCCCCACCCCCGCCCGCCACGCGCCGGGAGTCACCACAGGTCAGCGTTGGTGACGTTCAGTCACGAACACTGCGTCCTGGTGTGGCTCGCCTCCACGCTGCTGGTGGCGGGCTGCGCCACGGCCAACGCGGGCTCGGTCCACAACGTCCAGGTCAGCGCGACCTTCGACACCGAGGTGGGAACGGCGACGACCTGTGACACGGCGCTGGTGCCGGTGGGGGCGCAGGGGTCGGTGGCGTCGACGTGCGGGGCTGCAGGCGGGGCGGACCCGCGCACCGAGATCCGGCTCGACCTCACCACCGACGGCTCGGGCGCCGGCAGTGCGAGCACGACGGTGCCGTGGGAGTTCACCGGCGACCGGCGGGCGCGCTCGGCGATCATCCACGCGGGCGGCCTGCATCACGGTCGCAATCTGAGGGCATCCGTCCGGAACCCCAGCGCGGCGGCGGCGCCGGCGATCGGGTCCCACCCGGCGCCGGATCGGACGGCGCGGAGCATCGCGGGGGTGATCTCGGCGTCGGCGGCCATGAGAACCTCGACGGCGTCCACCGACGCCTCCCACTCGATGAACTCCTCGACCAGCTCACGGCAGCGCTCATCGCTCGCGGCGGGGATCGCCAGGCTGCCGAAGCCGTCGTCCGGATCGTAGGCGGCACGCTGCCAGCGGACACCGTCGAAGCCGTAGACGAAGCCGACCCACAGCCCGTCGGCCGCCGCCTTCCGGGCCGGCGGGGCCCACCAGTCGGGGGCGCCGGCGAGCAGGTCCGTCGCCTCCTCGTCGAAGTAGACGGCCGCCTCGGCGAAGTAGGTGTCGGAGTACTCGTGGTCGTGCCCGACCAGCACGGCGCGTCCGCGGTCGAGAAGGTGCAGGTCGGCCCAGTTGCCGCCGCCGTCGTCGTAGTGCCAGAGCCCGTCGCGGGCCCAGCAGCCGTCGGACAGGCCGCGGGCGGCGCAGACCGCGGCGAACGCCGCCCAGCGGCCGCGCATCGCCGCCGGCGTGGCGAGATCCAGTGTGACGAGCGGCATCAGCGGTCCCCTGCGTCGACGTGACGGGCGATCGGCGAGGACACTAGGACACCGTGAGTGCTCCGACGACCCTCCGCCCGCTCCGGATCGGGCCCTACACGTCCGCGACGCCGGTCGTGCTGGCGCCGATGGCCGGTATCACCAACGCCGGGTTCCGGCGCCTGTGCCGCGAGCAGGGCGCCGGCTTCTACGTGTGCGAGATGATCACCTCGCGCGGGCTGGTGGAGAAGAACCCGCTGACGCGCAGGATGATCGCGTTCGGGGCCGACGAGTCCCCACGGTCGATGCAGCTCTACGGCGTCGACCCCGCGGCGATGGGACGCGCGGTGCGGATCGTCGCCGAGGAGGGCCTCGCCGACCACATCGACATGAACTTCGGCTGCCCCGTCCCCAAGGTCACCCGCAAGGGCGGTGGGGCGGCGCTGCCCTACAAGCGAAAGCTGTTCGAGCGGATCGTGCACGCGGCCGTCGACAACGCGGGCGACATCCCCGTCACCGTCAAGATGCGCATCGGCATCGACGACGAGCGCCACACCTTCCTCGACGCCGGTCGCCGCGCCGTGGACGCCGGCGCGGTGGCCGTGGCCCTGCACGCGCGCACGGCGGCGCAGCGCTACTCCGGCCAGGCCGACTGGTCGGCCATCGCCCGCCTGCGTGACGCCCTGCCCCCCGAGATCCCGGTACTGGGCAACGGCGACATCTTCAGCGCCGCCGACGCGCTGGCCATGGTCGAGCGCACCGCCTGCGACGGCGTGGTCGTCGGGCGCGGGTGCCTGGGCCGGCCCTGGCTGTTCGGCGACCTCGAGGCCGCGTTCGCCGGCAAGCCGCTGCCCGAGGCACCGACGCTGGGCCAGGTGGCCGTCACGATGCGCCGCCACGCGGTGCTCCTGCAGGAGTACATGGGCCCGGACAAGGGCATCCGCGACATGCGCAAACACATCGCCTGGTACCTCAAGGGCTTCCCGGTGGGACCGGAGCTGCGCCGCAGCCTGGGCCTGGTCGGCAGCCTCGACGAGCTCGACGCGCTGCTCGCCCAGCTCGACCACGACCAGCCCTTCCCCGCCGACGCCGACGGCCCGCGCGGCCGCCAGGGCAGCCCCGGCCGCGTGGTGCTGCCCGAGCACTGGCTCGACGATCCCGACGACCCGACCGTCCCCTTCGGCGCGGAACTCGATCACTCCGGGGGCTGAGCCGGGGCCCGGTCGAGTGGGAACCTCGCCCGACCGGGTGCGCCACCTCAAGATCGCCTTCCCGCCCGTCGACATCACGGGGACGGAGGAGGTGGACGGTGGTCATGGTGCGCACAGCGATCGACGACGGTGTCGACGAGTCACGCGGAGCGGCGGGAGCGGCGCGGCACACCGCCATCGCGGAGGGCCTCGCCGCCCGGGGCGACTGGGAGCAGGCCTACGAGCACCTGCGGGCCGCCGTTCGGCTGCTGCACGGCCAGCCCGTGCCCGCCGAGGAGATCGACCGGCTGCGCCGCGAGCACGCCGAGGCGCGCGAGCTGAGCCGGCGCGACAGCCTCACGTCCACCTACAACCGCCGCTACCTCGACGAACGGCTCGTCGCCCTGCTCGACGACCCGGCCTGCCGGGGCTCGGCGGGGCTTTGCGTGGCACTGGTGGACGCCGACCACTTCAAGCAGGTCAACGACACGTTCGGGCATCGCTTCGGGGACCGCGTGCTGCAGCGCATCGTCGCCGAGCTGGGGACGGGCCTGCCCGAGGGGGCGTTCTGCGCGCGCTACGGCGGCGAGGAGTTCGCGCTCGTGCTGCCCGGCTGCGACCCCACCGACGCCGTGCGCACCTGCGAGGCCGCCCGCCGACGGGTGGACGACCACCCGTGGGAGGAGCTGGACCCGCGCCTGCGCGTGACCGTCAGCATCGGGATCGCGCACTCGGCCGGGCCGCTCACCGACGTCGAGCGGCTGGTCGGCGCAGCGGACGCGCTGCTCTACTCGGCCAAGAACTCCGGCCGCAACGCCGTCGCCTACCGCGACCGGCGTTCCGGGCTCGTCCGCCTCGCAGGTCCCGCGGGTGGACGTCGCTCCATCACCCAGGTGGGGCGGGCCGACACCCGACTGTGACCTGCGCTTCGTCTCTCCGTAAGGTCGATGGGAGTCGGCTGGGGGCGAACGGGAGGTGGCGTGGAGGGCGGTCAGAACCGTGCTCGCTCCACCGGACGGCCCCAATCGGTCGACGAGATCCTCGCCCGCAACGGCGCGCCGAGCTCCGGTGGGCGGGCGGCCCGTCGGCGGGCGGCGGAGGAGCAGGAGAGCGCGCAGCCCGTCGCACCACCGGTGACGGGCCGGCGGCGCGCGCCCGAGCCGGCCGGGCCCCCGGCTCCGGCGATGTCCCCTCCCCGCCGGTCGGCGCCTCCCGCGTTCCCGCCGGCGCCCGCGTTCCCGCAGCAGACCGGTGGTGCGTCCCGGCCCAGCGCCCCGGTGCCGCGCGCGGCCACGGAGACGCCGGCCGCCCCGGCCCATGCCGCACCGCCCCCGGTCGGCCGGCCGCGTTCCGGCCCGCCGGTGCCGGTCGCGCCCGACCTCCGACGACGGACGGCCGGCCCCGCACCCGGCCCGCGGGCCGCCACGCCCCCGACCGGGGCGGCCGGGCGCGGCCGGGGCGCCGCAGCCCGCCCGGGCACGACCGCCCCGCGGCCCGACGACCGCGCCCCTTCCGCTCCGCCGGTCACGGGCGCCGGTCCGAGCCGCCGCGGCCCGGCCGCACCATCTGGTGGGCGCCCGGAGGCGCCCACCACCAGCACCCGTCGCCACCGTCCCGGCGAGTCCGCGGCCGAGCAGACGATGGTCACGAGCGTGCCGGTCGGACCCCGGCCGGGTGACGTCGGCTCCGGCGTCCCCGACGTCAGCGAGCAGGCCGAACGCACCCGGCGGGCCGAGCGCAGCGAGGCGGAGGACACCCGCTCCCAGCGGATCGACGAGACCCTGATCCGGTTGACGGCCGCGCACGCCGGGCTCGCCGTCCCCGGACGCGACGAGGAGCCCGACGAGCCCGAGGAGAAGCCGAAGCGCACATGGCGCCCGAGCCTCCCGGGCCCCAGGCGCCTGGCCGCCCTGGTGCTGGCCGTGCTCGTGTTCGGCACCACCACCGTCGGATGGGCCACGCAGAGCTGGCTCGGCTCGGCGATCCGCAACGTCGCGGCGCTCGACACGGGGTCCGGCGCCATCGTCGACGCGGACGCCCAGAAGGGCGCGCAGAACGTGCTGCTCGTGGCCACCGACCTGGGCCCGGCCCCGGGATCGGGCGCCACCACGGCCTCCCCCCGGCCCGACACGGTCGTCGTGGCGCACGTCCCGGCGGGCGGCGGGCCGATGACGGTGCTGTCGGTCCCCACCGACCTGGAGATCAACCGCCCGCCGTGCGAGCGGTTCGACCCGACCTCGGCGTCCTACACCTCCGACACCGTGCCCGCACAGGCCCGCACGCAGCTGGCCACCGCGCTGGACATGGGCGGCCCGCGCTGCGCCACCCGTGTCATCCAGCAGCTCACGGGCCTGGCGATCACCCAGTACGTGGGGCTGGACCTCGACCGGCTCGGCGCCGCCGTGGACGCGGTGTCCGGCGTCACGGTCTGCGTGACGCAGCCGGTGCTGGACAAGGTGCTCGGCCCGGTCATCGCCGACCCCGGCACCAGCACCCTGGACGGTGCGAAGGCCGCCGACTTCGTGCGCGCCGCCGACGTGGACGGCGACCCGCCCGCCGACCTCGGCCGCATCGAACGCCAGCAGCAGGTGGTCGCCGGCGTCCTCGACCCGACGCTGACCAGCACCCGGCTCCTCGACGTCCCGCGCATCGCCGCCCTGCGGCCGGCCCTGGGTGCCGCTCTCACCTCCGACGGGGCCGGGCTGAACGAGATCCTGGCGCTGTCCCTGGCGCTGCGGCGCATGAACGACGTGACGTTCACGTCCGTGCCCACCACATCCGGGCCCCGCGACACCGCCGTGCTGCGCGCCGCCGACGCCGCCGCGCTGTTCTCGGCGCTGCGCAAGGACGCACCGCTGCCGGCAGCGGCCACCGACACCAGCGCCACCGATACCGGACCCGCCCCCGGCGACCTGACGGTGCAGCTGCTCAACGCGTCGGGTCAGACGGGCCTGGCGGCGGGGGTCGGCGACACCCTCAAGCAGCTCGGGTTCGGCGTCGGCACCGTGTCCAACGCCGACCAGCCCACCCCCCAGACGGTGATCCGCTACTCCCCCGACCAGGCCGCCGCGGCGGACCTGCTGGCCGGCACCGTGCCGTCGGCCACCACCGTGCCGGACCCGGGGGCCACCGGGGTGCTGCAGCTGGTGCTGGGCCGCTCGTTCGACAAGGTCGTCCGCGCCCCCACGCAGGCGGTGGCCCCCGCCGCCGCGAGCACCACCGCGGCACCGTCGAGTTGCTCCTGATCACCCGCGTCGACGCAGCGTTCACCCCGGGTTCACCCCGCTCAGCCGGACGGGTCCGGACATCCCGACTAGTCTGCGGACCATGCGTGACGTCTACCAGGAACAACTCGACCAGCTGGCGGACGAGCTCGCCGGGATGTGCAACCAGGTCGCGGAGGCGATGGAGAAGGCCACCCGATCCCTGCTCGAGGCCGACCTCCAGCTCGCGGAAGAGGTCATCTCCGAGGACATCCGGGTGGACGAGATCCGGGCGACGGCCGAGGAGAAGGCCTTCGCCCTGCTCGCGCTGCAGGCGCCCGTGGCCACCGACCTGCGGATCGTCGTGTCGGCCATCCACGGCGCCGGCGACATCGAGCGCATGGGCGACCTCGCGCTCCACGTCGCGCAGGCCGCCCGGCGTCGCCACCCGCAGCCCGTGCTCCCGGCCGAGGTGGCGCCCTACTTCGCCGAGATGGGCAGCGTCGGTGTGCGCCTGGCCCGCAAGGCCGGCGACGTCATCCGGTCCCGCGATCTCGCCGCTGCGGCCGAGCTGGAGTCCGACGACGACGCGATGGACGACCTGCACCGGCACATGTTCAGCGTGCTGATGGATCCCGGCTGGAGCCACGGCGTCGGTCCGGCCGTCGACATCACGCTGCTCGCCCGCTTCTACGAGCGCTACGCCGACCACGCGGTCGCCGTCGCCCGCCGCATCGTCTACGTCGTGACCGGCCGGATGCCCGGTCCGCTCACGGTCTGACGCCGTGCCTCCGGCCCCCCTCCCCGCACAGCTCGCCGAGCTCTCCGAGCTGCTGGGGCAGATGTGCACGACCGTCGCCGGGGCCCTGCAGCGGGCCACGTACGCGCTGCTCGAGAGCCGGCAACGCGTGGCGCAGCAGGTGGTGGCCGCCGACGCGGAGGTCGACGCGCTCCGGGCCAAGGTGGAGGAGATCGCCACCGACGCGCTGCTGTTCCACGCCCCGGTGGCCGGTGACCTGCGCCAGGTCGTGTCCGCCATCCGCACGGCGGGCGACGTCGAGCGCATGGGCGACCTCGCCCTGCACGTGGCCCAGGCCGCCGAGCGCGGCCGCCCGCTGCCCGAGCAGGTGCGCGACGACTTCGCCGAGATGGGCCGCGTCGCCGTCCAGCTGGCGCTGAAGGCGGCCGAGGTGGCCCGCACGCGCAACGTCATCCTCGCCGTCGAGCTCGACGCCGACGACGACACGATGGACGACCTGCACGTCCACATGTTCGGGGTGCTCATGGACCCGGAGTGGCCCTGCGGCGTCCCCGCGGCCGTCGACATCACGCTGCTGGCGCGCTACTACGAGCGCTTCGCCGACCACGCCGTGGTGGTGGCCCGCGAGACCGTCTACGCCGTCACGGGCCAGGAACCGGACGCCATACCCATCTAGCAGCAGTGCTGCCCGCGCCAGGCGTCCCGGCCCTCCTTCAGAGCCACGGCGGCGATGACGAGCGCGGCGATCGGGTCGGCCCACGACCAGCCGAACAGGACGTTGAGCAGCAGCCCCGCCAGCAGCACGCCCGACAGGTACGTGCACAGCAGCGTCTGCTTGGAGTCGGCGACGGCGCTGCGTGACCCCAGCTCCCGCCCCGCCCGGCGCTGGGCGTGCGAGAGCACCGGCATGATCACGAGCGACAGCGCCGCCAGCACGATCCCGACGGTGGACGGCTCGGCCTCGGCGGCCCCGGACAGCGCCCGGACCGACTCCACTCCCACGTAGGCGGCGAGCGCGAAGAACGACAGCGCGATCACCCGCAGCGCCGCCCGTTCGCGCACCTCGGGATCGGACCCGGAGAACTGCCAGGCCACGGCGGCGGCGGACGCCACCTCGATGACCGAATCCAGGCCGAACCCGATCAGCGCCGCCGACGACGCGACGGTGCCGGCGCTGATCGCGACCACGGCCTCGACCACGTTGTAGGTCATCGTCGCGACGACGAGCAGCCGCACGCGCCGGGTGAGCAGGGCGCGCCGCTCGAGCAGGACCGGCGAGGGCGCGCAGCAGTCGGCCATCAGCAGCAGCCCTCGTCCGCGCACGCGCCGGGGTCCGTGACCAGCACCAGTCCCAGCAGGTCGCCCAGCGCATGGCCCAGCTGCGGATCGGCCAGCTCGTAGCGCGACCGCCGCCCCTCGGGCACCGCGACGACCAGCCCGCAACCCCGCAGGCAGCCCAGGTGGTTGGAGAGGTTCTGCCGGGTGACCCCGAGCAGCTCCGCCAGCTCCGCGGGATAACCGGGGGCCTCCCGCAGGGCCAGCAGCAGCCGGGCCCGCGTCGGGTCGGACAGGGCGTGCCCGAACCGCGCGAGCACGGCTCCGGACATCAGCGTCTCCACGCCGACGACAGTACAGCCGATGCTGTACTGATGTCACTCAGCCGAAGCGGCCCGAGACGTAGTCCTCGGTGGCCTTCTCCTTCGGCTGCGAGAAGATCGTCTTGGTCTCGTCCATCTCCACCAGGTGGCCGGGCTTGCCGGTGCCCTCGATGTTGAAGAACCCGGTGAAGTCGCTGACCCGGGCGGCCTGCTGCATGTTGTGCGTGACGATGACGATGGTGTAGTCCATCTTCAGCTCGTTGATCAGGTCCTCGATCGCGAGCGTGGAGATCGGGTCGAGCGCCGAGCACGGCTCGTCCATCAGCAGGACGTCGGGCTGCACGGCGATGGCGCGGGCGATGCAGAGGCGCTGCTGCTGCCCGCCGGACATGCTCGAACCCGGCTTGTCGAGGCGGTCCTTGACCTCGTTCCACAGGTTGGCGCCGCGCAGGGACTGCTCGACGAGGTCGTCGGTGGCGTCCTTCTTCATCTTCTTGTTGTTCAGCCGCTGACCCGCGATCACGTTGTCGTAGATCGACATCGTGGGGAACGGGTTGGGGCGCTGGAACACCATGCCGATCTGGCGGCGCACGCCCACCGGGTCGACGCCGGGGCCGTAGAGGTCCTTGCCGTCGAGCTCGAGGCGGCCCTCGACGCGGGCGCCGGGGATCACCTCGTGCATGCGGTTGATCGAGCGCAGGAACGTGGACTTGCCACACCCCGACGGGCCGATCAGGGCCGTGACGGTCTTCGGCCGGATCGTCATGTTGACGCCCTCGACCGCGAGGAACGACGAGTAGTAGATGTTGAGGTTCTTGGCGTCGATCGCTTTGCCCATGACGGTTCCTATCGGGTCTTGGGCGCGAACACCCGTGCGACGAGCCGCGCGACGAGGTTCAGCACCAGCACGATGATGATGAGGACCAGCGCAGAGGTCCACGCCCGGTCGATGAAGGGCTCGCGGGGCACACCCGGTGCGGCGTAGGAGTAGTAGGCGAACACCGGCAGCGTCGCCATGCGGTTCGCGAACGGGTTGAGGTTGAGCCCGGTCGTGATGCCGACGGCGATGAGGAGCGGAGCCGTCTCCCCGATGACGCGGGCGATGGCCAGGGTGATCCCGGACGCGATACCCGCGATGGACGTGGGGATCACGACCTTGAGGATCGTGCGCCACTTCGGGGTGCCGAGGGCGTACGCGGCCTCTCGCAGCTCGTTGGGCACGATCTTGAGCATCTCCTCGGTGGAACGCACCACGACCGGGATCATGAGCACACTGAGCGCCACCGATCCGGCGAACCCCAGGCGGATGCTCGGACCGAAGAACAACGCGAACAGCGCGAACGAGAACAGGCCGGCGACGATCGAGGGAATGCCGGTCATGACGTCGACGAAGAACGTGACGGCCCGGGCCAGGCGGCTCTTGCTGCCGTACTCGACCAGGTAGACGGCGGTGAGCACCCCGACCGGGATGGACATGACCGCGGCGAGCGCCGTGATGATCAACGTGCCCATGATGGCGTGGTAGCCGCCGCCGGCGAGGTCGTTGGCCCCGCCGACGCCGCGCATGGACTGGGTGAAGAAGGCCGCATCGAACCGGGCGAGGCCGTTGGTCACCACCGTGATCACCACGGAGATCAACGGGATGAGCGCGATGAGGAACGCGACCGTGACGACGATGGTCACGAGCCGGTCGGTGGCCTTGCGGGCGCCCTCGACGACGCGCGAGACCAGGTAGGTGGCCAGGCCGAACAGGACGGCCGAGAGGAAGACGAACAGGCCGATGCTGAAGCCGCCCGTCACCGCGAGCAGGACGCCGACCACCACGAGCGAAGCCACGAGGATGCCGTAGGGGGCCCACCGCGGCAGCTCGGCCCGGACCAGCGAGACGGGTCCGGGCGGAGGCTCGACCTTCTCCTGCTGGGCTCGTTCGGTGTCGATGCTCATCAGTTGGCTCCCGAGAACTCACGACGGCGGTTGATGATGTAGCGCGCGAGCGAGTTGACCAGCAGCGTGATCACGAACAGCACGAGGCCGGATGCGATCAGCGTGTTGACCGCGACCCCGGTGGAGTCCGGGAAGTTGAGCGCGATGTTCGCGGCGATCGACGACGAGTTGCCGGAACTGATCAGGTTGAACGTGATGATGCTCGAGCCGGAGAGGATGATCGCGACGGCCATCGTCTCGCCGAGCGCGCGGCCCAGGCCGAGCATCGCGCCGCTGATGATCCCGGAGCGGCCGAAGGGCAGCACCGACATCCGGATCATCTCCCAGCGGGTGGCGCCCAGCGCGAGAGCGGCCTCCTCGTGGAGCTTGGGGGTCTGGAGGAACACCTCGCGGGACACGGCGGTGATGATCGGCAGGATCATCACCGCGAGGGTGACACCGACGACGAGCATCGTCCGCCCGGTGACGGAGACCGGTCCGGCGAACAGCGGGATCCAGCCCAGATAGGTGTTGAGCCAGGTCGACAGGCCCAGCATGGCGGGCGCCAGGACCGCGAGGCCCCAGAGCCCGAACACGATGCTCGGCACCGCGGCCAGCAGGTCGATGAGATAGCCGAGCCCCTGGGCCAGCCGGCGCGGCGCGTAGTGGGTGATGAACAGCGCGACCGCGATGGCCAGCGGCGTCGCGATGATCAGGGCGATCGCCGAGGAGACGACAGTGCCGAAGACGAACGGCGCGACGTAGACGGCGATGTTCTTGCCACCCGGCAGGTCGGCCGGGTTCGCGACCAGTGCCGGGATCGCCTGGATGACCAGGAACGCCGCGACGCCCGCGAGGACGACGAGGATGAGGATCCCGGCCCCCCTCGCGGACGCGGCGAAGATGCGGTCGCCGGGCTGCTGCACCGCTCGTGGCGGTGTCGCCGTGGCCGGCGGCGGGGGGGTCGTTGTGGGGGCGCTCACAATGTCCTCTCGAGCGACTGTCGGTCTCACGAACGGGCGGGGCCTGACACCGGACGGGGCCGACCACTCGTCATGATGACGACCGGTCGGCCCCGTCGGCTAGTGCCTGGACATTCAGGAGATGGCGTTCACGGCGGGCGTGATCGCCGCTCGGACCGCGTCGCTCAGCGGAGCCGAGCCGGCCTTGGATGCGGCGGCCTGCTGCCCCTCGGGGCTGATGACGTAGCTCATGTACGCCTTGACCAGGGCACCCTGCTTGGCGTCCGCGTACTTGGAGCAGGCGATCATGTACGACGACAGGGTGATCGGGTACTGGCTGGGGTCGGTCGTGGTGCGCGGCAGCGTGTACGAGAAGACGTACTGCCCGCCGTCGGTGCCGCGGGTGGCGGCCTCGAGCAGCTTCGCCGCGCCTTCGGCGGACGGGGCCACGTAGGTCGTGCCGACCTGGATCTTGGCGATCCCGAGGCCCTTGGCCTGGCTCTCGTCGGCGTACCCGATGGCGCCGTCGCCGGCCTTCACCGCGCCGATGACCCCCGAGGTGCCCTGAGCGGCCTCACTGCCCTGGATCGGCCAGCTGTCGGCACCGGGGTAGGTCCAGTCGGCCTTGGCCGCCTTGGACAGGTAGTCGGTGAAGTTGGCCGTGGTGCCGGACTTGTCCGAGCGGTTGACCGGCGTGATGGCCTTGTCGGGCAGCGTCTTGCCGGCGTTGACCGCGGCGATGGCCGGGTCGTTCCACTTGGTGATCTTCTTGTTGAAGATCTTGGCGATGAGCGACGGCGTCAGCTGCAGGTCGGTGACGCCCTGCAGGTTGTAGACGACCGCGATCGGCGAGACGTAGACCGGCACCTCGACGATGTCGCTGGCGCACTTGGCCTTCGCCTGGGTGATCTCGTCGGCCTTCATCGCCGAGTCGCTGCCCGCGTACTGGACGCCGCCGGCGATGAACTGGGTGCGGCCCGCACCCGAACCGCTGGGGTCGTAGTTGACGTTGGCGTCGGGGTTGTTCGTCTGCAGGCCGGCGACCCAGGCCTGGGTGGCCACCTGCTGGGTGCTCGCGCCGGCACCGTTGATGGTGCCGGAGACGGCGGCCGAGGAGCCGCCGGACCCACCGCCGGCCGGCGCTGCGGTCTCGTTCGAAGCGCCGCAACCGGCGAGCAGCAGGGCGCCACTGGTGGCGATGCCCACCGCGGCGATTCGGGCACGGGCGCTGTGCCGCACGGTCTTCACCTTTGAGTCCTCCGTCATGGTGTTCGGGCGTGCAGCTCGGGGGCCGCACGGCCGCGACGGTAGGTAAGCCCGATGGACACACCCCCCCGATCAGGTAAACGCAGGATGAACACGTCACCCGGGGTGACCCATCACACCCGGACGATGAGCCGCCGTGATCCCACCGTGACCTGCGGCGACGCGATTTGTCCGATCGTTCCGCCGGTGGCCGGGGGGTGAACGGAGATCAGCGAACGTACGAAACGTCGGTATCCCAATGCGTGAACTGGAGGTCCTCGTACACCCGAATGGCGGCTTCGTTGTCGGCCTCGACGTAGAGCATCACCTGGTTGAGGCCACGGTCGCGGAGGTGGCGCAGGCCGGCGAGGGTGAGCGCCTTGCCCAGGTGCATCCCGCGGACCGCGGGATCGACGCCCAGCACGTAGACCTCACCGATCGGTTCGTGCGAGTGCTCTCCCGCGCTGGCCCCGTGCACCTTGGTCCAGTGGAATCCGAGCAGCCGGTCGTCGCCGTCGACGGCGAGCAGGAACCCCGCGGGGTCGAACCACGGCTCGGCCTCCCGCAGCTTCATCCGGTCGACGTCCCAGCCGCCCTGCTCGGGGTGCCAGTCGAACGCCGCGTTGTTGACGCGCAGGAACTCCGGCTCGTCGCGGCCGACGACGAACGGGCGCAGCCGCACACCCTCGGGGAACTCCGGCGCGGCCAGCGGCGCCAGGAGGCTGCGGCGCATCTGCCACAGCGTCCGGGTCCGGGTGAAGCCGTGACGCTCCGCGAGGGCCGCGGCGCCGGGGTGCCCGCCGTGGGCCCACAGCCGGAGACGGCCACCGGCCGGCGATCCGGCGGACGCCATCCGGTCGAGCAGGGCCTGCACCACCTGCTCACCGAGCCCGTGCCGGCGCCGGTCCGGGTGCACGACGAGCTCGCCCGCCCCGCCCGCCACCGGGTCGGTGGCGTCGAGGTGCGCGAACGCCACCAGCGCATCGCCGTCCCGGGCCACGAGGTGCAGGGCCTCGGCGTCACCACCGTGGCGCAGGTGCATGAGCACGTGCTCCGACAGCGGCGCGGTGCCGTCGACGTCGGCGGCGCCGGCCATCAGCGCCTGAACCTCGGCGATCTCGTTCTCGTCCAGCTCACCGTGCCACGTCAGTTCGACCACCCGGCCGACCCTAACTCAGGCCATGCCCGAGACGCCGTTCATCCGGCTGGGAGCCCGGTCGGCGTCGCCCTCGTCGGAGGCCTCGTCGGGCTCGGCGATCGAGGCGACGCCCAGCGCGCCCCGGCTGGGCCGCACGAACTTGTAGCCGACGTTGCGCACGGTGCCGATCATCTGCTCGTGCTCGGTACCGAGCTTGGCGCGCAGGCGCCGCACGTGGACGTCGACGGTGCGGGTGCCGCCGAAGAAGTCGTAGCCCCAGACCTCCTGCAGCAGCTGCGCCCGGGTGAACACCCGGCCGGCGTGCTGCGCGAGGTACTTGAGCAGCTCGAACTCCTTGTAGGTGAGCTCGAGCAGGCGGCCGCGCAGGCGGGCGGCGTAGGTGGCCTCGTCGATCACCAGCTCGCCCAGCACCAGCGCGCCGCCGTCACGGCCGGCGTCGGTGCCCGGGCGCGACTTGAGCAGCCGCAGGCGGGCGTCGACCTCGGCGGGGCCCGTGCCGGGCAGCAGGATCTCGTCGACCACCCACTCGCCGGAGACGGCCACCAGGCCGCCCTCGGTGAGCACGGCGACGACCGGCACGTCCATGCCCGTGCTGCCCAGCAGCCGGCACAGGCTGCGCGCGGCGACGAGGTCGGTGCGGGCGTCGACGAGCACGGCGTCGTGCGGACCGGCGTCCAGCAGGGCCGCCACCTCGGGGGCGGCGGTGCGGACACCGTGCGGGAGCAGGGTCAGCGCCGGCAGCACCGATCCGGGTTCGGGATCGGCCGTCAGCAGAAGGAGTTCCACGTGGTGCCTCCTCTTCGTCAGGGGGCCGGGGCACACGGTCTGGAGCCCCGAATCACGGCGGCGACGCTGACGCACCGTTCACACCCACGTGACGCGGCCGGAACAACGGCACGCGGATCGGTGCAGCTTAACCGGGTTTCGGGCCGCTTGCGACGGGTGCCGTATCCGATGGGACACCTCCGTTCACCCGGGTGCCACGTAACGGCCCCCTCGACGTCGCCGGATCGCCCGCCTCTACGGTCGTAGGCCCCGGCAGGGAGTCGTGGGAGAGGGTCGGAGGTCGGATGAGGCGCCTGGTCATCGCGCTGCTCGTACTGGTCGGGCTCCTGGTGGCCGCCGACTTCGGTTCGGCGGCGCTCGCCGAGTCGGCGGTGTCGCGCCAGATGCGCCAGCAGATCGGGCTCGCCGACGACCCGTCGGTGCGGATCAACGGCTTCCCGTTCCTCACGCAGGCCGCCTCGGGCCATTACTCCAGCATCGACGTGGACGCCCAGCACATCGCCGTCGGCAAGTTCCGGGACGTGGAGCTCACCGCCCACCTGTCCGACGTCACCGCGCCGCTGTCGATGCTGCTCGGTTCCGGGCCGAAGAACGTGCAGGTCGCGCGGGCCGAGGGCACGGCGAAGATCAGCGCGAACGATCTGGAGCGGCTGGTTCCGGGCGTCACGAAGGTGCGCATCGAGTCCGTCGACAAGAAGGCGTTGACCCAGCTCGTACAGAAGGGGGGCGACGCCTCGCTGGCCGATCTGGACCCCGACCGGACCGCCCGCCTCGTCGGCACCGTCACGGCGCTGGGGCAGCCGATCGAGGTGGCGGTCGTCGCGACGCTCGAGCTGGCCGGCAGCAAGGCGAAGATCGTGCCGCAGGACGTCCGGCTCAGCGACGGCACGGCGCTCCCGATCCCGGCCGTGGCGCAGCGCGCGATCCTGGGGCTGTTCGCGATCCCCCTCGACGTCGGCGCGCTCCCCCTCACGGTGACCCCCACCACGTTCCGGGCGCAGGACGGCGACCTCGTGATCAGCGGCACGGCGTCCGGGCTGAAGCTCGGCGGCGCGGCCACGGCCGGCTGAGGAATCCCGCGCCGCGCCGGCGCGTTGTGCCGCTCGTGAACGGAGTCGGAGTCGCGGTGCTGGTGGGCACGCTCGTGCTCGCCACGGTGGTCGGGATCGTCCTGCGGTCCCGCGACGGCCGGATGCGCGGCGGCGGCGGTGCGTCCGGCGGCTGGGCCCTCGCCGGTTCGGCTCCCGCCTCCGACGAGCGCGTGCTGCTGCTGCAGCTCTCCTCCCCCGTCTGCACCCCGTGTCGCCAGACCGCGGGCGTCCTCGGCGAGCTGACCGCCCGCACACCGGGCGTCGTCCACCTCGAGATCGACGTGGCCGACCGGCCCGACGTGGCCCGCGAGCTGGGCGTCATGCGCACCCCCACGGTGGTGGCGTTCGACCGCTCCGGGGCCGAGCTGACCCGCGTGTCGGGCGTGCCGCGCGTCGCCGATCTGGAAGCGGTGCTGGCCCCGGAGCTGAACCGGCCGTGATCCCGTCACCCGGTCGGGAAATCCAGTGGTTGGGAGCACGCTCCCGAAAGTCGGGACAGTCAGGTACCGTCGCCTGTGTGTTCTGGCCGCTGACCCGACGACGCGCAGTAGACCTGTGCCGCGTCGGCAGCTGCCTGTGTCCGGCCCTCTGAGCCGATCCGCGCCGTCGTGCGCCCTCTTCGTAGAGCCTCAGGAGCCCCGTCATGTCCCGTCCCGGTGACCCACCGGTCGATCCCCGCGGTGTCCGTTTCTCCGCCGCCGTGACCACCGTCGTCCTCGCGCTGGTGCTGCTGTCCGGCAGCGGCTGGCTGCTCGCGGCGCAGGCCGTGGTGTTCGCGCTCGGCGCGTTCGCCGGCCTGCGCTTCTCGCCCTACTCCGTCCTCTACCGCGCGCTGGTCGCGCCGCGGCTGGGCCCGCCGTCGACTCAGGAGGAGGCCGCACCCGTGCGCTTCTCCCAGACCGTCGGCCTCGTCTTCACCGTGGTCGGGGTGGTCGGCTACTTCACCGGCCTCACCGCGCTCGGCATCGTCGCCACCGCGTTCGCGCTGGCTGCTGCCTTCCTCAACGCCGCCTTCGGCTTCTGCCTGGGCTGCGAGATGTACGCCCTCATCGCCCGCGTTCGCAACAACAAGCAGGGAGCTACCGCATGAGCCGCCAGGACGTCCTGGTCACCGCCGACTGGGCCGAGCAGAACCTCGACTCCGACGGCGTCGTCTTCCTCGAGGTCGACGAGGACACCGCCGCGTACGACGGTGGTCACCTCCCCGGCGCCGTGAAGGTCAACTGGACCACCGAGCTGCAGGACGCGGTCCGCCGCGACATCGTCACCAAGGAGCAGTTCGAGCAGCTGCTGTCGGCCAAGGGCGTGAGCGACGGCGACACCGTGGTGCTCTACGGCGGCAACAACAACTGGTTCGCCGCCTACGCCTACTGGCAGTTCAAGCTCTACGGCCACGCCGACGTCCGGCTGCTCGACGGCGGGCGCAAGAAGTGGGAGCTCGACGGCCGCCCGCTCACCACCGACGTGGTGGAGCGCAAGGGCACCACCTACACCGCGAAGGACGCCGACAACTCCATCCGGGCGTTCCGCGACGAGGTCGTGGCCGCGATCGACACGAAGAACCTGGTCGACGTCCGCTCGCCCGACGAGTTCTCCGGCAAGATCAAGGCGCCGGCGCACCTGCCGCAGGAGCAGTCGCAGCGGGCGGGTCACATCCCGTCGGCGATCAACATCCCGTGGAGCAAGGCGGCCAACGAGGACGGCACGTTCCGGTCCGACGAGGAGCTCACCAAGCTCTACGGCGACGAGGGCTTCGACGGCTCGAAGTCCACCATCGCCTACTGCCGCATCGGCGAGCGCAGCTCCCACACCTGGGTCGTGCTGCACGAGCTGCTCGGGCACAACGACGTCAAGAACTACGACGGCAGCTGGACCGAGTACGGCTCGCTCATCGGCGTGCCGATCGAGCTGGGCAGTGGTCGCTGATGTGCGCCGCACCTGACCAGGGGATCACGCTGCCCGCGGGCACCGATCTCTCCAAGGAGACCGTGCTCACCGGGCGCGTGCTGGCCGGCGGCGAGCCCGTCGGCGGTGCGTTCGTCCGGCTGCTGGACGGCAGCGGCGAGTTCACCGCCGAGGTCGTGGCCAGCGCGAGCGGCGACTTCCGCTTCTTCGCCGCCCCCGGCACCTGGACGCTGCGCGCGCTGAGCCGCAGCGGCAACGGCCAGACGGTGCTGCAGGCGGAGGGCCCGGGGCTGCACAAGACCGAGGTGGCGGTGGCGTAGGCCCCGCGAGGCGTGCCAGTAGAGCCACTTTCCGGACGTCTGCGGACAGGGAAGTGGCTTTACCGGCGTCAGGGGTAGGGTCACCGGCCGTGCACTGGTTCTTCACGGTTCTGCTGATCGCCGCCAGCGCGGGCACGGTCGGGTTCGGCGCCCACCTGCTCCACCGGCTCTTCACCACCGAGCCGGCCGGGGAGAAGTCATGACCGACCCGGACCTGCCCGGCACGATCACCGGCCCCGCCAACGCGGCCCCGGACTCACCGCAGCGCAACCGGCCCCGCTTCGACGACCTGCCGGTCCCGGACGACACGGCCAACCTCCGCGAGGGCCCCGACCTGCACGAGCAGTGCCTCGGCCTGCTGCCCCTCATCGGGGTGTGGCGGGGAGCCGGCGAGGTCGTCTACCCGACGATCGACGGCCCCTTCGCCTTCGGCCAGCAGCTCGTCTTCGCCCACGACGGGCGCCCGTTCCTGTCCTACGAGGCCCGCGCGTGGCTGCTGGGGCCCGACGGCGAGATCCTGCGGCCCGCCGCCCGCGAGACCGGCTTCTGGCGGCCCCAGCCCGACGGCGAGCTCGAGGTGCTGATCACGCACGCCACCGGCATCTCGGAGATCTTCTACGGCCGCGCCCGCAACCTGACGTCGTGGGAGATCGAGACCGACGCGATCGTCCGCACGGCCAGCGCCAAGGACGTCACGGCGGGGCACCGGCTCTACGGGCTCGTCGACGGCGGCGACCTCGCCTACGTCGACGAGCGGGCGATGATGGGCCAGCCCCTCCAGCCGCACCTCTCGGCCCGGCTCAGCCGCATCGCGGGCTGAACCGCTACCGGTCCGCGGGCTGCTTCGCGAGCAGCGTGGTGACCTGCTCCACCGAGAACCCCGAGAGGCGGGCGAGCTGCTCGGTGCTGAGCCCCGACGACGCGAGCCGGGTCAGCACGTCGCTCAGCTGACCCCGGCAGGTCGCCAGCTCCTCCGCGGCGCCGACCGCGCGGGCCGGATCGGCGAGCAGCACCGCCAGCAGGCGGTCCCGGGCGTCGGCGGTGCGGCTGGGCACCGGTGCGGGCAGCGCGGCGGCATCGCGGCCCGCCGCGGCCCGTGCGGCCAGGGCGTGCGCGACCGCGGCCGCCACGGTCGGGCCGGAGCCGGTGGACTCCACGGCGACGCGGGACGGGGCACGGGGAGCCGGGGAGGTGGCCGGCTCCGGGTCGGCGGTCGCCGAGGGCGGGGGCTCCTCCGCGTCGGCGTCCCGGCCCGCTGGCTCCGGGACCACTGACTCCGGGACCACTGACTCCACGGCATCCGACTCCGCGGCTTCCGGCTCCGCGGCTTTCGGTGGCTCGGGCTGGGACGTCTCGGCCTGGGACGTCTCGGCCTGGGACGTCTCGGCCTGGGACGTCTCGGCCCGGGACGTCTCGGGCTGGGACGTCTCGGCCTGGGGCGTCTCGGGCTCGGACGTCTCGGGCTCGGCGGTTCCGGCCTCGTCCGCCGGGGCGGGCTGCACCACCGGCAGGGGGCCGGTGGTCACCGGCGCCGCCGCGGCGGGCCGGGCGCCCAGGAAGGCGACCGACGACACCGGCAACGGGGCGGTGTCGGCCTCCCGCACGGCGATCGCCTCGGCGACCGTCAACCGCTGCGGCAGGGCGGGCACGGTCACGCTCGGCGTCGGGGTGGGATCGGCCGTGGCCGCCTCCCCCGTCCAGTCTGCCGCCGTGGGCGCCGACGTCTCGTCACGGGCGGTGCGCCTACCGCGCAGGATCACCACGACGACCGCGATCACCGCGACCGCCACCACGGCGCACGCTCCCAGCGGGAACAGCACCTCCGGCGTCAGGGCCAGCTGCATGAGTGCGCACCGTACGCCTCATGACGTGACGGTGCGCGTTCGGGATCATCCAGAGCGTGACGTCGACGTCGAACGGTCGGGGGCTCCGGCGCCCTCACCCTTCGCGTCGGGCTTCGTGTCCTTCTTCTCCGGAGGCTTGACCGCGGGGGCCACCACCGTGGCGTCGGACGGTGCCGACGGCCGCACCGGGCCGACCTTCATCGTGGCCTCGACGTCGCCGGGCTTGTCCGACGGTTCCTTCTTCGCGGCGGGCGCCTCACGGCCCGGCTGGGCCAGCGGCCGGAAGAGGTCGGCCGGCTCCGGCTCGGGCTCGCTGCGCGGGCGCATCGACGCCTGCTCCCCCACCGCCGGGTACGCCCCGGTGGGCAGACGGTGGGCCGCCTTGACCTGCTTGCCCGCCTCGGAGGTGCGGCCGGAGTCACCGCCCGGCGGGACCGGGCTCGCGACGGTGGGTCTGCCCCGTGACGCGCCGCCCTGCTGACCGGCCGGCGGCGACCCGCTCGGCCCGGATCCCTTCTGCGCGGACCCCTTCTGCGCGGACCCGTTCTGAGCCGACCCGTTCTGAGCCGAGCCGTTCTGACCGGGCTTGCTCTGACTGGGCTTGCTCTGGGCGGCGTGGTTCTGGGGCGGGGGGTTCTGGCCCGCCGCGTTCTGGCCCGATGACGGCGGGCCCGAGGGCGCCTTCGGCCCGGACGGGGACTGACCGGAGACCGGAGGGGCGACGCGGGGTGCGCCCGCCTGGGGCGGACCGGACGGGCCCTGCGGAGGCTGGCCGGGCCGGGCCGGGCCCGACTGCGGTGATCCCGCCGGCGAGGGGGTCTTACCGCCCGCCGGGGGCTGCTGCGCCGAAGACTGCTGCGCCGCCGAGGAATGCGCCGCGGCCGGCTGGGGCCGCCCCGGCTGGCCATGGGGCTGGGCCGCGCCCGGCTGCTGGCCGGGGGACTGCTGACCGGGCGCCTGGGGCGGGCCGGCGGGTGCCGGACCGGGCCGGGGCTTCGGGGCGTTGGCGGCCGCCGGCCGCTCGCTGCCGGGAACCGGCTTCGCGCCTCCCTGCGACCCGCCGGGGGCCGCACCCGGGCCGGCCGGAGACTGGCGCGGGTTCGCGCCGTCCCGCGGGGCCGCGGCCATGCGGCCGGTGGGTGCGTGCAGCATCCCCTCGAGCTGGCCGCGCAGGCGCGTGAGCTCGTGCAGGACGGCGTCGCGCTGGCGCACGAGATCGGCCAGCTCGGCCCGGACGGACTCCGTCTCGGCCCGGGCGCCTGCCCGCGCCTTGTTGCGGATCTCCGCGGCCTCCTCCTCGGCGGCCTGCAGGATGCTCTGCATGCGGTCGGTGAAGCTGCCGATCATGTCGGGCTCGTCGGGACGGGGCCGCGGCGCCGGACGGGGAGCGCCGGGCGGGGGCTGACCGGGCTGACCAGGACCGGGACGGCCGTAGCCGGGCGGCGGGCCCTGTACGACGGGGATCGGCTGGCTGCGCACCAGCTCCAGGTCCGCGCGCATCCGGGACATCACCCGCTGCAGCCGTGCGACGTGCTCGTCGACCTGCCTGCGGTCGTAACCGCGGAGGACGACGTCGAAACGTGGGGCACCAACCCCACCCGCGTCGGCCGTCATCGTTGGTCCTTCCCGAACCTGTGGACACCCTGCATCTCGTCGAGGGTAGGGAGGCCGTGTCGGTCATACCGGCCCGTTCACCCTGACGGAGCATACCGATCGTGGACCGTTCGTCGTTCTGCCGGTGTTTCGCACCACCACTTTCGGGTTCCGGGGCGGTATAGAGGCCCTCACCGGACACCGGCCTACCATGGCGTTGTGGACACCTCGCTGCGACGAACGTTGCACCAGCGCGGCCTCCGGATGACGCCACAGCGACAGCTGGTGCTCGACGCCGTCCGTGATCTCGGCCACGCCACCCCGGAGCAGATCTGTACGCAGGTGCAGCGGTCCGCGCCCGCGGTCAACATCACCACCATCTACCGCACCCTCGACCTCATGGAGCGGATCGGCCTGCTGCGGCACACGCATCTGGGTCACGGCGCCCCGTCGTACTCCGAGGAGAAGCACCAGCACGTCCACGTCGTCTGCCACAGCTGCGGCGCGGTGTCCGAGGCGCCGCTGGACCTGCTCGACGGGGTCGTCGGGCGGTTGCGGTCCGACTCCGGGTTCGAGCTCGACGTCACCCACCTGGCACTGACCGGCACCTGCCACACGTGCCAGAGCACTCCACCGGAGGACGAGTAGATGACACTGCCCGAGCACCACATGGACGACGACGCCACCCTCCACCGCGGCGACCCACTGGCCGAGCAGCGGGCGATGGCCCGTTCCGCCGCCGTGGTCGACCGCAGCCACCGGAGCGTCATCGCCGTGCCCGGCGAGGACCGCCTGACCTGGCTGCACCTGCTGCTCACCCAGCACGTCAGCGCGCTGCCCGCCGACACCGGCACCGAGGCGCTGATCCTCGACCTGCAGGGCCGCGTGCTGCACCACATGGTGGTCGGCCACTGTGCCGATGCCTCCGGGGACGCCGTCGTCTACCTCGACACCGAGCCCGGTGAGCTCGCCGACCTGCTCGACTACCTGACGAAGATGGTGTTCTGGTCGAAGGTCGAGCCCCGCGACGCCACGGCGGAGCTCGCGGTGCTCAGCGTCGTCGGACCAGACACACCCGCGGTGCTGGCCGCGGCCGAGATCGCCGTGCCCGCCGCGCCCCACGGGGTGCTGGCGCTGCCCGGCGGCGGGTTCGTCCGCCGCATGGAGTGGCCGGGCGTCGACGCCGCCGACGTGGTGGTGCCCCGGGCCGAGAAGGACGACTGGCTGGCGCGGCTCACGGCCGCGGGCGCCCGCCCGGCGGGCACGATGGCGTTCGAGGCGCTGCGCGTGGAGTCGCGGCGGCCCCGCCTCGGCCTCGACACCGATGACCGCACCATCCCCCACGAGGTGGGCTGGATCGGGCCGGCCGTGCATCTGGAGAAGGGCTGCTACCGCGGCCAGGAGACGGTTGCGCGTGTCGCCAACCTGGGGCGTCCGCCTCGGCAGCTCGTCCTCCTGCACTTCGACGCGGGCGACGAGCAGCTCCCCGTACCGGGCGACCCCGTGGTCCGCGAGGGCCGCACCGTGGGCCGCGTCGGGTCCGTGGTGCAGCACCACGAGCTGGGCGCGGTGGCGCTGGCGCTGGTCAAGCGGTCGGTTCCCACCGACGCCGACCTGGTGGCCGGGGTGGGCGAACGCGCCACGCCGGCCCGCATCGACCCCGACTCGGTGCCCGCCGACGACGGCACGCTGCCGCCCGGCCGGGCGGCTCAGATGCGGGGCGGCCTCCGCGGCTGATCTCATCAGCTGGGACGACGGTCCCGGATGACGGGAACCCGACGTACCGTCGACGCATGGGTGAGGGCAACGGATACCGCTGGGTCGTGCTTGGCGTGGGCACGTTCGCGCAGGCCGCGACGGCCACGTACTTCCTCGGGCTCGCCGCCGTCACCCCGGCTCTGCGCGACCACTACAACCTGAGCCTGGCCGGCGTCGGGGCGCTGATCGGGGTGATCTCCGTCGGCCTGATCGCCACCCTCATCGCCTGGGGCGGGGCCGCGGACCGCTTCGGCGAGCGCGGGGTGATGACCGCCGGGCTCGTCGGGTCGGCGATCGCACTGGGGGCGACCACGTTCGTCCGCGACCCGATCGGGGTCGGTGCGCTCCTGCTGCTGGCAGGGGCGTCCGGGGCGAGCGTCAACGCCGCGAGCGGACGGGCCGTGCTCACCTGGTTCCCGGCCCGGAACCGCGGCATGGCGATGGCGGTCCGTCAGACGTCGGTGCCCGTCGGTGCCGCCGCGGCCGCGGTCGCGCTACCGGCCGTGGCCACGGCCTGGGGCGTGCCCGCGGTGTTCACCGTCCTGGCGGCCACGTGCGTCGTCGCCGCCGTCGCCGTGGCCGTGTGGATCCGTGAGCCGCCCGGACGCGGCGCCACCGGCCGCGCCCCCGCCACCGGCGTCCGCACGGTGCTGGCCGATCCCCGGCTCCTACGCCTGAGCGTGGGCGGAATGCTGCTGGTGGTGCCGCAGTTCCTGGGGTCGGTGTTCCTGGTCGAGGTCCTCCACGACGGGGCGGGGATGTCGCTGGCGCTGGCGGGCGGCCTGCTCGCCCTGACACAGGTGCTGGGCGGGATCGGACGGCTGGGCAACGGCTTCTGGTCCGACCGTGCAGGCAGCCGGCTCGGCCCGCTGCGGATCGTCGCGCTGGCCGTCGCCGTCGGGTTCGGCCTCGCCGCCGTCCTCGAACCCGGACCGGCCCCGCTGCTGGCCGCGGTGCTCGTGCCGGCCGCAGCACTGGCGATCAGCTGGAACGGGCTCGTGTTCACCGCCGCGGGTGAGCTCGCGCCCCAGGGCCGGGCCGCCACCGCGATGGCCGTCTCCAACACCGCGAACTACGTGGGAGCAGCCGCGGCACCGCCGCTGGGCGGCCTGGTGGCGCAGGCCGCGGGATGGCCGGCGATGCTGGTCATGGGTGCGATCGCGGCCGTCGGAGCGCTGGTGACCCTGCGCCGGAGCCGCGTGGAGGGCAGCCGTCCGGATGTTCCCGTTGTGTGAAGAACGGGTCCGTCGTCACAGGAAGAGGTGCCACGTCGCACACCTGGCGGTCAGCAAGGTATGGTCGTCAGCAGGACATTGATGAGATGAATGGGGCCGCCGAGACATCCGGCCGCCCCTTCCCTGTTGTAAGGGGGACCAGCCATGGGGCGCGGACGAGCCAAGGCCAAGCAGACGAAGGTGGCCCGCGAGCTCAAGTACAGCTCCCCCACGATGGATCTCGATGCGCTCCAGCGCGAGATCGGTAGTGGGACGGTGCTCCACGACGACGGGAAGGCGGATGACGACGACTACGACGACCCGTACGCCCCCGCCGATCTCGACGACGAGGGTCCCGGCGAGCGTCGCAGCCGTTATTGACGCTGCGCCCTCACCAGCCGTCAGCTGGTGAGGGTGAGTTCGAAGGAGTAACGGCTCGCCCGGTAGAGGTGCGAGCCGTACTCCACCGCACGGCCGGATTCGTCCCACGCCGTGCGGGTCATCGTGAGCACCGGCGCACCGCGGGAGTCCCCGAGCATGCGGGCCTCCGCGGTGGTCGCTGCGCGCGCACCCACCACCTGGTTCGCCATGCGCGGAATCCGGCCGGCGGCACGGAGCAGTTCGTAGAGTCCGTGCTGCTCGAGGTCCTCACGCCGTAGCGGCAGCACGTCCACGGGCACGGCGTTGTGCATGATCGCCAACGGCTCGCCGCCCGCATACCGGAGCCGCTCGAACCAGGTCACCTCCGTGCCCTCGGGGACCCCGAGAGCCTCGGCGATGTGGTCGGGTGCCGGCCTGATCTCGAACAGCCGCATCTCGGTGCGGGGCTCCTGACCGCTCTTGGCGAGGTCGTCGTAGAGGCTGGAGAGCTCCACGGGTCTGCGGACCTTGGGGTGCACGATCTGCGTGCCGACCCCCCGCTTGCGCACGAGCATGCCGCGTTCCACGAGGTACTGGATGGCGCGGCGCATCGTGGGCCGGGAGACCCCGAGCCGGGTGGCGAGGTCCACCTCGTTCTCCAGCCTGCCCCCGACGGGCATCTCCCCGTCCTCGATCAGCTGCTGCAGGCGAGTGGCCACCTGGAAGTACAGGGGCACCGGACTGGTCCGGTCGAGTGCCACCTCGGGCAGGAACCCTCCGGTCACCGATCCTCCTTGCACTTTGTCAGGACAAAGTGTTGACGTGCTCGTGCCGGGGAGAGTACACCTCTGACCGTGACGACCGACACGCCTGAAGTACTGACCATGGGCCGCATCAGCGTGGACGTGTACCCGGACCAGGTGGGCGTCTCGCTGCGGGAGGTCACGTCGTTCGGCAAGTACCTGGGCGGAAGCCCGTCCAACGTCGCGGTGGCGGCGGCGCGCTACGGCCGCCGCAGCGCCGTGATCACCCGGACGGGAGCCGATCCGTTCGGTGAGTTCCTGCACGACGCGCTGCGCGGTTTCGGCGTGGACGACCGCTTCGTGACCGCCGTGCCCGGAGTGCCGACGCCCGTGGTGTTCTGCGAGATCTTCCCGCCCGACGACTTCCCGCTCTACTTCTACCGCTCCGAGCTGGCCCCCGACATCCGCATCGAGGCCGACGAGCTGGACCTCGACGCCGTCCGGGCCGCCGACGTCTTCTGGGTGACCGTGACGGGCCTGTCGCAGGAGCCCAGCCGCTCCGCCACGCTCGCCGCGCTGCGGGCCCGCGGCCGCAACGGCATCACCGTGCTCGACCTGGACTACCGGCCGATGTTCTGGTCCTCCCGCGACGAGGCGCACCGGTGGGTGCAGGAGGCGCTGCCGTTCGTGACCGTGGCCGTCGGCAACCTCGACGAGTGCGAGACGGCCGTCGGGGTCCGCGAGCCGCATGCCGCCGCGAAGGCCCTGCACGCCGCGGGCGTCGAGCTCGCCGTCGTCAAGCAGGGCCCGCTCGGCGTGCTGGCGTCCGACGGCACCGGGGAGGTCGAGGTGCCTCCCGTTCCCGTCGAGGTGGTCAACGGTCTCGGCGCGGGCGACGCGTTCGGCGGGGCGCTCTGCCACGCCCTGCTGTCGGGCTGGGGCCTGGAGCGTGCGATGCGCTTCTGCAACGCCGCCGGCGCCATCGTCGCCGGGCGTCTGGCCTGCTCGGACGCCATGCCCACGGCCACCGAGGTCGAGGCCAAGCTGGAGGAGGCCGTCCGTGCGTGAGGATCAGCTCCGCCGCCTGGTGGAGATCCGCGTCCAGCGCCCGGAGGCCGTCGCCGAGGCGGCGGCCAACCGCGTCCGTCCGGCATCGCTGCTCGGCGAGCACGGCCGGCTGATGATGATCGCGGCCGACCATCCCGCCCGCGGCGCACTGCGGGCCGGCGACCGGGCGTTCGCGATGGGCGACCGCGGTGACCTGCTCGACCGGCTCGTGCTCGCGCTGTCGCGCCCCGGCGTCAACGGCGTGCTCGGCACCCCGGACGTGCTCGAGGACCTGCTGCTGCTCGGCGCGCTCGACGACAAGGTCGTGGTCGGCTCGATGAACCGCGGCGGTCTCGCGGGCACGGCGTTCGAGATGGACGACCGGTTCACCGCCTACGACGCGGCGAGCATCGCGGCGTCGGGGTACGAGGGCGGCAAGATGCTCACCCGCATCGACGCCGAGGACCCGTCGACGGTCGCGACGCTGGAGTCCTGCGCCCGCGCCGTCGGCGACCTGGCCGACCACCGGCTGATGGCGATGGTCGAGCCGTTCATCTCCCACCGCGTGGACGGCCGGGTGCGCAACGAGCTCACCGCCGACGCCATGATCCGTGCGATGACGGTGGCCGCCGGGTTGGGCCGCACGTCGGCCCGCACCTGGCTGAAGGTGCCGATCGTCGACGAGATGGAACGCGCGATGGCGGCCACGACGCTGCCCGCGGTGATCCTCGGCGGCGAGGTCTCCGCCGACCCCGACGCGGTGTTCGCGAGCTGGAGCAAGGCCCTCGCGCTGCCGACGGTGCAGGGGCTGGTGATCGGCCGCTCGCTGCTCTACCCGCCCGACGACGACGTCGCCTCCGCCGTCGACTCCGCTGTCGGGCTCCTGTGAGCGGCTCCGCCGCCCGTGCGCGGTTATCAGTGCCAGGACCCCGTTTTCCGCGCACGACCTCTGGAGGAGACCGGTGAGCGAGTTCATCGTCCGCGACGGGGAGAGCGCCGAGGGGCCGTTCTCGCTGGTCATCACCCCGAAGACCGCGAACTGGGGCTACAGCTCATTGCGTGTGCTGACCCTCGCCGCCGGCCAGAGCGCGACCTTCCCGACCGGCGAGGACGAGACGGTGGTGCTGCCGCTGTCGGGTTCCTGCGTCGTCGAGTGCGACGGAGAGCGGTTCGCGCTGGTCGGCCGCGACACCGTGTTCTCCCGGGTCACCGACTTCGCCTACGTCCCCCGGGACGCACAGGTCACCGTCACCTCCGAGGCCGGCGGCCGGTTCGCGCTGCCCGCCGCCCGCGCCACGAAGCGGCTGCCCGCGCGCTACGGCCCCGCCGAGGGCGTGCAGGTGGAGCTGCGCGGGGCGGGCCAGGCGAGCCGTCAGGTCAACAACTTCTGCAACCCGGCGTCGTTCGAGGCCGAGAAGCTGATCGCCGTCGAGGTGCTGACGCCGGGCGGCAACTGGTCGTCGTTCCCCCCGCACAAGCACGACGAGGAGCGCGACGGCGAGTCGGTGCTGGAGGAGATCTACTACTTCGAGGTGGCGCCCGGAGAGAACGGCGCGGCCGGGCCGGGCTACCAGCGCGTCTACACCTCCGGCCCGGGCCGCGAGATCGACGTCTGCACCGAGGTGCGCACCGGTGACACCGTGCTCATCCCGCACGGCTGGCACGGGCCGTCGATGGCCGCGCCCGGCTACGACCTCTACTACCTCAACGTGATGGCGGGCCCGAGCCCCGACCGCGCCTGGCTGATCTGCGACGACCCCGCGCACGCGTGGGTCCGCGGCACCTGGGACGGCCAGGACATCGACCCGCGGCTGCCGATGACGGGGGTCCAGGCCCGATGAGACTCACCGTCGCCCAGGCCCTCGTCCGCTTCCTCGCCAACCAGTACAGCGAGCGCGACGGCGTCGAGCAGCGCCTGATCCCGGGCTGCTTCGGCATCTTCGGCCACGGGAACGTCGCCGGGGTGGGCCAGGCGCTCCTCGAGATGCGCGACGAGATGCCCTACCACCTGGCCCGCAACGAGCAGGGCATGGTGCACGCGTCGGTCGGCTTCTCGCGGATGCGCAACCGCCTGCAGGCCATGGCGTGCACGGCGTCGATCGGACCGGGCTCCACGAACATGCTGACGGGCGCCGCGCTCGCCACCACCAACCGCATCCCGGTCCTCCTGCTCCCCAGCGACATCTTCGCCACCCGCGTCGCCTCGCCGGTGCTGCAGGAGCTGGAGAGCCCGGCCGGCTACGACGTCTCCGTCAACGACGCCTTCCGCCCGCTGTCGGTGTTCTTCGACCGCGTCTGGCGGCCGGAGCAGCTCCCGTCGGCGCTGCTGGGGGCGATGCGCGCGCTCACCGACCCGGCCCAGACCGGTGCGGTCACGATCGCGCTGCCCCAGGACGTGCAGGCCGAGGCGCACGACTGGCCCGACGAGCTGTTCGCCAGGCGCGTCTGGCACATCCAGCGGCCCGCGCCGGACACCGCGGCGCTGGCCCGGGCCGTCGCGCTGATCCGGTCGGCGAAGGCTCCGCTGCTGGTGGCCGGCGGCGGCGTGCACTACTCGGAGGCCACCGAGGCGCTGCGGAGGTTCGCCGACGCCACCGGCATCCCGGTGGCCGACACCCAGGCGGGCAAGGGCGCACTGCTGTGGGACCACCCGAACGCGGTCGGCGGCGTCGGCTCCACCGGCTCCCCCGTGGCCAACGCCCTGGCCCGCCACGCCGACGTGATCATCGGCGTCGGCACCCGGTACTCCGACTTCACCACCGCGTCGCGCACGGCGTTCCAGCACGAGGGTGTCAGGTTCGTCAACCTCAACATCGCCTCCCTGGACGCGGCCAAGCACGCGGGCGAGATGCTCGTGGCCGACGCCCGCGAGGGGCTCGACGCGCTCACCGAGGCGTTGCACGGCTACAGCGTCGAGAAGACCTGGGACCTGACCGGCTGGAACGCCGAGGTGGACCGGACGTTCCATCTGGACCACCAGCCGCTCCCGGCCCAGACCGAGGTGCTCGGCGCCCTCAACGAGGAGATGGACGCCCGCGACGTCGTCGTGCAGGCCGCCGGCTCGATGCCCGGCGACCTGCAGATGCTCTGGCGCGCACGGGATTCCAAGCAGTACCACGTGGAGTACGCCTACAGCTGCATGGGCTACGAGATCGCCGGTGCGCTCGGCGTCAAGATGGGGGCGCCTGACCGCGAGGTGTTCGCCCTCGTCGGCGACGGCTCCTACCTGATGATGGCCCAGGAGATCGTCACCGCGGTGTCGGAGGGGATCAAGCTCAACCTCGTCATCGTGCAGAACCACGGGTTCGCCTCGATCGGGGCGCTGTCGGAGTCGCTCGGATCACAACGATTCGGCACCAGCTACCGCTACCGGGACCCCGCCAGCGGCATGCTCGACGGCGGGAAGCTCCCGATCGATCTGGCTGCGAACGCCGAGTCCCTGGGCGCGCAGGTGATCCGTGTGGCGACGATCGAGGAGTTCCGCGCCGCCATCGCGACATCCCGCGCCTCGGATCGCACCACGGCGATCCACATCGAGACCGACCCGCTCGCCCCCGTGCCCTCGTCGGAGAGCTGGTGGGACGTGCCGGTATCCGAGGTCGCGCAGCTGGACAGCACGCAGCAGGCCCGCAAGACCTACGAGGCGCACAAGACCACGCAGCGCCCTTTGATCGGGAGGACCGACTCTTGAGGACCATCACGCACTGGATCGGCGGCAAACCGGTCACGGGCGAGAGCACCCGCACCAGCCCGGTGTGGAACCCGGCCACCGGGGCACAGCAGGCGGAAGTGCTGCTGGCGAGCACAACCGACGTCGGAGCGGCGGTGAGCGCCGCGGCGGCCGCGTTCGAGACGTGGAGCCAGTCGTCGCTGTCGCAGCGGGTGAAGGTGCTGTTCGCGTTCCGCGAGCTGGTCAACGCCCGCATCGGCGACTTCGCGGAGATCATCTCCGACGAGCACGGCAAGGTGCTCTCGGACGCGAAGGGCGAGGTGCAGCGCGGACTGGAGGTCGTCGAGTTCGCGTGCGGCATCCCGTCGCTGCTCAAGGGCGAGTACTCCGACCAGGTCTCCGGAGGGGTGGACCTGTTCTCGTTCCGCCAACCGCTGGGCGTGTGCGCGGGCATCACGCCGTTCAACTTCCCGGCCATGGTGCCGATGTGGATGTACCCGGTGGCCATCGCCACCGGCAACACGTTCGTGCTCAAGCCCAGCGAGCGCGACCCGAGCGCGTCGATGCTGGCCGCGGAGCTGTGGGCCGAGGCCGGCCTGCCCGACGGCGTGTTCAACGTGGTGCACGGCGACAAGGAGTCGGTCGACGCGCTGCTGGAGCACCCGGACGTGGCCGCCGTGTCGTTCGTCGGCTCCACGCCCATCGCGAAGTACATCCACGAGCGCGGCACCGCGGCCGGCAAGCGCGTGCAGGCCCTGGGCGGCGCGAAGAACCACGCGATCGTCCTGCCCGACGCCGGCATCGACTACGCCTCCGACCACCTCGTCGCCGCCGCGTTCGGCTCGGCGGGCGAGCGCTGCATGGCGATCTCCGCGACCGTGGCCGTCGGGTCGGCCGCCGACGCGCTCGTCGAGGCCGTCAGCACGAAGGCCCTGGCCACGAAGGTCGGCTCCGGCCGCGACGCCGACAGCGAGATGGGCCCGGTGATCACTGCCGCTGCGCGCGACCGGATCGTCGACCTGATCGGCACCGGCGCGGCCCAGGGCGCCACCCTCGCCGTCGACGGCCGCGGGCTCACGGTGCCCGGCCACGAGGACGGCTTCTTCGTGGGCCCGACCGTGATCGACAACGTCACCACGTCGATGGACGTCTACACGCAGGAGATCTTCGGCCCGGTGCTGTCGGTGATCCGTGCCGGCTCCGTGGACGAGGCCATCGCGATCATCAACGCCAACCCCTACGGCAACGGCACCGCGATCTTCACCGGCTCCGGCGAGGCCGCGCGGCGGTTCCAGCGCGGCGTCAACGTCGGGATGATCGGCATCAACGTCCCCATCCCGGTGCCGATGGCCTACTACTCGTTCGGCGGCTGGAAGGACTCCCTGTTCGGGCAGTCGCACATCCACGGCCCGGAGGGCATCGCGTTCTACACGCGCGCCAAGGTCGTGACGAGCCGCTGGCCCAAGGTCGCCGAGCACAGCGCCGGCGGAGCGAGCATCGACACCGAGGCGAGTGGCTCCTCCTTCCACTTCCCGACGGCGACCTGACATGGCACTCGACAGGCTCACCCTCGGCACCGCTCCCGACTCGTGGGGCGTCTGGTTCGCGCGGGACGATCACCAGGTCGGCTGGAAGCAGTACCTCGACGAGATCGGGCAGGCCGGCTACTCCTGGACCGAGCTCGGGCCGTCCGGGTTCATGCCCCAGGATCCCGCCCAGCTGCGCGACGAGCTGGGCTCCCGCGGCCTGAAGCTGGCCGGCGGCACCATCTTCGCCGGCCTGCACCGCGGTGCGGACGCCCTCGATGACGCCGTGGCCGCGTGCGCCAAGGAGGCGGCGCTGCTGACCGCCCTCGGCGCGCGGCACCTGGTGCTGCTGCCCGAGCAGTACACCGACATGCACGGTGGATCGCTGCTAGCCAGCGCGGAGATCGAGCCCGACCAGTGGAAGGCCCTGACCACCGGCTACGACCGACTCGGGAAGGTCCTTCTCGAGGAGCACGGCGTCGACCTCGTGTTCCACCCGCACGCCGACACCCACGTCGACACGCAGCAGCGGGTCGAGCGGTTCCTCCAGGACACCGACCCGCAGTACGTGAACCTGTGCCTCGACACCGGCCACATCTCCTACTGCGACGGCGACAACATCGCCATCGTGCAGCGCTTCCCGGAGCGGATCCGCTACGTGCACCTCAAGCAGGTGGACCCCGTGATCCGCGCTCGCGTCGCCGCGGAGAAGCTCTCGCTCGCCGAGGCCGTCCCGCTGGGTGTGATGTGCGAACCGCCCTACGGCATCCCCGAGATGCCCCCGCTGCTCGACGCCCTCGCGGCGATCGACACCGACCTGTTCACCATCGTCGAGCAGGATCTCTATCCCGTCGAGCCGCACATCCCGCTCCCGATCGGGGCGCGTACGGCCGGCTACTTCGCCGGATGCGGCCTCGGCCCCACGCGGCGCTGGCCGTACTGAACCCCGAACACGCAGCCGGCTCCCACGGCGGCTGCACCGATGAGAGGAATGCTCGATGAGGAGTACCCCGAAGGTGGTGCGCGCGCTCGCGGTCGTGGGTGCGCTCGCCGTAGCGCTGGCCGGCTGCAGCAGCCAGGGCGGAGCCAACTCGGCCAACAACAACAGTGGCCCGGCCGTCGGCAGCGCGGGCGGCAAGCAGTACACGATCGCGATGGTGACGCACGAGGCTCCCGGTGACTCGTTCTGGGACAAGATCCGCGCAGGCGCCCAGCAGGCGGCCAAGGAGCTCAACGTCAACCTGAAGTACTCGAACAACAACGACGCGGGCCAGCAGGCCACGCTCGTGCAGAACGCGATCGACTCCAAGGTGGACGGTCTCGCCGTCACGCTCGCCTACGCCGACCAGGTCGGCCCGGCGGCGCAGAAGGCCGTGGAGGCCAAGATCCCGACCGTGGCGTTCAACTCGGGCATCAGCGAGTACCAGAAGTACGGCATCGGCATGTACTTCGGCTCCGACGAGACCCTCGCCGGCCAGTCCGCCGGCAAGAAGATGACGGCGGGCGGCAAGGCCCTCTGCGTCATCCAGGAGCAGGGCAGCGTCGCGCTCGAGGCGCGCTGCGCCGGTGTGAAGGCCACCTACCCAAACACCGAGAACCTGCAGGTCACCGGCACCGACATCGCGTCCGTTCAGCAGACCATCGGGGCCAAGCTCCAGCAGGACCCGTCGATCACCTACGTCGTCACGCTCGGCGCCCCGATCGCACTGGCGGCCCTGCAGGCCGCACAGGGCGCCAGCAGCAAGGCCAAGATCGTCACGTTCGACCTGAACGCCGACGTGGCCAACGACATCAAGGCGGGCACGATCGAATTCTCGATCGACCAGCAGCCCTACGTCCAGGGCTACATGGCCGTGCAGGCGCTGTGGTTGAACCTGACCAACGGCAACGACCTCGGCGGCGGCAAGCCGGTGCTCACGGGCCCGTCCTTCGTCGACAAGTCGAACATCGACGCCATCGCCACGTACGCCGCCAACAACACCCGATAGGTCCTAACACGGGGGGCCGGTCCGCCGGCCCCCCGTGGCCGTCCCACCCTGGAGAGCCGCCATGAGCTCGACCGTGACGACAGAGAAGCCGCCACAACCTCCGTCCGCCGGGCAGACCCGTGCCCAGCGGTCCCTCACCGCACGCGTGCTCGGCCGCCCCGAGGTGGGCGCGTTCGCCGCCGCCGTCGTCATCTTCATCTTCTTCACCGCGATCGCCCCGCCGTTCCACACCGTGCAGGGGCTGTCCACCGTCCTGTACGCCAGCTCGACCATCGGACTCGTCGCCGTCGCGGTGTCGTTGCTGATGATCGGCGGCGAGTTCGACCTCTCCGCCGGTGTCAGCGTGGCCACAGCCGCCCTGGCGGCCGCGATGATCAGCTACCAGTTCAGCCTCAACGCCTGGGTCGGTGTGGTCGTCAGCCTGCTCATCGCGCTGGCGATCGGATTCCTCAACGGCTACCTGGTGATGCGCACCGGCATCCCGAGCTTCCTCATCACCCTGTCCACATTCTTCGTCCTGCAGGGCGTGAACCTCGGCGTCACGAAGCTCGTCACGGGCACCGTCGCGACCACCAACATCGACAAGCTCGACGGGTTCGCCTCGGCCAAGGCCCTGTTCGCCTCGGACCTCGACCTGGGCTTCATGACGCTCAAGATCACCGTGCTCTGGTGGCTGCTGTTCGTCGCCGTGGCCACCTGGGTGCTGCTGCGCACCCGCGTCGGCAACTGGATCTTCGCTGTCGGCGGCAACCAGGACTCCGCCCGCGCGGTCGGCGTGCCCGTTCGCCGGGTGAAGATCGGCCTGTTCATGGGCGTCGCCTTCATGTCCTGGTTCCTGGGCATGCACCTGCTGTTCAACTTCAACAGCGTCCAGGCCGGTCAGGGCGTCGGCAACGAGTTCATCTACATCATTGCCGCGGTCGTCGGCGGCGCGCTGCTCACCGGTGGTTACGGGTCGGCCGTGGGCTCGGCGCTCGGCGCGTTCATCTTCGGCATGGTCACCCAGGGCATCGTCTTCGCCGGCTGGGACCCGAACTGGTTCAAGGCCTTCCTCGGCGCGATGCTGCTGCTGGCGGTGCTGGTGAACCTCTACGTCAAGAACTACGCAAGCCAGAGGAGGTGACCGGGATGACCGACACGATCGCGGAGCACGCTGCTTCCGGCCTCGAGAAAGGCGCGCCGCTCGTCGAGATGGCGGGCGTCGGCAAGGCCTACGGCGCCATCCGGGCCCTGGAGGGGATCAACCTGCGGGTCAACGCGGGCGAGGTCGCCTGCGTACTCGGCGACAACGGTGCGGGCAAGTCGACCCTGATCAAGATCATCTCAGGGCTGCACCCGCACACCGAGGGCACCCTGACCGTCGACGGCGAGACCGTGCAGTTCTCGTCGCCGCGCGAGTCGCTCGACCACGGCATCGCCACCGTCTACCAGGACCTCGCCGTGGTGGGGCTCATGGAGGTCTGGCGCAACTTCTTTCTCGGCTCCGAGCTGCGCAAGGGCAACTACCCCCTCGCCCCGCTCGACATCGCCGGCATGCGTCGTGTCGCCGACGAGGAGCTGCAGAAGATGGGGATCACGGTCAAGGACATCAACCAGCCCATCGGGACGCTGTCCGGCGGTCAGCGTCAGTGCGTCGCGATCGCGCGCGCCGTCTACTTCGGCGCCCGCGTGCTGATCCTCGACGAGCCGACGGCCGCGCTCGGCGTCAAGCAGTCGGGCGTCGTGCTCAAGTACACCGCGGCCGCCCGCGACGCCGGGCTGGGCGTCGTGTTCATCACGCACAACCCGCACCACGCCTACCTGGTGGGCGACCACTTCATCATCCTGAAACTGGGCCGGTGCGTGCTCGACCGCAAGCGCTCCGAGGTCACCCTCGAGGAGCTCACCACGCAGATGGCCGGTGGCCAGGAGCTCGAGGAGCTCCAGCACGAACTGAAGCGCTAGTCCCCTTCCCTTCCTGAATGAGGAGTATTCGACGTGACACTCAACGTCGGCGTCATCGGCGTGGGCATGATCGGCCAGGACCACATCCGGCGGCTCACCCGCGTCCTGTCCGGGGTCCGCGTCAGCGCGGTCACGGACGTCGATCTGGACCGTGCGCGCACCATCGCGGACGACCTGCCCGGCGCGACCCTCCACTCCACAGGGGCGGAGCTGATCGCGGATCCGGGTGTCGACGCCGTCGTCGTCACGTCGTGGGGACCGACGCACGAGGAGTACGTCCTCGCCTGCATCGCGGCCGGCAAGCAGGTGTTCTGCGAGAAGCCGCTCGCCACCACCCGTGAGGCGTGCGACCGCATCGTCGACGCGGAGCTGGCCGCGGGTCGTCGCCTGGTGTCGGTCGGCTTCATGCGCCGCTACGACGCCCAGTACAAGGCGATGAAGGCCGTCGTCACCGGCGGGGAGATCGGCGCGCCGCTGCTCATGCACGCGGCGCACCGCAACCCGTCGGTGCCCGACTTCTTCACCAGCGACATGATCATCAACGACTCCACCGTGCACGACATCGACGTGGCGCGCTGGATGTTCGACGAGGAGATCGTCACGGTCACGGTGCTCAAGCCGCGCCGCTCGTCGAAGGCACGCGAAGGATTCAACGACCCGCTGCTCGTGCTTCTGGAGATGGCGTCCGGCGTGATCGTCGACGTCGAGGCGTCGGTGAACGCGGGGTTCGCCTACGACATCCGCGGCGAGGTGGTCTGCGAGGACGGCACCGTGGAGCTGTCGGAGTCGGCGGGCGCGCTGGTCAAGCGGGCCGGGTCGGTGTCCGCGCGCGTGCCGGAGGACTGGCGCGAGCGGTTCGTGCTGGCGTTCGACACCGAGTTCCAGACGTGGATCGACGCCGTGACGGCGGGCGGCACCACCGGCCCGTCGGCGTGGGACGGCTACGCCGCCACCGTCGTCTGCGGCACCGGGCTGGCCTCCCTGCGCTCCGACGCGCGCGAACCCGTCGTCCTGCGGGAGAAGCCCGACCTCTACAAGGAGGGCTGATGAAGATCGCCCTCGACCCGGCGATGTACCACGCCTCGCTCTCGGTCGCGGAGGAGGTGCGCAAGGCCGCCGAGCTGGGCTACCGGTACCTGGAGCTCTCACCGCGGGCGGACTGGTTCTTCTGGCACCGCTACCCGAAGGCCGACCGCGAGGCCATCGCGGAGGTGCGCAAGGCGTGCGCGGAGACCGGCGTCGAGATCGCGACGCTGGTGCCGGTGTTCGACTGGTCGTCCCCGGACGAGCAGGAGCGCCAGGCCCAGGTGCGCAACTGGCGCCGGCTGCTGGAGATCGCGGCCGAGCTGGAGTGCCCGGTGGTGAACTCCGAGCTGTCCGGTGACCCCAACGACGCCCGGCGCTCCGAGCACGCGTTCTACAAGTCGATGGACGAGCTGATCCCGGTGTTCGAGAACTACGGGATCGGGCTCAACATCGAGGCGCACCCGTACGACTTCTCCGAGACCAACGACGACGCGGTGCAGATCATCCGGGGCCTCGACCGGGACTGGGTGAACTACGTCTTCTGCGCCCCGCACGCGTTCCATCTCTCCGACGGGACGGGCGACGTGGGCCGGATGCTGCGCTACGCCGGCTCGAAGCTCGCGCACGTGCACGTCGCGGACTGCTACAACCACCGAGCGAACGTGGGCAACCGCTACATCGTCAACCCACCCGGCGTGGACGCCCGCATCCACCAGCACAGCGAGATCGGGCACGGCGAGGTCAACTGGGAGGAGTTCTTCTCCACGCTGCGGGAGATGGACTTCGACGGCATCGCCACCGTCTGCGTGTTCGGCTGGGAGGAGACGGCGGACGAGATCCACCGCCGGATGCTCGCCCGCGTGACCGAGGAGCTGGTGTCGTGAGCCGGGTCGGGATCGGGCTCGCCGGGCTGGGGCGGATGGGCCGGATCCACGCCGCCGCCCTGGCCGGGCGGTGCTCCGTCGCCTCGCTGGCCTGCGTGTACGACGCCAACCCGGACGCGGCGCAGGCCGCCGGCGCGGAGTTCGACGTGCCGTGGACCACCTCCTACGAGGAGCTGATCGACCGCGTCGGCGCCGTGGCGATCGCCTCCCCCACCGGCACGCACGCGCCGCTCACCGTCCAGGCCGCGGCGGCGGGCCGGCACGTGTTCTGCGAGAAACCGATCTCGCTGGACCGGGCCACGACCGTCGCGGTGCTGGACGCCGTCGACGCGGCCGGCGTGGTGTTCCAGGTGGGCTTCCACCGCCGCTCCGACCCCGACTGGGCGGCCGCGGCCGCCCGGATCCGGGCCGGCGAGCTGGGCGAGGTCACGCTGTTCCGCACCTCGCTGCGCGACATGACCCCGCCGAACCCCGCGTTCCTGTCCGGCTCGGGCGGGTTCTTCCTCGACGTCGTCGTGCACGACCTGGACGTCGCCCGCTGGCTCGTCGGCGAGGTCGTGGAGGTGAGCGCGCACGGTGCCGCGTCCGATCCCGCGTTCGCGGAGCTGGGCGACATCGACACCGCCGTCACCGTGCTGCGCTTCGCCAACGGCGCGCTCGGTGTGATCGACAACAGCCGCAGCGCCCGCTACGGCTACGAGTGCTCCACCGAGGTCATGGGCACCCTCGCCACCGCCCGGATCGACGCGCCGCACGTCCGCGGCGTGGAGTGGCGCACCCCGGGGCTGGCGTCCCGGGAACTCGCGCGCGACTTCGAGGAGCGCTACCCCTGGGCCTACGCCGCGGAGCTGGACGCGTTCGCGCGCGCCGTCCGCGACGGCACCCCACCCCCTGTCACCGGTCGCGACGCGCTGGCCGCGTTCGACCTGGCCCTGGCCGCCGACGAGTCGTGGCGCACCGGTCAGCCCGTATCCGTGAAGGAGAATCCATGAAGATCGCCGGAGCACCCATCTCCTGGGGCGTGTGCGAGGTGCCCGGCTGGGGTTACCAGCTGGCCCCGTCGCGCGTGCTCGCCGAGATGCAGGAGGTCGGGCTGGTCGCCACCGAATTCGGGCCCGACGGCTTCCTGCCCGAGGACCCGCGTGCGGTCCTGGAGCAGCACCACCTGCAGGCCATCGGCGGCTTCACCCCGCTGCTGCTGCACGTCGCCGACCACGACCCGGTGCCCGAGGTGGAGAAGGTGCTGGTCACGTACGCGGCCACCGGCTCCGACACGCTCGTGCTCTCGGCGATCAGCGGCCTCGACGGCTACGACACCCGCCCCGAGCTGGACGACGCGGGCTGGCGGACGCTGCTGACCAACCTGGACCGGTTGTCGGCCATGGCCGTCGACCACGGCGTCAAGGCCGTGCTGCACCCGCACGTCGGGACGATGGTGGAGAACCCCGCCGACGTGCAGAAGGTGCTGGAGGGCTCGTCGATCGCGCTGTGCCTCGACACCGGCCACCTGCTCATCGGCGGCACCGACCCCGCGGAGCTCACCCGCCAGGCACCGGAGCGCGTGGCCCACACGCACATCAAGGACGTGGACCTGGGCCTGGCCAAGCAGGTGCAGAGCGGGCGGCGCACCTACACCGAGGCCGTGCGCGAAGGCATGTACCGGCCCGTCGGACAGGGCGACGTCGACTTCACCGCGATCATCGGCCACCTGCGCGGCCACGGCTACGACGGCTGGTACGTGCTGGAGCAGGACACGATCCTGACCGAGGAGCCGACGGGCGAGGGCCCGCTGACCGACGTCCGCACCAGCGTCGAGGAACTCCGCGCCATCCTGGCCGCCACCTGATGAGCGAGCCCTTGCGGATCGGGGTGCTCGGCGCCGCCCGGATCTCGGGCTCGGCGATCGTCGAGCCCGCGCACGCCACCGGCGACCGGCTCGTCGCCGTGGCGGCCCGGGACCCGCGACGGGCCGCGGACTTCGCGGCCGAGCACGGCGTGGAGCGGGTGGTGGCGTCCTACGCCGACGTGCTCGCCGACCCCGAGGTCGAGATCGTCTACAACCCGCTGGCCAACAGCCTGCACGGGCCGTGGAACCTCGCCGCGGTGCGGGCCGGCAAGCATGTCCTGTCGGAGAAGCCGTTCGCCGGCAACGCCGAGGAGGCCCGACTCGTCCGGGACGCAGCGGCGGACGCCGGTGTCACGGTGCTGGAGGGTTTCCACTACGTCCACCATCCCGTGATGCGCCGGCTGCTGGAGCTGGTGTCGTCGGGCGAGCTGGGCGCGCTGCGGCGCGTCGAGTCCCGGTTCACCATGCCCGCCCCGCCCGACGACGACCCGCGCTGGCAGTGGGAGCTCGCGGGCGGCGCGCTGATGGATCTCGGCTGCTACGCCCTGCACTGCCAGCGGATGCTCGTGGGAGAGCCGCGGGTGGTCGCGGCCACGGGCGAGGAGCGCGCGGGGCACCCGGGTATCGACGAGCGGATCACCGCGCAGCTCGCCTTCGCCGGCGGCGTCACCGGTGAGGCGCACTGCGACATGGCGGCCGACGACTGGTGCATCACGTGCCGGGTGGTCGGCGACCGCGGTGAGGCCACGGCGATGAACGTCGTGCTCCCGCAACGCGACGACCGCATCGTCGTGACCACGGCGGACGGCGAGCGCACCGAGCACCTCGGCACCCGCTCGACGTACCTCTACCAGCTGGAGGCGGTGCGGGCCCATCTGCACGACGGCGCCCCGTTCCCGCTCGACGTCGACGACGCGGTGGCGACCGCGGAACTGATCGACGCGGTGTACCGGGCGGCGGGCTTCTCCCCGCGCCCGTCCGCCACGCCGGGCTCACCCGATGGTGAGGGAAACATGGCCCGCCGGTGATAGGCCGGCGACCCACCACGGGTTACCGTCGCGTCGACAGCTGGCCCACGCCCAGGAGGCGATTACCATGATCACCATTGCCGTGTCGTCGCGTTCACTGGCCGCGGCCCGCCGCGTGGACCCGCACGTCTCACCTGCCGCAGTGCACGCCGCGGTCGAGGCCGCCCTGGCCGAGCAGCTGCGTCAGCTCGGCCGCGGCCGCACCGCGCCACCCGAGCCCCACCGTCGCGCGAGCTGAACCCCGGCCGCCACGGGGGCCGGACCCGTCGTCCCCCGCACCGCGAGCCGCGGTGCGAGCACCAGCTCCATCGCGGCCCACCGGCCCGGTGGCCGTGGCGAGGGCGGCGTCGGCCCTATCCTCGTGGGATGGCTCGACGGGTGACGCAGGCGGACGTCGCCGCACGTGCCGGTGTCTCGCGGGCGCTGGTGTCGCTGGTGCTCCGCGACGCGACGAACGTCAGCGACCACCGCCGCCAGGTCGTCCTCGACGCGATGGCCGAGCTCGGCTACCGGCCCAACGCCGCTGCCCGGCACCTCGGACGGCGCACCCACACGATCGGCGTGGTCGTGCAGGACCTGCACTACCCGTTCTTCGCCGAGGTGGTGGACGGGATCCAGAGCAGCGCGGCCGACCGCGGGCTCCAGGTGTTGATCAACACGGGCATGCGCGACCCGGACCTGGAACGCGCGGCGATCGAGACGTTCCTCGAGCTGCGGATGGACGGCGTCGTGCTGATCTCGCCGGACCTCCCCGACGACCGGGTGCTGGAGGTGGCCGGGGTCGTCCCGATGGTGCTGGTGGGCCGCCCGCTGGTGGACGACGCCATCGACACCGTCGTCACCGACGACCGGCGCGGCGGCTGGCTCGCCACCCGCCACCTGCTGGACCTCGGCCACCGCCGCATCCTCGACGTCACCGCCGACGTGCCGAACGCCAGCAGCGTCGGCCGCGAGGCCGGCTACCGGCAGGCGATGGCCGAGGCCGGGCTCGCCGATGCCGCCCGCGTCGTGCGCGACGGCGGCGACATCATGGCGGCCGCCGCGTCCTGGCCGGGTGAGCCGCGCGCCACGGCCCTGTTCGGCCACAACGACTTCGTGGCCGTCGACGCCTGGGCTGCGCTCGTTGCGGCGGGCGGCCCGGCCCCGGCGGTGGTCGGCTACGACAACACCCATTTCGCCGGCCTCCCGCTGCTCTCCCTGACCAGCATCGACCAGCCCCGCCTGCAGATGGGACGGACGGCGGTCGAGATGCTGGCCGAGCGGCTGGAGGGCCGGGTCATGCCCCGCCACGAGGTGCTGGCCCCGACGCTGGTGGAACGCCGCAGCAGCCACGCCTGACGAACGGCACTCTGGTCGGAACCTGTGCGACGACAGTGCCGTTCGTCAGAGGTCGAGGACCAGGCGGGGTGAGCAGGAGCGCGACACGCAGATCATCATGCGGTCGCACGCCGCTCGTTCCGCCGGCGTCAGCAGCACGTCGCGGTGGTCGGGGGTGCCCTCCAGCACCCCGGTCTCGCAGGTGCCGCACTTGCCCTCGCTGCACGAGGTGAGGAGGTTCATGCCGGTCCCGGCCTCGACGACCTCCACGATCGAGCGGTCGGTCGGGACCGTCAGGACCCGGCCCGTCCGCGCCAGCTCGACCTCGAACGGTTCGTCGAGGACCGGCGCCGCGAGCGGGGTGGCGGCGAACCGCTCGACGTGCAACGCCCCCTCGGGCCATCCCGTGCACCGGGCCTCGACCGCGTCGAGCAGCGGTCCGGGACCACATGCGTAGACGAGCGTGTCCGGGCGCGGCTCGCGGAGCAGCGCGTCGAGGTCCAGGAGGCCGTGGGTGTCCTGCGGCCACACCGTCACGCGGTCGCCGTGGCGTTCCAGCTCGTCGAGGAACGCCATGGACGCGCGCCTGCGGCCGCCGTAGAGCAGCATCCAGTCCGCGCCGGCTGCCTCGGCCTCGGCGATCATCGTCAGGATCGGGGTGATCCCGATGCCGCCCGCGACGAACACGTAGTGCGCCGAGCGCTCCAGCCGGAAGTGGTTGCGGGGAGCACGGACCGACACCGTCACCCCGGGGAGGAGCTCGTCGTGGACGAAGCGGGACCCACCGCCGCCGGCCTCCTCGCGCAGCACCCCGATGCGGTAGGTGCCCCGGTCGTCCGGATCACCACACAGCGAGTACTGCCTGGTCAGACCGTTGCCGAGGAGCAGGTCGACGTGTGCGCCAGGCTCCCAGGAGGGAAGGTCGGCACCGGCGAGGGCGAGCGTGACCACACCCTCGGCCACCTCGGTGCGCTCCCCCACGACGAGCGTACGGAGCGCGGTGTCCGGGGCTCGGCGGACGACCGGCTCGGACGTCGTCGGAGACTGGAACGACACCGGCAGGTGCTCCAGCACCGCCATGTTGGGCGTCGAGGGGTAGCGGGCCGGCGTGCCCGCTACCCGGAACCCCCCGAGCCGCGGCAGCGCCACCTCCAGCGCGACGCGGGCCTCCAGCCGCGCGAGCGGGTTGCCGAGGCAGCCGTGCAGGCCCTTGCCGAACCCGAGGTGGCGCACGGCGGGCCGCAGGGCGTCGTAGACGTGTGCGTTGTCGAACTGCCGGTCGTCGTGGTTGGCCGCACCGATCACCATCGCGACGCGGGAGCCCTCGGGGATGGTGGTGCCGTGCAGCGTGACGTCGCGGGTCGCGGTGCGCACCGTGAGCTGCAGCGGCGTGCGGTACCTCAGCCCCTCCTCGACGGCGCCGGGGATCAGCGACGGGTTCTCGCGCAGCGCCCGCTGCTGGTCGGGGCGCTTGGCGAGCTCGTGGAACAGCGTCGACAGCAGCCCGGCGGTGGTCTCGATCCCGGCGAGGTACAGCCCGAACACCAGGCCGACGATCTCCGACGCGGGCTCGATGTCGGCCTCGGCGAAGGGCACACCGGCGATGTCGGACTGCACGATGTGGGTGAGCAGGTCGGCCTTCGGCTCCCGGTGACGGCGCATCAGCAGCTCGGCCAGGTAGATCCGCGAGTTCTCGGTGCAGGCGATGGCCTTGGGCGTGAGCCGGTCGTCGTCGGGGATGCGGTCCTTGAGCCCGTGCGACCACGCGATGAGCTGCGCGCGGTCCTCGCCGTGGGGCAGGCCGAGGAAGTCGAAGAACACCTCGTAGGGCAGTGGCCACGACAGGTCCTGGGCGATGTCCGCGACGCCGCCCGGGGCGAGCGCGTCGACGAGCCGGGTCGCGATCGCGCGGACGCTGTCCTCCAGCGCGGCGATGCTGCGCGGCATGAACCGCCGCTGCACCACCGCCCGGAGCTCGTCGTGGCGGGGATTGTCGATGATCGGGAGGTTGCCGGCGCCGCCCTGGTCGTTGGTGGCGTCGAGGTCGATGCCCGGGTGGTTGATGAACGTGTCGGTGTCCAGGAGGCAGGCGCGGACGTCGTCGTAGCGCGACAGCGCCCAGAACCCCCACTTCTCGCTGCGGTAGACCGGCGCCTCGTCGCGCAGCCGCCGGTAGACGGGGAACGGGTCCTCCTGGAACGCGACGGAGAAGGGGTCGTAGACGACCGGTCGCGCGGCCTGGGCGGTCATCGGACGGTGAACGCGTCGCGGAAGCGGCGGAGGGCGAGCTCGGAGCCGTCGACGGAGGGATCGCTCGCGAACGCCTCCATCGCGACGACACCGTCGTAACCGACGTCGGCGAGCGCACGGGCAACGAACGGCCAGTGGACCTCTCCGGTGCCGGGCTCGCAGCGCCCCGGGACGTCGGCGACCTGCACCTCCCCGAGGTACGGCGCGGCGCGGCGGACCAGCTCCACGAGGTTCCCCTCGCCGATCTGGGCGTGGTAGAGGTCGAGGTTCATCCGCAGCTGCGGGCGATCGACCGCCCGGACCAGCGCGAGCGTGTCCGCGGCGTGGGCGAACGGCGTGCCGGGGTGGTCGACCTCGAGGTTCAGGTTCTCGATCACGTAGGTGACGCCCGCGCGCTCCGCCAGCGCCGCCAGACGCTCCAGCGTGCGCACCGCGGCGACCCACATCTCTCCGGTGACGACCTCGACCGGCCGCACCGGCAGGCCGCCCTCGCCGAGGCCGGTGCCGTGGATGTTGAGCGTCGGGCAACCGATCTGCTTCGCGAAGGCGATCGACGGCTCGGCCGTGCGCAGCAGGGCGTCGGCGCCGTCGGGGGTGATGAGGTCGCCCTCGACGTAGCCGGTCATGGAAGTGAACTCGGCACCCGTGCCCGCGAGGACGTCGGCGTCCTTGTCGGTCCAGCCCCAGATCTCGCAGGCGAAGCCGAGGTCGTGGATGCGCTTGACGCGTTCCAGGAGCGGCAGCTCGGTGAAGACCATCTCGGAGCAGACGGCGAGGGTGAAGCTCGTTGCCGGGTGCTCCTCGACCGGTCCGGCGGCGGACAGGGGCGCCGTGGAGGTGGCCGGCCCGATCACGCTGCCACCCCCGTGACCTGCCGGACCGCGACGCGGGTGCCGGTGCGGTGCGACTCCAGGCACGCCTCCGCGATCGCGTACGCGGCCATCGCGTCCTCCCCGGTGACGGCGGGCGCGCGGCCCTCTCCGACCGCGGCGACGAACTCCGCGAACTCGCCGACGTAGGCGTCGCGCATGAGCTCGGTGTCGCCGACGAGCCGGCCGGCCAACCGCTCGTGACGGGCGGCGCCGCCGTCCTCGCCCGCCGCCACCATGCCGCCCGAGCCGAACACCTCGGCGCGCACGTCGTAGCCGTAGGCGGCGGCGAAGTTGGCCTCGGCGGTGGCGATCGCGCCGTTCTCGTAGCGGATGACGACGACGGCCGTGTCGAGCAGGCCGGCGTCGCGGAACTCCGGGGCGACCAGGGCGTCGGCGGTGGCGAGCACGTCGACCGCGCGGGCACCGGGGTTGAACCAGTTGAGGGTGTCGAAGTCGTGGATCAGGGTCTGCGTGAAGATCGTCCCGGGCGGGATCGCGCCGGCGTCCGCCAGGCCGGCGCCGGGATCGCGGGTCAGCGAGCGCATCATGCGCACCTCGCCGATGCGGCCGACGACCACGGCGTCGTGCGCGGCCCGGAAGTCGGCGGCGAACCGCCGGTTGAACCCGATCTGGAACGCCACACCGGCGGCCGCCGTGGCGGCCCGGCCCGCCTCGATCTCCGCGAGCGTGAGGCCCGCAGGCTTCTCGCAGAACACGTGCTTGCCCGCCCCGGCCGCGGCGACGACGAGCGGGGAGTGCGCGGTGGTCGACGCGGCGATGACGACGGCGTCGACGTCGGCGGCGCCGAGCACGGCCTCCGGGGACGTCTCGCCGCGGGCGCCCAGCGGCTCGGCCAGTGCGGCGGCGACCCCGGGGCGGGGATCGGCGACGGCCACCAGCCGGGCGGACGGCACGTGCTGCGCCAGCAGCGCCGCGTGGGAGGCGCCGATGCGGCCGGCGCCGATGAGTCCGATGCGGATCGGGGATGAGGGCACGACACTTCCTCGGCTCGAAGCGATTAGCACGTGCTAATCAGCGTGGGGCCCGATACGCTCCTTGTCAAGGCCTCATCGGACGACATGGCGGTGGCGGCGCCGTCACCACCGACGAGAGGCCTGTCGCGCCGTTCGGCGACCGAATGCGACCTCTCAACTCATTATGATTCAAACGGCCGATCGAAAAATGAGCCGATCAGCGTATTGCTCTACTCCGCTCATTCGGGCCGTCCCCCGGTAACCGCATCCGTCACGCCATCCGTCGTACGCCGAGGTACGGAGTCGATGGCGGTGGCTGTCCGCCCATAACGTGCTCACAGACAGTTGCGGCGGCGAGGAAGGTCCACATTCAGGTGAACGGGCAGCATGGGACGAGAGGGAGGATCACCCGGCAGCCGGCCGGGCGGATCGGGCGTCCTTCCGTCGTGCCCGTCATCGTCTCCGGGGACGCACAGCCGGGCTCCGGCGATGTGGCGGCCCTGGCCTTCCGCAACGCCGCCGCGGCCGAGCAGCTGACCGACGGGCAGGTGCAGCGGGCGGTGGTCGCGCTGGTGTCGTTGCTGAACGACTGCCGCGCACTCCTCGGTGAGGACCACCCCGAGACCCTCGTCGTCGAGGGCAACCTCGCCGTGGCCTACGTCATGGCCGGGCAGGAGGAGGACGGCGCGCACCTCATGCTCGCGAACCTCGCCGGGCGCGAGCGGGTGTTCGGGGACGAGCACACCGCGACGCTCACCGCCCGCGACGCGCTGGCGACCACCCACCGGCTGGCCGGACGGTTGTCCGAGGCACTGTGGCTGTACTCCCGGGTCGCACCTCAGCGCAACCGCGTCCTGGGGCCGTCCCACCCCGACACCCTCACCACCCGCCTGGGGCTCGGGCTGACCTTCGCCGAGGCCGGCGACACAGCCATGGCCCTGGATGTCGTCACGGCCGCCGTCCACGACTGCGATCAGGCCGGCATCGGGGGCCAACACGCCGAGATGCTCCGTTCGTGCCTGACGGACCTGCGCCGGGCCGGCACCGTGCCCGACCCGGCGGCCGTGCCCGGCCCGGCGGCCGTGCCGCGGCGACGGAGCGGTCTCGCGGCGGCCACCGTGCGCGCCCCGGCGGCGCCGCAGCTCGACCGGGACGAACGACAGCCGATCGACATCGGGTCGGGTACCGAACGTGGTGGCGGGACATGAGCCACCGTTGCCGCCGCGCGACCCCACCCCCGCCACGTCCCGGGACGACCCCGGGTCGGCCCTGACCGGAACGGACAGAGATGGCCTGCTCACACACAGCGGAGTGTCCGCTGTTCCCCCTGCTCAACGCCAGCCTGGACGGGTGGCGACGCTGCTACTGCGACAGTGCCGACGGGTGGCGCGAGTGCGCCCGGTACAAGCAGTCGCTCCGGGGCCAGTACGTCCCGTTGAACCTGCTCCCCAACGGTCACGAGGCGAGCCTGCAGAGCGCGGTGGCCGGCCGGGGCCCCGGGCCCGGTGGCCCGCACGGCGCGCGTACCCCGGGCGGCGCGCCCACGCTCGTCGACTTGCTGTTCGAGCACGCGCCGTCTTCTGATCGCCTCCAGCCGGAGGACGAGTGCCCCCCGGCTCCGACACCACGATCGGTGGATGAGCCCGTTCCGACGCGTCCCTGGTGGAAGCGCCTGGCCGAGTGGATGAGGAGCCCGTCATGAACGACTACTGGCCGTGGTGGGCGGGCGCGATCGGGCTCGCCCTGGTCACGATCGCCTACACGCTGAGCACCGACCGGTCCTTCGGGGTGTCCGGAGCGTGGGACCGCGTGCTGCACTGGCGCGCCGAGCGGGAGCTCGAGCGGCGACAGGCGCAGGACGAGATCGAGCAGCGTGCCCTGGTCGACGCCCTCGTGGCGACGGCGCCCCGCGGTCCCGGCGCGGTGACGCCGCCGCCGCGCGGACGGAACGTGAGCCTGCCGCCCCGGCGGCCGCCCCGCCCGGCGTCGCTGGTCAGCCAGGCCGCCCTGCTCGGTTCGATCCTGGTCGGCGGGTTCGTCGCGGCGATCACGTCCGGTCGCTTCGAGGTCCGTTTCGACATGGGGGCGGGCTTCAGCGAGCTCGTCACCGGCAACCCGGTGATGATGGTCGGCATCCTGTTCCTCGGCGGCCTGCTCGTCGGCTTCGGCACCCGCCTCGCCGGAGGCTGCAGCTCGGGCCACGGGTTGCAGGGCTGCGGGCGGTTGTACCCGGCCAGCCTCCTGGCCACCGCCGTCTTCTTCGGCACCGCCGTCGCCGTGTCGTTCCTGCTGTGGAAGGTCGTCTGATGCGGACCCAGGGCGGAATCCTGCTCGCCAACATCGTCACCGGGCTGGCGCTCGGTTTCACGGTCTCGAACATCGGGTTCGGCGACTACGCCGAGCTGAACCGCATGTTCACCTTCCAGGACCTCCGGATGTTCCTCGCCTTCGCCGGCGCCGTCGCGATCATCGTGGTCGTCTTCGCCGTCGCGCGGGTGCGTCGGACACCCCCGCGCATCCACGCCGGCGTCGTGCCCGGTGCGGCACTGTTCGGTATCGGCTGGGCGATCTCGGGCGGGTGCCCGGCCATCCCGATCATCCAGGTCGGCAGTGGGTACCTGCCGGCGCTCGTCTCGATCGCCGGTGTCGTCGTCGGCATCCGGCTGTGCCGCTGGACCACCACGAGGTACCTCCTCATCGACACCGGTTCCTGCGGACGCTAGGTCCCGCTCAGGCCGTCGGTCGGGTTGTGGGCGGGGGCGTTGTAGGGCGTGATCACCTGGATGCTCGACGGCCACGTCAGAATGCCGCCGGGAAGCGCCCGGTGGGCCTGCATGATCACGTGCGCGGCGCGTCGGACGTCGTGGGCGAGGTCGTGGTGCAGCACCACCGAGATCCGTCCGGCCCGCAGCAGGCGGGTGTTGTCGGCGTCGAGGTCGTGGGCCACGAACACCGCGCACTCGCGGCGGCGTTCGTCGAACGCGTCGAGGATGGCGACGTTGCCGCCCCCGGCCGAGTAGACGGCCCGGATGCCCGGGTGGGCGTCGAGCACGCCGGCCACCCGCTCGCGCATCGTCGCGTCGAGCCCGTCGGTCTCCGTCAGGGTGACGACGGCACGGCGCCCGTCCAGAGCGGCGCGGAAGCCCTCCCCTCGCTCCTCCTCCCCGCGGAACGACGTGCGTGAGAGCGTCACCAGCACGTCACCGGGGTCGTGGCGCAGCCACTGTCCGACGAGGTAGGCGGCGGTGGCGCCCGCGGCCCGGTTGTCGATGCCGACGTAGGCCTGACGCCCGCTCGCGGGGAGGTCGGTGACGAGCGTGACCACCGGGATCCCCGCGCGCACGAGCCGTGCCGCGGCGTCGGCGATCTCGGGGACGTCGGGCGCCTTGAGCACCACGCCCTGTGACCCGCGGCGGCCGATGCCGTCCAGCACCGCGACGAGCTCGGCGACCGGGGCCGTCTCGCACAGGTGGAAGCGGGCCCGGAACACGGCGGGGCGCAGCGACGGCAGCTCGGTCTCCAGCGCGGCCCGCACCTCGGAGGAGAACCGCTGCGGCGCCTGCATCACGAGGTCGACGAGGAACATCCGGCCGGTCAGCCGCACCTGGGTGCGCTGCCGGTCGAGATCGGCGACGGCCTGGTGCACCGACTCCGCGGTCGCGGCCCGCACGCCGCCGCGGCGGTTGAGGACGCGGTCGACCGTGGCCTCGCTGACGCCGGCCTGGCGCGCGATCTCGCGGAGCGGGTGGGTGTGCACCATGACGGTTTATTGAAGGCTTTCCGCCGGTTCCGCGCGAGCCCGCCTTCCTACGCTGAGGCCATGCCACAGACGCTGACCAGCAGATGGACCGAGGACGGCTGCCGGCTCGACGACCTGCGGGCCGTCCTGGGGGAGCGCACCGATCCCGCCGACTACCCGCACGCCGCCGCCGTCGAGCAGGAGATCGTGGTCTACGACCTCGACGGTTTCCGCGCCGCTCCCTCTGACGAGCTGGTCCACGCGTTCGCCAACGGGCCCGGCGTCGTCGTGATCCGCGGGGCGTTCCCGGACACCGCGGTGATCGACCACGCCACGGCGGTGTTCGAGCAGCTGATCGCGGCCGGCACCTCACGGGGCGACCACTTCGCCGCCGCCGGCTCCAACGACCGCATCTGGAACGCGCTGGAGAAGCTCGCCGTCACCGCGCCCGAGGTGTTCGTCGAGTACTACGCCAACGACGTGATCGCGAAGGTCAGCCACGCGTGGCTGGGCCCGGGCTACCAGGTGACGTCGCAGCCCAACGTCGTGCACCCCGGCGGGAAGGCGCAGGTGGGCCACCGCGACTACCACCTCGGCTTCCTCGCCCCCGACGTGATCGAGCAGTACCCGCAGCACGTCCACCGGCTCTCCCCCGTGCTGACGCTGCAGGGCGCGGTGGCGCACTCCGACATGCCGCTGGAGAGCGGTCCGACGCTCTACCTGCCGCACTCGCAGAAGTACGGCCCCGGCTACCTCGCCACGAACCGGCCGGAGTTCCGCGGGTACTTCGTGGACCACCACGTCCAGCTCCCGCTCCGCAAGGGCGACGCGGCGTTCTTCAACCCGGCGGTGATCCACGGCGCGGGCGGCAACGTCTCCGCCGACCTGCACCGGATGGCCAACCTCCTGCAGGTGTCCTCGGCGTTCGGGCGGGCGATGGACGCGGTCGACCGCACCCGCGTCTGCGTGGCCGTCTACCGGGCTCTGCGCACCCATCCGCACCCCGAGCACGCGATCGCGGCCGCCGCGGAGGGCTACGCCTTTCCCACGAACCTCGACCGCGACCAGCCCGTCGACGGCCTCGCACCCCCCACCCAGGCCGACGTGGTGCGGCAGGCGCTCGCGGAGGACTGGACGCAGGAGCGCTTCGAGGAAGCACTGGCCGCGCACGCGTCGAAGCGGGTGACGGCATGACCCCGTCCGGGCTCCTCACCGACCGCGTGGTGCTCGTCTCCGGCGGTACCCAGGGCGTGGGCGCGGGGGTGGCGCGGGCCGCCGTGCGGGAGGGGGCGACCGTCGCGGTCACCGGACGACGGTCGGAGCTCGGCGCGACGGTCGCCGCCGACATCGGCGCGTTCTTCGTCCGGACCGACGTGGCCGACGTCGAGCAGGCGCAGGCGTCGGTCGCGGCCGTGGTCGCCGAGTTCGGCCGCATCGACGCGCTGGTCAACTCGGCCGGCCTCACCGACCGCGGCACGCTGCTCGACACGACCCCGGACCTGTTCGACCGGCACATCGCGGTCAACCTCCGCGGGCCGTTCTTCCTCATGCAGGCCGCGGTCCGGGACATGCTGGGGCGCGGGGCCCCGGGGTCGATCGTCAACATCATCTCCTCGTCGGAGCTGGGTGGGCAGCCCTACCTCGCGCCGTACGTGGCGGCGAAGGCCGGACTCGCCGGCGTCACCCGCAACGCCGCGCACGCCCACCGCTTCGACCGCATCCGGATCAACGGCCTCGACATCGGGTGGACCGACACCGAGGGCGAGGACGCCACCCAGAAGGCCTTCCACGCCGCCGACGACACCTGGCTCGACCAGGCGGCGGCCAGGGTGCCGATGGGCAAGCTCGGGCAGGTCGACGAGATCGCGGACTTCGTGGTGTTCCTGCTGTCGGACCGCAGCGGGGTGGTCACCGGCTCCGTCATCGACTGGGACCAGAACGTCGTCGGAGGGTTGGACTGATGCGACTCGGACTCATCGGCCTGGGCCGGATCGGCGCCTTCCACGCGCAGACGCTGCACGATCTCGACCGCGTCGACTCGCTCGTCGTCACCGACGCCGACCCGGACGTGACGGCCGAGGTGGCCGCGCGGGTGTGCGCAGAGCCTGTGGACTCGCCGGAGAAGCTGCTCGCCGCCGGCGTCGACGGGGTGCTGATCGCGGCCGCCACCGCCGCCCACCCGACGCTGCTGCTCGCCGCCGTCGAGGCCGGCCTGCCGGTGTTCTGCGAGAAGCCGCTCGCGGCCGACATCGCCGACGCGGTGACCGTCGCCGCGAACGCCGCCGGCGCGCCGGTGCAGATCGGCTACCCCCGCCGCTTCGACGCGGCGTTCCTCGGCGCGCGGGAGGCCGTCGTCAGCGGGGAGCTGGGCGCCCTGCACACCGTCCGCTCCACGACGCTCGACCCGGTCCCACCGCCCGCCGCCTACATCGCCGGATCCGGCGGGCTGTTCCGCGACTGCTCCGTGCACGACTTCGACGCCGTCCGCTGGGTTACCGGGCGCGAGGTCGTGGAGGTCTACGCGGTCGGCGCCAACCGCGGCGAGGCGTTCTTCGCCGAGGTCGGCGACGTCGCCAGCGCGTCCGTCCTGCTCACCCTCGACGACGGCACGATCGGCGTGGTCTCCAACAGCCGCTACAACGCGCGGGGCTACGACGTGCGACTGGAGGTGCACGGATCGCTCGACAGCGTGGCCGCCGGCCTCGACGACGGCCTGCCGCTGCGCTCCACCCAGCCCGGCGTGACGTTCCCGGCCGGGCCACCGCACGGGTTCTTCATGGACCGGCTCGCCGCGGCGTTCCGGTCCGAGCTGGGCGCGTTCGTGGAGTTCGTGGCCGGGGAGCGGCCGTCGCCGTGCACCGTGGCGGACGCCCTGGAAGTGGCCTACATCGCGGAGGCGGCCACGCTGTCCCGGCTCGAGCACCGACCCGTCCGGATCGGGGAGGTGCGCGCCGAACCCTGAATTGTTATGGTTGATGCATAACAAGTCGGGAGGTTGTCATGATGCGCAGGGCCCTGCTGGGCGGCGTGCCCCACCTGGTCGCAGCCGCGCCCACCCTCACGGTGCTGATCGCGGAGCACGAGCGGCTGCCAGTGCGGATGGCGTCGCACTTCGCCGCCGACGGCACCGTCGACGGGTACGCGGGCCACGGCATCTTCGTCGGGCTGGCCGCCGGGCTCGGCGTCGGGCTGGCGGTGGTGTTCGCCCTGCTCGCAGCCCTGCCCGCCCGGTCGGGTGCCGTCTCACGCCAGGACGTGCCCCGGTTCGCGATCACGGTGTCGTGGGCGGTCGCGGCGTTCCTGGGCGTCATCCAGTACGCCGCGGTCGCGGTCAACCTCGACCACACGGACGGCGCCGGCGTCACCCTGCCGAGGTGGACGCTCCTGGCCGGTCTGGGCGTCGCCGTCGTGGCCGGGGGGATCGGGTGGCTGGTCGCTCCGCGCACACCCCTCACCGACCACGACCCGGCCCCCGTCACGCCCATCCCGATCAGCGACACCGAGCAGGTCAGCTGGACGCGCACCACCGCGGTGGTGTGGATCCCGGTCGTCGGCGCGGTGGCGCTGGCCGGAGGCCTCGCGCTCGCCGTCGTGGGGGCGCCCGGCGGGGCCGTCGCGCTGATCCTCATCGGGGTTCTGTTCCTGCTGAACGGCCGGGTGCGCGTCACCGCCGACCGCCGCGGCCTGACGGTGCTGGTGGGGCTGCTCGGGCTCCTCCGCGTCCGCATCCCCGCCGAGGACATCCTCTCCGCCACCTCCGCCGACGTCTCCCCCGCGTCGTTCGGAGGCTGGGGTTACCGGTTCGTGCCCGGCGGCAGCGGGGTGATCCTCCGGTCGGGGCCGGCACTGATCGTGACCCGCCGGTCCGGACGCCGGTTCACTGTCACCGTCGACGACGCCGAGACCGCGGCCGGGGTGCTCGGCGGGGTCACGGGGCGAGCGTGCTGATCCGGGTCGATCCCGCCCGGTCCGTCCCGCTCGCCGACCAGATCGCCGCCTGCGTCCGCCGCGGCATCGCCGACGGCAGCGTGAGCACCGGCGAGCGGCTCCCCGGGGCCCGCGACCTGGCCGCGTCGCTGGAGGTCAGCATCCACACCGTGCTCGCCGGCTACCAGCAGCTGCGCGACGAGGGGCTCATCGAGCTGCGCCGCGGCCGGGGCGCCACCGTGCGCGGCGGCTCCCCAGCGGGCCGCGCCGAGGTCATCGAGCTGGCCCGACGGCTCGTCGAGGCGGGGCGGCGGCTCGACCTGGACGATGACGAGCTGGTGGCGCTGCTCAAGGAGGCGGCTGCACGAGCCGCAGGCGGTGCGGTGCCACCCCGACCGTGACGCGCTGCCCACGCACCACGATCAGCCGGTCGGCCTCGCCGCCGTCGGAGAACACGACGAGCTGGTCCGAGGTCACGCTCAGCTCCAGGCGCTGGGCACCGTCCAGCCGGCCCGCCACGAGCGAGGCGCCCGTCGTCGGCGACGGCCAGGCCTCCCGGACGAACCAGCACAGCGCCGGCTCGCCGGGGGTCGGCAGCGGCGGGTGCTCGGCCGTCCGGGCGAGCGCCGCGCACCACCCGGTGGCGCCGGTCCCGGTGCCGACCACCACCCCCGAGCTGCTCTGCGGCTCGCCCCGGCCGTCGGGGGTGCGGAGCAGGTAGCGCGCCGACTGGTGGCCCCGGTCGCCCACGAAGATCTCGTTCAGCCCGCGCAGCCGCTGCCCGTCGTCGAGCTCCGCCACCACGGTCGCGCGCTCGTCGATCACGGCGGATCCCTCGACCACCGCGCGCAACGCCGCCCCCACCTCGTCCGGGCGGTGCCGGGCCAGCACCCCGGGCCCGGCCGGGTCGACCCCGATCACCGGCTGCGCGTCGAGGTACTTCGCCACGTTCGCCACCAGGCCGTCGCGGCCGACGGACACCACCACGTCGCCGTCGGCGAACGGGAACGCGGCCAGTTCGCAACGGTCGGCCCGCCCGGTGCGCCACCCGGCCGGCACCGCCGCCATCACCGCGTCGAGCGCGGCGGCCTGCGCGGCGTCCCGGGCGCGCAGGGCGTCGAGCTCGCCGGGGTCGCGGTCGCGCAGGAAGAACGCGACGGCGCCCGGGGTGCCGTGGCGGTCGAGGAGCTCGCGGTACGCGGTGGGCCGCGTGACCACGACGACGCGCGGCTCGAGCGCCCTCACCGGAGACCCCCCGCGAGTCGGGGTGTGCATGCGCGCGAGTCGGGCCCCGCGTGCGCGCGAGTCGGGCCTCCGGTGTGCGCGAGTCGGGGTCCCCGCGTGCGCGAGTCGGGGCCTCCGTGCGTCCGGGTCGGGGTGTCCGTGCGCGCCGCGGCGTCCGGGCGCGCGTTCGGTCCGATCCCCGGTTCGCCCGGATTCCCCGACTCGGACGCATCGAGACCCCGACTCGCGCGCATGCAGGGCCCGACTCGCGGGGTGGGGAGGGTCGGGGTGGTCATCGGGGGCCGGCCAGTTGCGTGACCAGCCCCGTCAGGACGTCCGGGGTGATCGTCAGCTGGCCGATCTCCGGGAGGTGGCCGGCCAGCTCACGGAGGGTGAGCGAGCCCAGGACCTCCGGCGGGAGGTCGCGCAGGGCGGCCAGCTTGGCCTCCTCCGCCGCGGCCTCGGCCAGGCCGACCACGCGGATGCGCTCGGCCTGGGCCGCCGAATGAGTGCGGACGCGGTCGGCCTCGGCCGTGGCCGCGAGCCCGGCGCGCTGCGCGTCCGCCTCCGCCGCCACCAGCGCCGCGGCCGCGTCCAGCTCGGCCTGACGCCGGGTGTTGGCTCCGCGCTGGTCGACCAGCTGCTCCTCGCGCCGGGCCAGCTCGATGCTGCTCTGCAGCTCGTTCTCGGCGATCGCCCGCTCGCGCTCGACGGCGTCGGCGCGGCGCTGGTACGTGGCCCGGTCGGCGCGGGCCTGGGCGGCCTCCCGCGTCGGGGTCTGCAACGAGCGTTCGAGGTCGGGATCGGCGCGCACCGCGAGCACCCGCACCCCGACGACGGCGACGCCCAGCTCGGCCAACCGCTCGTCACCATCGAGGCGTTCGGTGATGGCGCGCTGCACGGGATCCGGACCGGCGGCGAGCGCGGCCTCCAGCGTCGAGCCGGCGAGCAGCGCGAGCACCGGCTGCTGGGCGAGCTCGCCGAGCAGGGTGGCCAGCGAGTCGAGCGGGGTGCCGCGCCAGCGCCCGGTGCGCGGGTCGATCCCGAAGTCCAGACGACGGGCGGCCAGCCCCGGTTCGGCGACCCGGTGGGTGATGCCGACGGGCACGCTCAGCTCGGTGTGGTCGGCGGTGCGGGCGTGGCAGACGAGCGAGAGCTCGCGGTCGTCGAGCGGCACCTCCGAGAGCACGGCGGTGCGCGGGCGGAACCAGAACGCCAGCCCCACGCCCTCGCGGTCACCGTGCCGGATCCAGCTGGTGGGCCCGCTACGCAGGTGGTGCAGGAACGGGGCCCGGGTGATGTCGGCCATGATCGCCTCCTCGGCTATCGTCACCGTGACGATAAGCGCGTCAGCCGATTCTCGTCAATGTGACATGAAAGAGGTTCCGTGCGGGGCAACCTGTTCGCCGTGGCCGTCGATCTGGTGATCCTCACCGTGCGGGAGGGCGTGCTGTCCACGCTCCTCGTGCGACGCGGGGTGGCGCCGTTCCTCGGTGAGCTCGCGCTGCCCGGTGGGTTCGTGCTGCCCCACGAGGACCTGCTCGACTCCGCGGCGCGCGAGCTCGTCGAGGAGACGGGCCTGACGATCACCGGCCACCACCTGGAGCAGCTCGCCAGCTACGCGGCGCCGGACCGCGACCCGCGCGGGCGCGTGTTGTCGGTGGGCCACCTGGCACTGGTGCCCGACCTGCCCGAGCCGCAGGCCGGCTCCGACGCGGCGGCGAGCGCCTGGTACCCGGTGGCCGAGGTGGGCCACCTGGCGTTCGACCACGACCGCATCCTCGCCGCGGGTGTGGAGCGGGCGCGCGCGAAGCTGGAGTACACGACGCTCGCGGCCACCTTCTGCCCGCCGGAGTTCACCGTGTCGCAGCTGCGGGGGATCTACGAGGCGGTCTGGGGCACCGAGCTCGACCCCCGCAACTTCCAGCGCAAGGTGACCAACACCCCGGGCTTCCTGGTGCCGACGGCTCGGAAGGTCAGCACGGGCCGCGGCCGCCCCGCGCAGCTCTTCCGACGAGGCGAGGCGACGTCGCTCCACCCCCCGATGCTCCGCGACTGAGCCACCGACGGCCCCGCGGGTCGACCGTCTCGACCCGGCGAGTTCGCCGTTTCGCGCAGCGAGTTCGCCATCCCACCACCGCCCGATGGTCGCGATCATCCGCACGCTGCTGCCCTCCGCGGGGCGCGGGGGTACGAACGGCAAGGTGGCGGACTCGCCGCCAGGTCAGAAGCGGGGGTGTTCACCCTCGACGTGAACGCGTCCGCCGATCTCCTTCGGCGCCTCGCCGGTGCTGCGACGGACCTCACCCAACACCCACGCCGGCACGTGCCGGGCCGTGAGCACCGCCAGGGCGCGGTCGACGTCGTCGGCTGGCAGCACCGCCACCATCCCGACGCCCATGTTGAACGTCTTCTCCATCTCCGGGCGCTCGACGCGGCCGCGGGAGGCGATCAGCTTGAAGATCGGCGCGGGGGTCCAGGTGTTGCGCTCGACCACCGCCTCCAGCCCGTCGGGCAGGATCCGCTCGAGGTTGCGGGCCAGCCCGCCGCCCGTGATGTGGGCGAACGTGCGCACTCCGGTCTCGGCGGCCAGGGCCAGGCAGTCGCGCGCGTAGATCGTGGTGGGCACGAGCAGCTCCTCGCCGAGGGTGTGCTCCAGCTCCTCGACGTGCCCCTCCAGCGGCAGCCGCGCGATGTCGAGCAGCACGTGGCGGGCCAGCGAGTAGCCGTTGGAGTGCAACCCGGACGAGCCCATCGCGACCAGGACGTCGCCGGGGCGGACGAGGTCGGGGCGCAGCATCGCCTCGGCCTCGACGATGCCGACGCCGGTGGCCGAGATGTCGTAGCCGCCGTCCTCCATCATCCCGGGGTGCTCGGCGGTCTCGCCGCCCAGAAGGGCGCAGCCGGCGAGCTGGCAGCCCTCGGCGATGCCCTTCACCACCATCGCGACGTGCTCGGGCACCAGCTTGCCGACGGCGATGTAGTCCTGCAGGAACAGCGGCTCGGCCCCGCACACGACGAGGTCGTCGACGACCATGGCGACCAGGTCGAGCCCGATGGTGTCGTGCTTGTCCATGGCCTGGGCGATCGCGACCTTGGTGCCCACCCCGTCGGTGGACGCCGCGAGCACCGGCTCGGAGTACTTGCCGATCTTCAGCGCGAAAAGCCCGGCGAACCCGCCGATGCCCCCCATGACCTCCGGGCGGGAGGCCTTCTCGGCGAACGGCCGGAAGGCGTCGACGGCCCGCTCACCGGCCTCGATGTCCACTCCGGCTGAGGCGTAGCTGGCGCCCGCCCCCTCGGGACCCGCGGTCGTCGGCATCGTCGGTCTCGCTCCTAGCGGAAGGTGTCGGGGGGTCAGGGACGCGACAACGCGTCCGCAGCACCGTAACCGGCGGCGAGCGGACCGGCGTCGCCGGAGGCCGCACCGGACACGTCCGCGGCGATCAGGTCGGAGACGGGTTCGTCGAGCTTCTCCAGCAGGTGCTTGCCGAGCCGCGCCTCCTCCGGCAGCGGGATCGGGTACTCGCCGTCGAAACAGGCCGAGCACAGGCGCGACTTCGGCTGCTCGCTCGCGGCGATGAGCCCTTCGAGCGAGACGTACCCGAGCGTGTCGGAGCCGATGGAGCGGCGCACGCCCTCGTTGTCGACGCCGCCGGCCACCAGCTCGGCGCGGGTGGCGAAGTCGATGCCGTAGAAGCACGGCCACTTCACGGGCGGCGACGCGATGCGCACGTGCACCTCGAGCGCGCCGGCCTCGCGGAGCATCCGCACCAGTGCGCGCTGGGTGTTGCCGCGGACGATCGAGTCGTCGACCACGACGAGCCGCTTGCCGCGGATGACGTCGCGCAACGGGTTGAGCTTGAGCCGGATGCCGAGCTGACGGATGGTCTGGCTCGGCTGGATGAACGTGCGGCCCACGTACTGGTTCTTCACCAGGCCCTGGCCGTAGGGGATGCCGGAGCCCTGCGCGTAACCGATGGCGGCGGGCGTGCCCGACTCCGGCACGGGGATCACCAGGTCGGCCTCGACGGGGTGCTCCGCGGCCAGCCGGCGGCCGATCTCGACGCGCGCGGCGTGCACCGAGCGTCCGGAGATGGTGGTGTCGGGGCGGGCCAGGTAGACGTACTCGAAGACGCAGCCCTTGGGCTCGGGCGCGGCGAACCGGGAGCTGCGCAGCCCGTCGGCGTCGATGGCGAGCAGCTCACCGGGCTCCACCTCGCGGACCATGGACGCGCCGACGATGTCGAGCGCCGCGGTCTCGCTGGCGACGACCCAGCCCCGCTCGAGGCGACCGAGCACCAGCGGGCGGACGCCGTGCGGGTCGCGGGCGGCGTAGAGGGTGTTCTCGTCCGCGAAGACCAGGGAGAACGCGCCGCGCACGCGCGGGAGCAGCCGCATCGCGGCCTCCTCGACGCCGATGTCGGCGGCGGTGGAGGCGAGCAGCTCGGTGACGAGGTCGGAGTCGGTGCTCGACGACATGCGCTCCCGGCCGGTGACCTCGCTGGGGTGCACGAGCGCGGCGACCTCGTCGCGCAGCTCGGCGGTGTTGACGAGGTTGCCGTTGTGGCCCAGCGCGATGCCGCTGCCGGTGGCCGTGGTGCGGAACGTGGGCTGCGCGTTCTCCCAGGTGACCGACCCGGTGGTGGAGTAGCGGCAGTGCCCGACGGCGATGTGGCCCTTCAGCGAGGACAGGATCTGCTCGTCGAAGACCTGGCTGACGAGCCCGAGGTCCTTGAACACCACCATCCGACGACCGTCGGACACGGCGATGCCGGCGGCCTCCTGCCCGCGGTGCTGCAGGGCGTAGAGGCCGTAGTAGGTGAGGTTGGCGACGTCCTCGCCGGGGGCCCAGACCCCGAAGACACCGCATTCCTCGCGAGGTCCGGGATCTTCGTCGATTTCAGAGGCGGGCTGGCTGTTCCGAGTGGAACTCGGGCGCACGACAGACTCCTAGAATCGCGAGGGGACTCAGCGGCCGATGCTACGCCGCCACAGCTCGGGAACCCACTCTCCGGGACCGGCGTCACCGAACCAGCGACCCTGACCCGTGTCACAGCCCATCGCGCCGAGCCGCTCGGCCTGCTCGGGCGTCTCCACCCACTCGGCCGTGACCTCCAGGCCCAGCGCGTGCGCCATGTCGATCAGCGCCCGCACGATCGCCGCGTCGACGGTGTCCATCTCCGGCTTGCGCAGGCCGTCGATGAACGATCCGTCGATCTTCAGCGCGTGCACCGGCAGCCGGCGCAGCCACGACAGGCTGGAGTAACCGGTGCCGAAGTCGTCGAGGGCGAGCCGGACGCCGGCGTCACGCAGGGCCCCGAGCGCGTCCATGATCGAGGCCTCGTCGCCGAGGACGGCCTGCTCGGTGATCTCCAGCTGCAGCTTCGCCGGCGGCAGGCCCGTGGCTTCGAGCACCGACGTGACCTCGCGCAGCCAGCCCGGCTCGGCCAGCTGCACCGGCGAGACGTTGACGCTCACGTACGGCGCGTCGGGCCCCAGGTCGCGCCACCACTGCGCGGCCCGTTCGCACGCCGTCTCGAGCACCCAGCGACCCAGCGGCACGATCGCCCCGCTGAACTCGGCCAGCTCGATGAACCGGCCGGGCCCGATCAGCCCCTGCTCCGGGTGCTGCCAGCGCACCAGCGCCTCGACGCCACCGAGCGTGCCGTCGGCGAGCTGCACGAGCGGCTGGTAGTCGAGCCGGAACTCGTTGCGGCCGATGCCGCCGCGCAGGCCGCGCAGCAGCGCGAACCGGGCGGCCTCGCCGGCGTCGCGGTGGTGGTCGAACACCACCCGGCGCCCGCCGCCCATGGCCTTCGCCCAGGACCGGGCGACGTCGGCGGCCCGCAACATCTCCGTGGGGCACGAGCGCGCCGTGGGGCCCTCCGCGACCCCGATGCTGACGGTGACCGCGACGGCGTGGCCGGCGATCACGAACGGCGTGGCCAGCGCGGCCTGGAGCCGGTCGGCGAAGCGGCAGACGTCGGCCACGTTCTCGGGATCGGCCACCAGCACGGTGAACTCGTCGCTGCCGGTGCGCGCCATGAGCTGGTCGCCCGCCGCGAGCTGCAGCCGGCCGACGACGCCGAGCAGCAGCCGGTCGCCGACCGCGTCGCCGAGCGCGTCGTTGACGGCCTGGAACCCGTCGAGGTCGAGCGCGCAGATCCCGACGCGGTCGGCGCCGCCCGGGCCGAAGGCCCGGTGCAGCCACTGGTCGACCAGCGCGGGGCCGGGCAGCCGGGTGAGCTGGTCGCGGGTGGACGCGTGCTGCAGCCGGGTGAGCAGGCGCTGCCGGTCCGAGATGTCGTCGATGAACGTCACCAGGTGCGACGGGGTGCCGTCCGGGTTCAGCACGAGCGACCCGGTCAGCTGGGCCCAGACGACGTCCGAGTCGGTGCGCACCAGCCGGACCTCGGTGCGTTGCATCGGCGGCTCGGCGCGGACGATGCGCACGAAGCGCTCGATGAGGTCGGTCAGGTCGTCGGGGTGGACGAAGTCGGAGAACGTGGGCAGCTCGGCCGGGAGCTCGTCGAGTCCGAGCAGGTGCAGCAGCGTCGGGTTCAGGTCGATGAGCCGGCCGTCGAGGCCCACCAGCGCGATGCCGACGGCCCCCTGCTCGAAGACCGTGCGGTAGTGGGGGTCGGACGCCGGGGCCCGCGGCGTGTCGGGCATGGCCGCCAGCGGGGGGCGCCGCGGCGGGCCCGTCAGTGCCCCCGCGAAGCCGGTGGCGAACTCGTCGAGCACGGCGGCCAGCCGGTGACTCTCCGTGACGTCGCCCACACCCAGCGTCGACCCGGCGGTGCGCAGCAGCTGGAGGCTGGCGGCCAGGAGATCCTCGGGCGCCGGACCCGCCGCCATCCCCGAGGCCACGAGCGCGGCCCCGATCGGCCGCGCCGCGACGGGCCGGAACGGCTCGGCGTGCAGGACGGACACCAGCTGGCGCAGCAGCAGGACCAGCCGGCCCGCCACCGTCTCGTCGTCCGGATCGGCCGTGAGCTCACCCCAGCGGGCGGCCAGCACGGCCAGCGGTTCGCCGGGCGGGCCGGCCTGCCCCGGGAACAGCCGATGCTTCGAGATGTCAACAGGCTCGGGAAGGCTGCGGGGAGCAACCACACCGCCACCTCCCGTAGCCCGTTTCGGTCAAGGCGCGCCCTGATCGGACCAAGTTTCCGCTCAGGGCGCCGATTACGCCACCATTCTGCGGCAGCGTTCACCCCCGAGGAACGTGCGGCAACCCGTTCGTCTCACCCCAGGGGCAGCAGGCGGGCCACCTCACCCGTTCGGGTACCCGACGCGCTCAGCCGCCCGGTGCGCAGTGCCTCGGTCCAGTCGAGCCGTCCGGTGACGAGCGCCAGCCAGGTGCGCGGGTCGGCCTCGACGACGTTCGGTGGGGTGCCGCGGCCGTGGGCGGGGCCGCTCACACACTGCACCGCGCCGTAAGGCGGCACGCGGACCTCGACGCTGCGGCCTGGGGCGATGGCGGTCAGCGCGGCCAGGCTCTGCTTGACCGCGGCGCGCTGGACGGACCGCTCCGGCGGGGGTCCGCCGTCGATCCAGGCGAGCACCGCACCCGTCTCCGTGCCGTCCGGTTCTGCCGTCACGCCGCGACCGTAACCCGCACCGGTCGGCCTATCCGTGCGGACAGGTGCCGGCATCAGCCGAAGAGCGCCGGCAGCGTGCCCTCCCAGGCGGTGCGCAGCTCGTCGAGCGCCAGCGACGGAACGCCCGCGACGTCCAGGTCCGTGCCCCCGGTGGTGCCGATGGCCCGGGCCGGGACCCCGGCTCCCCCCGCCGCGGCGAGGAGGTCGTCGACGCGGTCCGGGGCGGTGGTGACGAGCACGCGGCCAGCGGACTCCGAGAACAGCGCGACGAACGGGTCGAGCGTCGGCAGCAGCGTGACGGTGGCGCCCCGGCCACCGACCAGGCACGCCTCCACCAGCGCCTGGGCGAGCCCGCCGTCGGAGAGGTCGTGGGTGCCACTGGCCAGGCCGTTCGCGGCCACGGCCGCGAGGAGACCGGCGAGCCGCTGCTCGCCCGCCAGGTCCACCGCGGGCGGCCGGCCGCCGAGGTGGCCGTGCACCACGTGGGCCCACTCGCTGCCCCCCAGCTCGTCGCGGGTGTCGCCGAGCAGCACCACCGCGTCGCCGTCGCGGGTGAAGCCGGACCGGACGCGCTTGGCGACGTCGTCGATCACGCCGAGGACGCCGACCACCGGGGTGGGCAGGATCGGGCGGTCGCCGGTCTGGTTGTAGAAGCTGACGTTGCCACCGGTGACGGGGATGCCGAGCGTGGCGCAGCCGTCGGCCAGACCACGCACGGCCTGCTGGAACTGCCACATCACGTGGGGGTCCTCGGGCGAGCCGAAGTTGAGGCAGTTGGTGACGGCCACCGGCTTCGCACCCGAGGTCGCGACGTTGCGGTAGGCCTCGGCCAGCGCGAGCTGGACCCCGGCGTACGGGTCGAGTGCCACGAACCGGGCGTTGCAGTCGGTGGAGACGGCGACCCCGCGGCCGGTCTCCTCGTCGACGCGCACCATGCCGGCGTCCGCGGGCTGCGCGGACGTGGTGTTGCCGCGGACGTAGCGGTCGTACTGGTCGGTGACCCACGCCTTGCTGCACAGGTTGGGGCTGGCCACCATGCGCAGGATCTCCTCGCGCAGCTCGCTGGGCGCGGCCGGGCGCGGCAGGTGGTCGGGCACGTCGGCGACCAGGTCGTCCTGGCGCTCGGAGCGCTGCACCGGACGCCGGTAGACCGGCCCGTCGTGGGCGACGGTGCGCGGCGGCACGTCCACCACCGTCTCGCCGCGCCAGCTGATCACGAGGTGGTCGCCGTCGGTGACCTCACCGATGACCGAGGCGAGGATCTCCCACTTGGCGCAGACGGCCATGAACGCCTCGACGTTCTCCGGAGCCACCACCGCGCACATGCGCTCCTGCGACTCGCTGGAGAGGATCTCCGCCGCCGTCATGCCCGTGGCCCGCTGCGGCACGGCGTCGAGGTCGATGCGCATGCCGCCGTCACCGGCGCTGGCCAGCTCGGACGTGGCGCACGACAGGCCGGCCCCGCCGAGGTCCTGGATGCCGACGACGATCCCGGAGTGGATCAGCTCGAGGCAGCACTCGATGAGCACCTTCTCGGTGAACGGGTCGCCCACCTGCACGGCCGGGAGCTTCTTGTGGCCGCCCCCGCCCGCGTCCCCCGCGAAGGTCTCGGACGCCAGCACGGACACGCCGCCGATGCCGTCCAGCCCGGTGCGGGCGCCGAACAGGATGATCTGGTTGCCCGTTCCGGACGCGAACGCCAGGTGCAGGTCCTCCACGCGCATCGCGCCGACGCACATGGCGTTGAGCAGCGGGTTGCCGGCGTAGGTCGGGTCGAACACGAGCTCGCCGCCGATGTTGGGCAGGCCCAGCGAGTTGCCGTAGCCCCCCACACCCGCGACCACGCCGGGCAGCACCCGCGCCGTGTCGGGGGCGTCGGCGGGGCCGAAGCGCAGCGGGTCGGCGACGGCGATCGGGCGGGCGCCCATGGCCATGATGTCGCGGACGATGCCGCCCACGCCCGTGGCCGCGCCCTGATAGGGCTCCACGTAGGACGGGTGGTTGTGCGACTCGACCTTGAACGTGACGGCCCAGCCACCCCCGATGTCGACGACGCCGGCGTTCTCGCCGATGCCCGCGAGCATCGTCGAGCGCATCTCGGGCGTGGTGGTCTCGCCGAAGTAGCCCAGGTGCACCTTGGACGACTTGTAGGAGCAGTGCTCGCTCCACATCACCGAGTACATCGCCAGCTCGGCGTCGGTGGGGCGGCGGCCGAGGATCTCCCGGATGCGCGCGTACTCGTCGTCCTTGAGGCCCAGCTCGCGGTAGGGCTGCGGCTGGTCGGGGGTAGCGGTGGCGTTCTCGACGGTGTCGGCGCGAACTTCGGTCGTCACGACCGCTCAGCCTACGTACCGCACTGGTCGCTCCCCTGCACCGGCCGCCCCGGACCGCTCCGGGGAGCGGCCCCCACCCCGACCTCCGGTGACAGTCTGTCCCATTAGAAGACACATAAGGTAGTTTGCTCGCGCATACGGACCAGTCCGGTCCGCCGAATGCGTCGAGGTGGGCTGTGCGGATCGTCGTGACCGGTGGGGCGGGCTTCCTCGGATCCCATCTCTGTGACGCCCTCGTCGCGCGGGGGGACACGGTCGTCTGCATCGACGACCTCTCGTCGGGGTGCCCGGACAACATCGGGCACCACCTCGACCACCCCCGGTTCACGTTCCAGCACGCGGACGTCAGCCTGGCGTGCGACGTCGAGGGCCGGGTCGACGCCGTCGCCCACCTGGCCAGCCCGGCGTCCCCCGTCGACTACCAGCTCCGGCCGCTGGACACGCTGGCGGTCGGCAGCCGTGGCACCGAGCACTGCCTGCAGCTCGCCCGGCGTCACGACGCCCGCTTCCTGCTGGCCTCCACCAGCGAGGTCTACGGCGATCCCCAGGTGCACCCGCAGACCGAGGCCTACTGGGGCAACGTCAACCCGATCGGTCCCCGCAGCGTCTACGACGAGGCGAAGCGGTTCGCCGAGGCACTGACGGCGGCCTACCGACGGACCTGCGGGGTGGACACCGGGATCGTCCGGATCTTCAACACCTACGGACCGCGCATGCGCCCCCAGGACGGCCGGGTCGTGTCGTCGTTCGTCGCCCAGGCGCTGCGCGGCGAGCCGCTGACGATCTTCGGAGACGGCAGCCAGACCCGCAGCTTCTGCTACGTCGACGACCTGGTGCGCGGACTCGTCGCCATGCTCGACGCCCCCGAGCCGGGACCGGTCAACCTCGGCAACCCCGAGGAGCGGACGGTCGCCGAGCTGGCCGGGCTCGTCCTGGCGATGACGGGCTCGGCCTCGCCGGTGGTGCACCTGCCGCTGCCCGTGGAGGACCCCACCCGGCGCCGACCCGTGATCGAGCTGGCCCGTGACCGCCTCGGCTGGGCGCCGCAGGTCACCACGGAGCAGGGGCTGGCCCGGACGATCGCCTGGTTCGCCACGCGCAGCGGCCCGCCCGCCGGGTCCGCGGCACCGGCGGCCCTGGCCGCACCCGGTGCCTGACGGGTCGCGCACCCGAACGGATCCGGGGCGTCACCGCGCCCTGCCCACGCGGGGTGCGCCGGACACGCACATCGTCCGGATCTCCCGCGGGGGCGTGCGGGCTCTCACTCCCGAGGGACCGGTCTTCGGCCGGTCCGGCCGGATCGGCCGGCGCCGGCGCGCGGACCTGCTCGTGCCGGTCCTCCCCCGGCGCGACCGGATGGCCGTGGCGGTGCTGTCGGTGGGCTGGCTGGTCAGCCTGGTCGTGTTCTGGACCTGGTGGCTGCAGCCGGACCACCGCACCACCTGGGTGGGTCTCGCCATCAACAGCGCGGTGCTCGTCTACCTCACCTGCCTGCCCGCCTACTTCCTGCTGACCGCGAACCGGCTGCGCCGGGTGGACCCGACCGTCGCGGTCCCCGCCGTGCGGACGGCCTTCGTCGTGACCAAGGCGCCGTCGGAGCCGTGGACGCTGGCCCGCCGGACGCTCCGCGCGATGCTGGCGCAGCGGTTCCCGCACCCCTACGACGTCTGGCTGTGCGACGAGGACCCCTCGGCCGAGACCGCCCGCTGGTGCCACGACCACGGCGTGCGGCTCTCGACCCGGCGCGGCGTGGCGGCCTACCACCGGCCGACCTGGCCGCGGCGCACCCGCTGCAAGGAGGGCAACCTCGCCCACTTCTACGACCACTGGGGCTACCGCGACTACGACGTGGTCGCCCAGCTCGACTGCGACCACGTGCCGGCCCCGACCTACCTCGCGGAGATGGTGCGTCCCTTCGCCGACCCCGCCGTCGGGTACGTCGCCGCGCCCAGCGTCTGCGACGCCGAAGGCACCGGGTCGTGGTCCGCGCGCGGCCGCCTGCACCGGGAGGCCGCGTTCCACGGCGCCATCCAGGCCGGCCACTCCGCGGGCCTCGCTCCGGTCTGCATCGGCTCCCACTACGCGGTGCGGACCGCGGCGCTGGCCGGGATCGGCGGGATCGGCCCGGAGCTGGCCGAGGACTTCTCCACGTCGTTCCTGCTCAACTCGGCGGGCTGGCAGGGCGTGTTCGCCCTCGACGCCGACGCCCGCGGCGACGGCCCGCTGACGCTGGCGGCGATGGTCACGCAGGAGTTCCAGTGGTCGCGCAGCCTCACCACGCTGCTGATCGGCCTGGTCCCCCACCACCTCCCGCGGCTGCCCTGGGCGTTGCGGCTGCGCTTCTTCTACGCGCTGGTCTTCTACTTCCTGCTGGTCGTGACGACCGCGGCCGGGCTGCTGCTACCGCCGGTGGCGGCCGTGACCGGCCTGCGCTGGGTGCAGGTGGACTACCTGGAGTTCCTGGCCCACTGGTGGCTGCTCACCGCGTGGCTGCTCGCCGTGCTGCTGGTGCTGCGCCGCCGGGGCCTGCTGCGGCCCCGCAAAGCCCCCGTCCTGAGCTGGGAGAACTGGTTGTACTCGCTGGTCCGCTGGCCCTGGGTCGCGTGGGGGGTGCTCGCCGCGGTCCGCCAGCGGTTCCGCCCCGCCCCGATCACGTTCCGCGTCACCCCCAAGGCCCGCTCCGGCCTGGAGCCGCTGCCCACCCGGCTGGTGTTGCCCTACCTCGTGATCGCGGTCGGGCTCGCCGTCGCGGCGTTCACCGGTGAGGTCCGCACGGGCGCGGTCGGCTACGTCGGGCTGTGCATCCTGGGCGCGGCCGCCTACGGCACCGTCGTCACGGCGGTGTCGGTGCTGCACGGCGTCGAGGCGGCCCGGGCGGCCGGCGTCGGGCCGTGGCGCGGCATCCGGACGACGGCCGCCGTGCCGGTCCTGCTCGGGGTGGCCGCGCTCGGTCTCACCGCGGTGCCCGCGGCGCTGTTCCCGCTCTACGTCCAGATCGTGGTGACCGGATGAGCGCCCCGACCGTGCTGGTCACCGGCGGCGCCGGCTTCATCGGCTCGCACACCTGCGTCGAGCTGCTGGAGCACGGGTACGAGGTGGTGGTCGTCGACGACCACTCCACCAGCTCACCCGGGGCGCTGGCCGCCGTCCGCGACCTCGCCGGCCGCGACCTCGCCGCCCACCGGGCCGACCTGCGCGACGCCGCCGCGCTGGACCGGGTGTTCACCCGGCACCGGATCGACGCGGTGATCCACTTCGCGGCGCGCAAGGCCGTCGGCGAGTCCACGCTGATCCCGCTGGACTACTACGACATCAACGTCGGCGGCACCGTCGCGCTGCTGCGGGCGATGGTCGCCCACGACGTGCGGCGGCTGGTGTTCTCCTCGTCGTGCTCGATCTACGGCGACGGCGGCGGGCGCCCCCTCACCGAGGCCGACCCGGCGCGGCCCACCAACCCCTACGCCCGGTCGAAGTGGATGTGCGAGCAGATCATCGCCGACGCGGTCCGGCGGCATCCGGAGCTGTCGGCGACCGCGCTGCGCTACTTCAACCCGGCGGGCGCGCACCCGAGCGGGCGCCTCGGCGAGGACCCGCGCGGGCCGCTCAACAACGTCGTCCCGTTCCTCATGCAGATCGCGATCGGGCGCCGGGACCGGCTCCGGGTCTTCGGCGGCGACTGGCCCACCCCCGACGGCACCGCCGTGCGCGACTACGTGCACGTCGTGGAGATCGCGGAGGGGCACCGGCTCGCCCTGGACCAGCCGCCGTCGGGACCGGGACTGCGTGTGCTCAACCTGGGCACCGGCGTCGGTACGTCGGTGCTGGAGCTGGTCACGGCCTTCGGCGCCGCGTGCGGGCGGGACATCCCCTACGACGTCGTCGGCCGCCGCGCGGGGGATGTCGCCGAGCTCGTGGCCGACCCCGGCCGGGTCGCCGCGGAGTGGGGCTGGAAGGCCGGCCGCGACGTCGCCGCCATGTGCCGCGACGCCTGGCGGTTCCAGCGGCTCCACCCGGACGGCTACCCGGACTGAGCCCGCTGCACGGCCCCCACGTCCGGCGAGCCGGTGCGGACCGGCGCCCCGGTGCGGTCGAGCAGGGTGACGCCCGGCGTGAGCAGGTCGGCGAGGGGCAGTCCCGCCCCGAGCAGCGGCGAACCCGGGGACGGGAGGAAGCCCACCGCGGGATCGTCGACCGCGGTCGCCGCGAGGCCGGTCAGCGGTCCGGGGAGCCCCGGGTCCCCGGTCAGCCCGGTGCGCCGCCCGGCGGACGTCTCCTGACCGGTGGCCGCGCGCCACGCGCGCAGGGACGGCTCCGCCTCCGGACCCCAGACGACCGTCGGCGCTCCCGCGGAGCCGACGTAGGCGTTCCCGTCGAGGCGCACCGCCGACCGGGCGTAGGGCGTCACCGCCACCACGACGGGCCCCGCCTGCCGGCTGACCAGCAGGTTGTTGCGGACGTCGAGGTCGGAGACCCCGGGACCGAGCCGCAGCGCCGACGACGGGTCGCTGCGCTGCGGCGCCATGACCACCGTGTTCTGGTAGATCCGGGTGGCGCTCACCCGCCCCAGCACGGTGATCCCGCCGTAGACGCTCCACCGTCGCGCGTCCCCGCTGGAGACGTTGAACCGCACGACACTGCCGGTGTGGGCGTCGTTCTGCTGGCCGGTGTAGACCAGGTAGCCCGGACCGTGGTTGTCGTAGGACAGGTTGTACTGGAGCACCGAGTCCGAGTTGTTCTGGTCGAGGCCGAACCCGCCGCCGTCGGCCAGCCTCGCCGTCCGGTTCCGGTAGGACAGGCAGTGCTCGATCACCACGCCGGTCGAGTCGTAGGTCCAGATGCCGACCGGGCCCTCGCCCGACCCGCCCGACCCGCCGTTGTCGTGCGCGACGGACCGGGTCACGGTCGCGGTGCGGACGCTGCCGAGGACGATCCCGCTGCCGGTGTTGCGTCGGGTGTTCGCGGGGTCGCCGTGGTTGCCGTAGGCGGTGACCCGCGAGATCACCACGTCCTCGTGCGCGTAGCGGGGCGCGGTGGCGTCGAACGCGGGCCCGTACACCGTGAGCCCCGCGTCCCGGTTGTCGTGCAGGACGGCGTCGTCGACCCGGACGTCGCGGAACCCCGTCCCCGCCCGCGCGCTGCCGACCTCGATGCCGTTGCCGAACCCGTGCGCCTCGACCCGCTGCACGACCACGTGGTCGAACACCCGGTCGTCCGGCGAGTCGGTGAAGACCCGCACGCCCGCCGAGCCGGGCACGGGTTCCGGACCCGCGCCGGCCAGCACCAGGTCGCTGATCTCGACGCCGCCGGTGTCGGTGACGACGACGGCACCGTCGCCCGGCGCGTCGATCTCGGCCCGGCCGTCGCCGTAGGAGCCCACGACGACCGGGTCGGCCGCGTTCCCCGCGTCGAGCCGGTCCAGCAGCAGCCGCCCGGTGAACCGCGCGCCGCCCAGCAGCAGCACCCGGTCACCCGGGACCAGGACGGCCTCGGACGCCCGCTCGAGCGATCGCCACGGGGACCCGGCCGACGTGCCTCTCGCGGTGTCGTCGCCCGCGGGGCTCACGTAGAAGGTGCGCTGTCCCGGCGGTGCTCCGACCAGGCTGCAGGCCACCAGGAGCGCGGCCATCGGCACGGCCACGGCGGCGCGGGTGCCGGATGCGACCACCCGGGGACGAACCGACCCCTTCACCGGGCCAGCCTAGGGGCGCTCCGCCCGTCCATCGCGGGTGTCGCCCCGCGCCGCGAGCCGCGGTAACCGATCAGGTGACAGCGGCTCAGCTCCCCGAGGGCAGCTGCACGACGCTCACGAAGAAGTGGTCGATCTGCTTGATGGCCTCGATGAAGCTCTCGAAGTCCACCGGCTTGGTGACGTAGGCGTTGGCGTGCAGCTGGTAGCTGCGCAGCACGTCCTCCTCCGCCTGCGACGTGGTGAGCACGACCACCGGGATGTGGGCCAGCTGCGGGTCGGCCTTGACCTCCTCCAGCACCTCGCGGCCGTCGCGGCGGGGCAGGTTGAGGTCGAGCAGGATCAGGTCCGGGCGCGGCGCGTCGGCGTAGGGCTCCTCGTTGCGGAGGTAGGCCAGGGCCGCGGCGCCGTCGGTGACCACGTCGAGCCGGTTGTGCAGGTACTCGTCGAACGCCTCGCGGGTCATGAGCACGTCGCCCGGGTCGTCCTCCACCAGCAGCACGTTGACGATGCGCGGCGTGGGCTCGGTCATCACTTCTCCTCGGGGGCGGGAAGGGGGGTGGTGGGCAGGGTGAACCGGACGACCGTGCCCGGCCCGCCCGTGGTGTCGAGGCCGATCGCGCCACCGTGGAACTCGACGATCTTCTTGGCCAGCGACAGGCCGATGCCGGTGCCGGGGTAGAGGTCCCGGCCGTGCAGCCGCTGGAAGATCACGAAGACCTTGTCGGCGTACTCGGGTTCGATGCCGATACCGTTGTCGGCCACGGCGATCTCCCAGCCCTCGTCGACGGTCCGTGCGGACACCGTGACCTCCGGGGCCACGCCGTCGCGGTGGAACTTCAGGCCGTTGCCGAGCAGGTTGACGAGCAGCTGGCGCAGCAGCGTGGCGTCGCCGGTGACGGTGGGCAGCACGCCGACCGTGACGGTGCCACCGGTGTCCACGCGGACCTGGTCCAGCTGCGCCGCCGCGGCCGCGGCCACCTCGCCGAGATCCACCGGCGTGAACGCCTCGGTGGTGCGGCCGACCCGGGAGAACGCGAGCAGGTCGTTGATCAGACGCTGCATGCGCGACGCGCCGTCCACCGCGAACTCGATGTACTGGTCCGCGCGCTCGTCGAGCTGTCCGCCGTAGCGGCGCTGCAGCAGCTGGCAAAAGCTCGACACCTTGCGCAGCGGTTCCTGCAGGTCGTGGCTGGCGACGTAGGCGAACTGCTCGAGGTCGCGGTTGGAGCGCTCCAGGTCGCGGGTCTGGCGGTCGAGCCTGCGGTTGACCTCCTGGGCCTCGTCGAGGTCGTGGAGGATGTGCAGCCGCATGGCGTCGACGTCCTCACCCAGCTCGAAGATCTCGCGCGGGCCCGCGCCGTGCACGGGCCGCTGGACCCCGCCGGACACGACGTCGCGCACCTGGGCGGCCAGGTCCGACACCGGCCGCAGCACCGCCCGGCGCAGCCCGACCGCGGCGGCCGCCAGGAAGGCGATCATCACCACCGCGATCGCGATGCCCGTAACGGTGACGTAGGCCGCGGCCGCGTTGAGGCGGTCGCGGTCGGCGAGCCGCTGCACGTCGATGTCGGCGGTCAACGTCCCGGTCGCGGCCCGCACACCGTCGAAGAGCGTGCGGCCCTCGACGGCATCCGGCCGGACCCCGGCGAACGTCGGGTTGGCGTAGGCGTCGCGCCAGCGGGTGGCGGCCTGCTCCACGGCGTCGATGTCCCGGCCGACGTGGTCGAAGCCGCCGGTGGCCGCGTAAGCGCGCAGCGCGGCCACCTGGGTCCGCTCGTCGGCGACGCCGGAGGTGTAGGGGTCCATGAACTCCGGGCGTCCGGTCAGCCCGAAACCGCGCACACCGGTCTCCTGGTCGACCACCGCCCGGGAGAGCTGCTGCGCCGCGATCACCGCGGGGCCCGCGACGTCGAGCAGCGCGGCCCGCGCCGCCGTCAGACGGGCCAGCGCCAGGCCGCCGAGCACGATCGTGGTGATGGCGAGGACCGCCGCCACCGCGGCCACCAGCGTGAAGATCCGGGAGAGCGGCCAGCGGCGCGCGCCCTCGTCGGACCGGCGTGCGGTGAGCACCCGGCGGGCCCGGGTCAGCTCGACGGTCATCCGGCACCCGCTTCCGAGAGCACCAGTATCGCGACGTCGTCGGTGAGCGGGCCGCCGTTGAACCGCACGGCGTGGTCGACCAGCCGGGCGGGCAGGTCGTCGAGGTCGGTGTCGCGTTCCTGGTGCAGCAGCGCGATCAGGCCCTCCGGCCAGAGCAGCTCGCCCGGCGTCGGGCCGCGCCCCTCCACCAGGCCGTCGGTGTAGAGCAGCAGCGACCAGCCCGGTTCCAGCGGGACGCGCAGGGCGTCCCAGCAGGCGTCGGAACGGATGCCCAGCGGCAGCCCGAC
>NZ_MKVV01000024.1:0-15582 GCF_001899645.1 Pseudonocardia sp. 73-21 | reverse complement strand
GACGCCCGCGAGCACCAGCGCCCGCCACGACACGCGCAGCAGGGCTCCGAGCGCGGCCTCGTCGGGGCCGTGCCCGCAGACGTCGCCGATGATCGCGTGCACCGTGCCGTCGGGGCCGAGAACGGCGTCGAAGAAGTCGCCACCGAGCAGCGAGCGCCGCCGTCCGGACCGGTAGTACTGGCGTGACCGCACCCCGCTGCCCGCGAGCAGCGGCGACGGCAGCAACCCGCGCTCCAGGCGCACGGACTCCGCGGCGGCGAGCTCCTCCTCCCGCAGCCGCAGCATGCTGGTCTCGGCGCGGCGGCGCTCCACGGCGTAGCGCAGCGCGCGGATCAGCACCTCGCCGTCGACCTTGCCCTTGACCAGGTAGTCCTGGGCACCGGCGGCGACGGCGGCCATGCCCAGGTGCTCGTCGTCGAGCCCGGTGAGGACGCACACCGCCGCGTGGTCGTCGGCCCGCAGCACCGCGTGCAGGCTCGCGAGTCCCGCGGTGCCGGGCATGTTCAGGTCCAGCAGCACGCAGTCGCACCCGGCCAGCTGCTCCAGCGCCGACCCCACCGTCGTGGCCACGGTGACGGCGAGCTCCGGGTCGACCTCGGCGAGCAGCTCCGTGACGAGGAACGCGTCGCCGGGATCGTCCTCGACGAGCAGCACGCGCCGGGCGGCCCCGCTGCTGATCACGTGGTTGCGCTGGCCCGCAGCACGGAGGTGAACAGTGCGAGCCCGTCCACCGAGGGACCGGTCAGCGTGTCGACGGCGTGCTCGGGGTGCGGCATGAGGCCCACCACGCGCCCGTCGGCGGAGCTGATGCCGGCGATGTCGGCCAGGGCCCCGTTGGGGTTGCCGCCGACGTAGCGGAAGACGACCCGCCCGGTGTCCTCCAGCTCGGCGAGGGTGGCGGCGTCGGCGACGTAGCGGCCCTCGGCGTTCTTGACCGGGACCAGGATCTCGCTGCCCGCCTCGATGTCGCCGGTCCAGGCGGTGTCGCTGGTCTCGACGCGCAGTCGCTGGTCACGGCACACGAAGTGCAGGCCGGCGTTGCGCACGAGGGCGCCGGGCAGCAGGCCCGCCTCGCACAGGATCTGGAAGCCGTTGCAGATGCCCAGCACCGGCATGCCGCGCCCGGCCGCGGCCACGACCTCGGTCATGATCGGGGCGATGCTGGCGATGGCGCCGGCGCGCAGGTAGTCGCCGTAGGAGAAGCCGCCGGGCACGACCACCGCGTCGACGCCCTCGAGGTCGCGGTCGGCGTGCCACAGCGCCACCGACTCGGCCCCGGCGTAGCGGACGGCCCGGGCCGCATCGACGTCGTCGAGGGTGCCGGGGAAGGTGATGACGCCGATCCTCATGGGGTACGACTCACCACCCAGTCCTCGATCACCGGGTTCGCGAGCAGCTCACCGGCGATGCGGTGCAGCGTCGCGTCGTCCAGCGCGTCGTCGACCTCGAGCTCGAAGTGCTTGCCCTGCCGCACGTCGGCCACCCCGGCCACGCCCATCCGCTGAAGCGCCCCCGCCACCGCCTGACCCTGGGGGTCGAGGATCTCGGGCTTGGGCATCACGTCCACCACCACTCTGGCCACGGGCGAGAGCCTACGTTCAGTCCAGGAACGCTGTCAGCGCGGGCAGCAGGAGCTCGGCCCGGCGTGTCGCCTGCATGTGCGTGGTGCCGGGCAGCACGAGCAGCTGCGAGCCCGGGATCAGCCGCTTCATCAGCGCCGCGTGCTCGAGCACGGTGAAGTCGTTGTCGCCCTGGACGATCAGCGTCGGCGCAGTGATGCCGGCGAGCTGCTCGTCGGTCCAGCCGGTCCAGCCCTCCACCGTCGTCATCGTGCGACCGGGCAGGGCGTCGAACCGGTCCGGGTGCGGGGAGAGCCGGGCGTAGGCCTGCGCCATGTCGGCGAAGTCCTGCGCCGTCGGCATGATCGGCGAGGTGGCGTAGGTGCCGGGGTCGGCCAGGTCGGGGTGCGCGCCGTCGGGTCGGACGCTCGCCGAGATCGGCACGGCCGAGAGCAGCCGGTCGCCGTGGTGCACCGCGAGCTCCAGCGTCGTGCCGCCACCCATGCTGTGGCCCAGGACGTGCGCGCGGTCGATGCCGAGGTGGTCGAGCAGTCCGACGACGTCGCCCGCCAGGGCCGCGTAGGTCATGTCGCGGTCGATGTCGGCGGTACGGCCGTGGGCCTGGAACTCGACGCCGATCACCCGGTGCTTCTTCGCCAGCCTCGGGATGAGACCGGCGAAGCTGAGGTCGATGGTCATCACGCCGCCGTGCAGCAGCACCAGTGGCGTGCCCTCGTCGCCGTGCACCTCGTAGTACATGTGGAGGCCGTTCACGTCCGCGTATCCGTTGGTCGTCATGCCACTACGACCCGGGGCCCCCGGCCGATTCATCGGTGCGCGGATAACGGTGTTCCCGCACTGATTTCCGCTCACGAGTCGTTCGGCGGACGATGGGCTGGTGAACGTCACCCACTACGGCCACGCCTGCGTGCTGCTGGACACCGGCGCCGCCCGGCTCCTGATCGACCCCGGCGCCTTCTCCACCGACTTCGAGACCCTCACCGGACTGGACGCCGTGCTGGTCACCCACCAGCACTTCGACCACCTGGAGATCGACAAGCTCCAGATCCTGCTGCGCGCCAATCCCGACGCCCGGCTGATCGTCGACGCCGGCACCGCGGAGCAGCTCTCGGCGTTCGAGCACGAGGTGGTCTCGCCCGGCTCGTCGTTCGAGGTGGCAGGCGCGCATGTCGACGTCCTCGGCGGGCAGCACGCCGTGATCCACCCGGACATCCCGGTGATCGTCAACAACTCCTACCTCGTGGACGGGTCGGTGCTGCACCCCGGCGACGCGTTCACGCCGCCGGAAGCGCCGATCGACGTGCTCCTGCTCCCGACCGGCGCCCCGTGGCTGAAGCTGGCCGACGCGGTCGACTACCTGCGCGACGTGGCCCCGCGCACGGCGGTCCCCATCCACGAGGCGGTGCTGGCCATGCCGCAGATGCACTACGGCATGTTCGAGAACCTCAAGCCCGAGGGCACGACGGTCCGGGTGCTGGACCGCGGCGAGGCCACCGCCGTCTGAGGACGGCGCCCAGCCCCGGGCGATGGCCGACCTCGTCGACGCAGCCCCGACCGCGCTGCCCTGATTCTCCTGGTGCGACACACCGATCCGCCGCTCACCACCGTCCGTCAGGACGCGTCCGTCGAGGGCCGCCTGGCCGCCGCCGCGCAGGTGGAGACCATCGCCCGGCGGCGCGCCGGGACGAAGCCGGAGATCACCCAGGTCGTGCTGCCCACCGCACTGGTGGTGCGCGACAGCACGGCTACGCCGCCCGCACCGCCGCCGCCTGCCGGTAGGTGAGCGGCTCCGCACCCAGCCCCAGCGCGGTGTCGACGGCGGCGAGCACCGCGTCACGACGGGGGGTGCGCTTGAGGTCCTTCGAGCGCACGTTGATCCGGACGAGCCCGCCGCGCCGGGCGGTGCGAACCACCTCGGTCTCCAGCACCCGGCAGCGCCACGACTCGGCGGCCTTCTGGTCATCGGCCACCGACCGGCGCTCCCCCGAGACCCGGAAACCCAGCACGCGGGACCGCTCGAACGATCCCTCGCCGAGGCGCCGCACGCCGTTCTCGTCGGCCAGCATCGCGAAGCCCTGCTCGGTGAGCGCCTCGGCGGTGCCCTCCGAGGCGAGCCAGCGCGGCGGGACGAACAGGTCGGTGCGCAGGCCGATCGCGGTGAGCACGCGGCGGGCCGCGGTCAGGCGCAGGCCGGCCTCGTGCCGGGGCAGCGAGGCGAACTCGGCCCGCCGGGCGAGCTTCCGCACGGCGGTCGGGTCGGGGGCGTGGTCGTAGCCGTGCAGCACGATCGCGTCACCGGCCTCCCGGCGCTCCAGCATCCATCGCACGAGCGGCGAACCCGGCTCCAGCGCGCCGGCCGTGCCGCGCGGACGCAGCAGCTGCGACGCCGCGACACCCCTCGCGTCCAGCTCGGCGGTGAAGGCGGCACTGCGGCGCAGCGACTCCGGGGAGTCGGCGGAGAGTCCGGAGAGCGAGACGATCAGTCGGGCGGCCACGGTGGGAATGAACTCACACGGACGTGAACGCCCAGCCGCGTCCGGTGATCCGTTCGTAGACCTCCACATAGCGGGCACGGGTGACGTCGACGACCTCGGCGGGCACATCGGGCCCGGGCGCGGTGCGGTCCCAGTCCAGCGTGGCGGACCAGTCACGCACGTACTGCTTGTCGAACGAGAACTGCGGGCCACCCGGCCGCCACCGGTCGGCGGGCCAGAAGCGCGACGAGTCGGGGGTGAGCACCTCGTCGCCCAGCACGATCGTGCCCTCGGTGTCGAGGCCGAACTCCAGCTTGGTGTCGGCCACGATGATCCCGTTCGCGGCCGCGGTCTCGGCGCCGCGGGTGTAGACGGCGAGGGTGAGCTCCTTCAGCCGCTGCGCCCGATCGGCGCCGATCAGCGCCACCACCTCGTCGAACGTCATGAACTCGTCGTGCTCGCCGACCGCCGCCTTCGTGGTGGGCGTGAAGATCGGCTCCGGCAGCTTCGAGCCCTCGACGAGCCCCGGCGGCAGCGCGACGCCCGACACGGTGCCGTGGCACTCGTACTCCTTGAGCCCCAGCCCGGCGAGGTACCCGCGCGCGATGCACTCGACGGGCAGCATCTCCAGCTTCTTCACCCGCACGGCCCGGCCGGCGAACTCGGCGGGCACGTCGGTGGCGGAGAGGACGTGGTGCGGCACGATGTCGGCGAGCTGGTCGAACCACCACAGCGACAGCTGCGTGAGCACCGCGCCCTTGTCCGGCACCGGCGTCGGCAGCACGACGTCGTAGATCGAGAGGCGGTCGGAGGCGACGAGGACCAGGTCACCCCGGTCGGAGTAGACGTCGCGGACCTTGCCCGAGTGCAGCAGCTTCACAGGATGGCTCCGGGGGTGTAGGCGGCGGCGTCGGGGTGGGCGTCGACGATCTCCTGGACGCGGGCGACCACGGTCGCGACCTGGGACGTCGCGGCACCGGTGAAGCGCAGCGGGTCGGCGAGCAACCCGTCGAGCAGGCCCGTGGGCAGGCCGAGGCGCCCGTCGCCGGCGAGGCGGGCGATCAGGTCGTTCTCGACCTGGCCCTTCTCCCGCATGGCCAGCGCGACGCCGACGGCGTGTTCCTTGATCACCTCGTGGGCGGTCTCCCGGCCGACGCCCGCGCGGACCGCGGCCATCAGCACGGCCGTCGTCGCGAGGAAGGGGAGGTAGCGGTCGAGCTCGCGCGCGATCACGGCCGGGTAGGCGCCGAACTCGTCGAGCACGGTGAGCGTGGTCTCGAACAGCCCGTCGAGGGCGAAGAACGCGTCGGGCAGCGCCACCCGACGGACGACCGAGTCGGAGACGTCGCCCTCGTTCCACTGCGACCCGGCCAGCTCGCCGGCCATCCCGGCGTAGCCGCGCAGCAGCACCATCATCCCGTTGATGCGCTCGGTGGACCGCGAGTTCATCTTGTGCGGCATCGCCGACGACCCGACCTGGCCCGGTTGGAAACCCTCGGTGGCGAGCTCGATGCCGGCCATCAGCCGGATGGTGGTGGCGAGCGACGACGGCCCTGCGGCGAGCTGCACCAGCGCGGAGAGCACGTCGAAGTCGAGCGAGCGGGGGTAGACCTGGCCGACGCTGGTCAGGCTCGCCTCGAAGCCGAGATGCGTGGCGACGCGGTTCTCGAGCGCGTCGAGACGAGCGGCGTCCCCGTCGAGCAGGTCGAGCATGTCCTGCGACGTGCCCATCGGGCCCTTGATGCCGCGGAGCGGGTAGCGGGCCGAGAGCTCCTCCAGCCGCGCGAACGCGACGAGGAGCTCGTCGGCGGCGGAGGCGAACCGCTTGCCCAGCGTGGTGGCCTGGGCGGCGACGTTGTGGCTGCGGCCGGCCATCGTCAGCTCGGCGTGCTCGGCCGCCCGGCGGGCCAGCCGGGCGAGGATCGCGACGGCCCGGTCGCGCACGTGCTCCAGCGAGAGCCGGATCTGCAGCTGCTCGACGTTCTCCGTCAGGTCGCGGCTGGTCATGCCCTTGTGGATGTGCTCGTGCCCGGCCAGGGCGCAGAACTCCTCGATGCGGGCCTTCACGTCGTGGCGCGTGACGCGCTCGCGGGCGGCGATGGAGGCGAGGTCGACGTTCTCGACGACGGCCTCGTAGTCCTCGACGACGCCGTCGGGCACGTCGATGCCGAGGTCGCGCTGGGCGCGGAGCACCGCGATCCACAGCCGGCGCTCCAGCACGATCTTGTACTCGGGCGACCAGAGCCTCACCAGCTCCGGGCTCGCGTAGCGGGCGGCCAGCACGTTGGGGATCACGTGCAGCAATGCTAGGCGCTCCGCGCCCGTGCGCGGAAATCAGTGCCAGGGCACCGATATCCGCTCACGAGTCGTCGCTCAGAGGTGACGGAGCAGGACCTCCCGGGCCGCGGCGCGGGGGTCGGGATCGGCCTCGATCAGGGCGCTGATCACGGCGCCGTCCACGAGCGAGACGAGATCGCGCAGGGCCACCTCGTCGTGCGGGTGGCCGGCGCGGGTGAGGATGTCGGCGAGCAGGGCGTCCAGCTCCCCGCGCAGCTCGCGCATCAGCGGCGCGAGGTAGGGCCGGCGCCCGGCGCCGACGAGTCGCTCGTAGCGCAGGAGCACCGCGTCGAGCCCGCCGCCGCGGGACTCGGGGCCGAGCAGGAGGTCGAGCACCAGCTCGGCGGCATCCCCCCTCAGCTCGCGCCCCTCCGCCAGCTCGTCGCGGCTCGTGCGCTCGACGGCGGCGAGCACCAGCTCGTCGAGCGACTCGAAGTAGTAGGTGGTGGACGCCAGCGGCAGTCCGGCCTTCTCCGCGACGGCCCGGTGGCGCACGGCGTCGAAGCCGCCGGAGCGCAGCAGCGCGGCGGCCGCCGTGATCAGCTCGTGTCGCCGCCGCTCGCCCTTGGGAGTGCCCACGGGCCCCAGTGTCCTCGCTGATCGTTCCGCCACGGGGTCGGCGGTGGTTCGATCGACGACCGCCCCCGTCTCGGAACGATCTAGAGGCGGGGGGCGAGGTACGCCACGACCGACGGCAACCGGTCGGCGAAGGGACCCGGTCCACCCGTCGCTCCGGTCGGCCCCTCCGCCTCGGAGGAGGCGATCACGGTGCCTCCCGATGCCGTCGGTGCCATGGGGGCACCCCCGAACGTCGGAGGTGCCTGATCGGGCGGCGAGTAGAAGACGCTGAGCACCCCGGACACACCCCGGTCGGTGACCTCGACGGCCACGCCGCGGCCTCCGCCGGCCCGGCACTCCGTGCTGACCGCCGCGGCGGGCGCGCCGATGATCTCGGGCAGGACCTGCTCGACGACCGCCCGCAGCTGCGGATCCTGCTTGTCGACGCACTCGGCGCCCGACGGGCCCAGCGGCACCCCCCCTGCCCCGGCCGCGTCCGACCTGCCGACCGGGGGGCTGCTGATCTCCGGAGCCGCCGCGGGCGCGCTCGCCGCGCTGGTCAGCGTGCCCTGGTCCCGAACGGTCGCCACCACCACGCCGGTGCCCGCCATCGCGACGGCCGCCGCCGCCACGCTCGAGAGCGCCACCCGCCGGCGCCTCGTGATCCGCTGCGAGGCCCGGGTGACGTCGAGGTAGTCGAATCCGGCCTCGGGTACTGCGGAGGCGGCGTCCCTGAACAGCGACGTCAACTCGTCGTCGTTCATGCCACTCCCTCCGCCAGATCGTCCAACGCGTCACCCAGCGCCAGCCGCAGGGCCGCCAGCCCGTGCGAGGTCTGGCTCTTCACCGTGCCCTCCGAACACCCCAGCGCCGCCGCGGTGCCGGCGATGTCGAGGCCCTCGAGGTAGCGCAGCACCAGCACCGCCCGTTGCCGGGGCGGCACCGACCGCAGCCCGTCCACCAGCACGTGCCGGGTGGCGACGCCCTCGGACGCGGCCCCGACCACCGCGGCGTCGATCGGCTCGGCCGTGAACCGCTCCCGCCGCCACGGCCGCCGCGACTCGTCCACCACCGCACGGGCCAGCGTGCGGCGCATCCACGCGTCGCGGGCACCGGGCTCACGGATCCGGCCCCAGTGCCGGTGCAGCGCGACGAACGAGGCCTGGGCGTGGTCGTCGGCGCGGTGCCAGTCGCCGCACAGCAGGTAGGCCGTGCGACGGACGGCGTCACGGCGCGCGCGGAAGTACTCCGCGAACTCCTGCTCCGAGGCGTCGTCCACCTGTCCCCTCCCCTTCGCACGCAAAAGACGGACGAACCACCCGACACGGTTGCACCCCCGCCCGAGGTTCACTCGAACGGCGTCAGCGCCGTGACCGTTCCGTAACCCTGACGCGACCGGTCCGACTCCTGCTGGTTGAATAAGAGGTCGTGCGACCCACATCACGAGCACGTCGAGCGGCGGCCGATCCGGCCAGGTCCGCGCGGGGCCCGATCGACCTCCGCTCCGACACCGTCACCCGCCCCACCAAGCAGATGCGCACCGCGATGGCGGAGGCCGAGGTCGGCGACGACGTCCTCGACCGGGATCCCACCATGCGTGCACTGGAGGAACGGGTCGCGGGGCTGCTCGGTGCCGCCGACGCGCTGTGGACGCCCAGCGGGTCGATGGCCAACCTCATCGCGCTGATGAGCCACCTGCGCCGGGGCGACACGTTCCTCGCGCCCGTCGGGTCGCACGTTCTCGACGCGGAGCTCGGCACGGCGGCCTGGCTGGCGGGCGGCATGCCGAGGCCGCTGGAGCACGATGCCGGGCCGGGCAAGGTCTCCCCCGACGCCGTACGCCGCGCCGCCGGCTCGAGCGGCCCGTACTACACACTGCGCGCCACCCTGTTGTGTCTGGAGAACACCCACAACGCCGCGGGCGGCACCGTCACCGCCCCCGACGAGCATGCCGCGGTCATGGCGGCCGCCCGGCGCGCGAAGCTGAGGGTCCACCTCGACGGTGCCCGGCTCTGGCACGCGGCGGTGGCCCAGGGCGTGCCGCCGGCCGCGCTCACCGTCGGGGCCGACACCGTGCAGGTCTGCCTGAGCAAGGGCCTCGGGGCACCCGTGGGGTCGGTCGTCGCCGGGTCCACGGAGTTCGTCGAGGAGGCCCGGCGGCTGCGGAAGATGCTCGGCGGCGGCGTCCGGCAGGGCGGCGTGCTGGCCGCGGCCGGGCTCGTCGCGCTCGACCGCATCGACCGGCTCGCCGAGGACCATGCCCGCGCCACCACGCTGGCCACCGGCCTGCAGGAGCGCGGCTGGCGGGCCGCCACCCCGCAGACCAACATCGTGCTGATCGCCGTCGCCGATCTCGAGGGCACGCTGCGCCGGTTCGAGGAGTCCGGGGTGCGGGCGTCGGCGATGTCGGGGCAGGTCAGGCTCATGACGCACGCCGACGTCGGCGACGCCGACATCGCGACGGCGCTGGACCGGATCGGCCCCATCGAGCCGCCGCCGCGCAGCAACGGCGGCCCGGCCCCGCGGCCGGTCAGGACGAGCGGTCGCGCTCCGGCAGGTCAGGCCGGGCAGTGATCGTCCGATGAGCAGGATCGGCGCGGCCACGAGCAGTCCGAGCACGGTCACCAGCACCATGTCGGTACGCAGGGATGCGATCAGGAAAGCCATCGCCAGCACGCCTCGAGCACCGCGACGGTCACCTGGATGACAGCCAGAGCCGCGTTCCTGCTGTCGGTCGCCGGAACGCGGCTCTGCTGTTCATCGGCGCTCCCCGCGCCGCCCCGTAGGGTCTACCTGGCCGCCGCGCCGGCCTCGTCGCCACGCGGATCCAGTGCTGTGTGCCGTGCGGTCCCGGGTCGGCAACCCCGCCATCACCGCGATCATCGCGTCACCGCGGGCGACGATCGCCGGTTACGGGATGATCCGCAGCGCCCTGGCCCGGACGACGGCCTCGAACCGGGTGTGTGCACCGAGCTTCCGCATCGCGCCGCGCAGGTAGGCCTTGGCCGTCTCCGGTTTGATGGACAGCCTGGTCGCCGCCTCCTGGTTCGTGCAGCCCAGAGCGATCTGTGCGACGACATCGACCTCCCGCGGCGACAGCCGGACGCCGGCGAGGGAGGCCTCCACCGTTCCTCCGCCGACGTGCGCGAGGCGGTTCGAGACGTCGCAGATCCGCTGGGACAGCCCCGCGTCGGAGATCAGCTGGGCGACGGCGCGGAGTTCGGCGTGCAGCGACCGGATCTCCTCGAGGCCGGCGATGTCGTGCACGTGCTCCGGCGCGGCGGTGGCGATGGTCTCGGCGTCCCGCATGCGGCGGCGGACCTCGTCCTGGACGGTGAGCTCCATGCTCAGACGCCGGCCCGCGCCGAGGATGGCGGACTTGCTGCGATCACCGAGCGCGTTGCAGTCGCGGGTGGCGACGTAGATCAACCCGACGACCCGGTCCCGGACCATGACGGGGGCGGCGGCGATCGAGGCCAGGCCCTCCGAAAGGACCCACGGATCGTACTCGTGGGTGATGGTGTCGGCGGTGCGATAGTCGTTGACCGCGGCCGGCCGATTCTCCGCGATGACGCGGCCCCCGAGACCGGACCCGGCCCGGACCTCGAGGTTGTGCAGGTTCTTCGTCCGGGTGCCCCAGAACTCGCTGAGCACGGCGGTCAGGCCGTTCTCCACGAAGGCCCCGAAGGCGACGGGCAGGCCGGAGCCGGCCTGCATCGACCGCAGCGTTGCGCGCAGCGCCCCCCGTGCGTCGAGGTCTGCCTGCGCCACTGGCTGGCCCATCGGAACCATCCTTGGTTCTGGGAGCGTCGCGGTTCCGCCGTCGTTGGAGGACGCGAGTGGTGCTGAGGTGGACGGCTGACAGCCCGTCCGGCAGGAACACCCGGAGGTGAACGGCTGGCCGGTCGTCGGGTGTCAGTGGATCGACATGGAGGTGACGCGCCGGCCCCGGGAGGAGAAGGCCCGGGACCGGCGCGTCGGTGATGGGGTCCGCCTTACCCCTGCGGACCGTTCTTCACGAGCCCTCCGACCGGACCCTCGACGTACCGCGGGTCGGCGGGCGGGAACTCCGACTCGACGCCGTTGGCACCGTCGGGCCGGTTGTCGCCGTTGAGGGCGTCCATGAGCTGGAAGTTCCCGTTGTCGGCCGTCCCCAGGATCGCGCTGAGACCCTGAGTGGGGCTCTGGGTCGCGGGACCGTCGGGGGCCGCCCCGTTGTCCTCGGAGGCCTGGGCGATACCTGTTCCGACCACCGACACGGCGATCGCCGCGGTCGCCAGTGCGGCCAGGGTGTAGCGCTTTGCGTTGTTCATGTGCTTCGTCCTCGTCTGTACGGGAAGTTCGGATGCGCGAGCCGGCCCCCGTCTCCCGCGAACGGGCGACGGGGGCCAACCGGGTCACATGTTCTGGGCGCCGTCCTTGATGGCTTCGCGGATGCGGTTGTAGGTCCCGCAGCGGCACATGTTGCGGATCTCCTCGATGGCGGAGTCATCCACCTCGCGGCCCTCGGCCTGGCACTGCCGGACCTTCGCCACCGCGGCCATGATCTGGCCCGGCTGGCAGTAGCCGCACTGGCCGACGTCGTACTTGAGCCAGGCGTCCTGCATCGGGTGCAGGCCGTCGCCCTCGACGGTGTCGGCGAGGCCTTCGATCGTGGTGATCTCGTCCTCGGGCTTGATGTCCTTGACCTGCACCGAGCAGGGGTTGAACGCCTTGCCGTTGTAGTGACTCGTGCAGGCCTTGCACACGTTGATCCCACAACCGTACTTCGGACCGGTCACCCCGAGCAGGTCCCGGATCACCCAGAGCAGGCGGACATCGTCGTCGGTGTCGACCGTGACGGTCTTGCCGTTGAGCTTGAAAGTCTGGTCAGGCATGTCTGGACTCCTCAGTACAAGAACTCGAGGCTGTTGGTGGGCGACGGCGGGATCGGCGGGATCGTCGGGTACGGCTCGAACGGCAGCGGGTCCTTGTGCAGGAGCGGGGTGTACGTCGGCTCCTGTCCGGTCGCGCGCCGCCAGCCGTTCACGGTCGCCGACATTGCGGCGGCCACCCCGGCCTCACCGGCGCCGGCCGGCTCGGGGGACTCCGAGTCCTCGAGGACGATGATGTTGATCTCCGGCGGGGTGTTCCACTGCCGGGTGTAGTAGTAGTTGTCCCAGCTCGCCTCGAGGAAGTGCCCGTTGTCGAAGTGCAGGCCGGCGGTCAGGGCGTTGGCGATGCCGTCGTTGATCCCACCCATCATCTGTGCCTTGTATCCGTTCGGGTTGATCAGGAGCCCGGGGTCGACGACGAAGGTGAGCTTGGTCACGCGCGGACCGGTCTTGCCCTTGACGATCGGCCGGTTCACCGTCTCCGGCCGGGCGTCGAGCTCCACGATGCAGGCCATGACGGCCTTGTACTCCTGGTGGAAGCCGATGCCCTGAGCGGTGCCGGGCTCCATCGACTTGCCCCAGTCGGCCTCCTTGGCCACCCGCTCGAGGACCCGCCTCGCGCGCTCGGTCTTGATGAACTCCGTCCGGAACTTCATCGGGTCCTTCTTCAACCGCTCCGCGATCTTGTCGATCATCACCTCACGGGCGGTGCACGTGTCCGGGCCGTAGACGTTGCGGGTCGAGCCGGTGTTGAAGCCCATGTTGACTTCGTTCATGAACCGGGTGTTCACGCCGAAGTTGTAGGGCGTGAGCACCGAGATCTCCCAGAAGGTCTCCGACACCCCCAGGTTCCCGCCCGGCGCCTTGATCAGCTGCGACGTGAGCACGTCGGTCAGCCCCTCGTCGACCTCCATCCCGACGCCGGTGTAGCGGAGCTCGAAGCTCGCCACCGCGTCGTCGGTGAGCACGGCGCGCACCCGTGTGGTGCACAGCGGCTTGACCCGGCCCTGACGGCAGTCGTTGGCACGGTCCCACATCAGCTTGACCGGCTTGCCGAAGGCCTTCGCGGCCTCGGCTGCCTCCTGGATGGAGTCGTTGAACAGCCGGCGGCCGAACGAGCCACCACCAGGGATGACGTGGAAGTCGACCGCGTTCTGCGGGATGCCGAGCTTCTGGGCGGCGATCTTCTGGCCGGAGATCGGGCTTTTCGCAGGGGCCCAGACCTCGGCCTTGCCGTTCTTGAAGGAGACGATCGCGCAGTTCGTCTCCAGCGCGGAACCGTTGCGGCTGTAGTGGACGAAGTCCTGCTCGATGGTCTTGCCGGGTACCGCGGGCACGGCCAGCGGCAGCTCGGCGGCGCGCAGCTGCTTCACGACGTCGGCGTCGCTCTTGCCGGCGAGGGTGCCCGCGTTCCAGTTCACCTGCAGGGCGTTCACGGCGTCGATGCACTGTCCGAACGTCCGCGCCCGGACCGCCCAGCCGTTGCCGATCCGCGCCACGCCCTCGACGCCGGGCATGTTCCGGACCTCGTCGATGTTCGACGGATCGCCCTTCTTCGGGAACCCATTCAGGTCGGGCGCCCGGCAGATCATCGTCGGCAGCGCGTCCGGGATCTGCAGATCCATCGCGAACTTCTTCTGGCCGGTGACGATGGCGTACTGGTCGTCCTTGTTCCGCGGCTTGCCGATGACCTTGAACTGCTCGCGCGGCTTCAGGACCACGTCGACTGCCTTGGTGACGGGGCTGGCCGCCAGCGTGGTCAGGTCGCCGAAGCCGATCGCCTTGCCGGTCGTGTCGACGACGGTCTGGCCCGCGACCGTGAGCGTGCGCTTGTCCTGGCCCAGTTGCTGCGCGGCCGCTTCGAGCAGCGCGCCCTTGGCGATCGCGGCCGCGACCCGGACCGGGGTGTAGAGGGAGTATGTCGAGCTGGAACCGCCGGTGAGCTGATTGAACAACAGCTCCGGACGGGCGTCCGCCAGCGTGACCTTGACGTTCGCCGGGTCGCAGCCGATCTCCTCGGCGATGATCATCGCGAAGGAGGTCTGGATGCCCTGGCCGTTGTCCGAGCGCGGCAGCGCGAACGACACGGTGCCGTCCTTGTTGACCTCGACCTTGAGAAGGGCGTTGGTCGGGCGGCAGGCGTCGCGGTAGGAGTCCACGAACTCGTAGTACTCAGGGGTCTGCGGCGGGGACGGCAGTGCGGCGGCGTTGGCCACGGAGGCCCAGGGCGAGCTTTCCGGCCAGACCGTCTCACGGGCCATCTCCGCGGCGACGACGAGCGTCGGCGCGGCGATCAGATAGCCGAGGAAACGCCGGCGGTTGACCGGGCTGCGGCCGGTGCCGGACTTCTCGACCGGGTCGAGTTGCGTGGTGGTGCCTGCGCGATGAGCGGGCATCGTTGTCCTCTCCTGTACGGATCCCGGCCGGGCGCGAGGGGGAGCGAACCCAAATTCGGGACTTCTCGAAGCCCGTAACGATGTCCGCTCGGGAGCGATACGGATATCGGTGGGAAAGAACGTCGCCATAGGGCACCGACCCCAAACCACTCATGGGCTTCGACCTGCGGTTCTAAGGCGAGCCTTATCAGCAAATGCTGGGCTGTCGCAGGCTATCGTCCGCATCTGCGGAAGTGAAGGTTGATGTCCGCTGATGCCCGTTACCCCCTTCCGGGGGTGGGCTCGACGCGCAGCCTTCGCCCGCACCGAAGGCCCACAGCCTGGCGAGCAGCGGGCCGGAGCACCCGTGGGTCCCGGGCCGGAGACGAGCGTATCGCCCGACGCGAAGGCCGTCCGGCTGCCGCGCGGACGTGCCACGCGCGGCCCCCGCCGGACTCAGGAAGATCACCCCACTGCCGACCTCGGCGTCGGTGGCCCGGCCGTACGTCAAGCCGACCCGGACACAGCTCAGCCCTTCATCACGTGAATCTTGCGGGTTCGGTGGGACGGGCGGCGCGTGGGCCGGTCCGCACTGACGACCGCCCCACCGAGGCCGCGGGCACCGGGCACCGGGCACCGGGCACCGGAAGGATGACCGGATAACCGCGGGGAGGGACGGCCCGATCACCTGGCGTTTCGCGTCGTGTAGCTGCCGTGGGTGGGGGTGAAGACCGTGGGTGCCGGGTGGGTGGATGCCCGGGTAGCTGGGTGGGATTCGACGGCCGCCGCCCGGGCCCCGGTCAACGCGCGAACCTCCATCTCGGCGAACCGGCGGTCCGCGTCCGACTCGGGGCGGCCGAGGAACGTACCGATCACACCGAGCAGGAACGAGGCGGGGATGGACACCAGGCCCGGATTGGCCAGCGGGAACCACGCGAAGTCGACACCGGGCAGCATCGCGGTCGGCGTTCCGGACACGGCCGGCGAGAAGATGACCAGGACCGACGCGATGGCCATCCCGCCGTACATGCTCCACACCGCACCGGTCGTGTTGAACCGACGCCAGAACAAGCTGAACAGCAGCGACGCCATGTTCGTCGACGCGGCCACGGCGAACGCCAACGTGACCAGCACGGCGACGTTCTGGCCGTTGGCCAGGATGCCGCCGCCGGTGGCGACCACTCCGACGACGACCGCCGTGCGCCGCGCCACGCGGATCTCGGCGACCGGCTCGGCGTTCCCACGTTTGACGACATTCGCGTACAGATCATGGGCGACGGACGCCGATGCGACGATGGTCAGCCCGGACACCACGGCCAGGATGGTGGCGAACGCGACCGCCGCAACGATTCCCAGGAGGAGCCGCAACGATTCCCAGGAGGAG
>NZ_MKVV01000023.1 GCF_001899645.1 Pseudonocardia sp. 73-21 | reverse complement strand
CCCGACCGTCCCGGCCAGGACCGACACGACCGGCTTTTTCAGGAGCGTCCTAGCCACGGCCCGCGCCGGGCACGACGAGGACGGGGCGGCCGCCGGTCGCGATGAGCCCGTGCGACACCGAGCGGCGCAGGAGCCGGTCGAGCACGGAGCCGACGCCCTCACCCCGCGTCCCGACGACGATCATGAGCGCGTCCTCCTCCCCGGCGACGGTCTCCAGCAGGGTGACGGGGTCGCCGTGCCAGGCGTGGTGGCTCCAGGCCACGTCCCGGCCGGCGAGGGCGGCGCGGACCCGGCCGTGCTCGGCGGCCAGCGCGCGCCGGCCCTGCTGCTCCCAGTCGGCGGCGTCGGGGTCCGCGGGGTAGTCGGCGAGGTCGATGGCGTGCACGACGTGCAGGTGGGCGTGCAACCGCGCCGCGAGGTCGGTCGCGACCTCCAGCGCCCGCTCGCCGGCGGGATCACCGGAGTGCCCGAGCACGATGGCGGCCGAACCGGAGGCGCCGGAGGTCATCCGGATCCGCCGGTCACCCTCCCCGGGCATGCTCAGCTCTCCTCGGGTTCCAGGGTGATGGCGCCCGCCGGGCACTCCGCCACGCAGATGCCGCAGCCCTTGCAGTAGTCGTAGTCGATCGTGAACCGCAGGCCCGGTCCGAGCTTGGTGATGGCGTTGTCCGGGCACATCCCGTAGCAGTTGTCGCACTCGAAGCAGGTGCCGCAGGACAGGCAGCGGCGCGCCTCGAACAGCGCCGTGTCCGCGTCGAGCCCGCCCTCGATCTCGTCGAAGGTGCTGACGCGGCGCGCGAGGTCCAGCCGCGGCCGCACGCTCGCGGGCGCGTCGCTGTAGTAGACGGTGTTGAGCAGGTCGAACGTCGCGGGCGGCGGCAGCGGCGGGGTCTTCAGGGGTACCCCGCGCAGGTAGGCGTCGATGCGGGCGGCGGCCTGCGCACCGTTCCCGATCGCGGTGGTCACGGTGCGTTCGCCCGCCACCGCGTCGCCGCCGGCGAAGACGCCGGGCCGCGCGGTGGCGAAGTCCGGGCCGGTGCGCACCAGCCCGGCCTCGTCGAGCATCCCCGGCACCCCGGTCAACGCCGAGGAGTCGACGTCCTGGCCCAGCGCCAGCACGAGCGTGTCGGCGGCGAGGTCCTCGAACTCCCCCGTGGGCTGCGGGAACCCGCGTTCGTCGAGCTCCATCCGCTCGACGGTGATCGTCTCCGCGTCCGCGTGCGCGACGGTCGAGAGCCAGCGCACCGTCACCCCCTCCTCGACGGCCTGGGCGAGCTCGGCGTCGTGGGCGGGCATCCGGTCGTGGGTGCGCCGGTAGACCACCAGGGGATCGGTGGCGCCGAGACGCCGGGCGCTGCGGGCGGCGTCGAGCGCGGTGTCGCCGCCGCCGTAGACCACGACGCGGCGGCCGAGCGCGGGCGGCTGCCCGGCGGCGACGTCGTGCAGCAGGGCGACGGCGTCGAGGATCCGGGCGCCGTCGCCGGCCGGGATGGCGGTGCGGTGTCCGAGCTGCGCCCCGACCGCGAGGTACACGGCGTCGAACTCCCGGGCCGCGGCCTCGACGTCGTCGACGGTGGTCCCCGTCTCCAGGGTCACGCCGAGCGCGAGGATCCGGGTGATCTCGGCGTCGATGACGTCGCGGGGCAGGCGGTAGGCCGGGATGCCGTAGCGCATCATGCCACCGGGTTGCGGCTGCGCGTCGCGGACCGTGACGGCGTGCCCGAGCCGGGCGAGGTGGTGGGCCGCCGACAGCCCGGACGGGCCGGCGCCGACGACGAGCACCCGCCGGCCGGTCGCGGTCGCGACGGGGTCCGGGGTCCAGCCGGCCCGCACGGCCTCGTCGCCGAGGAAGCGCTCGACGGAGTGGATGCCGACCTCGGTGTCGAGCTCGCCGCGGTTGCAGGCGCTCTCGCACGGGTGGTAGCAGACCCGTCCGGTGACGGCGGGGAACGGGTTGGCCCTCATGATCGTGCGCCACGCGGCCTCGTACCCGCCGTCCTCGGCGTCGTAGAGCCAGCGCTGGATCTGCTCCCCCGCCGGGCAGGCGGCGCTGCAGGGCGGGGTCCGGTCGAGGTAGACGGGCCGCTCGGTGCGCCAGGTGCCCGTGTGGTTGGCCAGGCTCGACCCGACGTCCAGCGTGATCGCGAACGGCTCGTCCATCAGTGCTCCTCCATCAGGCCGTAGCGGCGGACGTTGCGGTCGGCGAGGGTCTGGATGCCCGCCACCAGGTCGGGGCGGCCCGGGTCGCCGAACAGGTGCGCGTAGCGGCCCTGCGGCTCCAGGTACTCCCGCACCGGACGCCGCTCGCGCAGCATCGACACGGCCGTGACCTCGCCGAACTCCGCCTCGAAGACCGGGAACAGCGCGGTGTCGCGGGCGAGGCGGGCCAGCCGGATGGTGTCGCGCGACGCGCTTCCCCAGCCGAGCGGGCACGGCACGAGCACGTGCAGGTAGCGGGGGCCGTGGATGCCCATCGCGCGCGTCACCTTGGCCTCCAGGTCGCGCAGGTCGGCCACGGTCGCCGTGGCGACGTAGGGGATCTCGTGGGCCATCGCCAGCCGCGGCAGGTCCTTGCCCTGTCCGAAGGGGGCACCCGGCGCCGGCCCGACGGCCGGGGTGGTCGTGGTGGCGGCGGCGGGCGGGGTCGCCCCCGAGCGCTGCACGCCGGTGTTCATGTAGGCCTCGTTGTCGTAGCAGACGAACAGCACGTCGTCGCCGCGCTCGAACATGCCCGACAGCGCGCCGAACCCGATGTCGACGGTGCCGCCGTCCCCGGCCTGGGCCACCACGCGGACGTCGTCGCGACCCTGCGCGTGCAGGGCCGCGGCCACGCCGGTGGCCACGGCGGGCGCGTTGCCGAACAGCGAGTGCAGCCACGGCAGGCGCCAGGCCGTCTCGGGGTAGGGCGTGGAGAAGACCTCCAGGCAGCCGGTCGCGTTGACCACGACGACCTGGCCGCCGGTGGCCCGCATCGCGGCGTCGAGCACGTAGCGCGCGCCCAGCGCCTCGCCGCAGCCCTGGCAGGCGCGGTGGCCCGACGTCAGGGAGTTGAACCGGTGCTCGTCGGCCTGCACGGAGCGGTCGGCCGGATCGAGCAGCCGGTTGCCGACGACGTGGGTGCCGGTCTGGAAGAACCGGATCGGTTGTGCGGCCACGGTCACCGCCTCCCCGCCGCGCGGGCGAGCTCGCGGTCGACCCGGGCGTCGTCGAGGTCGAGGAAGCTCAGCGGCTCCAGCTCGTCGCGCTCGGCGCGCAGGAGCATCTCCCCCAGCGACCGGCGCGTGATCGCCCGGCCACCCAGTCCCGCGACGACGGTGTACACCGGCACCGCCACTCCGGTCAGGGCCGCGCGGACGTCGGCGGCGAGGATGCCGCCGGTTCCGGGGGCCAGCGCCCGGTCGATCACCACCACCCGCGTCGCGGTGCGCAGCGCGGCGCGGACCTGAGCGAACGGGAACGGCCGGTAGGAGGTGATGCCGAGGACGCCGACCCGGTCGCCCCCGCGGCGCAGCTCGTCGACGGTGTCCTCGATCGTGCCGAGCACCGAGCCCAGCGCCACGACGACGGTGGTGGCGTCGTCGCAGCGGTAGGGGTGCAGCAGCCCGCCGGAGTCGCGCCCGAACGTCTCCGCGAACTCCTCCGCCACGCGCGGGATCAGCTCCAACGCCCGCAGGTGGGCGGTGTGGGCGAGGTAGCGGACCTCGGTGAAGGCGTCGGGCCCGACCATCGCGCCGATCGACACCGGGTCGTCGGGGTCGAGCACCTGGCGGGGCCGGAAGTCGGGCAGGAACGCCGCCACCCGCTCCCGGTCGGGCACGTCGACCGCCTCGAAGGAGTGGGTGAGCACGAAGCCGTCGAGGCAGACCATCACCGGCAGCGAGAGCTCCTCGGCCAGCCGGAACGCCTGCACGTGCAGGTCCGCGGCCTCCTGGACGGTCTCGGCGTAGAGCTGGATCCAGCCGGCGTCGCGCTGGCTCATGGCGTCGCTGTGGTCGTTCCAGATGTTGATCGGGGCACCGATGGCGCGGTTGGCCACCGTCATGACGATCGGCAGCCCCAGCCCGGCGGCGTTGTGCACCGCCTCGGCCATGAACAGCAGGCCCTGGCTCGCGGTGGCGGTGTAGGCGCGCGACCCCGTGGCCGACGCGCCGATCGTCACCGACATCGCGGCGAACTCCGACTCGACGTTCACGAACCGGCACGTCCCGAGCGCGCCGTCGCGGACCAGAGTGGCGAGCTGCTCGACGATGTGGGTCTGTGGCGAGATCGGGTACGCCGAGATCACCCCGGGCCGGCAGGCCGCCACCGCCTCCGCGACCGCGCGGGATCCCTCGATCTGCCTCAGCATGCGGCCCGGCTCCTCGTCTCGACGTCGAACGCGGCCTTCGCGGCGGCGGCGTTGCCCGCCGCGACCGCCCCGGTGAACTGCTCGTGCACGGCGGCGGAGATGCTCGGGAGCGAGACCTGGCCGGTGAGGGCGGCGAAGGCCCCCAGCAGCGCGACACCGGGCATCGGGCGGCCGAGGTGCTCGACGGCGATCCGCGACGCCGGCACGATCGCGACGTGTCCCGGCAGGAGGCGGTCGACGACGCTGGTGATGCCGAGCTCCGCGGCGGTGCGCGTGGAGTTGACCAGCAGGAACCCGTCCGGTCGCAGCCCGGCGAACACGTCGACCTGGTGCAGCAGGGTCGCGTCCTGCACGATCAGCGCGTCGGGCGCCATCACCGGTTCGCGCAGCCGGATCGGGCCGTCGGCCAGCCGGCAGAAGGCCACCACCGGCGCGCCCGTGCGTTCGGAGCCGAAGCTCGGGAACGCCTGGGCCCGCCGGCCGTCCCGGAACCCGGCCATCGACAGCAGCGCCGCGGTGGTGACCACACCCTGGCCACCGCGGCCGTGCACCCGCACCTCGAACATGGACCGACGCTAGGTCGCCCGGAGCCGGCACCGACAGGGCCGAGCGACGCGCCGCGAGGGTCCGGTGGGCCCTGTCTCCTGGGCCGGAACCGGGTCGGGCGCCGCGGTGATCAGCACGACGGCGGCGACGATCGCGCCCGCGTCGCCAGCGGCGAGAGCCGTCCCGTGCGGCGCGCCCACAGGTCCAGCCCGACCAGGGCGAGCGCATGGACCACGATCGGCATGCTCACCACCGCGGCCACGACGCCGCGCGCGGCCAGGGTGCCCCCGACGGTGTCCTCGCCGAGGGCCCCGACGAACGTGATCACGAGGACGACGGCCGGCAGTCCCCACGTGGCGGGGACACCGCTGAACATCCCGAAGTCGGCCGATCGGGGCAGGGGCCGGCCGCCCGCCCACGCCGCTACGACGGCGACGCCGAGGTACGCCACCGGGCTGACCGCGACGAGCCACCACCGCCACCCCACACGCCACCGCACCACCCGGCGCAGCAGGTCGACGACGCCGCGGCGACCGGCCGTCGCGGCGATGACCACGACCGCGGCCACGGCCGGCCCGAGCAGCGCCGGGACGTGGGTGGGCCATCCCCGGCCCGCCTCCACGACCTGGTGGCCCAGCGCCAGGGGCACCACCCACGCCCAGCTCAGTGCGTACGCCAGCAGCACGAAGGCGACCAGCGCACGCGCCCCGACCGCGCGTGCGGTCGGGGCGCCCGGGCCAGTGGTCAGAGCATCCACCGGTGCCGGTTGACGAACGGGATGTGCGCCCAGGCCCGGCCGAGGCCCCACGTGGTGCCGGCGAAGGTGGCGGCGATCACCACGAGGGCGATCGCGTACATCACGTGGTAGTCCAGGAACGGGTTCGACGAGCCGCTGGCGGCACCCGTCGCGGTCAGCGTGGCGGGCGGGAACTCGGCGAGCCACATCATGGCCATCATCGCGACGCCGGCGACCGCCGACACCCGCAGGGCGACCCCCGCCAGCACGGCGAGGCCGACACCGAGCAGGCCCACCATGAACAGCCAGTCGGCCCAGGCCGCACCGGCGATGGAGTGGAAGAAGCCCTGCAGCGGCCCGACGTCGACCGAGGACAGGAATCCCTTCGTGGGCGACCCGCCGTTGATCCAGGCGCGCGGGGCGGGGGTGGCGAACCCGAACCCGAACGTCTTGTCGAGGAAGGCCCAGAGGAACACGAAACCCGTGGCGATCCGCAACGTCGCGAGGCTTCGCATCGCGGCGGCCGTCGAGAGCGGGGTGCTCCTGGCGGTGGTCTGGCTGGTGGTCTGGTCGACGCTCATCTCATCGCTCTCCTCGGACGGATTGACTTACCTGCGCACCGTCCCGCTCCGGGGCGGCCGGCACCCGTGCGCAACAGCCCGCTTCCGGCGGGCCGATGGTCCCGGGTTCGGCACCGCGTCAACCGAGCAGGAAGACCGGGTGGTCTGCGGGGTCGGGCGGGCCCCTCCGCGATGCAGGCGTCGCAGTCGTCCTCCATGACGAAGTACCGCTGCAGCGGCGCGCAGTAGACGAGGCGGCCCACCGGCAGCTCGCGCGGGTCGGTGGCGAGCGTCGTCGGGTCCGCGTACGTACCCGTCCCGCCCGCGGTGGGGTGCCGGCCGTTGGGGTGGGCGATCTCATTGCTGCCGGGCGGGGTGTTGTCCAAGCCGGCGTAGAAGGTCACGATCGTCGTGACCACCGCTGACGCCGTGGGCGGGGCACCGGGCGGGGAGACGGGAGCGGACACGGGCGGGGGTCCGGCGACCGGCGGGGCCGCGGCGCCGGAACAGGCGGCCGTCCCCGACAGGAGGACGGCCGCCCAGCGCGGTCCGCCAGGTCGAGGTCACGTCGGCCCCCCCCGGACACGGTGACCGGGGCGTCGGCCGCCCTCGGTGCGGCACCGAACGCGCCGATCCGGGGATCTTCTGCCAGCCCAGCCGTGCCCCCGACACCGCCGAGGCGACGGACTGGATGAGCACCGCGTACATGAGCTGGCGGTAGATCACCTGCTGCAGCGGCAGCAGCACGAGAGCCCGCAGCGGCTCCCCCTCCGGGCGGAACGCGACGATCCCGGCGGCCAGCTGGAGGCTCAGCACCCCGCCCCAGATCGCCGCCGTCGTGACCGGGTCGAGGAACATCAGCCCGTAGGCCAGGTGCACGTCGACCATCGGTGCGAGCAGCGGCAGGAGGATCTGGAACACCGCGGTGGGCAGCAGCGCGGCCCGCCCGACGTGCCCGGAGCGCTCGCGCTCGACCATCGCCCCCGTGTGGGCCCGGAGATTCGAACGGACCCTCGGGCAGGGGCCACCGGTCCCCTTCGGTGGTCACCTCAGCAGGTCGGCCATCCGGACGCCGTGCTCGGGCAGCAGGGACGCCCGGACGGGCCCGTCCTCGCCGGGGACGACCGCGACCGGGCACCGGGCCAGCCCGGCCACGAGGCGCGTCGGAGAGGGCAGCAGCCGGTCCAGCAGGACGCCGCGCGCGGAGCGGCCCATCACCAGCAGCCGGGCGTCGGTGGCGAGGCGGGTGAGGTGGGCCTCGCACCGCTCGTCCGCGACGTCGGTGCGCACCGTGACGTCGGGGAAGGCGGCGACGGCCAGGCCCAGTCGGTCGTCGAGCCCGTCCAGCGGGTCCGACCGGCCGTGGCGCACGTGCACCGCGAGCAGATCCGACCCGCTCCGCTCGGCCTCGGCGAAGGCGAAGGCGACCGCGGTGTCGGAGGTGGAGGGACCCACGGCCAGCAGTACGGGGCCGGTGTCCCGGCCGGCCCATCCGGCCGGGACGACCACGAGAGGACACGTCACCGACCTCAGCAGCCCCGGCACGGCCGGGGAACCGCCGGGCACGACGAGCACCGCCGCGTCGGCCGCCGCGATACGCGCAGCGCGGTCGTCACCCTCGTCGCTGAGCACCGGCGTGACGACGATCCGTGGCGCCGCCCGCCGGGAGCGGGTCAGGGCCGCCCGCAGCCACGTGCGCCGCTGGGCGGGTGAGCCCGTGGCCGGCACCACGATCCGCAGCGGGGCCCGGCGCCGGCTCGCCGCACGGGCGGCCCAGCGCACGGCGGGCACACACGGATCGGGCGGGGCCAGCACCACGGTGACGACGTCGACGGTCACGAGATGTCCGCCCGTCGCGCGCGCACCTCCGCACCGGTCAGCTCGCCCCGCGCGACGCAGCGCAGCACGTCACGCCGGCTCACGATGCCGACGAGGACACCGTCGTCCACGATCGGGACCGAGCGGACGTCGCTGTCGAGCATGAGCGACACCACGTCCGCCACGTCGTCCTCGGGCCGCATGAGCAGCGGGACCGGCGTCATCACCGTGGCCACCACCGGTTCGACGCCCTCGCCGGAGGTCCAGCCCTCGGGCAGCACCCGGCCCCGGATCAGGTCAGCCTCGGTGGCGATGCCGAGCACGTGCCGCTCCTGGTCGACCACCGGGGCGGCGGTGAACCCGTGCGCCACGAGCAGTGCCGCCGCGGCCGGGACCGGTGTGGCGGGATGCAGGATGATCACCGGGCTGGTCATGATGTCGGCGGCCTTCATCGGGCTGCTCCTCTCCGGGCGTGCCCGGCACGGACGCCGGGCCCGTCGCCAGCGTCACGCTGCAGGACCGGACGGACCAGGGTCCAACGGCCCGGCCGGCTGCACCGTTCAGTCGGCACCGCACGCGTCCAGGCACCTCGGTTCCCCCACCGTGGTGGCGAGTCCGCGGAACCTGTCCCGCAGCGAGGTCAGCAGGTCCGGTCGCAGCCGTGCCACCGCGTCGGCACCGTCGTCGTGGGACGTGTCCTCGCACAGACAGGGGTGCAGGACCGCGTCGTACCCCCAGCAGCTGTCACAGACCACGCTGGCCTCCCGAGCAGATGGACACCGGCCGGGCACCCCCGCCACCACGTCGGGGCGGCCCGGCCGTGCGTCGTGCGGCTCCCGCCGGACGTGTCGAGGCTGCCGCACCACACCCGTCCGCTGACGCGGTCGCAAGACCCCCACCCGCAGGTCGAAGGACAGTTGGGCCCACCCACATCGGCGCGGTCGGAGCTCCGCAGAGCCCCATGGCCCTCCCGAGACCGGTCGGACGTACCTGGCCCCCGGTCGGTGCCGCGGCCAGGCTCGACAGCCCGACCGTCCGGCAGAAGCCGGGACGGCCCGACGGAAGGACCCGCCATGGTCACCCGACCCGGCCTCGACAGCATCGGCCTCGGCGCCGGCAAGAAGGCCCGGCTGCACCGCATCCTCCACGAGCACGGGCTGCGCAACGGCACCGCGCTCTTCCTGCCCTACGACCAGGGGCTCGAGCACGGGCCCCGCGACTTCACCGCCAACCCGGTGGCGGGCGATCCCCGCTACATCATCCGACTGGCGGTGGACGGCGGGTTCAACGGCATCGTCGTGCAGATCGGGCTGGCCGAGAAGTTCGCCGGTGAGTTCGCCGGCGAGGTGCCACTCGTGCTGAAGCTCAACGGCAAGACCGAGATCCCGTCCGACGCCGAGGCGCTCTCCCCCCTGCACGCGAGCGTCGAGGACGCGGTCCGCCTCGGCGCCGACGCTGTCGGCTACACCCTCTATGTCGGCTCCCCCGCCCAGGCCGCCGACTTCGCGCAGTACCGGCAGGTCCGCGCGGACGCCCAGCGGCTCGGGATGCCGCTGATCGTGTGGGCCTACCCACGCGGCGCGGCCGTCGTGGCCAAGGGCGGGACCGACTCCTTCTACGCCGTGGACTACGCGGCCCGGGTCGCGAGCGAGCTCGGCGCCGACGTTGTCAAGGTCAACTTCCCGCACCCGGAGAAGCGCACGGGCGTCCCCGCCGCCTACGACGTGGACGTCACCAGCCAGGACGCGATCGACCGCGTGGTCCGGTCGGCCAACCACACACTGCTGCTGGTGTCCGGCGGCAGCCGCGCCGGCGACGACGCGATGCTGGAGAAGGCCCGGGAGTCGATGGACGCCGGCGCCACGGGTCTCATCTGGGGCCGCAACGTGTGGCAGCGCGGGCGTGACGAGTCGCTGCGCTTCGTCGAGCGCATCCGGGAGATCCTCGCGAAGTACCCCACGGGGCCGGGATCCTGAGGACCTTCGGCCCCGCACCGGGGCCCTCCGCCCGTGCCGGTCCGCCCGCCGCCGGGCCGACGCTGGGCCCCGGTGATCCGGATGCCGGATCCGGACGGCACGACGAGGCGGGCGACATGACGGTGAATGACGGAACCGGGCACGACGGAACCGGGCCGGGCGGGCGGACCGGCGGACGGATCGTCGTCGGGGTCGACGACTCGGCGGGCGCCCGCGCCGCCGTGGCCTTCGGCCTGCGCGAGGCGGCCCGGCGCGGCGCGCGGGTCGAGGCCGTCGTCTCGTTCCTGATCCCGCCCTACTGGCCCGGCCCGTACGGACTGCCCGCGGCGGTGCCGCCCACGCCGCTCGACGACATCCGGGCGATGGCGTGCGACGTCGCGACCCGCGTCGTCGACGAGGTGCGCGCCGGCCTCGCCGGCGAGCTCGCGCCGGTGCCCGAGGTGGCGGTCCGCGCGATCGGGGGCCATCCGGCCGTGGTGCTGGTGGACCTCGCCGACGGCGCCGACATGCTCGTCGTCGGCAGCCGCGGCCACGGTGCGGCCGTGGGCATGCTCATCGGCTCGGTGAGCCTGCACTGTGTCCTGCACGCCCGCTGCCCGGTCACGATCGTGCACCCGCACGGCGAGCCGGCCGACCTCCGCGAGGCCGCGGCCCGCGCCGCCTCCCCCGTGGAGCACTGAGGGCGGCGGCGTCGACGTCAGGCCTTGATCGCGATCTTCGTGGGCTCGGACCTCTCCGGCTGGGCGGGGATCGGGACCCTGACCTCGAGAATGCCGTCCTTGTAGCTGGCCGAGATGTCCTTCTCCAGTACCCCCTCCGGCAGCGGCAGCGTGCGGGTCATGCTGCCGTAGCGCATCTCGTGACGGGTGTAGCCCTTGTCCTCGGACTTCTCGTCGACGCGGCGCTCGGCCTTGATCCGCAGCACCCCCTCGGCCACCGTCAGCTCCACGTCCTTCGCCGGGTCGATACCCGGCATCTCGGCCCGGATCACCTCGGTGTCACCGTCCCGGAACTCGTCCACCCGGATCAGGTCCTCACCGGGCCAGTCCCAGCCCAGGCCGAACGGCCGCCGCATCGGCAGCGACCGCAACCACTCCTCGAACACGCCGTCCATCATCGGGAAACGACGGGCGACATCGGCACCGCGATCGCGGCGGCTCAACGTACTCATCAGTCATGTCCTCCTCGTCACTGCATCAACCAACGGACACCCCCGAGACTCCCCTCCACCACCGCCCGGGCACCCGGGCCGAAGGTCCCCAGAAGCGCCGCCCTCGGTCTCCTCCCGGTGGCGGTCGGAGGGGTGGACCGTCGGCTCGACCCACGAGGAGGACACATGCCGAGGTCCCCGCACCGCGCCGGTCGGATCGCCCTCACCGCTCTGGTGACGCTCGCCGCGGCGGGGCTGGCCGTGCAGCAGGTGGGTCCGGACACGGCCGGGGCGCTGCAGCTGCTCCGGGGTTCGGGCGTGGACGCCGTCCGCACCGTGGCGGCGGCGGTGCTCAGCGCCGCGTCACTGCTGGTGTACGGCGAGCTGCACCGCAGGCTGCTCGTCGTCGCGGGTGCGGACCTGCCGGGCCGGACGGTGCAGGCGGTCACCGTCGCGGGCAACGCCGTGTCACTGACCGTGCCGACCGTCGGGACCGCCGCCGGGCCGGCGTACGCGGTGCGCGCGCTATGCCGGCGCGGGGTGCCGACGGCGGCGGCGGTGTGGTCGGTCGGGGCCGCCGCCGTGGTCACGTCGGTCGTGCTGGTCGTCCTGGCGCCCCTCGGGATCGCCGCGGGCGGCCTGCTGCCCGTCGCGGCCGGGATCGGGGCTTCGACGCTGCTGGCCGTTCTGGCGGTCGGGGTGGCCGCGCTGCTGCGGCCGCGGGGCGGCCCGCACCCGGTCGGCCCGACGCGGACGGGGACGCTCGGGGGCCGCGCACGTGACCTGGTCGCACGCAGCTCCGTCTGGGCCGCCGCCCACCGTCCCTCCCCCCGCACGACGGCCGTCCTGCTGGTGCTGGCCGCCCTGACCTGGGTGCTGGACCTCGCGTGCCTCGCGGCGTGCGTCGGCGCCACGCGAGCCCCGTTCACCGCCGGTGCGGTCGCGGTGGGCTACCTGGCCGTGCAGGCGAGCATCGCCATCCGGCTGACCCCGGGAGGAGCCGGGCTGGCCGAGGCGGGCCTGCTCGCGGCCCTGGTCACGGCCGGTACGCCGGCCGGGGCGGCCGCCGTCGCGGTGGCCCTCTACCGCGGGGTCTCCTGGCTGGTGCCTGCCGCTGTGGGGTGGGTCGTGGTCCTGCTGCTCACCGCGCGCGGTGTCCCCGGCGCGGACAGCGGAACCCGGCGGTGACGACACGCCGGCACCGCCGGGGCCGAACGACCCTGGCGATCTCGGTGGATCCGGCGCGACGCTGGCCGTCCGACGTGAGCAGAGGAGACGACATGGACGCGCGGCAGGGAGACCGGATCGCCATCGAGACCGCCCACGTGGACTCGGGGCGCAGGACCGGGGAGGTGCTCGACGTGCTCGGCGACGGCGCGGCCCGTCGCTACCGGGTCCGGTGGCAGGACGGACACGAGTCGATCTACTTCCCCGGCCCCGATGCACGGCTGGTGACGGACGGCTGACGCCGTCGTCGGCGCGGGCGCGGGCTCAACCCTCGGCCATGCCGAGCAGGACCGCGAACACGTCCCGCTGGGACACCAGCCCCACGATGTCGTCGTCGCGGCGCACCGGCAGGTGCCGGACACCGGCCTCGTACATCCGCCGCCCCGCGGCCATGATCGTGTCGCTGGCGTCGACGGTGACGAGGTCGGTGGTCATCGCGTCGCCGGCCTGGCCGGACGCGAGGTCGCCACCGGAGACGATCACGGTGACGATGTCGCGTTCGGAGAGCAGACCCGTCGGTCCGCCGGGCGACCGCACCAGGACGGCCCCGATGTCGCCCGCGACGAGTTCCTCGGCCACGGACATCAGCGAGTCCTCCGGATCGACGGCCGCGGGATCACCGACCATGATCGAACGCACGGGATCGGTGGGTGTGAGACGGCCGGCTGTGGTGGTCATTGCTGCTCCTCGGTGTGACGTCGTCGCTGGGCACGCACCTCCTACGCCTCCCTGAACAGCCCGATCGGGTTGCCGTCCGGGTCGGAGAACATCGCCATCTCACCCACCTCACCGACCGGTGTCGGGCCCATGATGCGGTGCCCGCCGAGTTCCTCGGCGCGGGCGAGCGACTTCTCCACGTCGTCCACTCCGACGTAGACGGTCACCCACGGCGGCACACCGGGCGGGGTCTGCATGATCCCCCCGCCGATGCCGACGTCGGAACCTGTGGCCACCACGCCGTAGCCGTGGCTGTCGGTCTGCACCGACCACCCGAAGAGGCTGCTGTAGAAGCTGCGCGAACGTTCGGCGACCGCGCCGCCGATCTCGAAGTGCACGACCGGGTTGCCCATCATGTGACCTCCTGAGACGGGTTCACGGCGCGCCACGGCGCGCCGCCCTCACCGGAGAGGATGCTCGCGGGCCCGGTCTGCCGGCAGGGGCCGCTCGACCTCATTCCGGACCCCCGAAGGGCCCCTCCGGTGCCGTCACGGACGTCCGCCACCGGGCCCGCCACCGTCGTCTCCGTCGACGATCGCCGCGGCCAGCCGTAGCGCCGAGCGGAACGGCTCCTCGTCCAGGGAACCGCCGGCGTCGATCGCGGCGGACATCTGTTGCGCCAGCGCGTCGAGGAGTGCGGCCAGCGGAACGGCGATCGCCGGGCGGAGCGCCGCAACCGGGTGCGAGGGGTGTGGAGCGACCGCCTCGCCGACGAGATCGACGCCCCGGTCGACGACGATCGACGCCGGATCGGGGGGAGCAGTGGGCCGACCGGGGAACGCGGCCAGGTCCTTCATGCTCGTCGGGCGGTCGAGCCGCTCGGCGGCGCCAGCTTCCGGGTCCGGATCGGACCACCGCCACGGCCCCCGGGCCGCACCCCGCGCGGTCCTCCGGAGCACCTCGGCTGCGCGGTGCAGGTGCGCGTCGGCACGTCGGGGATCGGTCACGGGATCAGTCATCGGTGTTCGCTCCTGGACCGGTGCTCGGGACGGGGTGTCGGACGCGCCCGGCCGTCCTCTCGGTGCGCCGGGCGCGGGTGGAGGTCCCGAGCATGTTCGCCGGCGCGGCAGGCGGGCAGGTCCACGGGTCATCGGCGACCCGTCCGTTGGACCCGTTCGCACCACCCCGTCCGGCACTGGCCGCCCCGCCGCCGAGCGACCAGGGTCGGCGGAACACCGCCGCCACCTCCCCGTCGCGATCGTCGCCGCCGCCCTGGCCACCCAGGGCTTCGGTGTCCTCACCACCATCGACGTCGAGGCAGCCCGAGCACCCGCAGCCCGAACAGCGGGTTCGGCACCGGCAGCGCGCCCGCCCCCAGTGCGGCCCCGGCCGCCATCAGCGCACCGGTGGTGCCGAGACGACGCAGCCGGCGCAGGGCGTGCACGTCGGTCACCGGGACGGTCATCGGCCCGAGGTACCCGTCAGCACGTCGTTCCTGCACCCACGGGTTCCCGGCCGCCGGCCGGTCGCCATGGGCGGCGGGCCGATCGGCCCTGCCTCCTGCCGCACTTGGACTCCTGTCCCGATGCCCGACCGCCCACGACGATGGAATCCCGGACCAGCAGAAGGAGCCACCCGCATGAGCACCTCCGCCACTCCCGCCTCCAGCCCGAAGGGCGCCCCCCACAAGGCGACCTCCCACAGGGATGCGCCCGCCAAGGACGCCACCCCGGCGGCACCCCCGCAGGCCTCTGAGGGCACGACCGCCGCGGACACCGTGCGGCTGCGCGGCGACGCACTGGTCGCGCGGATCAGGGAACTGATCCACGAGAGCACCGTCCGGCGCATCGTCGTCAAGAACGACGAGGGCCACACGGTACTGGAGATCCCCGTGGCGGCGGGCGTCGTCGCCGCCGTCGCGGCCCCGATCGTGACGGCCGTGAGCGCGATCGCCGCCCTCGCCAACGACTGGAAGATCGAGGTCTACCGCAAGGAGCAGTAAGGACCAGCCGGGCGACACGGTCCTGGCCGGCTCCCGCCGACCCCTGGCCGGGCACGAGGGCCGGGGGTCGGCCCGTGCCGGAACGACGAGAAGAACCCGAGGTGACCACGGCGAAGATCCCGCGCTGGGCCGACGCCGACGACACACCGGGGCACGTCGAGGAGCGGTTGCGGTACGTCCGGGAACACGGCGGTTCCGCGCTCCCGCACGGGCACGCTGGTCGCCAGCTACAACGGGGGTATGGGGCTCGTCGCGGCCGCGGGCGGTGTCACCGTCACCGTGACCGGTGGCCGGATGCAACGGGCGCCGGTGTTCGAGTTCGACGACGCCCGGGCCGCCCGCGAGTTCGGCCGCTGGGTCGACACGACAACGGCGCCCACTCCCACGTGAGGGGGCCACCGTTGTCGACGTCCTCGAGCACCTTGCCGCAGGCTGCGCCTGCCCAGACGTGCCGATCACCGCGGCTACAGCACGGTGGACGCGGTCAGGCTGTAGCTGTACCTCGCAGCTGCACGAAGCCGAAAGCCCGGTCCGATGATCTCGGTGGGCTTTGACCTGCGTGGGCGATAGTGGGATCGAACCGGTGACCTCTCAGGTGTGCAACTGCAGATAGTCGCAGGTCAAGAGCCGGATCACGTCCTCTGGCGTCCGGTCGCGGCCGAGGATGAACGGACCGATTGCCACGCCGTTGGACACGCAGAGAGACATGGGATCTCGATCGAGTTTTGCTGATCGGTCGCGGATCATTCACCGGCCCACCCTCCGACCGGCCCCGGCCCCAGGGTTTGGGCCGTCTACTCGATCACACCGCTCCGTGATCCGGAGATCCGGCGACCGGTGGGGGATCCGCGCCGATGAGCCAGTGCGATATCGGCGCGGACCGCGTCGGCGTCACATCGCGCCCGAACATGATCACAGCCCAGCGACACCGCGATGGGGAACTCCGGCAACAGGTAGGCGGTCTCCGGCCAACCCCGAGGACCGGACGCGCCGTCAACCGTCCCCGCAACGGCCGCCCCGCAGGCGGGCTTGTGGATGAACGTCCCGGCCGGGGTGGTGAACACCCGCGCCAGCACACACGCCGCGGTGTCCGCGCAGCGGTACTCCACGACCAGGTGGCGGCCCAACTGCCCGGCGGCGCGCAACCGCTCGTAGAGCGCCAGGACCTGGCCGCCCGGAACCCGGGCGGCGCTGGAACCACGCAGCGCCGTCGCCAACTGTTCATCGGTCACCGTCGACCTCCTGCTCACCTCGCGTGACGGCGCCGGCCGCGTTGCCGGCGCTGGGGCGAGACGGGCACCCTAGCGCCCCTGATGCCGACGCACCCCCACCGAGCAGCCACCGGGCTCCGGCCGCAGCGGCGCGGCCCGCACGGGCCCCCACCGGCAACGCTGATCGAGGTCACGCGGCCCCCAGCACTTCTCGCCGACCGCAGCGCGGTCAACATCCTGGTTGCTACAGGAACCGGTGATCAGCAGAGATCTTGGTCGACCTCGGAGTCGTGGGCGTACCCCGCCGATCGGTGCCCGCCAACCCGCCCTCGGGGTCGGGGGCTCCGTCGGGAAGGGGATCGTGTTGGCCGGGCGGGAGTACCCGGTCGTGGTTGTGCAACGCCAGCGAGCGGGCGTAGCGGCGCGCGATGTCGGGCATCACGGTGTCGGTGTCGCCGATCCCGAACACGGTGCCCGCATAATCCAACGGACCCATCAGGGCCCGGATCCGTTCCCGGTCCCCCGGCGCGACGAGTTCGGCCGGGTCGCCACCGGCGAACCAGCCCATCGGCACCGCCGTCCCCGCGGCCACGACCGTGTTGACGTGCACGACCGCGTGGAATTCCACCTCGGCACCGACCTCCACACGAGCCCCGTTGAAGACGACCGCGCCGGTCGCGATCCGGGTGTCGCCCTCGATCAGACATCCGGTCAGCGAGGCGTGCGGCCCGACCAACACGTGATCACCGATCCGGGTCGGGTGCCGTGGCACCCCGCGAACGACCGCGTTCTCCATGATCACGCAGTGGGCACCGATCTCCACCGGGCCACCCTCAGCGGTGATCACCGCGCCGAACAGGACCCGACTGTGCGGGCCGACGGTCACGTCCCCGCACAACACCGCGGTCGGGGCGATGTAGGCCGACTCCGCCACGCGGGGACTCTTCATACGATGCCGCACGAACACCGCATCCCGGCCCACCGTGCGCGGTGTCGCTGCGTACTCCTCAGCCATGATCGCCTCCGCCCATCGCGCCATACGGTCCCCGGCGAGGGGCTCGTGGGCGTGACCACCGGCTACACCGGTGAGGCCCTCCCCCGACTCGCGGGTGCCCGCACGCTACGCCAGGCCCGGCAGCTCGGTCACGCACTCTCGACCGGCCGTGCGCCAGACGGCCGGCGTCGGGGCGCTCCGACGTCAGCACAACCAGCAGGCAACGGTGCACGCCTTCCGTGGCTGCACGGGGACGGCTGATCACCGAACGTGCGGCGCTGCGTGCTTGCCGTAGGTCGGGGTGAACACCGTGGGTGCCGGGTGGGCGGGTGCCAGAGCGACCGGACTGGTGGCGTCGTCCACCGCCCTGGCGCCGGTCAACGCGCGAACCTCCATCTCGGCGAACCGGCGGTCCGCGTCCGGCTCGGGGCGACCGAGGAAGGTGCCGAGCACACCGAGCAGGAACGACACGGGAACGGACACAAGACCCGGGTTGGCCAGTGGGAACCAGGCGAAGTCAATGTCGGGCAGCATCGCGCTCGGCGCTCCGGACACAGCGGGGGAGAAGATCACCAGTACCGATGCGGTCGTCATCCCGCCGTACATGCTCCACAGCGCACCGGCGGTGTTGAACCGACGCCAGAACAGGCTGAACAGCAGCGGCGCCATGTTCGTCGACGCGGCCACGGCGAACGCCAGCGTGACGAGCACAGCGACGTTCTGGCCGTTGGCCAGGATACCGCCGCCGGTGGCGACCACTCCGACGACGACCGCCGTGCGCCGTGCCACGCGGATCTCGGTGGCCGGCTCCGCGGTCCCCCGTGTGACGACATTCGCGTACAGATCGTGGGCGACGGACGCCGATGCGACGATGGTCAACCCGGACACCACGGCCAGGATGGTGGCGAACGCGACCGCCGCAACGATTCCCAGGAGGCGCCGCAACGATTCCCAGGAGG
>NZ_MKVV01000022.1 GCF_001899645.1 Pseudonocardia sp. 73-21 | reverse complement strand
CACTGACCACCGGTGTTGCGACGACCCCTTGAACCCGCAGGCGCTGCGGTGCGGTCGAAGCTGATCATCGGCGGTGGACGGCATCGTGATCGCAATGCACCGTGCGTATGCGCCCCGTCCAGATCAGTGCCGGCGACGGGATGGCCCGCCCGGGGAGGTGACCCTCCGCGGGGGATGGCGACGCAGTAACGGCGCTGCTCAGTCGAGGTGCCACACCTCGGTCAGGTCCGCCCACTGCTGTCCCTCGGGGGTGCCGGGCAGGCGTTCCTGGCAGGGGTCGGTGAGCTGCCACCACTGCTGGGTCACGGGGTCGGCGGCCACCGCGGCCAGGGCGGCGGCCAGGTCGGGACCGTCGTACTCGTAGTGGGCGAACAGCAGGTCGCCGTGGCAGTAGATCGTGTAGTCACGGATGCCCGCGGCCCGCAGCGTCGCCTCGACCTCCGGCCACACGGCGGCGTGCAGGCGCAGGTACTCGTCGCGGTGCTCGGGGCGCAGCCCGATCACCTGCCCGTGGCGACTGGTCATGGTTCGTCCGGTTCCGTCCGTGGTCGGCCCTGCTGTCGGGCCCATGCTCACATGACAGGAGTCCACCGCCGCCGCACCCCGCATCGCCGCGATCTCCACGCGCCGCCACCGGCCGCCTGTGCATGCTCGGCACGCTGAGCCCGGATGACGACGAGGCCGTGCCCGCACCGCCCCGGGACCGGGACCGGGAGCGCCGTCCTGGCCGCCCGCGCCATCGCCCGTGACCGCCCGTCGACGACCGCGTGGCCGACCGCCCTCGAGCGGGCCCCGGCACCGCCCGTGCGGTGGCGGGCCGGGTTCCGCCGGCTCCCGGGCCGCACCACCACGTGAGCGGAGCCGCTCAGAAGTTGCCCCGCCGCGCCTGCTCCCGCTCGATCGCCTCGAACAGCGCCTGGAAGTTGCCCGCGCCGAAGCCCAGCGAGCCGTGTCGCTCGATCAGCTCGAAGAACACCGTGGGGCGGTCGCCGATGGGCTTGGTGAAGATCTGCAGCAGGTAGCCGTCCTCGTCGCGGTCCACCAGGATGCCGCGCGAGGCCAGCTCCTCGATCGGCACGCGCACCTCGCCGATCCGGGCGCGCAGGGCCGGGTCGGAGTAGTAGGAGTCCGGGGTGGAGAGGAACTCGACGCCGCGGGCGCGCAGCGTGTCCACGGTGCGCAGGATGTCGTTGGTGGCCAGAGCCAGGTGCTGGGCGCCCGGGCCGCCGTAGAACTCCAGGTACTCGTCGATCTGCGAGCGCTTCTTGCCCACGGCCGGCTCGTTGAGCGGGAACTTGACGCGGTGGTTGCCACTCGCCACGACCTTGCTCATCAGCGCGGAGTACTCGGTGGCGATGTCCTCGCCCACGAACTCCGCCATGTTCGTGAAGCCCATGATCCGGTTGTAGAAGTCGACCCACTGGTCCATGCGCCCCAGCTCGACGTTGCCGACGACGTGGTCGAGCGCCTGGAAGATCCGCGGGCCGGGCGTGACGCCGGACCGGGCGACGAAGCCGGGCAGGTACGGGCCGTCGTAGCGGGAGCGGTCCACCAGCGTGTGGCGGGTCTCGCCGTAGGTCGCGATCGCGGCCATCCGGACCGTGCCGTGCTCGTCGGTGACGTCGTGCGGCTCCTCGACGATGGTGGCGCCCTCGCGGCGGGCGTGGTCGACGCAGCGGTCGACGTCGGGCACCTCGAGCGCGATGTCGACGATGCCGTCGCCGTGGCGGCGGTGGTGCTCCATGACCTCGCTGGCCGGGTCCACCCCGCCCTTCAGCACGAACCGCACCGCGCCGGAGCGCAGGACGTAGGCCTGGTGGTCCCGGTTGCCGGTCTCGGGGCCGGAGTACGCGACCAGCTCCATTCCGTAGACGGCCTGGTAGAACAGCGCGGTCTGGGTGGCGTTGCCGACGGCCCACACCACGGCGTCCCAGCCGGTGACGGGGAACGGGTCGGCGGCGGCGTCGTACTCCACGAGCCCGACCAGCTGACGGAGCTGGTCGAGGTCCAGGTCGGCGAGCTTCTCATCACTGGTCAGGGTCATGGGCAGTATGAGAGCCCCCGCGCAGGGTGCTGCGCAAGAGCGCCGTCCGGAACTGTTCACGCTGCCGTCTGCGCCCAGGAGAGGGGGCTAACAACTGTACATTCTGTCCATGTCCGAACCGCTCGACGCGCTCGACGTCGACCTGCTCCAGGCTCTGCACACGACGCCGCGCGCCGGCGTCCTGGAGCTGTCCCGGCAGCTCGGCGTGGCCCGCGGCACCGTGCAGGCCCGCCTCGACCGCCTCGAGCGCACCGGCGTCGTCACCGGCTACGGGCCCGACGTCGACGTGGCCGCGGCCGGCTACGGGGTGCAGGCCTTCGTCACCCTCGAGATCGCGCAGGGCGAGCTGCACGACCTCACCGACCAGCTCTCGGCGCTGCCCGAGGTGCTGGAGGCCTACGCCACCACCGGATCGTCGGACGTGCTGTGCCGGCTCGCCGCGTCGTCGAACGAGGATCTGCAGCAGACCCTGCTGGCGCTGGCCCGGCTGCCCCTGGTGAGCCGCTCCACGAGCGTGGTCGTGCTGTCGGTGGTGGTGGCGCCGCGGACGCTGCCCCTGCTCGGACGCAGCCCCCGGCCGGCACCCCGACGGGCGCCGGCCTACCGCGAAACGGGTAACGGAGCCTAGGTCCACTTCACGCCCATCACACCTTCAGGGGACGAAGTGCGACGGATCAGATCACGCTACGTGGTCGGATCGGCCGCAAGGGCGTCGACGTCGGCGGCCACGGCACGCACGTCGCCGACTTCTCGAACTACGGGCTCGGCTCGGTCGACGTGGCCGCTCCCGGTGGCTGGTTCCGCGACGTCGTCGGCACGCCCGCCCACCAGGACGGCACCCCCGTCGACGACTTCTCGGGTGCGGTACTGCGACCCGGAGGCGACCACGCCTGCCCGGCGGGCGGCACCGAGATCTACACCGACGAGGGCCGCACGCCGGACTTCAACGCCACCTGCGCCGGCACCTCCGCCGTCAACGGCCTGTACGGCGAGGGCTTCCTCGACGCGGCGAGGGCGGTGGCCCGCCGCTGACGGACGGTGGCGGGCCGGTTAACCGGGTGTTAGCCGGTCCGCCACCTCCTCCACATGGTCCGTACGCTTGGATCACACCTGTGATCGGTCACTACGTCGGGCACGTGGGCCGGGCGGACCCCCTGCACGGGTTCCTCGGGCGCACCATGGCCGATCGCCTGGGCGTACGGGAGAGCGACCCGTCCTTCCGCGCGTTCCGGCTCTCGGGCAGCAACGAGGTGTACGCCTACGAGGAGCGCACCACCCGGACCAGGGTGATCTGCAAGTTCTTCGGTCCCCGGTTCGGCTGGGACCGCGACAAGGCCGCCGGCACCGCCCACCGCGAGTACGAGGGGCTGCGCACGCTGCGCGGGTACGACCTCGTCGGCTCGCCCCACCACGTGATCCGGCCGCTCGGCATGGACCGCGACATCAACTGCGTGCTCGCCCTGGAGTACTACCCCGGCGAGCTGCTCTCCGAGGCGATCAACCGCGCCGTCCACCAGCACGACTCCGGGCACCTGTTCCGGCGGCTCACGGCGCTGGCGTTCTACCTGGCCACCCAGCACAACCGTACGGCCAACGGGGCCGGCGTCGACTTCGACGCCGACTGCCGCTACCTCGACTCCGTCATGGGGCGGCTGCGCACCCGCGGCCGCATCGGCGACTGGGACGTCGACGAGCTGTCGTGGCTGCGCGACCACTGGCAGGTGCGGCCACGGATGTGGCAGGACCAGCAGGTGTGGCTGCACGGCGACGCCACGCCGGCGAACTTCCTGTTCGGCCGCGGCATGGACGTCGCCGCGATCGACCTGGAGCGGATGAAGCGCGGCGACCGCATGTTCGACGTCGGGCGCATCGCGGGCGAGCTGCAGCACGCGTTCCTGGCCGTGGGCGACCGGGACCGCGCGGAGCAGTTCATCGGCCACTTCCTGTGGGAGTACAGCTGCCACTTCCCCGACCGCGACGCCGCGTTCCGGTCGATCACGTCGCGCGCGCCGTACTACATGGCCGTCAACCTGCTGCGGATCGCGCGCAACGACTACATCTCCGACCGGTACTGCGGGAGACTGGTGGACCAGGCGAAGGAGCTGCTGCGGGCGTGCTGAACGTGCAGGCGATCGTCTTCGACGTCAACGGCACGCTCGTGGAGATCGAGACCGACGAGGGCATGGACGAGATCTTCCGGGCGATCGGCCACGTCCTGACCTACCAGGGCATCGACCTGCGCCGGGGTGACGTGCGTGAGCTCTACACCCGGACGCTGAAGGAGCAGCGGCGCCGCTCCCCCGAGGAGCATCCCGAGTTCGACGCCGTCGAGATCTGGCGCGTGATCGTCGAGGAGAACGCCACCGACTTCACGCGGAGCCTGCCCGAGGGCAAGCGCGCGCAGCTGCCGCTGTTCCTGGCCGAGCTCTACCGGGGCGTCTCCCGGCGGCGGCTGCGGCTCTACCCCTACGTCCGCGACGTCCTCGACGAGCTGCGCACCCGCTACCCGCTGGCCGTGGTGACCGACGCCCAGAGTGCGTGGGCCCGCGCCGAGCTGCACCAGGTGGGCCTGCTCGACTACTTCGACCCGGTCGTCGTCTCCGGCGACCACGGCCACCGCAAGCCCGAGCGCCGGCTGTTCGACCTCGCCCTGGACGCGCTGGGGGTGGCCGCCGCCGACGCGGTCTACGTCGGCAACGACATGCACCGCGACATCTTCGGGGCGCAGGAGGCCGGGATGCGCACGGTGATGTACGACTCCCCGCAGGGCACCAAGGAGCACCTCGACTGCGCGCCCGACCACCGGATCACCGACTACCGTCAGCTGCTGGAGCTCCTCTCGTAGGAGCCGGTGCCGGATGTCGGGGCGGCCCGCTTGCCCAGCCAGCCCTGGTCACCCACCCCCAGCTGGTAGGGCACATCGACCACCACCACGCCGGGGGTGAACAGCAGCCGCGCCTTGAACCGCAGCGCGCTCTGGTTGTGCAGCAGCTGCTGCCACCACCGGGTCACGACGTACTCGGGGATGAAGACCATCAGAACGGTCTGCGGGTCGGCCAGCCGGAGCTGCCTGACGTAGGTGGCGAGTGGCCGCACCAGGTCGCGGTAGGGCGCCTCCAGCACCGTCAGCGGCACCGGGATGGCACGGCGGTCCCAGTCCTGGCGCAGGTGGCGGGTGTCGGTGTCGTCGACGTTGAGGGTGACGGCCGAGAGCCGGTCGGGACGGGTGGCACGGGCCAGCGCCAGCGCCCGCAGCGCGGGCTTGTGCAGCCGGGAGACCAGCACGATGGCGTGGATGCGGCTGGGCAGCACGGCCGGCTCGTCGTCGGGCGTGACCTCGGCGCTGACCCGTGCGTAGTAACGGTTGACCCCGCGCATGGCCACGAACAGCACGATCATGGCGAGCACCGCGATCCACGCGCCGTGGGTGACCTTCGTGGCGAACACGACCACGAGGACGACCGCGGTGAACACCGCCCCGACCGCGTTGATGGCCTGCGAGCGCCGGATCCGGCGCCGCGCGGCGTCGACCTCGCGCAGCGCCCGCTGCCAGTGCCGCACCATCCCCAGCTGCGACAGCGTGAAGCTCGTGAACACCCCGACGATGTAGAGCTGGATGAGCCGGTCGATGTTCGCGTCGAAGCCGACGATCAGGGCGGCCGCGGCCGCGGCCAGCAGGACGACGCCGTTGGAGAACACCAGCCGGTCCCCGCGGTTGTGCAGCTGCCGGGGCAGGTAGCGGTCGCGGGCCAGGATCGACCCGAGTACCGGGAACCCGTTGAAGGCGGTGTTGGCCGCCAGCACCAGGATCGCCGCCGTCGCCGCCTGGAACAGGTAGAAGATCGGCGAACCGCCCCCGAACACCGACGCCGCGATCTGGGAGATCACCGACGGGTCGCCGTCGGGCAGCGCGCGGGCGTTCAGCGCGACGGCGAGCACCGTGATGCCCCCGAAGAGCACAACCGCGATGAGCCCCATCAGCGTGAGGGTCGTCGCCGCGTTGCGCGCCTTCGGCTTCCGGAACGACGGCACCCCGTTGCTGATGGCCTCGACGCCCGTCAGCGCCGTACAGCCGGAGGCGAACGCGCGCACCACGAGGACGGCGAGCGCGAGCCCCGCCACCCCGCTCGACGACGGCAACGGCATCGCCGCCGTGGAGGCCGGCGGCAGGCCGCCGGTCAGCGCCTTGACCCCGGCCCAGATGAACATCAGCAGGGTCAGCCCGACGAACGCGTAGGTCGGCACGGCGAACACCCGGCCCGACTCGCGGGTACCGCGCAGGTTGGCCAGCGTCAGCACGACGACCAGCCCGACGCTCAGCGCCACCGCGTGCGGCGACAGCGCCGGGATCGCCGACGTCACCGCCACCACGCCGGACGTCACCGACACGGCCACCGTCATCACGTAGTCCACGAGCAACGCGGCCGCGGCGGCCAGCGACGCCGACTCCCCCAGGTTCTCCCGGCTGACGACGTAGGCACCCCCGCCGCTGGGGTAGGCGAAGCACGTCTGCCGGTAGGACGCGACGACCGTGACCAGCAGCAGCACCACGACGAGTGCCACCCACGGCGCGGTCCGCAGCGCCACCAGGCCACCCGCGGCGAGCACCAGCACGATCTGCTCGGTCGCGTAGGCCACCGAGGAGATCGGATCGGAGCAGAACACCGGCAGCGCGATGCGCTTGGAGAGCAGGGTGTCGCCGAGATTGGCGCTGCGCAACGGCCGGCCCACGACCAGACGCTTCATCGCCTCGAACACGGATCCCAGTGTCACCGGCGGAGGGGCTGCCCCGACGCCGTTCCGCGTCAGGGAAACGTCAAGATCCGGCTCAGCCGCGCACCAGTCTGGGCAGGAGCGCCGACGCCACTGTGATCATCACCGCCGCCGCGGCGAGGAGGACGCCGAAGTCCAGCAGCAGCCGGGCCGGGGTGCCGATCATGAGGCCGCGCAGGGCCTCCACCTCGTAGCTCAGCGGGTTGACGTGGTTGATCACCTGCAGCCAGCCGGGCATCAGCTCCACGGGGTAAAGCGCGTTGCTGGCGAAGAACAGCGGCATCGTGATGGCTTGTCCGATGCCCATCAGGCGGTCGCGGGAGAGGACGATGCCGGCGATCGTGATCGACAGGCAGCAGAAGAACGCCGACCCGAGCATCAACGCCACGATCACGCCGAGCCAGTGCAGCGGGTTGGCCGACAGGCTCACGCCCAGCAGGAGGGCCAGTACCAGCACCACCACCGCCTGCGCGATGGCCCGGATCCCGGCTGCGAACGCCTTGGCCGCGACCAGCGCGGCCCGTGGTGTCGGGGTGACGAGAAGCTTGGCGAGCACCCCGGCGTCGCGCTCCCAGATGATCTGGATACCGTAGAAGATCGCGATGAACAGCGCCGACTGCGCCAGGATGCCCGGTGCGAGGTAGTCGAGATAGGGCACGTCGCCGGTCGGGATCGCGTGCAGCCGCGTGAAGACGTTGCCGAACACCAGCAGCCACAGCGCGGGCTGCACCGCTCGGGTGACCAGCTCGGAGCGGTCGTGGCGCAGCTTCTGCAGCTCCACGAGGCACATCGTGGCGACGCGGGACAGCGCCGTGCGGGTGAGCCGGATCGGGCCGGGCTCCTGCTCAGCCGAGGCGACCGGCGGTGCGGCGGGCAGCACGGACATCGCGCATGCCTCCCTTCTCCTGGGTCAGGGTGTTCCCCGTGTGGTGGCGGAAGACGTCGTCGAGGGTGGCGTCGGGGCCGATCGCGCTCCTGAGCTCCCCGGGGGTGCCCAGCGCCTCGATCCGGCCGCGGTGCATCAGCGCCACGCGGTCGCAGTGCTCGTCGGCCTCCTGCATCGCGTGCGTGGTGACGAGCACCGTCATGCCGGTGGCGGCGCGGATCTCGTCGATGCGGTCCCAGACGCCGTCGCGGGCCACGGGGTCGAGCCCCACCGTCGGCTCGTCGAGGATCAGCACCCGCGGGGCGCTGACCAGGGCCTGCGCCAGCTCGAGGCGCCGGACCATGCCGCCGGAGTAGGTCTTGACCGAGCGGTCGGCCACGTCGGCGAGATCGACGACGTCGAGTACGGCGGCCACCTGGGCCGACCGGAGCTTCTGCGGCACGTCGAAGAGGCGGGCGAACAGCGCGACGTTCTCCCGGCCGGTGAGCGTGCCGTCGGCGGAGAGCTGCTGGGGCACGTAGCCGAGCATCCGGCGGACGGCCGTGCGGCGCGTCGCGACGTCGAGCCCGAGCACCTCGATGGCCCCGGGCGGCGCCGGCAGCAACGTGGTGATCATGCGGATGGTGGTGGTCTTGCCGGCCCCGTTCGGGCCGAGCAGCCCGAACACCTCGCCCGGCACGACCTCCAGGTCGATGCCGTTGACGGCCACGGTCTCGCCGAAGACCTGACGGACCCCGCTACAGCGCACGGCAGGCGTCACTGCTCCCCCTCCAGCTCGTCGATCAGGTTCCGCAGGGCGGGCAGCGCCGCCCCGAGCGCCTCGACGTCGTGCGCGGGCAGCCGCTCCAGCGCGTCGGCGACGAGCCGGCCGCGGGCCCCACGCCACCGCGCCAGCCGCGCCCCGGCCGCGTCGGTGAGCAGCAGGCAGGCGGCGCGCCGGTCGTCGGGATCGCTCTCGCGCCGCAGCATCCCGGCGTCGACCAGTTGGTTGACCAGCGTGGACACCGTGTTGCCCGCGAGGTGCAGCTCGCGGGCGGCCGCGGCGACGCCGATCTTCGGCTGCGCTTCGACGATCTGCAGCAGCTCCACCTGGGCGCCCCGCAGCGGCGGCCCCGGCAGATCGGTGCGCAGCCGCCTGCGCACCACCCGGCGCACCCCGGTGACGAGCAGCATCAGCTCGTCGGCGGTTCCCATGGCGATGACAATAGCTCTGAGTCAGAGAGTGCGGCCTCAGTCCGAACGCAGCCTCAGGGCGAGGGTCGGACACGCCGCCACGGCCGCCCGCGCGTCGGACCGCAGCACGGGTGGCACCGGCCCGTCGGCGAGGATCGGGTAGCCCCACTCGTCGAGGCGCACCATCTCCGGCAGCAGCTCGGCGCAGAGCCCGTGCGCGTGGCACATGATCGGGCCGACCTTCAGGCGGTCGGCAGCCACGGTGGCGCCCCCGTCCAGGTGCAGGAGTCGCCGCGGGCGTGCCGGGCGACGTCGGCGGCGAAGACACGCAGGGCGCCCGCTGCCAGCCGCACGGCCCCGTCGGGATGGGCGCACGCGCCGCGACCGGGGATCACGCCGAGGCGCTCCTGCAGCCGGCGCACGACCACCCCCGACCGGTCGGCCCCGTCGGCGAGCACGGCCATGTCGTCGGCCACCGCGGGCAGCCCGAACATGCACGGCCCGCACTGGCCCGCCGACTCGTCGGCGAGGTAGCGCAGGACGCGTGCCGTCTCGGCGATCCCGCACGCCCGCACCGGCAGGGCGACGAGGGCCGCCACGCCGAGCCCCGCCTCGACGGCGCGGGCGTCCTCGTGGGTGAACGGCATCCCGTCGGCGTAGGGCAGCGGAAGCCAGCTCCCGCCCAGGCCCCCGATCTGCACGGCCTGGAGCGGTTCGACCGGGCCGCCCGCGAGCGCGAGCACGGCCGCCACCGGCATCCCGAGGTCGATCTCGTAGACCCCGGGCAGGGCCACCGCGCCGCCGACCGTGACGAGGGTCGTGCCGGGCGAGTCGCGGGTGCCGGCCTCGCGGAACCAGCCGTCGCCGTGGCGGGCGATCAGCGCGATGTGCGCGAGGGTCTCGACGTTGTCCACGAGCGTCGGCCGCCCGCGGACCCCACGCCGTGCCGGACGCGGTGGTGTCACCGTCGGCCGGGCGTCACCGGAGGTCAGGTGGTTGACCAGCGCCGACTCCTCGCTGGCGACGTAGCGCCGCGGCACCTCCGCCAGCTCCACGGGGACCTCGCCGGTGCCCCGGTCGCGCAACGCCGCGGCGAGGGTCCGCAGCAGCCGGCTGCCGGTGTGCACGGCGAGGATCGCCTCGTTCGCGCCGACCGCGCGCGCCGCGAGCTGGATGCCGTCGAGCACGAGGTGCGGGGCCAGCTCCAGCAGCACACCGTCCTTGGCGCTCGCCGGGTCGCCCTCGCAGCCGTTCGCGACGACGATGCGGCGCCCCCGCCCGTCGGCGACGGCCCGGAGCTTGCGCGCGGTCGGGAACCCGGCGCCGCCGCGGCCGCGCAGCCCCGAGCGGGAGACGAGCTCGATGAGGCGCGGGCCGTCGAGGCCCGGGAGCGGGCCGTAGCGGCGCCGGTGGCCGGAGTACCGAGTGATCGCCCCCGTCTCGGCCCACCCGGCGAGCAGCCGGGGGTGGTCGGTGGGCGGGAGCCGGGCGGCGTCGAGGGCGGTCACCGGCGGGCCTCGCTGTCGGGATGGGTGGCCCGCAGCCGCAGGCCGACCGCGACGACCACGGCGGCCAGGCAGAGCCCCTCGAGCGCGAGCACCCAGCTCAGGGAGCTGTCACTGCCGCCGATGCCCCAGCCGTGGACCAGCGCGACGGGCCAGAGCGCGTAGCTCGCCAGGTGCACGGCGCGCCAGACCCGCAGCGGCAGGCGGGTGCGCACCAGGCTGGTGACGATCACCGCGACGAGCAGGTCGAGCGCGACGGCACCGAGCCCCAGCCAGAACGGGTGGTAGGTCGAGGCGAACGGCACCACGACGTCGAGCCAGGCGATGCCGGCGTAGGGGTCGACGATCGCCGTGGCCACGTGCACGGCGAGGAACGCCACCGCCAGGAGCGAGAGGTTGCGGTGCACGGCGTGCAGGGTGAAGCGCGGCCACCGCGTGGTGGCCACCCGCCCGGAGTGCGACGCGCCCAGCACCACGGTGGCGGTCAGCAGCAGCAGCGACACCAGGCCGGTGGCGCGGCTCGCGAACCAGAGCGTCTGCCCCACCTCAGGCCCCCCATCCCGCCGTCGTGACGACGCGGTCGTGCAGATCCACCAGCCGGGCGGGCAGCCCGCACTGTTCCAGCCACACCGGCGCGTGCGCGCCCATCACGATCGCGGCCGTGCTGGCGGTGTTGGCGTCCACGCACGACGCGGCGGCCACGGTGGCCGTGCGCCACGGGCTGTCGGGCACGTCGCCGGTGCGGGGGTCGACGATGTGGTGCAGCTCGCGACCGCCACGGCGCCAGCGGCGGCGGGCGGTGCCCGACGTGGCGAGCCCGCCCGCGTCGAGCGTCACGACGAGGTCGGTCTCCTCGGCGGTGTGGTCATCAGCGACGCCCAGCCGCCAGCCGCCATCGGGGGCGGGGCCGGCCACCCGGACGTCGCCGCCGAGGTCGACCAGCACCCCGCAGCCCCCGTCCCGGGCCGCCTGCTGCGCGATGCGGTCCGCGGCCAGCGCCTTCGCGGTGGCGCCGAGGTCGAGCCGGACCCCGCGGGGTAGCAGGACCTCGCTCGTCGACGGGTCCCAGCCGACCCGCCACCAGCCCGGGGCCGGCTGCGGCGCGGCGACGGGGGCCGGCCCGTCGGGCGCCATCGCGGCGAAGTCCACGGCGTAGCCGAGGGCCTCCACCGCGTTCCCGACGGTCGGGTCGACCACTCCGTTCGTGAGCTGCGCGGCCCGCAACGACACCCCCAGCGCCGCCGCCAGCACCGGGCCCACCCGGACCGGGGCCCCCGCCGCCGAGTGCAGCCGGGAGATCTCGGAGTCCGCCCGGAACCGGCTGCACGCGGCGTCGACGGCGGCGAGCTCCCGCAGCAGCACCCGCTCGGCCGCGGGCAGCGCCGCCGGGTCGGTGACCGTCAGGGCGGCGGTCGTGCCCCACACGTGCAGCTCCACGCGGGAGCAACCTGGGCCGTCGCGCACCGGACGGTCCCGTACGTCGGTCACGAGGCTCCCGTGACGGCGTGCGACCGCCCGCCCGACGAGACGGCAGGCGGGCTGGCCGGGGGTTGCAGCGGCGCGGTGGAGGTGTGGTGGTGCACCGGGGTCGGCGCGGGCAACGGCGCGAGGGCCGGTGCCGGGACCTCCGGCTGCACCGGGGTGGAGTCGGCGGCCGGCGCGGGTACGGCAGGGGCGGCCGCGGAGGCCGGGGGGGCGGTCTGGGCGAGGAGCACCCCGAAGACGGCCGCGAGGCCCCCACCGGCCGCGGCGGCCCACCCGGTGGCGGCGCCGACGCGGCGCCGTCCCTCGGCTCGCCTGCGGAGCGGGTGGTGATCGGGCCGGTTCATCGGGGTCCTCTCGTCGGGGCTGGTCCTGGCCGAGTGTCGGCTCCGGACCTTGGGAATTCCTCAGAGCGGCCACGGGCTCGGGCACTATGGCCCCGTGACCACCACCGACGTCGGCTCTCCCCGCGTGCTCGTCGTCGAGGACGACCCCGAACTGCAGGCGATGCTCGTGACGCTGCTCACCGACGACGGCTACCACGTCGAGACCGCCCCCGACGGCCACCGCGGCCTGCATCTGGGCCTCACCCGCGCCTACGAGGTGCTGCTGCTCGACCGGCGCCTGCCCGCGATCGACGGTGTCGACCTGCTGGGCCGGCTGCGCGGGCGCGGCGTCACCACGCCGGTGCTGATGCTCTCGGCGCTGGCCAACCCGTCCGACCGCGTGGAGGGCCTCGACGCGGGGGCCGAGGACTACCTCGGCAAGCCCTTCGACGTCGACGAGCTGCTGGCCCGGCTGCGGGCGTTGCGGCGCCGGCACCTCGACACCGCCCGCTCGCTGCCCCTGGGCGCCGGCCGGCTCGACCTCGACGCCCGGCTCGTGATCACCGCCGACGACCGCGACGACGTGCGGCTGTCGGACCGCGAGTGCGACCTGCTCGCCACCCTCGCCGGGCGGCCCACCCAGGTGCACGGCCGCCAGGACCTGCTCGCGATCGTCTTCCCCGAGGCGGGCAGCGAGATCGTGGTGGACACCTACGTCCACTACCTGCGGCGCAAGCTCGGCAAGGGCATCGTCGCCACGGTGCGCGGCCGCGGGTACCAGCTGGGATCGCTGTGAGCAGGGACCCCCGCAGCGCCGACGCCGCCCTCGTCCGCCGGGCCACGATCCGCCTCGGCGCCCAGGCCACGATCGTCACCGCCGTGGTCGTCGCCCTCATCGCGGCCGTCGCACTGGTGGTGTTCCTGCACTTCCGCGACGCGAGCGACGCCAACGCGCTGGCCGTCACCACCGCCCGGACCGACGACGTCCAGGACCCGCCGGCCGGGATGTGGCTGGCGATCAGGAGCGCCGACGGCACCGTGGCCACCAACGGCCGGCCGGCGGGCCTCCCGCTCGTCGACGCGCTGGACCGCGTCCGGGCGAGCGGCACCGCGGAGGTCGTCCGGGCCACGGTCGGCAGCCACGAGGTGCTCGTCCGCACCCAGCTGCGCACCACGCCGGACGACGGCACCGTGGTGGTGCAGGCCGCACTGGACCTGACGCCCGAGCACCGCCAGCTGGCCGAGCTGCTGCAGGCGCTCGGGGTGGTCGGGGTGGCCGGGCTGGTGCTGGCGGCGGTGGCGGGGAGCCTCCTGGCGCGCAGCGCCGTGCGTCCGATGGTGGCGGCGCTGACGCTGCAACGCCGCTTCGTCGCCGACGCGAGCCACGAGCTGCGCACCCCGCTGACCCTGCTCAGCACCCGCGCGCAGATGCTGCGCCGCCGCGTCCGGGCGGGCTCCGGCACGCTCGACGCCGCCGCGGTGGCCGCCGACGTCGACGGCGTGGTGCTCGACGCCGAGCGCCTCGCCGGCATCCTCGACGACCTGCTGCTCGCGGCGGCCCCCCTCTCGGCCGGGCCCGGCGAGCCGGTGGACGTCGCCGGCGTGGCCGACGAGGTCGTCGCCGCCGTGGCGCCGGCGGCCGGGGCCGCGGGCATGACGATCTCCACCCGGTGCCCGTCCGGCCCCGCGTTCGTGCGGGGCTCCCCCGCCGGCCTGCGTCGCGCCGTGACGGCGTTGGCGGACAACGCCATCCGGCACGCGTCGTCCGAGGTGGTCGTCGAGGTCACCACATCGGGTGAATCCGTTGTGGTGCAGGTCACCGACGACGGTCCCGGTATCGACGTCGCGATGCTGCCCCGGCTGTTCGACCGCTTCGCCTCCACCGGCCAGTCCGGCGGGGTGGGGGCCCGTCGTTACGGGCTGGGGTTGGCGCTGGTCAGCGAGATCGCGGACCGGCACGGCGGCTCCGTCGCCGCGTCCAACGCGAGCGACGGGACGGGCGCCGTACTGCGCGTCGAGCTGCCGCGGCTCCAAGAAACCTCCCAGGAAGGTCAGCAACGCTGATCGTCATGCCGACCTTCGTCAGCAACCTCCCCGTGCACGTGCTCGTCGTGCACGCCGTCGTGGTGCTGGTTCCCCTCGCCGTGCTCGGCGCCGTGGTGGTGGCGCTGTGGCCCGCGGCGCGGCGCCGCTACGGCTGGCTCGTCGTCGTCGTCGCCGCGGTGGCGACCGTCAGCATCCCCGTCGCGACCTCCAGCGGTGAGGGGCTGGAGCACCAGCTCCCCCGCACCGCTCTCCTGCAGGCGCACACCCGCCTCGGCGACGACCTGCTCGTGTACGTCGCGGGGATGCTCGTGGTCCTCGTGGCGTTCATGGCGATCCACCAGCGGGCCTCGGTGCTCGCACGTCGGGAGGGCCCCGGCACCATGACGGCCCCGGTCGCGCTCACCGGGCCGGTGCGGATCGTCGCCGGTGTGCTCGCCGCGCTGACCGTCGTGCTGGCGGTGGTCTCGGCGGTGCAGGTCTACCGGATCGGCGACTCGGGTGCCCGCGCGGCGTGGGCCGACAAGCAGTACGTCACGCAGCCCTACGCCCCGCGCCCCGGTGGCGACGAGGGCTGACCCTCACAGCACGTCGAACGCGCCCAGCATCCCGGCGAGGTACGCGCGGGCCGAGTCCCCGACCACCTCGTCGGGGGGCACGAACATCGGGTGGTGCAGGCCGGGGGCGCCGGGCGTGCCGTCGCCGGTGCCGACGAACAGCATCACCGACGGCGCCGCCGTGGAGTAGTGCGCGAAGTCGTCGGCGCCGCAGGACCGGAACGCCGCCGGCGTCAGCGCCAGGCCCGGCAGGTGGGCGGCGGCCGCCCGGGTCAGCTCCGGGTCGTTGACGAGCGCGGGTTCGCCGTCGACCACCGTCAGCTCGCCGGAGCAGCCGTACGCCGCGGCGGTGTGGGCCACGACGTCGCGCGCGGCCCGGCGCAGCGTGTCGCGGTCGGCCGCCGTCATGGCGCGCAGGGTGCCGCGGGCGGTGGCGCGCATCGGGATGATGTTCGGCGCCGTGCCCGCGTGCACCTCCCCCACCGTCAGCACCGCGGCCTCCAGCGGGTCGACGCGACGCCCCACGAGGTGGTGCAGCGCCACCACGATCTGGGCCATGGCCAGCACCGGGTCGGCCGTGCGGTGCGGGTAGGCGCCGTGCCCGCCCGGCCCGGTGACGACGATCTCCAGCTCGTCGGCCGAGGCGTTCACCGCGCCGACGCTGGTGCCCACCGCGCCGCGCGGCAGCACCGGCTGGACGTGCGCGCCGATCACGGCACGGACGTCGTGGGCGGTGAAGCCGGGGTCGGCCAGCACGTCCGGGGCGCCGACGGGAGCCTTCTCCTCGCGCGGCTGCAGCAGCACGACCACGGCGTGCGGCAGCTCCACCTGCATCGCCGCCCGGGCCACCGCGACCACGGCCGCGCAGTGCACGTCGTGCCCGCACGCGTGCATGACGTCGGTGGTGGACGCCCAGGGCATCCCGCTCTGCTCGCGCAGCGGCAGGCCGTCGAGCTCGGCGCGGAGCACGACGGCGGGCCCCGTGGCGGGACCGATCCGCAGCACCCGCCCCGTGTCCGCCACGCGGGTGCCCGGCAGCCCGATGGCGGCGCAGACCGCGTCGGCGGTGTCGTCCTCGTCGCCGGAGAGGCGGGGGTCGGCGTGCAGCCGGTGGCGGAGTGCGACGGCGGCGGGGAGCTCGGCGGTCACGAGTTCGGGCAGGTGTCCCACGGCCGCCACCCTGCCGTCCGGCGCTCAGCCCCCGACGCGCAGCCCCACTCCGTCGCCGTCGACCACCACCCGGACGGACTGCCCGGTCCGCACCTCACCGCCGAGCAGCATCTTCGACAGCCGCCGTTCCACCTCGCGGGCGATGGTGCGCCGCAACGGCCGCGCCCCCAGCTCCGGGCGGTGGCCCAGACGCGCCAGCACGTCGGCCGCGTCGTCGTCCACGAGCAGGTCGACGCCCTGCGCGCGGAGCCGGCCGCGCGTCTCGTCGAGCAGCAGGGCGGTGATGCGCCGCAGCTCGGGAGGGCCGAGCGCGGTGAACGGCACGACGTCGTCGACGCGGTTGAGGAACTCGGGCCGGAAGTGCCGCCGCACCGCGAACTGCACGACCTCCGGGTCCGCGCCCGCGAGGATCTCCTCGGAGCCCAGGTTGCTCGTCATGATCACGATGGCGTGCCGGAAGTCGACGACCCGGCCGCGGGCGTCGGTGAGCCGCCCGGCGTCGAGCACCTGCAGCAGCGTGGCGATCACCTCGGCGTGGGCCTTCTCGATCTCGTCGAGCAGCAGCACGGTGTAGGGGTCGCGGCGCACGGCCTCGGTGAGCTGGCCCGCCTCGTCGTAGCCGACGTGCCCGGGCGGGGCCCCGATGAGCCGGGTGACGGCCGAGCGGTCGGCGTACTCGCTCATGTCGAGGCGCACGAGCCGGTCGGGGGAGCCGAACAGGGCCTCGGCCAGCGCGCGGGCGAGCTCGGTCTTGCCGACGCCCGTCGGCCCCAGGAACAGGAACGACCCGACCGGGCGCCCGGGATGCCCGAGCCCGGCGCGGCCCGCGCGCACGGCGTCGGCGACGGCCTCGACCGCCGCCTCCTGACCGACGATGCGCCGGTGCAGCTGCTCCTCCAGGTTGAGCAGCCGGTCGCGGTCGGCGACGCCGAGCGACGCGACGGGGATGCCGGTGCGCCGGGCGACCACCTGCGCGACGTTGTCGGCGGTGATCTCACCCGCGCCCTTCGACAGGCCGACCGCGGCCAACCGGTCGATCTCCCGGGTCAGCTCCATCGCGCGCTCGAAGTCCTCCGCGTCGACGGCCACCTCGCGGGCCCGCAGCAACCCCTCGGCGTCCGCCGCGGGCGCGCCCATCCCGGCGCGGGCCGCGGCCCGGTCGATCAGGTCGATGGCCTTGTCGGGCAGGAACCGGTCGCGGACGTAGCGGTCCGAGAGCCGCGCGGCGGCCTCCAGCGCGGCGTCGGAGATCCGCACGCCGTGGTGGTCCTCGTACCTGCGGCGCAGCCCGCGCAGGATCGCGACCGTCTCCTCGACGCTCGGCTCCGGCACCGTGACCGGCTCGAACCGGCGCTCCAGCGCGGGGTCCTTCTCGATGTGCCTGCGGTAGTCGCCCACCGTGGTGGCGCCGATCAGCCGCAGCTCGCCGCGGGCCAGCATCGGCTTGAGGATGGTGGCGGCGTCCATCGCGCTGCCCTCGGCCGAGCCCGCCCCGATCACGGTGTGCAGCTCGTCGACGAACACCACGACCTGTCGCCCGGCGGCCACCACCTCGTCGATGACGGTGGTGAGCCGCTCCTCGAACTCGCCGCGGTACTTGGTGCCGGCCACCATCCCGGCCAGGTCCAGCGCCACGATCCGCACGTCGCGGAGCACCGCGGGCACGTCGCCGTCCCCGTCGACTCCAGCGATGCGCTGGGCGATGCCCTCGACGATGGCGGTCTTGCCGACGCCCGGGTCGCCCACGAGCACGGGGTTGTTCTTGGTGCGCCGGGCGAGCACCTCCAGCACCTGGTCGACCTCGTCGGCGCGGCCGATCACCGGGTCGAGCTCCCCGGCGCGGGCGGCGGCGGTGAGGTCGCGGCCGAAGCGGTCGAGCCGGCCCGTGCCCCGCGTGGGGCCCCGGCCGGGATCGCCGAATCCCTCCATGCCGTCCATGCCGTCCAGGCCGCCCAGCAGCTTGCCGAACAGCGACTCCAGCGAGCCGAACGGGTTGGGATCGTCGGGCATGTCGTCCTCCAGAAGTGCGGCACGCGCGAGCCCCACACCGTCGATGGTGCCTCGACCGCGGCGGCTCCGCCGCCCGTGCGCGGAAATCGGTGCCGGAGCACCGATTTCCGCGCACGACTACGGCACCGTCAGCAACCCCGGATCGACGGGGCCGAGCAGGTCCAGGGGCTGTCGGGCGCGGACGCCGACCAGGAACGCGGAGGGAGACCGGGCGCCCGTCGGCCGTGACCCAGTGGAACCCGATCTGCCCTCGTCCTGCGCGATCCGCAGCCTCACGACTGCGTCTCCCGCTCGGGCGCGAGATGACGCTCAGCGCGGTTCGGCTGCCCGTCCAGAGCTCTCTCCGTCATCTCACGGCCGATCCGACGAGCCGGGCCGTGGTCGCCGTCAGCTCGCGTCGCGTGCTCGCCTCGAGCGCCTCGCACTGCGTCGGGGTGAGGTGGTCGCACAGCCACTCCCAGTGCAGGGCCACCTGGTCGCCCACCTCCACGTCCACCTGCACGTTCGCCTCCGGGATGCGTTCCACCGTCGGACCCGCCAGGTCCAGGACCGCGCCGTCCCAGGTCAGGTGGCTCGTCGACACCTCGGCCCCCGTCCCGTCACGGCCCACGACCACACCCCACCGGATCCGGCAGCTGTCCAGCACGTGCAGGGGCTCGGGGCCGGCGCCGAGCAGCCGCGACCAGGGGTAGACGCCGAACACGTGGAAACCGTGGTCCGGCGACCCCGACGCGAGCAGCTCCGGCGTCAGGTGCGTCCAGTAGTGGCCGGCCTGCGGCCCGATCACCGCCAGCAGCTCGTCGGCGAACCGGGCGTGGTCGACGCCCAGGTCACGGCCCAGCCAGTAGGCCTCGACGAGCCGGTGCTCCAGCGGATCGTCCGTGCCGGTGAGCCGGGCCAGCACCTGCAGG
>NZ_MKVV01000021.1 GCF_001899645.1 Pseudonocardia sp. 73-21 | reverse complement strand
CCCGGTAGCCCGGAGTGTCGGTTACCTGGCGGATGCCGGGTCGGGTTCGGCGGCCGCAGCCGCTGGGTGGTCGTCGGGTCGAGCATGCCAGGCCGCTTCGTACTCGTCGGGTGAGCGCCAGCCGAGCCGGGCCTGGATGCGTTCGGTGTTGTACCAGCCGTCGATGTAGGCGAACAGCGCGTTCTCCGCCTCATCGCGGGTCCGCCACGACCTCCGGTACACCAGTTCGGTTTTCAGGGTGGAGAAGAAGTTCTCCATCAGCGCATTATCGTAGGAATCCCCGACCGAACCCATCGATGCGAGAATGCCGTGGTCATCGAGTCGCTGCCCGAACCGCAGCGATGTGTAATTCGAGCCGCGGTCCGAATGGTGGATGACCTGGCCGTCGCGGATACCGCGCGACCAGACCGCGTACTCGAGAGCGCCGAGGATGAGGTCGGTGTCGCAGCGGTCCGAGCAGCGCCAGCCGACGATCCGGTTGGAGAACGCGTCGCGGACCGCGGCCAGCCAGAACACGCCCTGTCCGCACGGGATGCGGGTCGCGTCAGCGACCCAGAGCCGGTTGGGCGCCGGCGCGGTGAAGTCCCGGTTGACCAGGTCTGGCGCCGGGTCGGCGTTCGGGTTCTGCCTGGTCGAGGCGGTGCGCCACTTCTTGCGCAGGAACGCGCCTTGCAGGCCGTGCTCGCGCATCAGCCGTTCGACCCGTTTGCGGGAGATGCGCACGCCGCGGCGGTGCAGGATGGCGTGGATCCGCGGAGAACCGTAGGTGCCACCCGAGCGGTCGTAGATCTTCGTGATCTCCGTGAGGATCTGCTCGTCGGCTTGGCGGCGGGCTGAGGGATACTGTTGTTGGACGAGCCAGCCGTAGAACGTCGAGGGTGCGACGTCGAGGACCCGCAGGACCGGGTCGACCCCGAACCGGTCACGGAGATGGCTGACGGCTTTCAATATCGCCTCTTTGTCGGGTCCATCTCCTGGGCGAAAAAAGCACTCGCCGCCTTCAAGATCTCATTGGCCCGGCGCAGCTCGGTGTTTTCCCGCCGGAGCCGGCGCAGCTCCTCGACCTCCGCGGTGGTCGGTAGGTCGCTGCGCTGGGCGCGGTCGGCCTGGGCCTGGCGGATCCAGGTTCGCAACGCTTCATGGTGCACGCCCAGCTGCTCGGCCAGCCGGCGGATCACCGGTCGCGGGTCGGACTCGAAGTAGAGCCGGACCGCGCGCTCACGCAGCTCGTCGGGGTACTTCTTCGGTGCTGCCATCAGAGACTCCCTTCACGGCCTACGGCCATGATCGTCGGTCTCCGAGCTAGCGGGGGAACCTCAGATGACCGGCCAGGTCGTGACCTGCCCGGTCGACGAGATGAACCAGCCCCGTGGGACCAAGGACGCGAAGCTGCGGGTGCCGCCCGGCGACACCGAGGTCGAGGACCTGTTCAGCCGCTGGGCCGCGCAGCTCACCACCTGCCGCAAGTTCGCCCCGACCGCGCGCAACTACACCGCCGCCCGGCTGATGGCCACCGTCGGATTGCGCGTCAACGAGGCCCGCCATCTCGATCTCGCAGACCTCAAGTGGGACCTCGGACGGCTGGGCAAGATCCATGTCCGGCACGGGAAGGGCTCGCGGGGATCGGGCCCGCGCGAGCGGATGGTCCCGATGATCGGCGGCGCGGACCGGCTGCTGCGCTGGTACGTCGAGGACGTGTGGGGCCATCTCGACGACAACCACACCCGGCCCGGGGCACCTTTGTTCTGCTCCGAGCGGCGCAACCTCGACGGCACGAAGGCCCGCGTCGGCGACGACGTCCTGCGCGAAGGCCTCGCCAGGGCCGCGGCGACGCATCTGCCGGCGTGGGCGTCGCGGCTCACCCCGCACGTGCTGCGCCACTACTGCGCCTCGCAGCTCTACCGCACCGGAATGGACCTGATCATGATCCAGGAGCTGCTCGGTCACGCCTGGATCGCGACCACCATGGGCTACGTCCACGTGCACCGCAGCCACGTTGAGGACGCCTGGATCGCCGGGCAGGCCCGGGCGGCGGCACGACTGGAAGGGTTGATCTGAGTGCGCTGGAACCTGCGTCTGGCCGCGGCAAACCGCGGCATCTGGAAGGCCTCCGAGCTGCAGCGCAGCCTCGCCGAGCACGGCCTGGTGATCTCGGCGGGCAAGATGTCGGGCCTGTGGTCGGGCCGGCCGATCTCGCTCAAGCTCGCCGACCTCGACGTCATCTGCGTCGTCCTCGGCTGCGAGGTCGGTGAGCTGCTGATCCCCGAGCCCGACACCGTCACCCGCCCCGCCACCGACACCGCTTCCATCGCGGCGTCGGTGACCGCGGGCGATCGCGGCGGGCCGCTCGGTGTCGTCCCGCGGCGCCGTGACGGCCGCACACTGCCCCCGGCCTGAGCAATGGACCGCCGCGCGAACCGCCCGGTGCTCAGCTGCCCGGATTGCCTGGCCTGGGGCGTGACCGGCTACCGAGGCCGATGCATCCCGTGCCTGCGCTATGCCCGGGCCTACCCGGTCGGGCCGTGCGAGGCCTGCGCTCGCGTCGTTCCTCTGCGGGTCGGGCACTGTCGGCTGTGCTGGGACCAGGCTCGTCTCGACCGGCCCTACGTCGAGCGGCACACCGTATTGCTCCCGCACGTCCGCCACGTGCGAGTCCACCAACTGTTCTTTGCGGGCATGACGTTCAAACCCCGCGGCGACCTGATCGCCCAACGCCGAGCACAACGGCAACTTGCCGATCCTGCCGGCGACCCGCTGCGCCAGCCCGACGCGCAGCTGCTGTTGTTCGACGGGCTCGCCCGTAGCTTCCGCTACGGCCGGGTCGATCTGCGCCGTGAGCCCGTCGGCGACAACCCAGTCCTGCGCGCCGCTCTCGCCCTCGCCGCCAGCCAGGCTCAGCTCCGTGGTTGGAGTGACGCTGTTGTGTCGACCCTCAACCGCAACCTGGTCATGGTGCTCTCCCAGCTCGGAGAGGGAGAGCAGGTCCGCTACTCCGACTACGCCGATGTCCTGCGCGCCCGGTCGGCCTCCCTGCGGCGCACCACCGACATCCTCGCCGGCGTCGGGGTCCTGCTCGACGATCGGGTGCCGGCGTTCCACGCCTGGGTCGACCGACAGCTCGCCGACCTCGCCCCAGGCATCGCCGCCGACACCCGCGAGTGGGCGCTCACCCTGACCACCGGCAACGTCCGGACCCGACCACGCGACGAACGATCGATCCCCGGCTACCTTGCCGTCGCACGCCCCGCGCTGCTCGCGTGGTCCGGCGCACATAGCCACCTGCGCGAGATCACCTACGACGACCTGCTCACCGCGGTCGCGGACCTGCACGGCCACCAGCGGATCACCACACTGGTCGCGCTGCGCTCCCTGTTCGGCTGGGCTAAACGCACCGGCAAGGTCTTCACCAACCCCGCCGCCCGCCTCCGTGTCGGCACAGCATCCACCGGGCTGCTGCAGCCCCTGGCGGCTGGGCAGATCGGGCTCAGTTTCACGGCCGGGGCCACCCCGCAGGCGCGAGTGTTCCTCGTCCTCGCCGCCGTGCACGCCGCCCGTCCGAGCGACGTCCGCGCCATGCAGCTGCGCGACGTCGACCTGGGCAACCTGCGGCTCACCATCAACGGCCACGAGCGGCGCCTCGATGACCTCATCCGAACCGTCCTGCTCGCCTGGCTCGACCATCGCCGCCGGCGCTGGCCGGTCACCGCGAACCCGCATCTGCTGATCAGCCGCGCCAGCGCCCCCGGGATTGGACCGGTCAGCCCCCCGTGGGTCGACCGTGAACTGCGGGGGCTCCCCGCGACCCTCGACCGGATCCGCCGAGACCGGCACCTCGAGGAAGCCCTCGTCCAAGGTCCCGATCCGCTGCATCTGGCCGAGGTGTTCGGTCTCAGCTCCAAGACCGCGATCCACTACGCCCGCTCCGCCCGCGAGCTGCTCACCGAGCCACCCGACCCCGCAGCGCCGGGATCACCGGGAACCCCCGCCCCACTACCCTCGGGAACGCCGACACCCCCCTCGGGTTCCTCCTGAAGACCCTTCGGTTCGCCTGAACTTCCGGAGGAATGAGGTTGGGCGAAGACCAGGACGTCGCTGTGCACGCGCCGGTGCGGCGCGGGCGCCCGCTCGTCAGCCCGGTGGGCGGGGTGAGCGCGGAGATCGGCGGGTGTGAGGTGCACGGCGACGATGTGCTGGAGGTAGAGCAGGTCGGCGTTCTGCCCGGCGGTCACCATCGGCCCGGTCGGGTCGACGAGAACCCCGCCGTCGCGGTCACACCGGGTGAGGACCACAAGGACGCCGCCGAGCCGTAACGCCCGGGCGGCCAGCCGGGCCAGGGAGTCGGTCTGTCCGGCCGCGTCGTGCCGCGCGGGCATGTCGGTGATCAGCAGGTCGACCCGGTCGTCCGTGCCCTCAGGATCGGTGCTGTCAGCGGCGGTACTGTCGACGGACCCGGGAGGGTCTCCGAGGAGCGGCCGGCGGCCGAGCTCGGCGACCGCTGCGACCGCGGTGGCGGGGACCGTCCCAGTGTGTCTGGTCGTCCAGGGCTGGAGCAGGACGGTGGCGCCGGGTTCGCTGAACGAGGTCACGGCGCGGGCAAGCACGGGCAGCGGCCAGGCCGATCCCGACGGCTCCGCGTCCGGCACGCCTCCCGCGGACGACGGGAGCGCCGAGCCCACGTCCTGCGTTGTCGATGTCCTGGAGCTGGCGTGCGAGGGGGTCTCGTGCTGGACCGGAGCCTGGTCCGGAGTGAACCAGATGGTGGACGGGGTGGGTGCCGGGTTGCCGCGCCGGGTGTCGGGGCGTCCGGAGTTCGCCGGGCTGCGCCGGGTGCGGGTCGGCGCGGTCGGGTAGGGCCGGAACTCGACGACCGCTCGGCCGCGTCTCGCCTGGCTCGGGGTGGTGGCACCGGGGTCGCCGGGCCGTTCGGTGGCCCGCGACTGTCCGTCAGGCTGCATGGGCTGCTCCAGAGATCCGGGGGACGGCCGCATCCGAAGCGCGGCCGAGGACACCCCCTGAACTCCGTCATCAAGCCCCGGTGGGGACATTCCGATATTCACCTCTGTTCCTGAACTTCCATTCTCAGGGCTGTTCCGTGTGCCGTTCTCGCAGCGCCCGGGCGGGGTCGATCCGGGCCCAGCGATCGCCGCTGCTTCACGACGGTGGCGGCGGCTGACGCGGCCGGCGAGGTCGGTCGTACCGGCTTAGCGGCCGGGTACCGAACGCTTACCGCTGAGGCACCGATCAGGTACCACGCGATGTTTAACCTGTTCACGGGCGTGACCCTGGGAGGTCACAACGGCCGAGACCGCCACGACGATCGGCCGGACACGACTGGTCGAGAGACCCGGTGCGCGGTCGGCGGTAAGCGGTTCGTACCTCATCGGTAAGTGATCGGAAACGGTTTGGTACCACCGGTTGTGGCGTTCTTTCCTCGCTGATTCCCAAGCGAGGCGAGGAGCCGAAGGATGCAGGACAGGAACGCGATTCCGAGGGCCGCTTTCGGCCCGACAGACATGCCGCTCGACGCCGCGCGCTCGGCGTTCGGGTGGCTGGTCACCGGGCCCGAGCCGCTGTCGGTCGACGGACGCGGGTTCGCCGGGCTGCCGGATCGGTGGGTGCCGCTCGACGAGGTGCGCCAGCGGCTGTTGGGTCGCCGCTGCCCGCAGCCGGTGCGCGACGCGGTGTGGGCGCACCTGGTCGAACGGTCCCGGGCAGCGCAGACAGAGGCGGGGGCCGGGGCGTGGACGGTGGGGTGCGTCGGGGTCGCGCTT
>NZ_MKVV01000020.1 GCF_001899645.1 Pseudonocardia sp. 73-21 | reverse complement strand
GATCGGGGCGTTCGTGCTCGGCGCGTCGACGCTGCCGTTCATCTGGAACGTCTTCAAGTCCTACCGGTTCGGCAGGGTCGTCACGGTCGACGACCCGTGGGGCTTCGGCAACTCGCTCGAGTGGGCCACGTCCTGCCCGCCGCCGCGGCACAACTTCACCGAGCTGCCCCGGATCCGGTCGGAGCGTCCGGCATTCGAGCTGCACTACCCGCACCTGGTGGAGCGTTTCCGCGAGGAGGCGCACGTGGGTGGCCACACCGCACCCTCCGAGCTCGCCGGCAGCGCCGTCGCCCGCGAGACCCACCCCGACGACGATCCACGGTCCCGATGACGGTCGATGTCGCCGGTCGCTGATCCTGTGGAACACCCGCGCCACGATGCCGGCGACGGACAGGGTGGTGACCCGGTCTGCTGGCTGCACCAGCTGTGTCCGGAATGCGGTGCCATGCCCACCGCCGAGGAGACCGACCACTGCTGGCGCTGTGGGTTCGCGCCACCCCCCACACCCCCCACACCCACGACGCCCGGGCCGGCTCCCGGTGGACCGCGTCCGATGGAGGCGACGTGATCCTCGGACCTTCCGCATCCCCACCGGCACGACCGCTACCCCGTTGAGCTGCTGCGCCGGTGAACTGCGGGAAGCTCCGTGGCCACGGTCCTGGACGTCGCGTCCGTCGTCGCGCCGCGAGCACCGGTCCGAGGGGGGATGAGACGTGACGAGCTGGCCTGAAGGTCCGGACCGCAACACCCGCCGCGGGAAGCGCTCCCGTCCGGGATCGACGGCAGAGGTCATCTCGACGACGCCGGTCCCGCGCTGGGTGGCGCCCGTCTTCATCGTGCTGAGCGTGTGCCTGCTTCCGTGGATCGGCTGGCTCGCAGTGTCACTACCGACTCGCACCCAGGCCCACCACTGGCGCCTCGCCTGGGTCGGCCTCGACTTGGCCGAGGCGTCGTCCCTGGCCCTGACCGCCTGGTTCGCGACCCGTCGCTCCACCTGGATCCCGATCACGGCCACCACGACCGCGACGCTTCTCGTCATCGACGCCTGGTTCGACTGCACCACGGCCGCACCGGGCTGGCCGTTCGTCGCGTCGCTGTCTCTCGCGCTGGCCGTCGAGCTCCCCCTTGCCGCACTGTCGTTGTGGATCGCCCGGCACGCGGAACGGACCGACGGACCGACCGAATCCGGACCACGGTAGCCACACCCGCCATCGGACATGTCACGACAGGGACCGCGCGAACCCGCTCCGGTCGCCACGCGGACTACGCGCCGGACCGGTGACCACCGTCCTGGTCGGTGGATCCAGCGGTAGCACTCCTCGTGCCGTCATCTGCGTCGCAGCCTGTGCTCTGCCCTTGGGCGAGCCTCGCACGGAGGGACACCTCGGTGTGGGCGGCGAACTCGTCGGGAAGCAGATAGATCTCGACCCCGCCGTCGCTCACCCGGACGACGTCGCCGGGAATCCCGGGGGGCGCGACATGACAGATGGGGGTCAGCAACAACCGTGTGACGATCACAGAGCCTCCCCTCCGATCAGTGCCTCGACGGCGACCGTGCGGTCGGCACCGATCATGGCCCGACGTGGCGCATCGCCGGACCGGACCGCGACGAACCTACCGGCGCCGAGTTGTGCTGGTCACGTCCCCGCCTCCAGACTTGCCGGCCACGTAGGTTATCGCAATCATTGCCTTTACGCAGGACGGTCGGAGGACAATGCGGACAGGATGTAGGGGCGGGCGGCGGGCTGAGCGCTCTACCGATTGCGGTCGTGGACGGGCTCGGCTGTCGGCCGGCAGCCCCGACACCGGGGCGGCGATCCCCGGACTCGGGATCGCCATCCCCGTGAGGTGGAGCAGATGACGCGCATCGAAGAAGGTGACGGGCCGACACCGGCGGCGCGCCTGACCCACCTGGCGGATTTCACCCTGACCCCGCGGGTGCTGTTCATCATCGCGTGGGCGGTGCCGATCGGTGCGGTCAGTGCGGTGGTGGCGTGGGCGCTGCTGCGGTTGATCGGTCTGATCACCAACCTGGTGTTCTACACACGCGTTTCGACCGCCCTCAGCGCGCCCGGGGCGGCGCACGCCCCGGCGTGGTTGGTGTTGGGGGCCCCGGTCGTGGGCGGGCTGGTCGTGGGGGTGATGGCCCGCTACGGCTCGGAGAAGATCCGCGGTCACGGCATGCCCGAGGCGATCGAGGCCATTCTCATGCGACGCAGCCGCGTCGAGCCCCGGGTCGCGGTCCTCAAACCGGTCTCCGCCGCGGTCGCCATCGGTACCGGTGGCCCGTTCGGGGCCGAGGGTCCGATCATCATGACCGGCGGGGCGATCGGGTCGTTGCTGGCGCAGGGGCTGCACCTGAGCGCCGACGAACGCAAGGCGCTGATGGTGGCCGGCGCGGCGAGCGGGATGGCCGCCACCTTCAACGCCCCGCTCGCGTCGGTCCTGCTGGCCGTCGAGCTGCTGCTGTTCGAGTGGCGGCCACGTAGCTTCCTGCCCGTCGCCGCAGCGGTCACCGTCGCCACGGTCGTCCGCGGGGCCCTGCTGGGCACCGCTCCGATCTTCCCGATCGATCCCGCCAGCCTGCACCCGGGCCCGTTGTCCGAGCTGTTGTGCGTCGCCGCCGGGGTGCTCGGCGGGCTCCTCGCCGTCGCCGTGACGGCGCTGGTGTACTTCTCCGAGGACACCTTCGCCCGTCTTCCGGTGCACTGGATGTGGTGGCCCGCGATCGGCGGCCTGATCATCGGTATCGGCGGCCTGATCGAACCGCGCGCGCTCGGCGTCGGCTACGACGTGATCGCCGACCTGCTCAGCGGACGGGCCGCCATGTCGCTGATCCTCGGCATCCTGGTGGTGAAGAGCCTGATCTGGGGACTGTCGTTGGGGTCGGGTACCTCCGGAGGTGTCCTCGCCCCGACCTTCATGATCGGTGCGGCGCTCGGGGCGCTGGAGGGAACCGTGTTCCCCGACACCGGCCCGGGGTTCTGGGCGCTGATCGGGCTCGCCGCAGTGGTCGGCGGGGTGATGCGCTCCCCGTTGACCGGGATCGTGTTCGCCCTCGAGCTGACTCACGCGTGGAGCGCCCTGCTCCCACTGCTCGTCGTGTCCAGCACCGCCTACGGCGTCTCGGCGCTGCTGCTGCGTCGCTCGGTCCTGACCGAGAAGATCGCCCGGCGCGGCTACCACCTCTCGCGCGAATATGAGGTGGACCCGCTCGAGGTGCTCCTCGCCACCGAGGTCATGCACCCCGGACCGGCCATGCTCGGCGTGAGCGATCCCCTGCCACCACCCCCGCCACTCCTGCTCGCCACCGTGCCCCGGCCCGGCAACCCCAACTCCGCACGGGCCGGGAATCCGCTGCAGCGGCTGTTCCCTGTGCTCGACGAGAACGGTCACCTGGCCGGCGTGGCACCCCGCCAGGCCATCCTCGACTGCAGCGACCCCGACGCGAGCACCGCTTCGATCCTCGTGCGGAATCCACTGGTCGTCCACGCCGACGACACGCTTCGCACGGTGGCGTCCCGCTTCGCCGAGAACGGGGTGAGCGCCGCGCCCGTGGTCGACCGTGACCATCCCGGCACGCTGCTGGGCCTGATCACCGCCGACCACCTCCTCGACGGACGACTGCGCGACCTGGCCGAGGAGCACCACCGCGAACGCATCATCACCGCATCCCGATGGCGATGGCGAGCCGGTCGGAGGAGGCAGTCACCGACCGTTCCGACCGGACCGCGTGCCACTGCCGCTACAGGACCGAAGGACCAAGTGGGATGACCACCCGGGCGGCCGGTCCGGCCGGCCGGTCCGGGGTGACCCGGACAGACCCGTGGCGCCCTGGTCAATCCGTGGTCCAGCCCAGCGACCAGGCCGCGTCGTCGGGCACCTCGCCGCCCGCCGCGGCGAACGAGCGCAAGACCGGGACGAGCGAGCGCCGTCGGGCCGCCGGCATCCGCGTCAGGATGTCCGCGATCGCCGCCCTGCGGTCGTTCATCACCCGCTCGACCAGGCTGTGACCGGCCGACGTCAGCTCCAGAACCAGGTTGCGGCGATCGGTCGGGTCGTCGCGCCGGTCGAGCAACCCGGCCTTGACCAGCCGATCAACCGCCCTTGTCGCGTTGGACGGGTGCACACCCAGCCCGGCCGCGATGCTGCCCAGGTTGAGTTCGGCTCGGCTGGCCACCATCACCAGGACGCGCAACTGCGGCAGTGTGACCTCGTCCTCGACCGCGGCCACCGACTGGGCACTGACCGCGACCAGGACCCGGGCGGCCAGCATCACCGCTTCAACGTCATCGGACATATGATCGATGATGGGCTGGGCCAATTCATCACCCTTCGTACTCACCGCACCAGTTTGCACCCAGACGTTGCGTACCGCCAAATGTTGCGGAACGTGTCCCGGTATCGGCACCGGTCGAGTGCACCGCCTGCCCTGTACGGCAGGAGCCCGCGCAGGTGGCTCCTCCTCGGGCAGGGCCCGGCCACGGAACGCCGGCGTCGGCCCCACGGGGATGGCGCGCTCCGCGACCTGGAACGCGGCTGAGCAACGAGGTCCCCACTGGTGATCCCCCGGGTCGTGACCGATCGCGGAGATACCTGATCGCGTGCCCCCAGCACGCCTGCGTCATCGCGGGAATGGCGGCCGGGCCGGCCAGCGATGGCCGGCCCGGCCGCGATCGGCGACAACGCCGTGGGCCACGGCCCCGGGCCGGGTCAGGTGATGATCGGCTTGCCCAGCGCCATCGGCTTTCCGCCCGTGCCCACCGACATCTGCGCCGCCCAGATGTAGAGCCCGACCGCGACGAACGCCCACACCCCGATCGCGCCGGCCTGCAACAGCCCGGTGGAGCCGTTGAGTACCCCGAGCAGCACCAACACCACCGTGATGTCCACCAGCACCATCAACACGGTGAAGGCCATGAACAGCCGCAGGGTGGTCAGGGTGATGGCCACGAACAAGACCAGGAACGCGATCAGGAACGTCGCCTGGGTGTGCACCACGATCGTGGCGTTGGCCGGGTCGGCGGCATTGATGCCCCACCAGCCATGTGTCAGGCCCAGCACCAGCACGGTGAAGCTCACGTAGAATCCGGAGAAGACCCCGAGGATCCCCGCCACCGCGCTCTGCCCGAGCGCCGCCGCCCAGACCGAACCGGCCCCGACACCGAGGCCGGCGACGATTCCCAGGATGGCCAGCATGCCCCCGCTGGGGATGTAGCCCCACAGGTACAGCCCCAGCCCGATCGCCCCGACGGCGAACGTCGGCAGCGCCAGCAGCAGCGGGTCGCCGCTCAACGGGCTCGGCACCACCTCGGGAGTCAGCGGCTCCTCCACATCCAACGAGTGTGCGGCCGAGGCCCTGCGGCCCGGGTCACCAGTATCCACTGCGGTCATGTCAAGCTCCTCAGGATTCGTTTCTGCCCTGCGACGTCCCCGTGAACTGCGGCCGGGAAATGAGATCCCCCGACCGCGGAACTGCTCGACTGCCTCCTTTGGGTGCGGTGTGACCGGGCGTGATCCGGGTCGATGTGGGCCGCGTGCCCGCCGCGGGCTCGGAACCGAGCTGACACCGAACCACCCCCACAAACAATAGTTGCGATAACGCATTGCTTGTAGGGAGCATGAACGTGCGCTTTGCCCTCGTCAAGCGCTGAGGTGGGTCATCGCCCGCCGGGAGACCACCACGGGGACGCCCCGCCGCGCGCCCTCGACGACCACCGCGGTCGGCGGCGAGGGTTGCGCGGCCCCCGGACGCCGCCGTGACGATCGTCGGCAGCCAGAACACGAACCCGTACACCCCGATACTCGCGTAACCCGGTCGGGAGAGGAGGCCACGCATGACGGCGCCGGTGGCGATCGCGACTCCGCTGGAGGACCACCTGACGGCACGGATCGCCGCTGTGCCCGGCGACGAGGTGCACACCGACCATGACCTGCTGCCGCCGGCGCGCTACCCGGGCGACCATCGCGGGGATCCCGGTTGTGCCAGGTATCCCACGAGCCGGCGAGGGTGACCGTCACCAGCTCCCGTGGGGTGCACGCCGGGCCTCTCGCGGAGTTCGCCCTGCTGGGCCTGCTCGCGTCCAGCAAGGACCTGCGGCGGCTGCGCGCCGACCGGGCCGCGCACCGGTGGGGACGGCACCGTCCCGAGAGGTTCGGGCGGGCCCGGGAACGCCGCACGGGCGGCCTCGGATCGCCCGATTCCGTGCTGAGAGGCAATGCTTGTGATTGCGCATCGCTGAAGTGGGTATCTCCAGCACGAGGCCGCGCAGATGGTGACCTTCCGGCTCGGACCGCACCATGGCCGCCGGAGAGAGCGGGCACCGAGATGACGTGCCCCGATTCGTTGCGAGGACGGATGTGACCGTGCAGCAGTACTTCGGCACCCACGACGCGCTGGTCGCGCAGATCGTCGGCGGTCGGACCGGCCTCGACGTCCTAGCCGTGGTCGTCGTCCTCGCCGATGGCACGAGGATGCCGATCCTGCCCCGCGTCGCCGCGGGCCGGCTCGATCCGGCTGACCACGACGGTGACGACACCGGCGCCACCAGTGTGTGGATCGCAGGTCCATGGATCGGGACGGGGTTCCCGTCGGGTTGCCCTGGGCCCGGCGCCCAGCAGCGGAAGGACCGAGGCCCGGCATGTGGCTGAGTGTCGTGCTCGTGGTGCTGGCTGCCGTGGCCAACGCCGCCGCGTCGGTGTTGCAGCGTAAGGCCGCCCGCACCGAACCCGGCGGGGACGGCCCGGCCTCGGTGTGGGCGATGATCTGGTCGCTGGCCCACAAGCCGGTGTGGTTCGCCGGGATCGCGTCGATCATCCTGGGTGTTCTTCTGCAGGCCGGGGCGTTGGCCACCGGGCCGATCGCGCTCGTCCAGCCGATCCTGGTGCTGGAACTGGCCTTCACGTTGCTGCTGGCCGCAGCGGTGTTCCGTAACGGACTGCATGCGCGGGAGTGGATCGCGATCGCCGGGATGACCGTGGGGCTGGGACTGATGCTCTACTGTCTGCAACCCGCCGGGGGCGATCCGCGCGCCACCCCCACCGCGGTGTCCGTGCTCGCGATCGGCGTCACACTCGCGGTCGCCGCCGGGTTCCTCGTGATCGGCCACCGCAGCCGACACTCGCGGCGTGCCGCGTTCCTCGGCATCGCCACCGGGGTCGGTTTCGGGCTCACCGCGGCCCTCATCGCCGTCATCACCCGCGACTACGCGGTGGCGGGCCTGGCCGGGGTGTTCACCGCTTGGCACACCTACCTGCTGATCGTGATCGGCCCGTTGTTCTTCCTCACCCTGCAGAAGACCATGCAGGCCGGCCGGCTGGTCGCCTCCCAGCCCGCGCTGACCCTGGCCAACCCGATCGTCGCGTTCGGGTTGGGCATCGCGGTGTTCGGCGAGCACGTCCGGACCGGCGGTTGGATCGCCGGGGCCGTCGTCGGCGCGGTCCTGATCGGCGCCAGCACCGTGCTGCTGGCCCGCTCTCCGCTGCTACACGACGAAGGAGACCCCGCCCATGACTCCGCGGCCGGGACCCGGAACCAGACCACCGCCCCGAAACCAGCCTGACGTCGGCGACAGCGACGGCGCCCCGCCGGCAACCGCCGCGTCGGCAACGAGCGAGCCGGTGAACAACGCGCCCGGGGCAGCCGGGCCGGAGACCGGTGCGGGAACGGGGACGCCGGTAGGCGACGATGGTGCGCCGCGGCGGCCCGGCGGTGTCTCTCCCACGTGGACGAACGCACCGTGGGCCCGGATGGGTGCGAGCGTCGGCATCCCACACGTGCTGTCGGTTGCGGTCGGCTGGTCGTGGCGGCTGCTTCTGGTCGGGGTCACCGCCTACGCCGGGGTGCAGGTCCTGGCCCTGCTCCATCTGGTCGTGGTGCCGCTGATCGCGGCGCTGCTGCTGACCGCACTGCTGCGCCCGTTGACCGCCATGTTGCGGCGGGTGCTGCCCGCGGTGGCCGCCGCGGGGCTGACGTTGGTGGTGGCCGCGGCGATCCTGGCCGGTGTCGGCTACGTCGTGGCGCTGCGCGCCGCGCCGCAGATCCCCGCCCTGGTCGACCAGCTCCTCACCACCGTGCACCAGATCCGCGACGCCCTGGCCACCAGCACCTCCAGCGCCGCAGGTAGGAGCCAACTGCTCGGCATCGACACCACGATCACCAACTGGTTGCACAGCAACCGAGGCCAGGCCGTCGCGATCGCAACCACCGGGGCCGGCTACCTGTTCGAGTTCGCGACGAGCCTCGTCCTGACGTTGTTCATCACCTTCTTCCTGCTCTCCGACGGCGAGCGCATCTGGAGCTGGCTCCTGACCCCGTTCACTTCTCGTGCGCGGACCCGGACCGACCGGGCCGGACACCGGGCCTGGACCGCGCTGGGCGGCTACATCCGCGGTACCGCGGTGATCGCGGTCGTCCACACCGTGGTCATCGGCGTCACCCTGCTGCTGCTCGGCACCCCCCTTCCGCTGCCGCTGGCCATCCTGGTGTTCATCGGCAGCTTCATCCCCATCATCGGGACCCTCGTCGCCGGCGGCATCGCCGCCCTGGTCACGCTCAGCGCGCTGGGTTGGGTTCCCACCCTGATCCTGCTCGCCGTGATCGCCGTGGAGGACCAGCTCGAAGCCCACCTGTACCAGCCGATGATCGTCGGGCGCTACGTGCGGCTGCACCCACTGGCGATCGGACTGGCCCTGGTGATCGGCACGGTTCTGGCCGGGATCATCGGCGCGATCATCGCCGTTCCCCTCGCCGCCGTCGTGCACCGGGCCTGGCCCGCGCTGCTCGGCCACGACCAGGCAGAGCCGTAGACCCCCTGTTGCGACGTGGAGGCATCACCCGGCGCCGCCTACGGCAGCACCCGTGACCCGCTGGCCACGGCCGGGCCACGGCACCTGCGCGCGTTGAAGGAACACCGGCGCCGGCGCGGCGCCAGGGGTAGCATCGGGGAAATCGTCAACGCCCCGGACCCCGGCGTCACCGTCGAACGCGCTGTGGGGTGTGCGATGCCGATCCGGATGGTCGAACGCGGATGCACGTCCGGGTGTCGCGGGTATCTCGCGTGACCGCCGCGGACGTCGTTCCCGCCGGGTCCGACCCGGCCTGGTCGAGGTGGGAGAACGAGGGCGGTCATCTCCCGGGTACGCATCCGGCCGCCCTCCCCTCCCACCGACGGCGGGCGGCCGATCATCCCACCGGACTTCCGAGGAGCCAGGCGATGCCGAACACAGGCCAGGTCAAGGTGGGACGGGTGTATGAGCAGCGCACCCCCGACGACGGGGTTCGGGTCCTGGTCGACCGGATCTGGCCACGGGGGTTGTCCAAGGACAAGGCCGATCTCGACGAGTGGTGCAAGCACATCGCCCCGTCCACGGTGCTGCGCAAGTGGTACGGCCACGACCCGGCCCTGTTCGCCGAGTTCGGTCGTCGCTACCGCGCTGAGCTCACCGATCCGCTGCGCGCCGAGGCGCTGGCGCACCTGCGCGAGCTGGCCACCGATCAGCCGGTCACCCTGCTGACCGCCACCAAGAATGCGGAGATCAGCGAGGCCGTCGTGCTCGCGGAGCTGCTCGACGAGCCCGGCACCAGCTGATGGAGATCCCCGCCGACGAGTCGTCCGGGCGGTGCTGCCCGGCACGACCGCCGTTGTCGCACCTGCCCGATGGTGGGTCGTCACACCGGCCCGGCCGACCGGAACGACAGCCACGTCGATGGAGGACGGCTCGTATGCAGAGGATCTCGTTGGATGCGCTCGCCCAGCAGCAGCTCACGGCCGCGGCCGACGCGGGTGGGGGTCACACCGCGGACACCGTGTACGGGGGGCACGAGAAGGTGCTGCGCCAGACCGTGATCGGGATGATCAAAGGTTCGGGTCTGGCCGAGCACGAGAACCCGGGCGAGGCCACGGTGCACGTGCTGCGGGGCCGGGTACGGCTGCGCAGCGGGGAGCTGTCGTGGGAGGGCCGCTCGGGTGACCTGCTGATCGTGCCCGACGCCCGGCACAGCCTGGAGGCCCTCGAGGACTCGGCGGTCCTCCTGACCGTCGCGAAGCTGCCCTGACGACCGGGAGGCGCCGGAAGTTGCTGCCCGGCGCGTCGAGGCGGATGCGGTGCCCGGACAGGGACACGTTGGTGGTTACCGACATGGGCGTTGGATGACGCGTCGACGTTCCTCGGGTTCCAGGATGTCGTGCTCACCCCGAACTGCAGCGGTCGACCGGGGGTGACGACGGTCATCCGGTGCGCGGGGAAGTCGTAGCCGGCGGCGATCTGGGCGGTGGGTTCCGAGCCGAGCAGCTGGGCGCCGGTGCGGGCGGCGACGCGGGGGGCGTCGAGGGCGTGGTCGAAGTGGGAGTGGGCGACGAACACGGCAGCGAGCTGGGTGATGCCGGCTCGGTGCAGCGCGGCGCTGATGCGGCGGGCGTCGGGTCGTATCGGCCGGGCGAGGGTCGAGACGATGTTGGGCCGGCTGAAGAAGCCGTCGGTGAGCGCAGCGGTGTCGCCGTTGTCGAGCAGGACGGTCGACACGCCGCGGAACACCGCACGCAGCCGGCCCGGTGGGACGGGGCGGTCGTCGCGGAAGAGATGGCGCCACGGCTGCAGGGACGGGGTACCGAGCTCGGTGAGCAGGAGGCGCGCGCTGCGCAGCTTGCCGGTCATGCCGCGGAGCCCGCAGCGATCGCCCGGCCGGCCTGGCGGCCGGAGAAGATGCACCCGCCCAGGAACGTGCCTTCGAGAGAGCGGTAGCCGTGCACGCCGCCTCCGCCGAACCCGGCGACCTCACCGGCGGCGTAGAGACCGGGCACGGGCGCGCCGGAGGTGGACTGGACCCGACCGGACAGGTCGGTCTGCAGGCCGCCGAGGGTCTTACGGGTGACGATGTTGAGCCGCACCGCGATCAGCGGGCCGGCCTTCGGGTCGAGGATCTTGTGCGGGGCGGCGGTGCGGGCCAGGCGCTCGGTCACGGAGCGCCGCGAGTTGTGGATGGCCATCACCTGCAGATCCTTGGCGAAAGGGTTGTCCATCTCGCGGTCGCGGGCCACGATCTGGCGGCGCAGCTCGGTCAGGTCGATCAGCGGCTCGTCACCGATCTCGTTCATCCCGGCGACGAGCTCGTCGAGGGTATCGGCGACGACGAAGTCGGCGCCGTGGCGCTTGAACGCCTCGACCGGTTCTGGCGCTCCGGCCCGGACCCGGCCCAGCGTCAGCTTGATGTCCTTACCGGTCAGATCGGGGTTCTGCTCCGACCCGGAGAGCGCGAACTCCCTCTCGATGATCTTCTGGGTGAGGACGAACCAGGAGTAGTCGTAGCCGGTGTCGCCGATGGCCTTGAGGGTGCCGAGGGTGTCGAAGCCGGGGAAGTTCGGGGTGGGGAAGCGGCGGCCGCGGGCGTCGAACCACATCGAGGAGGGGCCGGGCAGGATCCGGATGCCGTGGTTGTCCCAGATCGGGTTCCAGTTGCGGATGCCTTCGGTGTAGTGCCACATGCGGTCGCGGTTGACCAGCCGGCCGCCGGCCTGCTCGGCGATGGCCAGCATGCGCCCGTCCACGTGCCCGGGCACCCCGGAGATCATCTGCTTGGGCGCGGCGCCGAGGCGGGTGGGCCAGTTGGCGCGGACGAGGTCGTGGTTGGCGCCGATGCCGCCGGAGGTGACGAGCACGACGGGGGCGTGCAGCTCGAACTGGCCGGTCTCGGTGCGGGAGCTGCGCGCACCACGAGCGACGTCGGTGGGTTCGAGCACGGCACCGCCGACTCCGTCGACGGCACCGTCGGTGGTCAGCAGCGTGTCGACGCGGTGGCGGAAGGCGAACCGCACCCGCCCCGCGGCCTCGGCGGCGCGCACGCGGCGCACGAACGGGGCGAGCACGCCGGGGCCGGTACCCCAGGTGGTGTGGAACCGCGGCACGGAGTTGCCATGCCCATCGGCCAGGTAGCCGCCCCGCTCTGCCCAGCCCACCAGCGGGATCCAGCGCAGCCCCTGCGCGTGCAGCCACGACCGCTTCTCCCCGGCGGCGAACTCCAGGTACGCGTGCGCCCAGCGGCTGCCCCAGTAGTCCTCACCCACCGGGTCGTCCACACCGCGGTCGAACGTCGCGGTGCCCAACCAGTCCTGTGTCGCCAGGGCGTGGGAGTCCTTGATACCCGACCGGCGCTGCTCGGGGCTGTCGACCAGGAACAACCCGCCGAGTGACCAGAACGCCTGCCCACCCAGGTTCTGCTCACCCTCCTGGTCGACGACCACGACCCGCCGGCCCGCATCAGCCAGCTCGGCCGTCGCCACCAACCCGGCCAGCCCCGCGCCCACCACGATCACATCCGCGTCCACGTCAATCCCCGTCGCTTGACCCGGTGACCGTTCGATCATCGTTCCGACTCGCACGTCGCGCGAGCACACTCACCGGCAGGAGCACCAAGTTAATCATCAGGTGACGAACGAGGCTCCGGCTGCGAAACCCCCGGCCGCCGCTGCGCTGGTGACCGCCGCGAGCTCGGCGGTGCCGCCCTCGCCGGCGGCGCCGTGGACGGCCCGGCGGTCAGGTCGTTGCCGTCCGCTCCGTCGTGCCGTCATCGTCACTCGGTGTGTCACTCAGCTCGGGCCCCTCCCACAGCCTGATCGCCGTCACGCACCTCCTCCCGGTCCGGGACGACCATCGCGCCCGACCCGGCCAACGCGGTGATCTCGTGCTCGTCGAAACCGGCCTCGGCCAGGACGGCGGGACCGTGCTCCCCCAGGCGGGGGGCGCCCCGGACCCGCGCCGGCAGCGCACCGTCGACGGTCACCGGCAGCCGGGGCAGCACCAGGGCGCCCTCGTCGGGGTGCTCGACCCCCTCGAACATCCCGACCGCGGCGAGGTGGGGGTCGTCGAACAGGTCGTCGGGACCCAGCACCGGCTGGACCGGGATGCCCGCCGCACCCAGCACCGCGATCCACTCGGCGCTCGACCGGGTGGGCAGCACCTCCGCGAGCAGGGCGTAGAGCTCGTCGATGTGCTCGGTACGACCGGTGATCGTGGAGAACCGCTCGTCGCGCGCCAGGTCGGGCCGGTCGATCAGCGCGAAGAACGACAACCACTGGCGGTCGGTGTAGACCACGACCCCGAGGTGACCGTCGGACGTGGCGTAGGGCCTGCGGTGCGGTGATGACGTCCGCGCATACCCGGCCGGACCGGCCGGCGGGTCGAGCACCCGGGCGTTCTGCTGCTCGAGCAGCGTGAACGACACCATCGTCTCGAACATCGGGATCTCCACGCTCCGGCCCCGGCCGGTCCGCTGCACCCCCAGCAACGCGGCATTGATCGCGGCGAGACCCATCAGCGCCACCGTCTTGTCCGCGACCACGGTCCGGACATAGACCGGCTCACCCGCCCCGCCCTGGACGTCGGCGATCCCGCACGCAGCCTGGACGACATCGTCGTACGCGGCCCGGTCCCGGTACGGGCCACCACCCCCGAATCCGGGCAGAGCCGCACAGACCAGCCGCGGATGCGCCACCAGCAGCTCGTCCGCGGACAGACCGAGGCCGGCCAGGGCGGCCGGGCGCAGGTTGGTCACGAACACGTCGGCGCCCTCGAGCAGACGGTGCAGCGCCTCCCGGGCGTCGGGCCGCTTGAGGTCGAGCGCGATGCTGCGCTTGCCGTGGTTGACACTCAGGAAGATCGGGCCCATCCCCGGGTGGCGGCCGCGACCGATGTAGCGCACGACGTCCCCGGTGGGCGCCTCGACCTTGACCACGTCCGCACCCATCCGCGCCATCAGCATCGTCGCGTAGGGCCCCATGAACGTCGTCGTCAGGTCGATCACCCGGACACCGTCGAGCGGCGGTGGCACAGCCTCGGATGCGTTCACCAGCATGTGCCTACGCCGTCGCCGACGCGGGTGGCAACACCCGACGACGACCGTCTGGGCGACCTCCTCGGAGGAAGCGCGCCGACCCGGTGCCGCGGATGACGCGTCCTGGCGTGCTCCCGCAGGCCCGCGCGCGGATTGCCGAGCATCAGCGGCAGGAGCCTGCGGTCGAGTTCGTCGAGGGTCATGGATCGATGGCCTTCCCGCCGCGGGTTCGGCGTCCTGTGGAACGGGCCGTCGGCCCGGTCAGGAGGCCGGTCCGCGGGCCCTCGACACGCGCGCGTCCGTCAGCGGCCACGAGGGCTCACCGCTCGCCGGAACGGACCCGCCTGGCCGAGCTCCGGGATGAGGTCAGCAGGCCGTCCAGCCGCCGTCGACCGGGAGCACGACGCCGTTGACGTAGCGGGCCGCGTCCGAGAGCAGGTAGACCGTGGCCGCCGCGATGTCGGCCACCTCGCCGTGCTCCCCCGCCGGCACCCGGCCGGTGAGCCACGCGCGCTGCGCGGGGTCACCGAGCCGATCGGCCGTCATCGGGGTGGCGATGATCCCCGGCGCGATCGCGTTGACCCGCACGCCCGACGGCGCGAGCTCCACCGCGGCCGCCCGGACGAGCCCGGCGATGCCCGCCTTCGCCGCGACGTAGTGCGGCTGGCCGGCGACGGCGTGGGTGCCGGTCACCGAGCTGATGGCGACCACGGCCCCCGGCCGCCCGTCACGCAGCCACTGCCGCGCGCACGCCCGGATCCCCAGGAACGTGCCGCGCACGTGCACGGCGAGCATCCGGTCGAACTCCGCCACCTCGAGCTCGACGAGCGGTGCCCGGCTCCGGAAGCCGGCGCAGTTGACCAGCGCGTCGACGGGGCCCGCCGCCTCCATCGCCGCGTCCCACGCGGTCTCCTCGGCGACGTCGAGCTCGAGGAGGTCGCCGTCGGGCTTCAGGTCCGCGCCGACGACCTCCCACCCCTGGTCGCGGAGGGCCGCGGCCGTGCCGGCTCCGATCCCCGACGCCGCACCGGTGACGAGTACCCGCTTCATCCGACCTCCTTCCCGTGGGGTGCCCGCCTCGGCACCCACTCCCATGTGATCTCCGGACGGTTCTCGACCACCGCCGCGTGCACGCGGCGCTCCGCCAGGAGCCAGCCGGCGCGCGTCCGCGCGAGCACGTCGAGGTAGCGCAGGTGAGCGCGCCACAGCCGGCCGTCCCACTCCTCGTGCGTCGCGGTCACGTAGGTCGTGCACCGCGCCCGCTCGGGATCGGCGGGGTCGAGCCGGATCCGGCTCTGGCCGAGCTGGTGGTGGGTCCGGCGGAACTGCGCCTGACCGGTGGCGATCCGCGCCCGGACCGCGTCGCGCCCGGTGACGAGCCCGCCCCGGCCGGGTCCGTAGTCGGTCACGCAGTCGGCCGTGAAGCAGGCCGCCACCGCGTCGATGTCGTACTCGTCCACGCGTTCGCAGTAGAGCGCGAGCAGGTCGGCGATCCCGGCCCGGTCCTCGGCGCGCATCAGGTCTCCTCTCGCAGGCGGGGCAGGACCTCACGCCCGACGGTCGCGAGCCTGCGCAGCGCGACGTCGAGCGGTTCGGGGTAGAGCAGGCGCAGTACGACGTGCACGTGGGCCCAGTCGCGGAGCGCGTCGAACACGGCCCGCACCCCGGTGACGACCGAATCGACGTCTCCGGCGACCTGGACGTAGGCGTCGATGTCGACGGGGACGTCGCCGGGGGCACCGTCCGGCTCGGCCACGAGTCCGGCGTAGACCGGGCGGCCGCTCTGGATGGCCTCGTACGCCTGCTGCTGCGCGGCGAACGCGGCGCGGGCGGAGTCGGCCCCGCCGCCGGGCGCGTCGAGCACGCAGGTGACGTTCACCCCGCGCGTGAACGTCGGATCCGAGGAATCGCGCACGGCGGCGAGCTGAGCCGACGCCGCCGCGACGACGTGCGGCTCGCCCCGCCCGACGAGGTGACCGTCGGCGATCCGGCCGGCCCGCGCGACCGCGGCCGCGGCGTACCCGCCGAGCCAGACCGGGATCGGGTGCGCCGGGGTCGGCGTGACGCGGACGTCGTGCAGCCCGAGGACGGGCGCGCTGAACGGCTCCCCGGTCCACGCCGCGCGCAGCGCGTCGACGAGCGCGGCGAGCCGGGCGCCGCGGGTGGCCGGGTCGACACCGAACGCCGCGTACTCGTGTGCGGCGTAACCCAGGCCGAGCCCGAGGACGAGCCGCCCGCCCGAGAGGCGGTCGACGACGGCGGCGTCCTCGGCGATCCGCAGCGGGTGGTGCAGCGGCGCGAGCACCAGCCCGGTGCCGAGCAGGATGCGCCCGGTCACCGGGGCGAGCGCGGCGAGCAGCGTGAGCGGCGAGGGCAGGTACCCGTCGGGCAGCCCGTGGTGCTCGCTGACCCAGAACGAGTCGAACCCGGCCTCCTCCGCGGCGACGGCCAGCGGGACGGCGTCGCGCAGGTCGCCGGTCCGCCCCGGATCCCCGTTCTGGCCGGTGTAGAGGCCGACGCCGATGCTCCGCTTCACCCGAGACGCAACAGCCGCGCCGCGTTCGCCGCGAGCGTCACGCCCAGCCCGCCGCCCGGCCCGCCGGGCTCCTCGGCCGCGCCGGAGTCCCAGCCCGCGAAGTTCGTGCCGTACACCAGCCGCTCGGTGCCGGCGTGGGCCACGAGCAGCTCCAGCGACAGCTCGTCGTGCACGTGGGTGTCGAACCAGATCCGCCGGTAGTAGTGCTCGAACCCGTTCTCCTTCAACGCGGCGCTCGCCCACGGCCGCTTCGCCACCGCGCGGGCGAACCGCCCGGAGACGAACGCCGCCGCTCCCCCGCCGTGCGAGACGCACACGTCGAGGCCCGGGTGGCGTTCCAGCACACCGCCGAACACCAGCGCGGCCACGGCGAGGGTCTCGTCGTAGGCGAACCCGAAGGTCAGGTCGAGATCGAAGCGCCGCAGCCGCGGGTCGTCGGCCGGCCCGTCGGCACCCAGCGGCGAGGGGTGCACGAACAGCGGCACGTCGAGATCGACGAGCGCCTCGTAGAGCGGGTCGAGCGCCGGGTCGTCCAGCGTGCGGCCGGCCGGGTCGGTGTCGATGTAGACGCCGGCCATGCCCAGCTCGCGGACGGCGCGGCGGGCCTCGGCCACCGACGCGTCGAGGTCCTGCACGGGCAGCTGCGCGGTGGTGAGCAGCCTGCCGGGATGTTTGGCCGCCAGCTCGACGAGGGCGTCGTTGTGGGCGCGCGCGAACGCCACGGCGTCGGCGGCCGGGAGCGAGCCGAAGTAGGTGATCGGATTCGGGGAGAGCACCTGCACGTCGATGCCCGCCTCGTCCATCGCCGCGATCCGCACGTCGACGTCCATGAACGGGCTGCCCTCGTACCGCACGCCGTTCAGCCGGTACCCGCCGACCCGGTAGAAGGGGACGCCGTCGGGCGAGGTGCCGAGCTCCGGTCCGGCCGCCCCGGCGGCGCCCTCGGCCATGGCGAGCACCGCGTGCGCGTGCACGTCGATCACCCGGTGTGCGTCAGACATGCGACATCCGCTCCAGCTGCTCCTCCGTGAACGCCAGCGAGCGGGTCAGCGGGCACGCCGCCAGGAAGCGCACCTGGTCGGACGTGCGCTGCTTCCGCTCCGGGATGGGAGTGACGAGGTCGGTCCGCTTCCCGGCCTTGATCACCTCGACGAACGCGTCCTTGCGCTGCAGCACCCGGACATCGGCGAGCGGGTCGCCGTCGACGACGAGCACGTCGGCGATCCTCCCGACCTCCAGCGTCCCGAGCTCGCCCTCCATGCGCATCGCGAACGCGCCGTTCCGGGTGGCGGCGACGATCGCCTCCATTGGCGTCATGCCCATGTACTGGACGAACATCTCCAGCTCGCGCGCGTGCCACTCACCCACCGGGGTGACGGCGAAGCCGGTCTCCGAGCCCGTCAGGAACGGCACCCCTGCGGCGTGCGCCTTGGCCAGCTGCTTGGCGGTGATCTCGATCTCGGCGCGGAACACCTCGAGCAGCTCGGGTGCGCTGCCGACCTTCTCGCCGTAGTCGGCGAGGTTGCCCAGCAGGGTGAACGTCGGGCACATCTGCGAGCCCGCCTCGATCACCGCCTCGATGGCCTCGTCGTCGAGGTAGGAGGCGTGGTAGATCAGGTCGACACCCGCCCGGGCGGCGTCGCGCGTGGACTCGGAGTTGCGGCAGTGCGCGACGACCCTGGTGTTCAGCTCGTGCGCGGTGTCGCAGACGATGCGCAGCTCGTCGAGGTTCCAGACCTTGACCTCGGGGCCCTTCATCGACGGGATCAGGCCCGTCACCATGATCTTGATCCAGTCGACGCCGTACTTGATCTGGCGGCGGATCTCGTTGACCATCACGTCCCGGCCGGTGACGACGGTGGCGTAGCCGGTGCTGCCCTCGTCGCGGATCATGCGCCCGGCGGTGCCGCCGAGCATGGTCATCAGTGCCTGCCCGCCCGCGCGCATCCGCGGCCCCTCGACGATCCCGGCCTCGATCGCGTCACGCAGCTCGCAGCCGATGTTCCACAGGCAGTCGGCGTCGAGCACGCTCGTCACGCCCGCGCGCAGCACCTTGCGCGCGTTGTACGCCGAGAGCATGGAGCTGTAGGCCTCGGTGCGGTGGTGGAACAGCTCGTCGTTGCCGGTCGGCTCGCCGAACGTCAGGTGGGTGTGCGCGTCGATGAGACCGGGCATCACCGTCTTGCCCGTCGCGTCGATCCGCTCGTCGGCCTCCGTGGCCCGCGCCAGCGCGTCGGCGCCGAGAGCGGCGATCCGGCCCTCGCGCACCAGCACCGCCTCGCCGGCCCGCGCCGCGGCACCGGTGCCGTCGATGAGCCTGCCTCCGGTGATCAGCATGATCTCCGCCTCCTGATCTTCGTCGTCGAAGCGACGTCAGTTAACTGACGACTAGCGGGTGACCAGCAGTCTGGCACAGCGCCGTGTCACCGGGCCACCATCACCTTCACGACCGCGTCCGGCCGCTCGATCGCGTGCGTGAACGCCGCGGCGACGTCCTCCAGCGGGTACACGACGCTCGCGAACCGGGCGACCTCACCACGGTGAGCCGCGACCACCGACAGCGCCTGCGGGAAGAGCCCGGCCCGGGCACCGACGATGGTCACGCCGTCGAACAGGACCCGTGGCACCGGCACCACCAGGTCGTGCGCCGCGACCCCGACCACCACGAGCCGCCCGCCGGCCCCGACGGCCGCGAGCGCCGCGTCCAGGGCGGAACGCGTGCCGGACGCCTCGACGGCCACGTCGGTGCCCGCCCCACCGGTCCACTCCGCCACGGTGTCGGCGAGCTCGGCCGGTGCGCACACGGCGTCGGCACCCAGCTCGGACGCGAGCGTGCGCCGCGCCGGCAGCGGATCGCAGACCAGCACGGCGTGCCCGGCGGCCACGGCGGCGACGGTGACGGCCAGGCCGATCGGCCCACCACCGGCCACGAGGACGCGCTCGTCGCCCACGAGCTCGGCCCGCGCCAGCGCCATCGCCGCGATCGAGAACGGCTCGACCAGCGCCGCCTCGACGGCCGAGAGCCCGTCGGCGTCGTGCAGCTGCCCGACCGGGACGACGACCTGGTCGGCCAGCCCGCCGGGCAGCGCCACGCCGAGAGCGCGGAACGAGCGGCACGCGGGCCACCGCCCTCGCCGGCACGGCCGGCAGCGACCGCACGGGATCGCCGGGTCGACGGTGACGGTCTGCCCGAGCCGCAGCGAGCCCGCGTACCCGCGTGGGAGCGCCGCGACGGTGCCCCCGAGCTCGTGGCCCTGCCGCAACGGGAAGCCGGTGTCGTGCCGTTCCCCCAGGTACATGTGCAGATCGGTGCCGCAGAGCCCGACCGCACCGACGTCGAGCACCGCGTCGCCCGGCCCCGGGTCGGGGTCGGCCACGGTCTCGACGGCGATCCGGCCCGGCGCGCTCGTCACGGCCGCACGCATCAGCGCACGCCCGCGAGCCCGAGCAGGTCGCAGACCGTGGCGTGCACCGGCACGGGTACCCCGTGCCGCTCCCCCAGCGCCCGCACCGCACCGCCCATGACGCCCAGTTCGGTCGGCCGTCCGAGGCGCACATCGGTGCACATCGACGTGTAGTGCTCGCCCGTGCCCTCGAACGTGCGCCGGGCGTGCGCCCACGCGGCATCCCGGTCGAGCGGCACGCCCTCGGCGGCGGCGACCGCGACGACCTCGTCGAACATCCGCTCCACCAGCGCGCGCCCTTCGGCGCTGCCCCAGACCTCCGCGACGGTGACACGCGGGACGCAGCTGAGCGGGCTCATCGCGGCGAGGGCGAGCTTGCCCCAGACCAGCTCGGCGACGGCCGGGGTCACCTCGGTGGGCAGGCCCACCTTCGTCAGCAGCTCCGCGACGTCGGCGCCGGTGGCGAGATCACCCGCCGCCCGGCCCATGCGCCCGATGCTGGTCAGCGACTCGCCGGCGGCCGTCGACATCGAGACCGTGATCCGGCCGGGCTCGGCGAGTGCGGCGCCGACCGTCGTGGTGCCGACCAGGGTCCGACCGTCCCCGACGACGTCGGCCACGACGGCGTCGGTGCCGAGCCCGTTCTGCAGCGGCACCGCGACCCCGCCGGACCCGAGCGTGTGCGCGGCGGACCGCAGGGCCGCGTCGAGGTCGTAGGCCTTCGTCAGCACGAGCAGCACGTCGAGGCGGCCGGGCGGGACGTCCGCGGGGTGCCCGGCGACGGGGACGGTCACGCGCCACGGATCCCCGTGCGGGGGCACGACCTCCACCGGCCGCCCGGCCAGCGACCGCACGTGAGCGCTGCCGCGTCCGATCAGCACCACGTCCGCGTCGGCCGCGGCGAGGTGCGCGGCGAACGCCGTACCCATCCCGCCGGCCCCGAGCACGCCGATCCTCATCGCCATGCGACACCCTCCGTCGCGCCAGCAGAGTGGACAAAAACATGACCCTAGATACGTCACTAGGAGCCTAGCGCCGTCACCCGACATCGGGCTAGCCTCCCTCTCCAGGCGAGGCCGCCGCGCCCTGGCGGCCGCCGGCGAGGAGGAGCCGATGACCGTCACCGACGACGCTGCCCCGGGGAACGGCACAGCCGCCCGAGCCGTGATCAGCGAGAGCGACCCGCGATTCCAGATCGCCGCCGCCCGGCGGATCCTGCACCGCGAGGGGCTCGACAGCCAGGTCGGCGGGCACGTCAGCCTGCGCGTGCCCGGCGAGGAGGCGTTCCTCGTCACGCCCTTCCAGTACTTCGACGAGACGCTGCCCGAACACGTCAGCAAGGTCGGGTTCGACCTGCGCGTGATCGAGTCCGGGCCGATCCCGCCGTCGCCCGGGATCAACTTCCACGCCTCGATCTACGCGGCGCGCGAGGACGTCAACTGCGTCATCCACACGCACGCGAAGAACATGTCGGTGCTGACGACCACCGACGAGCCGTTCGGCGTGTACTACGACTACGCGGCACTGCTGCTCGACGAGGTCGTGCCGTGGATCGACGACCCGGACCTCGTTCCCGACGAGGAGGGCGAGCTGATGGTCGCCGCGCTGGGCGGCAAGAAGGCACTCCTGATGGGCCATCACGGCTCGCTGCACGTCGGCGACACGCTCGAGCGGGTCACGATGGAGGCGCTGGTCATGGAGCTGTGTGCCGGTTACCAGCTCGCGGCGATGGCCGTGGGCGGCAAGCCGCTGCCGCGCCACATCGCGGAGAACTACCGCCACGCCTACCTGAAGAACGCCTTCCGCGAGCAGATGTGGCAGGCGAACTACCGCCGCCTCCTGCGCAGCGACCCCGACCTGTTCGCAACACTGCGCGGGGAATGACGGTGCCCGGAGGCCGGCGGGGCGGGGCCGTCACCATCGCCGACCTGCGCGCCGCGGCGCGCAGGCGGCTGCCGCGCATGGTGTTCGACTTCGTCGACGGCGGCGCGGAGGACGAGCTGACCCGCGACGACAACGAGGCCGCCTTCCGCCGGCTGACGTTCCGCCCGCGGGTGCTCGTGGACGTGAGCGAGCGGCCGCAGGCGGTCACGGTGCTGGGCCGGGAGCTGGCGACACCGGTGGTGCTCGGCCCGACGGGCCTGATGCGCATGGTGCGCCACGAGGGCGAACTGGCCGCCGCGGCCGCCGCGGAGCGCTTCGGCACCGTGTCGGTGCAGAGTTCCGGGTCGAGCGTGTCGCTGGAGGACGTCGCGGCGTCGGTCACGTCGCCCCAGTGGTTCCAGCTCTACCCGTGGGGCGACCGGCGCACCGTCGAGAACCTCATCGGCCGCGCGCGGGACAGCGGCTACGAGGCGATGGTCGTGACCGTGGACGTGCCGGTCGTCGGTGCCCGGGAGAAGGACCTGCGCAACGGGCTCACCGTGCCACCCGAGGTGAGCCCGCGCACCGGCTGGGACCTCGTGCGCCACCCGGCGTGGCTCGCGGGCCTGCTCTCCCACCCGCGGCCGACCTACGCCAACTTCGTCGGGCTCATGCCCGACGCGAGGGGCACCAGCGGTCTGGCGGCCCACACCAACGGCCTGCTCAACCCCGCGACCACCTGGCGGGACCTGGAGTGGATGATCCGCCGCTTCGACGGTCCGGTGCTGCTGAAGGGCGTCATGACGGCCGACGACGCGCGGCTGGCCGTCGAGGCCGGTTGTCAGGGGGTCGCGGTGTCCAACCACGGCGGGCGCCAGGCCGACTCGGTACCGGCGGCGCTCGACGCTCTGCCCGAGGTGGTCGCCGAGGTCGGCCACCTCGCCGACGTGCTGCTCGACGGCGGGGTCCGGCGCGGCGGGGACGTCGTGAAGGCCCTCGCGCTCGGCGCCAAGGCGTGTCTCGTCGGGCGGCCCTGGGTCTACGGGCTCGCGGCGGGCGGCACCCCCGGTGTCGAACGGGTCCTGGAGATCCTGCGCGACGAGATCGACCGCACTCTCGCCCTCATCGGACGGCCCGGCGTGGCGAGCCTCGACGAGACCGCACTCAGTCGCGATTTCGCATCGGGCGTAGTTAGTCTCTTGACGACGTAAATCTCTCGCCATAGATTGCCCCGAGTCGCCCACGTCACACTGACTCGACGAGGAGTCCCGATGCTTCGCAACCCCCTCCTGATCGCGGTGGCAGCGGCCGCGGCCCTGCTCGCCACGGCGTGCGGGAACGTCGCCAGCTCGGGATCATCGGACTCCGCCCCGCCGCCCGGGATCACGAAGGACCAGATCACGATCGGCGCCACCCTGCCGCTCACCGGCACCGCCGCGGTCTCCGGGCAGGGCCTGCAGGCCGGCATCAAGATCGCCGTCGACGAGCTGAACTCCCGGGGCGGCATCAACGGCCGCAAGGTGAACGCGATCATCCTCGACGACGGCTTCACGCCCGACCGCGTGGTCACCAACGTGCGGCGGCTGGTCTCGCAGGAGAAGGTCTACGCGATCGTGGCGCCCGCGGGATCCCAGGGCCTGCCCGGCACGTGGCAGTTCCTCGCCCAGAACAAGACGCCGATGTGGGGCCCGATCTCCCCCGCGGACCCGAAGCAGAGCGAGGTCTACCTGCTCTCGGCCACCCGGGCGAGCCAGGACCAGGTCGCGATCGACTACTTCGCCAAGAAGGGCGCCAAGCGCCTCGGGGTGATCCGGCAGGACAACGACCTCGGGGTCTCGGCGAAGCTGGCGCTCGACACGCAGATGCCCAAGCACCCGGACATGCAGGTCGTGGCCAACGAGACCACGCAGACGGGCAGCACCGAGGTCAGCTCGGCGGTCAACAACGTGATGGCGCAGAAGCCCGACGCCGTGCTGCTCGCCGAGGACAACACGTCCTCGGCGCTGATCCTCAAGCAGCTGCGCGCCCAGGGCTTCACCGGCCCGGTGTTCGCCGACCAGGGTGCCGCCGGTACCGGTGGCCCCAGCACGGTCAAGCCGGCCGGTGCGGCGGCCGAGGGCTTCCTCGGCGGCATGCAGTCCGACACCGTCTCGACCGACAACCCCGCCGTCGAGCACTGGCGCTCGCTGGCCCAGAAGTACCAGGGCGACCAGGGCACCAGCGGCTTCTCACTGCAGACCTACAGCTACGTCATGGCGTTCGCCGAGCTGGTGAAGCGGATGGGCGACGACGTGTCCTACGCGAACTTCACCAGGACCGCCGAAGGCCTCGCGAGCAACCCGATCAAGCTCGGGTCGATCCCCGACATCCAGTGCGGCCCCCTGCCGACCGGCCACACGTGCGCCCGCCAGGCCGGCATCGCGAAGTACACCGGCGGGAAGTGGGTCGTCGAGCAGCCGTTCATGGCGCCCGAGGGATCCGGGACCTGAGCCGCAGGAGGTATCTCACGTGTTGCAGACACTCGTCAGCGGGCTCGAGTCCGGGAGCTGGTTCGCCCTGCTCGGCCTCGCGATCGTCGTGGTCATGAAGGCGGCCGACGTGCCGAACTTCGCCATGGCCGACATCGGTCTCGTCGCGACCTATGTCGGTATATCGCTGGCCGGAGCGGGTGTCCCGTTCTGGCTGGCGGTGGTGACCACGCTCGTCACGGGCATCCTGCTGGGTGTCGTCATCGACGTCGCCCTGATGCGCCGCCTGGCGAAGTACGGGCACTTCCCCCTGCTGCTCATGACGATCGGGCTCTCGCTGGCACTCACCGCGCTGACCGGCCTGGTCTGGGGGCACGACCCCCGCAGCTTCCGGGCCCCGTGGACGGGCGCGGCGATCGAGGTCGGCGGCGGTGTCGCGATCGGTGTCTCGCAGATCGTCTCGATCGTCGTCGGCCTGCTCGGCGCGGTCGCGATCAGCGCGTTCTTCACCACCCCGGTGGGGGCGCAGATGCGGGCCGTCGCGGAGAACCGCGCCACGGCCCGGCTGGTCGGGGTCAACGCGGGACGGCTCTCGGCGATCGCGTGGGGCGTCGGCGGGCTGATCGCGGCCGTCACCGTGATGCTGCAGGCGCAGTCGGCGCTGGTCTCCACGCTCACCCCCGCGTCGCTGATCATCTACGGGTTCGTCGCCGCGACCATGGGCGGGTTCACCTCCCTGTTCGGCACGTTCGCGGGCGGGCTCGTGCTCGGGATCATCCAGCAGCTCGTCGGGACCTACATCTCGACGGCCGCGCAGTTCTCGGTCGCGCTGCTGGTGGTCTTCCTGGTGCTGGTCCTGCGGCCCGACGGTTTCACGAAGGGGATGAGGTTGCGCGATGTCTGAGCTGACCACGCAGCCCGCCGCGCCCGCCGAGGCGCCATCGGCCCTGCCGGCCGCGGTCACGGCGGGCATCACCGCCAACGGAGCCGCGGGACACGCGGCGCGGCGCGGTTCCGGCCTGCGCAAGGGCATCGTCGCGATCGTGGCGCTGGTCCTGCTCTTCGCCCTGCCGTTCGTCTCGAACACCTACGTCGTGTTCGTCGTCAGCCTCACGCTCGTCTACGCGGTCTCGACGCTCGGGTTCAACCTGCTCGTCGGCTGGTCGGGGCAGATCGGCCTGGCGCACGCGGCGCTGTTCGCCGTCGGCGCCTACGGCAGCTCGGTCGCGGTCGCCGCCGGTGTGCCGTTCCTGGTGACGATCCCGCTCGCGGGCATCGCCGCCGCGCTGCTCGCGGTGGTGATCGGCTTTCCCGCAATCCGGCTGCGCGGGTTCTTCCTCGCCATCGCCACGCTGGCGCTGGGCATGGCGATCGTCGAGCTCCTGAACTTCGCGGCGCCGATCACCGGTGGTGGCGGCGGGATGAACGTGCAGGTCTTCGCCCTGCCGGGCATCAACGACGCCGCATCGACCTACTTCATCGTGCTCACCGTCGCGGCGATCATGTTCTTCCTGGTGCGCCGCGCGCTCGTCGGCCGGTTCGGCCGGACGCTGCAGGCGGTGCGGGACCTCGGCCAGCTCTCCGGCTCGCTGGGCGTCTCGGCGCTGCGGTACCGGCTGGTGGCGTTCGCGCTCTCCGGGTTCGTCGCGGCGGTGGCGGGCACGCTCTACGCGCAGCTGCAGACCTTCATCTTCCCGGCGATGTTCCAGATGAACCTGCTGGTCCCGATGCTGGTCATGGTGTTCGTCGGCGGTGCGGGCTCATTGTGGGGCCCGCTCATCGGGGCCGCGTTCGCGATCGTGCTGATCGAGTTCTTCCAGGATCTCGGCGACGCGCAGGCCATCGCCTACGGCATCGTGCTGATGGTCGTCATCGCCCTCCTGCCGGGCGGGCTGACCTCACTCTTCCGCACCCTCGGCAGCTCCCGGTTCGCGCAGCGGCTGTACCGGCGGCGGGCCTCCACCGAGGAGACGTCATGACGGCCACCGCACCGGAGACCGTGCCCCGGCACGCCGGGGACACCCCGGTCGTCGAGTTCACCGGCGTGGGCAAGTCGTTCGGCGGCAACACGGTGCTGGAGAACGTCACGCTGGCCGTGCGGCCCGGGTTCACCGGCCTGATCGGGCCCAACGGCGCCGGGAAGACCACCTGCCTCAACGTGGTCTCCGGCTACCTGCAGCCCGACGCCGGGGACGTGACGCTGCGCGGGGAGAGCGTGCTCGGCCTCTCCCCCGCGCGGGTCGCCCGCCGCGGCGTCTCCCGCACCTTCCAGACCCCGCGGCTGATCCCCAACCTGTCGGCCGTCGAGAACGTGATGGTCGGCGGCTCCCGGCACTTCCGCCGCGGACACCTGGCGGAGCTCCTCGGCCTGCCCTCGGCCCGCCGGGACGAGCGGGAGCAGCGCGAACGCGCCTACGACCTGCTCGACGCCCTCGGCCTGGGTGCGCACCCCGACCGGCCGGCGAACGCGTTCCCGATCGGCAGCCAGAAGATCATCGAGGTGGCCCGGGCGCTGCTGAACGACCCGGCCCTGCTGATGCTCGACGAGCCCGCCGCCGGCCTGGGCGCCGAGGACGTCGACCACCTCGTCGACGGCCTCAACGGCTGGCTGCGCGAGCGTCCCGACGCGGCGGTGCTCATCATCGAGCACGACCTGGAGCTCATCACGCGCCTGTGCCCGACCGCCGCCGTCCTGCACTTCGGACGGATCATCCAGTCGGGCGCACCGAAGGACGTCCTGCGCGATCCCGTCGTCGTCGAGGCCTACCTGGGAGCCGACCTTGCTGCTGGAGATTGATCAGGCCCGAACCGGCTACGGGAGCCTCGAGGTGCTGCACGGCGTCTCGCTGACCGTCGCCGAGGGCGAGATCGTGACCGTGCTGGGGCCCAACGGCACCGGCAAGACGTCGCTGATGCGGCTGCTGTCCGGGGTGCTGCCGCTCTGGTCGGGCCGGATCACCTTCGGCGGTAGGGAGCTGGGTCGGCTGACGCCCGACAAGCGCGCCCGCCTGGGGCTCTGCCAGCTGCCGGAAGGGCGCGGGATCTTCCAGACCCTCACCGTCGGGGAGAACCTGGACCTCGGCCTCTCGGCCCGGCGCGTGTCGGCGGCCACCGCCAGGACCGACCGCGACCGGGTGCTCGACCTCTTCCCGGAGCTGGCCGGGCGCCTGGCGCAGTCCGCGTCGTCGCTCTCGGGCGGGCAGCAGCAGATGCTCGCCCTCGGGCGCGCCCTGATGAGCGCGCCGCGACTCCTGCTGATCGACGAGCTGTCCTTCGGGCTGGCACCGCGGATCGTGCGCGACCTGTTCGGTGTGGTGCGCGAGCTGCGCGACACCGGCGTGACGTTCCTGATCGTCGAGCAGCAGGCGGCCGCGCTGAAGGTCTCCGACCGCACGTACATCCTGCGCGGCGGCCGCAACGAGCTCACCCGTGACTCGTCCGAGCTGCTCGACTCCGACGAGCTCGTCGCGTCCTACCTGCGCTGATGGCACCCCATCTGACCCAGCTGCCGGACCTGCTGCGCGCCGTCGACCCGCCGGTCGACGAGCGTGTGCTCGCGCTCGTCGACGCCGAGTACGGGCGCTGGCGGAGCCTCCACGACCGGCTCGTGGCCCTGATCGTCGAGTTGCTGGACGTCGCCTCGGACGGCCGGTCCGTCACCGAGGTGATCACGCGCCTGATCGACGACACCGCCGTCGGCATCGACGACCTCGTCGGGTCCGGCACGGACGTCGACGCGGGCGAGATCGCGGCGTTGCTGCGCGCGCACGGCTCGCGCGGCACCGTCGAGGTGGACGGCCCGGTCACGACCTTCCGGCACGCCTGCGGCAGCGGCGGCCACTACTGGCGGGAACACCCGGACGTCACGACGGTCGCGGACGGCGAGGTCCCGGGCGTCCCGGGCGGACGCCCCCGCTACTGCGCCCGCTGCGTGCGCAGCATCGCCGCCCACGCCGGCGACGCCTGGCGGGTGACCCCGCCCGAGCGCCCGGAGGACCCCTGCACCTGGACGGTCACGACGGCCCGCTGACGGCGGCGGCCGCCGCGTGCAGGCGGCGGGCACGCGCGGTCGGGTCCAGCCCGCGGGCGAGGTGGTCGGACTGCACCTCGACCGACAGCGGGATGCCGGTCGGCAGCGCCGCGAGGAAGGTCGCCAGGGGCAGCACGCCGAGACCGGGGGGCACACGCTCGTGCCGGGCCTCGTGCGCGAGGTCGGACGGGGCGAGGGTCGCGGCCGTGTCGGTGAGCTGGGCGTACCCGACCAGGGCCGGGTCGGTGGGTGCGCCGAGCGGGGTGCCGGCGCGGTAGAGGTGCAGGGGGTCGAGCAGCACGACCGTGCCCGCAACGGCCCCGGCCACGCGTTCGGCGTCCTCGCGGGTGCGCAGCGCGGTGAACAGCATCGGTTCGAGCGCGACCCGGGTCGGGGTGCCGGCCAGCAGCGCGGCCAGCTCGGCGACCTTCGCGACGGTGCCGGCCTCGTCCGGGTCGTGCGAGACGGTGAGCAGGAAACGGGCCCCCAGCTCGGCGGCCGCGGCGGCCAGCACGCGGTCCGCGTCGGTGAGCGGGCCGGGGCCCAGCCGGACGACCTCGACGTCCAGCAGCCCGACACCCGTGGACGCGAGGGCGGCGGCGACCGCGGCGACCTCGCGTGCCGGGTCGGCGAGCCGCACACCGCAGAGCGGGTACCCCGCGTCGGCGGCGCAGCCCGGGACCGCGCCGGGTGCCAGGTCCAGCACCGAGCCCGCGGCGAGCGACAGCAGGTGGGACACCGTCAGGCCTCCTCGCGGGCGCCTTCCAGCCCGACCGAGTCGACCCTCGCCGGGCGGGGCATCTTGTCCAGGGCGCTGATCGTGATGCCGCCGTCGACGGCGATGGTCTGGCCGGTGAGGTAGGCGGCCTTGTCGGAGCCGAGGAACAGCACCGTCTCGGCGACGTCCTCCGCGGTGCCGAGCCTGCCCAGCGGCACGCGGGCCTGGCGGCGGCCCCGCACGTCGGGGTCGGCGAAGATCGGCTCCGACATGCCGGCGTTGATCAGACCGGGTGCGACGGTGTTGACCCGCACGCCGCTCGGGCCCCACTCGAGCGCCATGTGCTCCGACAGCTTGATCACCGCCGCCTTGGACGCGGTGTAGGCGCCGGCGTTGGGGGCCGCCGCGATGCCGTTGATCGACGCGATGTTGACGATCGCACCGCCGCCGGCGGAGATCATCCGCGCCGCTGCGGTGCGGGCGACGAGGAACGTCCCGGTCAGGTTGACGTCGACGGCGGTGCGCCAGTCGGCGGCCGAGAGCGTGAGCAGGGGCCCGAACCGGACGACGCCCGCGTTGTTGACCACCAGCGCGGGTGCGGCCGGCAGGGCCGCCACCGCCGCGACGACGGCGGACTCGTCGGTCACGTCGACCGCGGACGCGACGCACGCGTCGCCCAGCTCGTCGGCGAGCGCCGCCACGGCGCTCCCGTCGACGTCCCAGGCCGCGACCTGGTAGCCGGCCTTGACGGCGTGTCGCGCGATCACCGCGCCGATGCCGTTCCCGGCCCCCGTGACCACTGCCCATCGGGTCATGCTCAGCCCCCTCATCGGTGTACCGGGAGAGACGCTACTGCCCGGAGCTTGCTGTGAGAAGAGAAGCGACGTTAGATTCCTAACGTCCATTCCCTGGACATGGATTCCGGACGAGGAGGTCCCCGTGGCGCCACGACGAGCGGTCGTCCTGTCGGGGGGTCCGACCCACGACTTCCCGGCGACCACGAGCTGTCTGCGGGAGGTTCTGGCGGCCCACGGGGTCGAGTCGGAGGTGCAGGAGGACGTCGACGCCGCGTTCCGGGCGCTGAGCGGTGCCGACCTGTTCGTCGTCAACGCGCTGCGCTGGACGATGGCCGGCCCCGGCACGCCCGACCGCTACCGGGACCGGGCGGCGCAGGAGGGCGTGAGCCCCGCCCCCGAGGCCCGCGCCGCGTTCGCGGCACACCTGCGGGGCGGAGGGAGCGTGCTCGCGATGCACACCGCCGCGATCTGCTTCGACGACTGGCCGGAATGGGCTGCGGCTGTGGGTGGCGCGTGGCGGTGGGGCTCGTCGTTCCACCCGCCGCTCGGGGAGATGGTGGTCGGGATCGCGGCGGCGGAGCACCCGTTCGTCGCGGGCGTGTCCGGCTTCCCGATCGTCGACGAGTGCTACAGCGAGCTGGATCTCGCCGCCGACCTGGAGCCGCTGCTCGTCTCGGACGGGCAGCCGCTGCTGTGGGCGCGCGAGCACGGCGGAGGGCGCGTGGTCTACGACGCGCTGGGCCACCACCCGCCCTCCTACGCCGTGCCGGAGCACCGCGCGATCCTGGACCGCTGCATCGCCTGGCTTCTGGAGGATCAGTGACCCGCGAGATCAAGGGCATGTCCGTGCTCGTCACCGGCGGCGGTTCGGGGATCGGCGCGGCCGTGGTGGCGCGGTTGGTCGCCGGCGGGGCCCGCGTGACCCTCTCGGGCCGGCGGGCCGAGCGGGTGGCCGAGGTGGCCGAACGGGCCGGTCCGGGCGCGCTGGCCGTCGCGGGCGACGTCTCGGTGGCCGCGGACAGGCAGCGGATGCTCGACGCCGCCGTCGAGCACGGCGGTGGGCTGGAACTGCTCGTGCACGGAGCGGGGAACATGTACCGGGGCAAGCTGGACGAGCTCGACGAGGCATCCCTCGTCGACGTGTTCACCTCCAACACGATCGCGCCGATGCTGCTGACCGGCCTCGCCCTGTCGCACCTGCGCCGGAGCCGCGGAGCCGTCGTGTTCTTCGGCTCGGTGCACACCCAGCGCGCGTTCCCCGGCGCGTCGCCCTACGCGGCCACGAAGGGCGCGCTGGAGGCCCTGACGGGCGTGCTGGCGGCCGAGCTGGGCCCACAGGGGGTGCGGGTGAGCTGCGTGCGCCCCGGCGGGGTGCTCACCGAGATCAACCAGCGGGCCGGCCTCTTCGACGACGCCGAGGCGGCCGAGCGGATGCGCGGGCTGGACACCGCACACGCGCTGGGCCGCAGCGGCACGCCCGACGAGGTCGCGGAGGCCGTCGAGTACCTGGCGAAGGCCGAGTGGGCCACGGGTGCCGTGCTGACGATCGACGGCGGGCTCTCCCTCGGCGTCACGAACGCCTGACGCGGGTGACCCCGCCCGAGGCCGCCCCGCCCGGGACGATCCTGCGCCCGCGGGCCACCGTCGCGGTCAGCACCCTCGCCACCGGGCTGGGTGCCTACCTCGGGTTCGTCCCCGGCTTCCTCGCACCGGTGCTGCAGGCCGATCTCGACCTGTCGCGGACGGCCCTGGGCATCCTCGTCGGGGTGTTCTACGGCGCGACGGGCGTCGGGTCACCGGTCGCGGGCAGGCTGACCGACCGGATGGGAGCGCGCCGCGCGGTCGCGCTGGACCAGGTGCTGGTCGCGGGCGCGCTGGTCGTCGGCGCGCTGTTCCCGGTCTACCCGGTGCTGCTCGCGGGCGCCGTGGTCGCCGGGTTCGGGTACGCGCTCACCAACGCCGGCACGAACCTGGCCGTCTCCGTCGCCGTGCCGGTGCGCGGGCACGGGGTGGCGCTCGCGACGAAGACCGCGGGCGTGCCCGTCCTCGTCGCGGTGTCGGCGCCACTCGCGGCCGCGGCCGGGGAGGCCTTCGGGTGGCGTGCGGTGTACCTCGCGACCGTGCCGGTCGTGCTGCTGGTCGCGGCGGCTGCGCTGTGGGTGCTCCCGGACGGCCGCTCCCCGCGCCGGACCGACCCCGCCGCGCCGGTCCGGGTGCTCCCGCGCGGCTTCCTGTGGTTCCCGGTCGGCGCGTTCTGCCTCGTGGCGGGCTCGCAGCCGCTGTACTCGTGGACGGTCGCGTACCTGCACGAGGTGGGCGGCCTGGAGCTGCCGGTCGCCGGCAGCGTCACCGCCGCCGGTTCGGTCGCGGCCGTCGTCGCGATGGTGGTGGTGGCCCGGCGCTCCGACCGCGTCGCCGCCGGCCGGACGGCCGGTGGGAGCCGGATCCCGGCCGTCGTCACGCTGTGTGTGGGCACGGCGGCGGGCGAGGCCCTCCTGGTCGCCGGGACCGCCGCGGGCGTGCCCGTCATGGTCGCCGGTGTGGTCGTCGCGACCGTCGCGCAGCTCTCGGCGATCGGGCTCATGCACGCCGCCGTCGTGGCGGCGGCACCGCACGCGGTGGGCCGGGCCTCGGGCGTGACGATGGCGGGCTACTACGTGGGCGCGCTGGTCGGGGCCCCGGTGTTCGGCGCGGTGGTCGACGCGACCGGTGGCTACGTCCCCGCCTGGACGATGTCGCTCGCGCTGGTGCTCTGCGGCGCCGCCACGTTCACCCGGTGCCGGGCCGTCGGCTCCGGCGTCAGCTCGGACCGGACGGGCGGCGCTTCGGACGGCGTGGCGCCCCGGCGCTCCCGGATCCGCGGCGCAGCACCGCAGCGGGTGCCCCGTGGTCGGAACGCAGCCGGCGGATAGCGGGGTCGGACGTCCAGAACTGCTCGAAGTCGGCGATGTCGAACTTCTGCGCGATGAGGTGCATCGCGATGTCGTGGCGGACGTACTCGACGGCGACGAGCACGACGGCCGGGTCGTCGGTGAACACGCCCCACGCGTCGCCGTTGACCACGCCGCCGATCACGGCCTGCTCGCGGTCCGCCGAGACCACCAGCAGGCGGCAGCCGAGGTTCTCCAGCACCACCTCGGGCTGGGAGAACGTGTGCGCGATGGTGTTGCCGACGGGCTCGGGGTCGGCCCCGAAGGACACGACGGAGACGTCCACGCCCTCGTCGGAGGCGCGGCGGACCAGCGGCTTGAGCGGCGCGATCTCCTGCGGCCAGCCCGAGACGAACAGGTCGGTGTGCGCGGCCGCGATCACGTCCTCCGCCCGGGCGAGCAGCGACTGGCGGTCGGAGAGGCTGTGCACCAGGCGCACCTGGGGCGGGGAGGCCACCTCGGGCAGCGCGGAGCGCAGCGCGTCGATGGAGCGGTCGAACTCGCGGCGCATGCGGTCGAGCAGGGCCGTGGGCGGCAGCGACAGGTAGCCGACGCTCGCCTCCCCCGCCCGCACCTCGTAGGCGGCCCCGCGCCCGACGAGCTTGCCGAGCGTCTCGTAGACGGTGCTGCGCGGCACCCCGGAGCGCTTCGCGACCTCGTAGCCGTTCAGCGGCGTGCCCGCCGCCACCAGCGCCACGTAGGCCTTCGCCTCGTACCCGGACATGCCGAGACGCTGCAGCTCGTCGATCACGCTCTGCTGGGACATGTCCCCTGCCTTCCCACCCGAGTACGCGGGGTGCATCGTCCCACCACCGCTCAGAGCAGCGCCTGGTAGGCCCCGCCGTCGACCGGCAGCGCTGCGCCCGTCACGTAGTCGGCGTGTGCGGAGCACAGGAACGCGACGACGCGGCCGAACTGCCCGGGGCCGCCCAACCGGCGCACCCCGAGCGAGGTGACGGCGACGAACCGGCCCGCGGCCTCGGGATCGGCCAGGTCGGCGACCAGCCAGCGGGCGCCCAGCTCGGCCGCGGCCGTCTGGGCGCGGCCCTCGGGCGACGACCACGGCGTCGTGGTTGCCCTCGTTCCCGCCGGCGTCGGTGCCGGGGCTGAAGGCGGTGCAGTACCCGGCGGCGTCGGCCGCGACGGGTCGAACGCGGGCGGGGCGCTCATCCGGCGGCCTCCACGGACTCGGCCACCCGCAGTGCGGCGATGCCGTCGGCGAAGGTCGGCACGCCGGCGCCACCCGCGGCGAGACGCCGTACCAGCTCGGCGAACGGGGTGGTGGCGGGCTCGTCGCCGGGCGCGACGAGATCGAGCAACGCGGGCTCGTCGGCCCGTGCGCCGCGCAGGGTCACCGGGAAGTGGCCGGTGTGGCCCGCCGCGGTGGCCACGAGCGTGCCGGCGCTGCCGTGCACCGCCAGCCGCCAGCCCTCGCCGTGGCGCGCCACCCACGACGCGTGCACCGAGCAGACGGCGCCGTCGGGGGTCCTGGCCGTGTACGCCGCGCTGTCGGCGCTGGTGGCGGGCACGCCGCCCGGCCACTCCGAGCGCCTGGTCGCGGCGCTGCCGCGCACCTCGGTGAGCTCGCCGAACAGCCAGCGCAGCAGGTCGGCGGTGTGCAGCCCGTGCACGCGCAGCGCGCTGGCCCCGTAGGCGCCGTCGGCGCACCAGCCCGAGCCCGCGACCGCCTCGGGGCGGGTGAACGTCGGGTAGAACGCCGTGGCGGCGACGTTCTCGACGGTGCCCAGGTACCCGTCGTCGACCAGCCGGTGCAGCTCCTGGAGTCCCGGCCAGAACCGCGACTGCATGTCGACCCAGCCGGAACGGCCTGCGGACGCGGCGGCCGTCGCCATCGCCTCCCCGTCGGCGACGGACGGGGCGAGCGGTGCCTCGCACAGCACGTCCTTGCCGGCGGCGAACGCCGCCTCCACCATCTCGCGGTGCCGGCTCGGCCGCGTCGCGACGTCGACGAGGTCGACGTCGGGATCGGCGCACAGCGCCTCGTAGCCCACGTGGGGGCGCGCCCCGAACCGTTCCGCGACGGCCCGGGCGGTGTCCTCGTGCGCCGTCGCGACCGCGACCAGCTCGACGTCGTCCGACGCGGCGTAGACGGGCAGGTGGGTGCCCACGGCGTAGCTCGCCCCCACCACCCCGACGCGCAGGGTCACGAGGCGCTCACCGGTGTCTTCTCCAGCGCGGGCAGCACCTCGGTCCCGAACAGCTCCATGGCCTCGAGGACGGACCGGTGGTCGGGCCCGGTCGGGTAACGGAAGATCATCAGGAAGTCGTCGACGCCGGCCTGGTCGCGGAAGCGCCCGATCGTCTCGACGCACTCCTCGGGCGTGCCGAACACGAACCGGTCCTTGACGAACTCCTCCAGGGTGATCTGGGAGGACTCGGTGACCCCGGGCAGGTCGGTGATGGCGCCGTAGTCGAACAGCGTGCGGGCCATGGCCAGCGCCGTGTCGCCGAACTTCTCCAGCGCCGCCTCCCGCGAGGTGTAGGGCCAACAGAAGCGGATGGACGTGACGTGCGGCTCCCGGCCCTCGGCGGCCGCCGCCTCGCGGTACCGGCCGGCCATCGCGGTCATGGTCTCGAGCGACATGAGCGCGTTGGTGATCCAGCCGTCGCCCAGGCGCCCGGCCCGGCGGATGCCACCGGGCGTCCACGCGGCCAGGTGCAGCGGCACCCCGCCCGCCTGCTTCGGCTTCGGGATCACGCTGACGTCGTCGAACGCGTAGATCGCGTCGGCGAAGGAGAACCGCTCCTCGGTCCACGCGGCACGCAGGATGCGCAGCGTCTCGTCGAAGCGCTGGGCGCGGTCGTCCCAGCTCACGCCGACCGTCGAGTAGTCGACGGGCATGTACCCGACGCCCAGGCCGAGCCACGCGCGGCCGCCGGAGAGCTGGTCGAGCACGGCGGCGTTCTGCGCGAGCTCGACCGGGTTGTAGAGGGGGGCGATGGCGATGGCCGTTCCCACCTTCACCCGCTGCGTGCGCGCCGCGATCGCGTACGCCAGATGCAGCGGTGAGCCGAAGTACTCGTCGGAGTACTTGTGCTCGGTGGTCAGGGCGGCGGAGAACCCGAGGCGGTCGGCCGCCTCGGCCTGCTCCAGGATCTCGGTCAGGGTCTGGTGCACCTCGCCCGTGACCAGGCCCTGCGTGAACAGCACTCCTACGGACATCGGGGCTCCTAGGACTGGGTCTTCTGGAGGTGGACCAGGGCGATCCTGGTGTCGAGCATGCTGGGCAGGCCGTGGCCCTGGACGCCCGCTCGGCGCTCGGTGGAGTGCACGCCGCGCGCGGCCGCGCGGCCGGCGACCCGGCCGAGGGTGAGGCCGCCGCTGATGTGGATCCCGCCGAGATCGGCCACCGAGTTCAGTCCGGCGGCGCAGTCGCCCGCGGCGAACAGGCCCGGGATCGGTCCGCCGAACACGTCGACGACCTGCATGTCGGTGGTGGTGGTGAAGCCGCCGGAGCAGAAGTTGATGCCCTCCACCATCGGCACGGCCGTGAACGGACCGGTCGCACAACGGCGCCGCCCGGGTGGCAGCACGACCCGGCCGAAGTCGGGGTCGGTGGTGGCGTCGGTGGCCAGGAACGCGTTCCAGCGCTCCACGGTGGCGACCAGCGCGGCGGCGGGCACCCCGATCAGGGCGGCCAGCTCGGGCAGGGTGTCGGCCACCACGGACGGCTCGGGCATCTGCGAGAGCAGCGTCGCCTTCTCCTGCGCCACCACGGCGTCCGTCACGTAGTGCGCGCGCCGCTGCGGTTGCTCGTGCATGCGGGCCACGCGCTCCTCGTAGGGACCCGCCTCGTCGTGGAACCGCTCCCCCGCGGCGTTGACCGCGATCGCGTCCTCCACCACCGACGAGGAGACGATCACCAGCGGCGGCACGAACGTCATGTTCACGAGGTCGCCACCGACGGCCTGGCCCATGAGATGACCGTCGCCCCTGCAGGTGTCGATACCCAGGTAGGGGCCGTTCGCGACGAACTCCGGCTGGTAGCGCAGCCGCAGCCGCGGGTTGGACTGGTAGCCGCCCGCGGCGAGCACGACGGCCGAGCGGGCGGTGACGGTGAACTCGGGCCCACCGTCCACGGGAGCCACCACGACGCCGGTCACGCGGCCCTCCCCGGTCACCAGCCTGCGACCGAGATGGCCGTACAGCGGCGTGACGGTGGGCTGTTCGAAGTCGGGCTGGAACGCCCGCGCGAGCATCCAGGTGTCCTCGATGGCGGCCATCCGGTCGACGGTGTGCTGACGGGGGCGCGGGATGAACCGCGAGAACCGCACGGCCCGTTCGGTGATGATCCGGTAGGTCTCGGCGCTCTCGGCGGCGAAGAGGCGGACGATGTCCTCGTCCCACACGATGCCGAACGAGTCCTGCGCGAGGTCGACCATGTGCCGCGCGTCGCGCACGAACGTCTCGACGTCGTCGGCGATGCCCTGCTCGGCCTGCATGCCCGAGCCGACGAAGGCGAGGTAGCCGGTGGACCACACCGCGTTGCCGCCGATGTGCTGCATCGGCTCGACGGCCACGACCTCTACCCCTTCGGCCGCGGCGGCGGAGACGGCGGCCATGCCCGCCGGACCCGTACCCAGCACGACCACGTCGGTGATCAGGTCGGTCACTGGCTTCCTCCACGGTGAGCTGCGCCACGATGACGGCGACGACATTGCCGCGCAGGAGAGACGGCGTCAAGAGACTGACGACGCTGTTCGGCGCTGGACTCACCCCTGACAGGGCGGTAGCGTCGTTAGAACCATCACTCCCAACCTGCGCAACGAGGCGGAGCATGCAGACGATCACGCTCGACCGGTACGCCGACGTCCGGGACGCCTTCCGCCAGCACGACCTGCGGCAGGACATGTACGACGCGGGCGGGCTCGTGATGGCCGACTGCCTGCTCGTGCTGCACGGCGCCGAGCACCGCGTGCGCCGCCGCGTGGAGAACCGGCTGTTCCGCCGCGGCACGTTCCGGCACTGGGAGCGGGAGTTCCTGCACGACGTCGTGCGCGACACGCTGCGTCCGTTCGTCGACGCCGGCCGCGGCGACCTCGTGGAGATCGGCTACCGGACCGTCATGAACCTGACGGCGATGGTGGCGGGCGTCGACCGCCCGCACGGCTCCCCGGAGGAGACGGACGCGCTCTACCGCTTCGCGAAGAAGTTCAGCGAGGGCGCCACGCTCGTGCACACCACACGCGACCCCGCCGAGGTGCAGGCCGAGGTGAGCGCCGCGCTCGCGGAGTTCGACGTGTCGTTCCTGCAGCCCTCGATCGCCCGTCGCCAGGCGCTCATCGCCCGGCTCGACACCGGTGAGCTCACCGAGAGCGAGTTGCCGCGCGACGTGCTCACCGCCCTCCTGCGCAACCGCGACGAGCTGGGCGTCGACGACGACGTCATCCGCCGCGAGTGCGCGTTCTACCTGCAGGCGGGCTCGCACAGCACCGCCAACGCGTTCACCCACGCCGCGCACGACTACTTCACCTGGGCCGCCCAGCCCGGCTCGACCGTCGGGGCGACGACCGACGGGGCCCTGCTGCAGCACTGCGTCTACGAGTCGCTGCGGCTGCACCCGGCGAGCCCGGTGGCGCAGCGCCGCGCGCTCGCCCCGATCACCCTGCGTAGCGGCACCGAGATCCCCGAGGGCACCGTCGTCGTCATGGACCTCGCCGGCGCCAACCGCGACGCCGCGGTGTTCGACCGGCCGCTGGAGTACGACCCGCTCCGCGAGGTGCCCGACGACGTGCCGCGCTGGGGCCACGCCTTCGGCGGCGGGATGCACGCGTGCATCGGCACCGAGCTGGCCGGTGGGGTGCCGTCCAGTGAGGACGGGGAGCAGGTGCTCGGCACCGTCACGCTCATGCTGGGCGCGCTGATCGAGGCGGGCGGCCGCCCCGACCCGGCCGACCCCGCCGAGCGGGACCCGCACTCCGCGCGCGAGCACTTCGGCCGCTACCCGGTCGTCTTCGACGCCTGACCCGCGCCGGGTTCTCCGGCGCGGCTCAGGCGAACAGGCCGTGGCTCGGGTCGTCGGGCGCCTGCGCGCCGCGCGCGAACGCGTCGAGCCCACCCCACTCGGGGCCCTCGATCTCGCGCAGGCTCCAGTCGTGCACGACGACGCGGGCGCTGATCCGCCACACGCCGGCGCGACGTTCCAGACGGTCGAGGTACCGGCCGCCGAACTGCCCGACGGTCACGGGCGGGCCCGGCCTGCGGTGGACGGCCACGAAGTACGTCTCGGCGCGGGCGGTGTCGATCTCCGGGTCGCCGTCCAGGTCGAGCGTGGTGTTCGTCAGGTGGTGCTGGGTGACGAGCGCTTCGCGGCCGGGCTGCGCGAGGAGCCAGCGGGCGAACTCGTGGCCGTTGCCGGAGTACATGCCGTGGTCGTCGGTGGCGTCGGGGTGGTACACCGACAGCAGCAGCTCCAGGTCACCGCGGTCGACCGCACGGCAGTAGCGCACCAGCACGTCGCCGATCTCCTGGCGGGCGATCAGCTCGGCGAGATCCATCGCCGCGATCCTCCCCCGACGTCAGACCGCGCGGCCGGCCGCCCGTGGTCGTCGATACGGGAGCGGCCGCACCGCCCGTTCATGAACAGCTCGGCCTGCGATTCCACACGTCCTCCTTCAGCCGGTGACGGCGCCGAGGCCGAGCTGCGTGATCGCCGCGCGCCCGGCCGCGTACGCCATGGTCGAGCCGGGGCCGAGGGTGGCACCCGCGCCCGGGTAGCCGGGCCCCATCGGGTGCGCGGTCGTGTTGCCCGCGGCGTAGAGGCCGGGCACGACCGCGCCGAACGCGTCGAGCGCGCGCCCGTCGCCGTCGGTGACGATGCCACCCTTCGTCCCGATCACGCCGGAGACGACCTCGATCGCGTAGAACGGGGCGGTCTCGACCGGCCCGAGTGCCGGATGGGCCGCATGCTGGTCGCCCCAGTACCGGTCGTAGGCGCTCGCGCCGCGGTGGAAGTCGCGGTCGACGCCCTCGCGCGCGCCGGCGTTGAACCGCTCCAGTGTCGCCTCGAGGCCCGCAGGGTCGATCTCCAGCCGGCCGGCGAGCTCCGCGATCGTCGGCGCGGTGGTCAGCCACGGCGGCGTGGGCTGCCCCGACCGGTGGGTCAGGAAGCCGTAGTCGTCCAGGTGGCGCTGGTCGAACACCAGATACGCGGGGAGGTTGGCGAAGTCGTAGGCGCCCGGGTCGAACAGGTGGAACGCCCTGGTCATGTCGTTGTAGTTGTGGGCCTCGTTGACGAACCGTTCCCCGTGCCGGTTGACGATCACGGTGTGCGGCCCCGTGCGCTCGAACCGGAGCAGGGTGGCGGTCGGCGCGCCGTCGGTCTCGTCGCCGGGGACGAGCACCATCGGGCCCCACCAGGCCTCGCGCATCGAGCCCAGCTTCACCCCGGCCTTCGACGCCATGCGGATGCCGTCGCCGGTGTTGTGGGGCGGGCTGCAGCTGCCCTGGACGGGGCCGGAGAGGAAGTTCTCGACCATCTCCGGCGACCACTCGAACCCACCGCAGGTGAGCACGACGGCCCGCGCCGCCAGGCGCGAGCCGTCGGCCACGACCCCGACCACCTGCTCGTCCTCCACGACCAGGCGCTCGGCGCCGCACTCGGTGACCAGCGTGACGCCGGCGTCGACGCAGGCCGTGATCAGCGGCGCGACGAGCGCGCGCCCGCGGGCCACCAGTCCCTGCTCGGCGCGCGCCTGCAGCTCCGCCATCGGGAAGCGGGTGAAGATGCGCCACTCCTCGTACTCGCGCATCGTGAACGGCAGCCGCAGGTCCGGGCGCAGGCTCTCGGCGAGCTCCCCCAGCTGCGCGAGGTCGTACAGCTCGGGGTCGAGCGAGCGTCCGCCGGGGTGCGCGCCGTCCCATTCCGGGTGGTAGTCGGGGAAGTTGTCCATCGGCACCATCACCAGGCCGGCGCGGTGCTCCAGGAACTCCAGCATGTCGGGGCCGCGGTCGACGATGGCCGCGAGCACGTCGTCGGCCGTCCGGCCGGCGGTGACCGCCCGCAGGTAGCGCAGCGCGTCGTCGCGGCTGTCGGTGCGGCCCAGCTCCGCCATCCGCCGGTTGCAGGGCACCCAGAACATCCCGCCCGACACCGCCGACGTGCCGCCGAGATAACGCGCCTTCTCCAGTACGGCGACACGGGCGCCCGCGTCGGCCGCGGTCAGCGCGGCCGTCAGCCCGATCGCGCCCGACCCGACCACCACGACGTCGAACTCCGGGTGGAGCTCACCGTTCCAGATCCTCACACCCGATCCCTTCCCACAGGTCGACTCAGCCGGCTGCGACCGCGTTCGGGACGACGATGTCGACCCGGCCGAACCCGGCGACACCCGGTCGGGGGTCTCGTCGACCCGCTCGTAGGCGCGGACATCGGGTACAGCACCGTGCCGACGTCCGGGCGGACGTCGAGGCCGATGATGTCGGCGCCCTCCCGGGTCACTGTCAAGCGTCCTCCTCGTCCTGGATCGTGCCCGGGCGCGGCAGCAGCCGGACCACCATCTGCAGCAGCCCGCCGTCGACCACCAGGTTCTGCCCGGTCACGTAGCTGGCCGCGTCGCTGGCCAGGAACGCGACGACGCTCGCCACCTCCTCCGGATGACCGATCCGGCGCTGGGCGACGAACCGCTCGCGGGCCGCCCGCACGTCCGGGTCGGCCAGGAAGCCCTCCGCCATCGGCGTCATCATGATCCCGGGACTCACCGAGTTGGCCCGGATCCCGTGCCGCCCCCACTCGACGGCCACCTGGCGCGCGAGGATCTCGACGCCCGCCTTGGTGGCCGAGTACGGCCCGCTGAACGCCTGCGGGCTCGAGCCCGCCACCGACGCGATGTTGACGATGCTGCCGGAGCCCTGCGCGCGCATGAGTGCGCCGAACGCCTGCGTGCACAGGAACGGGCCGCGCAGGTTCACCGCCACCATCCGGTCCCACGCCGCCGGCTCGACGTCCTCCAGCCGCTCGAACATCACGATGCCGGCGTTGTTGACCAGCACGTCGCAGCGGCCGTGCGCCGCGCGGACCGCGTCGGCGGCGGCACCGACGGCGTCGGGCGAGGTCACGTCGGCCTCGACGGCCAGGCCGCCGACGGCGTCGGCCACCTTCTCCGCGGCGGTGCCGTCGACGTCCAGGGCGACGACGTGCGCGCCCAGCTCGGCGAAGAGCTCCGCGGTCGTCGCGCCCAGGCCCTGCCCGGCACCGGTGACGACGGCGACCTTGCCGGCCAGGTCGATGCGGCCCGGTGTGCTCTTCACGCGCTCTCCTCGATGATCGTGATGGCGTTCTCGGGGCAGGCGTTGGCGCCGTCGACGGCGTGCTCCCTGGCGAGCTCGGAGTCGGCGACGGACGTGACGGGCAGGACGAACCCGTCGTCGTCGAGCTGGTAGACGTCGGGGGCGGTGGCGGCGCACTGGCCGTGGCCGGCGCACGCCGCCTGGTCGATCCGGACGCGCACGGCGTCTCCTCTCATCGGGCGGGCGGTGGTTGCAGCAACTCGACCCGCACACCGTCCGGGTCCTGCACGTAGACGACCTTCCCGCCCTCGGCGATACCGGCGTCGGGCGCGACGACGCGGGTCGACACCGCACGGACGCCCGCCGCGAGCAGCGCCGCGTGCACGGCGTCCACGTCGTCGACGACGTAGCAGGTGTGCGCGGTGCCGGGGTTGGCCGTGGACGTGTCGACGGGCGTCCGCGCGACGCCGCGGTACTCGGTCAGCTCGATGCGGGTGGTGGTGCCGGGCGGCTGGAGGTGGGCGATGTGCAGCTCCACACCCGGGTAGCCGACGACCTCGCCCGCGTAGGCCTCGCCGCGCACCTGCCGCGTGATCAGCTCGAACCCGAGCAGGCCCTGGTAGAAGGCGAGCGAGCGGTCGAGGTCGGCCACCTGGATGCCGACGTGGTGCAGGAGGCGGAAGCGATCCGGCAGGTCGCTCATGCCGCCGTGATCCCGCCGTCGACGGCCCAGACCTGGCCGGTGACCCACGTCGACTCGTCGCTCGCGAGGTAGAGCGCGGCGTAGGCGATGTCGTCCTCGGTGCCGAGGCGCCCCAGCGGGTAGTCGCGGGCCCGGTCGGCCTGCCAGTCGTCGGCGAGCGGGCCGTTGCGCTCGGTGTAGGTGCCGACGACAAGTGCGGTCGGCACGGTGCCCGGGCAGACCGCGTTGACCCGGATCGACGCCGACGCATACTCGACGGCCAGCTGCCGGGTCAACCCGATGACGCCCGCCTTGGCCGCCGCGTACGGCGCGATCCCCGGCACGCCGACGAGCCCGCCGACGCTGGCCTGGTTGACGACCGAGCCGCCGGTGCCCTGCACGAGGAGGTGCCGCAGCACGTACTTGTCGGAGAGGAAGACACCGGTCAGGTTGACCGCGATCACCCGCTGCCAGTCGTCGAGGGTGGTGTCGGCGCCCGTCCCGACGCCGGAGACGCCGGCGTTGGCGTAGAGCGCGTCGAGCCCGCCGAACGCGGCGACGGTCTCGGCGACCATTCGCTCGGCGTCCTCCTCGACGGTGACGTCCACCCGGCAGGCGGCGGCCGTGCCACCCTCCTTCTCGATCATCCGGACGGTCGTCTCGGCGCCCGCGGGGTCGCGGTCGGCGCACATCACCGAGGCGCCCTCCGCCGCGAAGCGCACGGCGGCGCCCCGCCCGATGCCCGATCCGGCCCCGGTGATCAACGTTCTCTTGGCGGCCAGTCGGCCCACGGCGGTCGTCCTCTCAGGTGTGCAGCACGAGCGTCAGCTCGGGCGCGGAGCGCAGCATGAACCCGGCGTCGGCGGGGGGCGCACCGGAAACCTCCAACCGCACGACGTCGCGCAGCAGCCGTTCCAGCGCGACCTCCATCTCGAGCTTCGCCAGCAGCGAGCCGGTGCAGGTGTGCTCACCGCCGCCGAACGCGCGCAAGGGTCCGGCCGGGGTGAACTGCGGATCAGGGCCGGCGGCGAACCGCGTGACGTCGAAGGTGTCGGGGTCGGGGAAGACCGCGGGGTCACGGTTGGCCGCCCCGAGCAGCAGGATCAGCTTCTCCCCCGCCCGCACGGTGGTCCCGCCCAGCTCCACGTCGGTCGCGGCCTGCCGTACCGAGCCCTGGACGGGTGCCTTCCAGCGCAGCACCTCCGCGACCGCCGACGCCACGAGCGTCGGGTCGGCCCTCAGCAGCGCCCACTGCCCGGGATCGGTGGCGAGCACGCCGAGCAGGCTGACCAGCGCGCGGTCGGTCGTCTCGATCCCCGCGGCCAGGAAGAACGCGGAGTTGCTGCGGATCTCGGCGTCGGCCAGCCGCTCGCCCTCGTACTCCAGCGTGCAGAGGTCGGAGAGCAGGTCGTCGGTGGGTGCCCGGCGCTTGGCCGCGATGGCCGGGTCGAGCCAGGCGTCGATCTCGGCCTTCGCGGCCACGCCGCGGGCGTGCACGGCGGGGTCGCGGTTGACGTTCGAGACACTGGCGCCCGCCAGGTCGTGGTACCACTGTGGGAACCGGACGGCGTCGTGCATCGTCATCAGATCGGCGATCACCGTCAACGGCAGGGGCGTCGTCAGCGCGGCGCGGATCTCCACCGGTGCGCCCGTCGGGACGTCGGCCAGCAGGCCGTCGACCAGGTCCTCGATCCGTTCCCGGAGGGGCCCGCGCAGCTCGCGCCGGTTGCGGATGCGGCGGGCGACGATGGCGGCCTTGCGCCGGTGCTCGTCACCGGTCATGTGCAGGAGCGTGCGGCCGTAGATGCCCGAGCTGCCCGCACCCGCCGCGATCGGGACGAACGCGGCCGCGTCCCTGAACCCGCGCGTCACCTCGGCCCAGCCGGTCACGAGCCACGCCTGCAACGGCTCGCTCCACGCCACCGGCGCCTCGGCGCGCAACCGGGCGAAGATCGGGTAGGGGTCGGGCGCGGTCTCGCCGCGGGCGAACGCCTCCAGCTCGGCCAGCGCGGACGTTCCGGCGAGCATCACGCGGGCCGCCGCGTCAGCACGACCGGCATGCTGGAGAACGTGTCGTGGCTGCTCGACTCCGTGGGCACGGGCGGGTTCGCCGGGTCGAGCTGCACCCCCGCCGCGTAGAGCGCACGCAGGATGCGCATCATCGTGCCCTCGGTGGGCGCCTCGCCGTCGCGCTTGGCGAGGCCCGTGACCAGCGGTCGGCCGACGCAGACGTGCGCGCCGCCGCCGAACGTCAGCCCCCAGGGCCGCACGCCCGCGCCGGCGGCCTTGCCGCGGTGCGGGTTGAACGTCTGCGCGTCGGGTCCGAACACCTCGGGGTCCCGGTTGGCCGGGGTGAAGAGCAGCGCGACCCGCTCGCCCTCGGCGATCCGCCGCCCCGAGGCGAGCGTGACCGCGTGCGTGGCGTAGCGGAGCAGGGTCGGGGCGGGCTGGTGCAGCCGCAGCGACTCGTTGACCATCAGCCGGAGGAACTCCGGATCGTGCTCCCGGCCGGCGTCCTCGGGGTGGTCCCGGGTCCACTCGTCGAAGTGGATCAGCACGTGCGGCAGCGTGTGCGTGGTGGTCTGGGTGGCCGCCACGAGGAACAGGGTGGCCTCGCGCAGGGGCAGCTGCTCGTCCCACTCCGGGTCCCAGTGCAGGTACAGCAGGGTGAGCAGGTCGACGGGCAGCTCCTCGCGGGCGAGCTCGCCCGCCCGGTACGCCGCGACGACGTCCTGCCGCCTGCGCACGGAGGCGCCGAAGAACTCCTCGACGAACGCGTCCCGCTGCGCGAGCCCGCGGGCGAGCACGGTGTCGTGGTCGTCGGTCGACCACTCGACGGTGGCCGCGGCGCCGAGCTGCTCCACGAACCAGCGGAACCGCTCGGTGCGCTCGGGGGTGTCGACGCCGTCGATGCCGGTGACGGCCGCGGCGATGCGGTGCAGCATCGCCCTGACCAGCACGACGAGGTCGACGGTGACGCGCTCGCTCCCGTCGAAGCACTCGCGCACCATCTGCTCGACGACCGGGTTGAGCGCCTCGTGGTCGTAGTACAGCAGTGCGGCCCGGTCGAACAGCGGGTTCTCCAGGCGTCGCCGTTCCCGGTGGTCCGGCCCGTCGAGCAGCAGGAGCGACTCGGCGAACAGCGGCAGGCTCTCGGTGTGCGAGCCCTGACGGAAGTCCTTGGACCGCAGGATCTCGTCGATCTCGCGGTAGCTCTCGATCTGGGTCATCCCCGCGATGTGCGGCGGCACTGTCCATTCGCGCATGTGCTGCTCCCGCGTCGACGGTGGACCACGGCGTCCAACAAGGGTCATAGTCAACAGCAATCCGAGAGTCTTCTCAAGACCCCGTTCGCTGCATACCATGAACATAGTTAGCTGCCGTCGTCGATCGGAGTCACATGGGCCGGGCCGTGGTGGCCGTCAGCTTCGTGGCCATCGGGCTCGGTACCGCGCCCGCGTTCCTCATCGGGTTCCTCGGCCCGGTCCTGCAGGCCGATCTCGGCCTCTCCCGCACCGCGATCGGCGTGCTGATCGGCGTCATGTTCGGCGCCACCGGACTCGGCTGCGTCCTCGCCGGGCGGGTCACGGAGTCCATCGGGGCGCGGTGGTCGGTGGTGCTCGACAAGGCCCTGCTCATGGCCGCCCTGACGCTGCCGCTGCTGGCCCCCGGCTTCCCGGCCCTGCTGGCCTGCGTCGTGCTGGCCGGGATCGGGTACGGCCTGGTCAACGTGGCCACGAACGTCGCCGTGGCCGCCGCCCTGCCACCCGAGCGACACGGCGTCGGGCTCGCGACCAAGACCGCGGGCGTGCCCGGCGTCGTCACGCTGACCTCGCTCGTGGTGCCCGCGGTCGGGGCGTCGTACGGGTGGCGGCCGGTCTTCCTCGCCACGATCGCGGTGGCCGCGGCCGTCGGCGTCGCGGCCGCGCTGACCCTCCCGGACGCCCGCCGGTCGCGCACCGCGGGCCCGCGGGTGCCGCTCCCGGCCGGTTTCTGGCGCTTCACCCTGGCCGCGACGCTGCTCATCGGCGGCTCGCAGCCGATCTACTCGTGGGCCGTCCCGTACCTGCACGAGGCGACCGGGGCCTCCCTGCCGCTCGCGGGCGTGCTGACGGCCGTGGCGTCCCTCGCCGCGCTCGTGCCGATGCTCGGCGTCGCGCGGGCGGCCGACCGGCTCGGCGTCGCGCGCCGGCTGCCGATGGTCGTCGCGCTCACCGCCGTCGTCGCGGCCGGTGAGGGCCTGCTCGCGGGGCTGGGCGGCAACGTGGTGGCGGGTGCGGCCGGGCTCGTCCTGGCGACCGGGGCGCAGCTGGGCGCCGTCTCGCTGATGCACGCGGCCGTCGTCGCGGCGGCGCCGGAGGCGGTCGGCCGCGCCTCCGCCATGACGATGGTCGGCTTCTACACCGGCGCGCTGTTCTCCGCTCCGCTGTTCGGCCTAGTCGTCGACTCCACCGGCAGCTACCGGGTCGCCTGGGCGGAGTGCACCGCGCTGGTGTGCGCGGCGGCGGCGTGCTTCTGGTGGTGCCGCTCGATCGGCCGCCTCACCGCCTCACCAGAGGTCCCGCATCGCTCCCCACGGACCACCCTGGGCGCTGATCCCGCCGTCCACCGTGATGACCTGTCCCGAGATCATCGCGCCGGCCGGTGAGACCAGGAAGGCGGCGACGTCGGCGATGTCACCGGGCGTGCAGAGGCGGCCGACGGGTGTGTGGTCCACGAGCAGCGCACGGACGTCCTCGCGGCCGGCGAGGTAGGTCTCCAGCGAGTCGGTGAGCACCGGGCCGGGGACGATCGTGTTGGCCGTGACACCACGCGGGCCCAGCTCCACCGCCCAGGAACGGGTCAGGGCCTCCAGCGCGGCCTTGGCGCCCCCGAGCAGCCCGTGGCCGGACTGGGCGAACCGGGCGTCGAGGCCGCCGATCGTCAGGATGCGTCCGCCCGCGCCCATGGCCGGCGCGAACCGGTGCACCATCTCGACCAGCGAGTCGACGACCGTCGCGAACGTCAGCCGGCTGTGCCGTCCGGCGAGGTCGGCGAGCGGCTTGAACGCGGTGGACGCGGCGTTGGCGACAAGGGTGTCGACGCGCCCGAACCGGTCCAGCACGGCATCGGCGAACTCGTCGACGCCGTCGGGATCGGCCAGGTCGACGAGCGCGACGAGCGACTCCGCGCCCTTGCGGCCGACGATCTGGGCCACCTCGTCGGCGGCCGCCGCGTCGCGGCGGCCGTGCACCACGCAGTCGTGGTCGACGGCGAGCCGCTCCAGGATCGCCCGCCCGATGCCGCGGGTGCCACCGGTGACGACGGCGACCCGCCGGCTCACGTGACCCCCAGCAGCCGGGCCATGGTGCCGCCGAGGATCGCGTCGGTGTCGTCGTCGGAGAGACCGAGCGCGCGGATCACCTCGATCTCGGCCGCCGGGTCGGCCATCGGCCAGTCGGAGGCGAAGCAGATGCGCTCCGGGCCGTGCTTCTCGATGACCTGCCGCACCCGCGCCGGATCCAGGGTCGCGAGACTCGGCGGCCACGACGTGTCGAGGTACACCGGCAGCCCGACGACGATCTCGGCCGCCTCCTCGAACCGCTTGTACCCGCCGAAGTGGCAGGCGATCAGGTCCAGCCGCGGGAACCGGCGGACGATGTCGGCGAGCATGGCCGGGCTGCAGCGGTCGCCGGGGTCGGAGCCCGCCCCGCCCACGTGCATGATCACCGCGAACTCGCCGGACATCGCGTCGAGCGTGGCGTACAGACGCGGGTCGTCGATGCGCAGGTCCTGGAACATCGGGTGCACCTTCGCGCCCCGCAACCCGTGGCGGCGCAACGAAGCCACGTTCTCCTCCGGGGAGAGACCCGGGTGCACCGAGCCGAACGGCACGAACCGCGAGCGGTCGAGCCCGCCGGCGAACCGGTTCGCGTTCTCCACCCGTTCCGGGGTGTTGGCGATGCCGAGGCTCACCGAGCGGTCGACACCGGAGGCCGCCATGACCTCGGTCAGCGAACCGACCGTGCCGTCGCCGTAGCGCTCCAGATCCGCCGGCGAGCCCGCGATGGCCTTCTTCGCGACGGCGTCGGGATACACGTGGGTGTGCCCGTCGATGATCACAGCTTGGTCACCTCTCCCCCGTCGATCACCAGCACCGATCCGTTGACGAAATCGGAGAGCGGCGAGGCCAGGTAGCAGACCAGCGGCCCGAACTCCGCGACGTCGCCCATGCGGCCCGCCGGGATCTTCCGCAACCGCCGCTCCAGGATCTCCGGCGACTCCAGGACAGCCGACTGGGCGTCGGTGGAGAACGCGCCCGGGGCGATGGCGTTGACCTGGATCCCGAACCGCGCCCACTCGGCCCCGAGCGCCTTCGTGAACTGGAGCACCGCACCCTTGGACGCCGAGTACGAGACGAGGATCGGCTTGCCGTTGATCCCCGACGTACTGGCGATGTTGATCACCTTGCCGGAGCGCTGCGCGAGGAAGTGCCTCCCGGCCGCCCTGGCGAGCACCGCGGGTGCGCGCACGTTGACGGCGAACACCTCGTCCCACTCGGCCTGCGACTGCTCGGAGAACTTCCCCGCGGGCGCGATGCCGGCGTTGTTGACCACGATGTCGAGCCGGCCGAACCGCTCCACCGCCGTGTCGGCGAGAGCGGCGACCTCCTCGGCGTCGCGCATGTCGACGGTCGCGACCGCGATGTGCTCCGGGTCTCCGGCCTGCAGCTTCTCCAGCGCCGGCGTGGAGCGGGCGGCGGCGAGCACCGACGCGCCCTCCGCCACCAGCGCCTCGACGGCCGCCCGGCCCAGCCCGCGGCTCGCGCCGGTGACGATCGCGACCTTCCCGGTCAGCCCGAGGTCCATCAGCTTCCCTTCACGGCGATCTCGACGACCTGACGCTTGGCGATCTTGCCGACGGCGTTCTTGGGCAGCGAGTCCATCGTCAGGACCCGTTCGGGGATCTTGATGCTCGGCAGCCCGGCCGCCCTGCAGTGCGCCCGCAGCGACTCCTCGTCGACGACCGCGCCGTCCCGGACGGCGACGGCCGCCAGCACCGCCTCGCCCCACTCGCGGTCCGGCACCCCGACCACGGCCGCCTCGATCACTCCCGGGAACGTGTAGAGCACGCGCTCGATCTCCGAGGGGGTGATGTTGTAGCCGCCGCGGATGATCAGGTCCTTCATCCGGTCGACGATGTAGAGGTAGCCCTGCTCGTCGAACGTGCCGACGTCGCCGGAGCGCACCCAGCCGTCGACGAGGGTCTCGGCCGTCTTCTCCGGGTCCTTGTGGTAGCAGCGCATCGTGTAGGGCGTGTGGAAGAGCACCTCGCCGCGCTCGCCGGGCGGGCAGTCACCGCCCTGTTGGTCCACGACACGCACGTCCGCGAGGAACGACGCCCGGCCCGCCGAGGCCGTGAGCCCGGTGTGGCCGGCCGCGATCAGCCGGTGGTCGTCCTGGCTGAGCATCGTGGCGATCGAGCACACCTCGGCCATGCCGTAGAGCTGGGAGAACACCGGCCCGAAGCGGTTCACCAGCTCCGTGACGCGGTCGGGGGCGATCGGCGCGGCGCCGTACCCGACCGACGTCAGCGAGGGCAGCGAGGTGCGGTCGAGCCCCGCCTCCAGCACGCGGTAGAGCATCGTGGGCACCAGGTAGGTGTGGGTCGCCGCGCGCCGGGTGGCCTCGGCGGCGAACGCGCCGGGGTCGAACCCGCGCGCGTCGAGGAACCCGACCGCGCCGCCCAGCAGGAACGACGGCGCGAGCGTGATCTGCACGGACGAGTTGTGCGGGATGGTCAGCAGCCAGCGCGACGCCGCCGACATCCCGTACTCGAGACCCGCGACCATGGCGTGTGTCGCGACCGCGTGGGAGTCGAACAGGATTCCCTTGGGCGTGCCGGTGGTGCCGCTCGTGTAGACGATGCAGAACTCGTCGTCCGGCGCGCGGTCGTGCAGCGTCGACGGCGGCGCGGCCGACGCGTCGGCGAGGCATCCGTACCCGGTGGGCGACGGGTCGTCGACGTCGAGCACCGCCACGTCGAACTCGGCGGCGAGCGTCTGCGCGGTCTCGGCGAACCCCGACTCCGTGACCAGGATCCGCGCACCGGCGTTGGCCATGATCGCGCGGTACTCGTCGAGGCTCATGCGGAAGTTCAGCCCGCAGTACACCCCACCGGCCTTGGTGACCGCGACGATCGCCTCCGCCACCTCGAGCCGGTTGCGCAGCAGCACCGCCACCCGGTCGCCCTTGACCAGGCCGTAGCGGCCGTGCAGGACGTTCGCGAGCCGGTTGGAGCGCTCGTCGAGGTCGCGGTAGGTCAGCGACCGGTCGCCGTCGAACGCGGCGGCCGAACCGGGGTTCTTGCGGGCATGCGTCGCGACGGCGACACCGATGTCCATCTCTCCCCCTAGACGTAGAGGACGACGTCGCCGTCCTCCACGGCGACCTCGTACGTGCGGACCCGGGTCCTCTGCGGGTCGACGAGCGAGCGCCCGGTCGCGAGGTCGAACTCGTAGCCGTGCCACGGGCAGGTGATGAACTCGTTGTGGCGGATGTAGGAGTACTCGTGCGCCGGGGTGTCGGCCATCGTCCCCTTCACGACGCCCTCGCAGAGCGGGGCGCCGTGGTGCGGGCAGCTGTTGCGCAGCGCGTAGAACGTCCCGCCGACGTTGAGCACGCCGATCGCGCGGCCCTCGATGGTCACGATCCGGCGCTCGCCGTAGGGGAACTCGTCCACCGGCGCGATGACGTGCCGGTTACCGCTCCGTGCGTCTCTGGGCGTGGCCAACTCAGTCAAGGCGGTCTCCGTAGACGGCTCGCGGGGTCTCGACCATGATCTTGTGCCGCAGCTCCTTGGAGACGGCCTGCAGCGAGCGGTCCGGGTTGTCGAAGTCCCAGTGCGGGTAGTCGGAGCTGAACATCAGCGTCCGGTCGGCGTGCAGCATCTCCATCAGCGGCGCGACGTGCGTCGGGTCGTGCGGCTCGATGAACGGCTGCGTGGTGAAGCGGATGTGGTCGAGCAGGTACTCCGACGGCGGCCGGGTGAGCCACGGCACCTCGTTGCGCAGGCCCTTCCAGTCGCGGTCGAGCTTCCACATCACCTCGAGCGCCCAGAGGAACCCGCCCTCGGCGATGATGTATTTGAGCTCCGGGAACTTCTCGAACACCCCGTGGCAGATCATCGAGAGCGTGTTGGACTGGTGGATCTGCCCGAGCGCGGTGTGCCACTCCAGGTAGAACGTGGGCGTGCCGGCCATCTGCGGCGCCTTCGCGAACACGTTCTCCGTGCCCGAGGGGTGCACCACCAGCGGCAGCTCGTGGCGCGCGCAGGCCTCGTAGATGGGCCAGTAGTGCTTCTCGCCCATGAGGATCTGCCCGAGCGGCATGAACACCGCGACGATCCCGTCGCGCTTCGCGACGCGGTCGATCTCCGCGACGGCGGCCTCGGGGTCCTGCGGGGCGATGCACAACGCGCCGCGCCAGCGCACGTCGTTCTGCAGCCAGCGCTCGCACATCCACTCGTTGTAGGCCGACGCGATAGTGGCCGCGACCATGCCGTCGGGCATCGCGCCGATGCCCAGGCACTGCCCGGCCAGCAGCACCGCCCGGTAGATGCCGTGCGTGTCGAGCAGGTGCTGCGCGGTGAAGTCCGGGTCGGTCGCGGGCGGCATCCCCGGGCGGGCCGCATCCTCGCGGTAGGCACCGGCGGAGTTGATGTAGAGGTAGTCGAGCGGCAGCGTGAACTGCGCCGCGGCCATCCCCTTGGCCCAGTCCTCGCCGCTCACGCCGAGCCGGTTCTTCCACGTCTCGGTCATGTACGGCGTGAGGTCGCGGATGCCGTTCACGAAGTTCGGGTGGACGTCGGAGTCGATGATGCCGGTCTTCCTGGGGTCCGACGTGCCCGCTGCTCGCGGCGCCTCGATCGTGGTCATGTAGCTCCTCCTCGAGTTACCGCGCCCGGCCGAGCAGCGCGAGGTTGTAGTACTGGGCTCCGGAGCCGGCGCCCGCGGCGAGCGCGATCTCCGCCCGGGCGATCTGGCGGTCGCCCGCCGTGCCGCGCACCTGGTGCACGGCCTCGGCGAGCTTGAGGGTGGGCGCGCCCCAGCCGATGTGGCTGAACGACAGCAGGCCGCCGTCGGTGCAGGTGGGCAGCTTGCCGTCGGCTCCGATGCCGGTGGCCAGCGCGAAGTCCGTGCCCTCGCCCTCGCCGCAGAACCCGAGCGCCTCGAACTGGCGGGCCACCTCGAGCGAGTTGACGTCGTAGAGCTGGGCGACGTCGACGTCCGAGGGGCCGAGCCCGGCCTGCCCGAACGCCTTGCGCGCGGCCGCCGAGCCGATCGACCACACCTGCTCGTAGCGGGCCGGGTCGACGTACTGCTGCCGCAGCCACTCCATGCCCGCGCCCAGCAGCACCACCGGCGGGTGCGGCAGGTCGCGCGCCCGCTCCAGCGTCGTGACGACGACGGCAGCGCCGCCCTCCGAGGCCAGGCACAGGTCGAGCAGCGTGAACGGGTCGACGACCGGCGGCGCGGTGAGCACGTCGTCGGCGGTGTACGGGCCGCGGCCGTGCATCACGGCGGCCGGGTTCACCGAACCGGTGTTCCTGATGGTGGCGGCGATCTCGGCCATCCCCCGGCGGGCGTGCGGGAACCGGGCGAGGTGGCGCTGCGCCACCAGCGCGAAGTGCGTGGCGGTGAACGCCCCGAACGGCTCGACGAACTCGTTGCCGGGCCGGGTGTAGGCCGCGACCGTGCCACCGCCCAGCACCCCGGCCTGCCCGCCGGTGATCAGCACCGTCGTGGCCTGGCCGGTGAGGATCGCACCGGCCGCGTCGACCAGGGCGGGCACGCCCTGCGGGTAGGAGTCGCCGATCCAGCCCAGCGGGACGCCCAGCAGCGTCGACCAGTCGGCCGAACCGGGGGCGAGCTCCGTGCCGCCGGGGCCGGGCCAGCGCGCCGCGATCCCGTCGACGTCGGTGTGGCGCAGGCCCGCGTCGGCCAGCGCGAGCCTGGCGGCGTCGAGCGCCACCTGCAGGGAGTTCTTCTCCGAGCGCTTGACCTGCGGGGTCAGACCGACGCCGACGATCGCCACCTCGTCGAGCCTCATGCCGTCTCCCGGAAGGCCGGGACCGTACGGCCGTCCCGCTCCAGCCAGGTCACCTCGACGGGCGCGTCGATGGCGGGCAGCCGGCTGCCGACCAGGGTGGTGAGCATGCTCCACCCCTCGTCGAGGTCGACGATGCCGAGGTGGAACGGCACCTCCACCCCCGGCGTCGACGCCTTGTGCACGACGGTGGCGCTGTAGACCCGGCCGCACCCGGAACTCGGCTCGTAGGACCAGTTCTCCGACAGGCACTCCGGGCAGGCGATCTGCGGCGTGAAGAAGTTGCGCCCGCAGTCGCCGCACACCGGCCGCACCAGCTCGCGCCGCTCGGCCGCCGACCAGAAGCCGGCCGTCAGCTCCGTCATGCCTCGCCCACGAGAAGCAGGTGGGCGGCCTCCTTGACGGTCATGCCGACCTGCACCCCGCGCCGGGCCGCTGCCTCGTTGTGCGCGCTGATCAGGCCGTGGGCGTAGCCGAGGAACGCGTCGCCGATGGGTGCGGTGGTGCCGTCGATGCAGGCCCCGGCGAGCCCCGCCTCGTCGGCGGTCTGCAGGCCGGCGATGCCGGAGCGGTTCTTGCTCATCCCGCCGTCGTGGCAGATGAACCCCCACGGCTTGGCCTCGAGCAGGAACTTCGCGCCGCTGCGGCCGGTGTGGCCGGCCGTGACCAGGACCGAGGTGTTCTCGTCCTCGGGATAGGCCCAGACGATCGAGTCGGTGACGACGACGCGCCGGCCGCTGTCGTGGGTCTCGACGACCTCGCGGCGGACCTTGTTGCCCACCTCGGTGTCGGTCGGGTCGTTGTCGAGCAGCACGTCGGCGGCCTCGCGGACCGTCATGCCCGCCTTCACCCCGCACGTCTCGGCGATGTAGTTGACGTGCTTGACCACGCCGCTCTCGTAGAGATCGGCGCCGTTGCCCATGTCGGCCGTCATCCCGTCGGCGGTGGCGGCGGGGATGCCCAGCGCCTCCAGGTACCAGAGACCCGCGATGCCGGCGCCGTCCTTGCCGACGCAGGCGTCGTGGCCGATCACACCGCGCGGCCGGTGGATCGCGATCATCCGCGCGGGCAGCACGCCGATGTAGGAGGCGGGCACCACCACGTCGGTCAGGGTGTTGCCCGCGTCGACGTAGCGGGCGGAGTCCATCGTGACGACGCGGCGGCCGTCCCGCTCCACCACCACGTCCTGCGGGTGCTCCTGCTCCCGCTCCAGCAGTGTCTTGCCGTCCATGCGCAGGTCCTGACGTCGTCGTGCAATCCCTGATTATGATTAACAGCAGTGCCGATCCTATACGGCGTCGGCGCACATGAGAAGGCGCCGTGACCGATGATGCCGGTCACGGCGCCCAGTAGCTAGAGGAACGACGACTACAAGCCGTACATCTCCCAGCTCAGGACCTCGTCCATCTGCCGCTGGTAGTGCCGCTCGAAGTACCGCAGCGTGTCGTCCATGTGCTTGCGCATCGCGGCCTCGGCCTTCGCACCCTCGCCGGACTCGATGCCGATGCACACCTCGTCGTGCGCCTGCCAGACGATCTTGCGGAAGCGCTTGGGGTACTCGACGCCGAGCACGGTGCCGTCGGTGATCCAGTGCAGCGAGTTGATGCAGTAGCCGAAGAGCGGGTTCTCCGACCCCCAGGCCACGAGGTCGTGGAAGCGCCGGTTCTCGTCGAGGAAGGCGTCGCGGTCGTCGAGCGAGGCGCCCATGTGGTCGACCGACGCGCGCAGGTCGGCCAGCAGCCCCTGGTCCCCGCGTTCGGCGCACAGCCGCGCCGTCAGCGGCTCGAGCAGCTGCCGGGTCTCGATCACGGCCCGGAACGGGGTGTCGGCGAACTGCATGAGCAGCGCCAGCGTGCTGGCCAGGTGCCGCGAGTCCGGCGAGGTGATCACCGGGCCGCCACCGGGGCCGGGGCGGATCGTCAGCACGCCCTGCAGCTCGAGCACCCGCAGCGCCTCGCGCAACGTGTTGCGCCCGACGTTGTAGGTCTCCAGCATGTCGCGCTCGGGCGGCAGGTGGCTGCCCACCGGCAGGTTGCGGTCCTTGATCTCCTTGACGATCCGCTGCGCGATCACCGTCGCACGCTTCGGCGGCATCCCGGACGGCGCCGAACGCGGCGTCACATCCCTGCGGGTGACGGACATGTCGTGACTCCCCTGGCGTCTGTCACCGGCACGGGCCGGGGCGCTTTCCTGATTATGGTACTCAGCGATGGAGGGCCGACGTCGCGCGAGCGTCCGGACGGTAGCGTAGCGGCCCACCTCGACGGAGGATGCCGCGCCGTCACCGGCGAGGCCTCAGCTGAACACCGGCCTCGGAGAGCTCGTCGGTCATGCGCCTGCGACGTCGCGGGAGTCGAGGATGCCCTGGGCGGCCGGCAGCCAGGACGCCACGCCGGAGAAGGGCAGCGCCACGAGCGTGGCCTCCACCAGCTGCTCCTCCGACGCGCCCGCCCTGCGCGCACCACGGGAGTGGATGGCGACGAACCGTGGCTGGTACTCGGCGGCGTTGACCGCGCAGAGCAGCAGCTCCATGTCACGCGCGGGCAGTGGTGTCTCGGCCAGCGACGACTCGCGCATGAGGAAGTAGCCCTCCAGGCCGCCTGCGACCCGGTCGCCGAGCAGCTCGACGTAGTCGGGCACGAAGCCGAAGTAGCGCCGGAAGTACGCGTACGCACCGGGTACGTCGGCATCGAAGGCGGCCGTGGCCTCGGGGTCGGCGGCGGCCGGGTCGACCGGACCGTAGGCCTTGTCGGTGGCGGCGACGAACGACGCGTGCGGCGTGATGCCGCGGGAGATCAGCAGCCCGACCGAGGCACCCTCGACGTGCTCGCGGGGCACGCCCGACTTGGCGGCGGCCGCCACGAAGTGGTCGACCAGCGCCTCGTCGCGCTTGACCGCGCAGATCGCCGCGGCGAAGACCTGTTTGAGACCCGCCGGGAGCGTGCCGTCGGTGGAGATGGCGTCGGCCACGCGGGCCAGCCCCTCCACGAACTTCGGCGCCGAGACCTCGAGCCGCGGCAGCCAGGGCGCGTCGCCCACCAGCTCCGCGGTCCGTCGTCCGCCCGACGTTGCCACCATCGTGATCAGCTCCTCGTCGCCCTCGCGCTCCAGGCCTCCAGATTAGTATCATAGTATTCATGGACTTCACGGAGAAGTGGTTCGGTCTCGGCCCCGCGGAACTCGCCCTGCAGCAGGAGGCCCGCGCGCTCGCGGCCGCCGTCGCACCCTTCGCCGCCGAGGCCGACGCCATGAGCGAGATCCATCCCGGCGTGCGCGACGCGCTGCGGGAGAGCGGCCTCGCCGCCCTGATGGTTCCCGCCGCGTACGGCGGGCGCAACGACGACGTCGACCCGCTCGCCGTCTGCCTGGTGCGGGAGGTACTGATGCGTGCGTCGTCGCACCTCGACTCGATGTTCGCGCTCCAGGGCATCGGCAGCTACGCGATCACGCGCGGCGGTACCGACGAGCAGAAGGCGCAATGGCTGCCGAAGGTCGCGTCGCTCGAGACGCTCGCCGCGCTCGCGCTCACCGAGGAGCACGCGGGGTCCGACCTCAAGAACGTCTCCACGACCGTCGTCGAGAAGGACGGCGAGCTGGTCCTGAGCGGCGCGAAGTCGTTCATCTCCAACGCCGGTGCCGCCGACTTCTACGTGACGCTGGCGAAGGAGGAGGCCGGCCTCTCGCTCCTGCTCGTGCCGGCCGACTCCCCCGGCGTGAGCACCGCACCCAGCCCCGAGCTGATCGCGCCGCACGTCCTGGGCGAGGTCGTGTTCGACGACGTCGTGCTGCCGCAGGGTGCGCGGCTCGGCGCGCCCGGCAAGGCGATGCGGCTGGTGCTCGGCACGCTCGCGGTGTTCCGGGTCTCCGTCGCGGGCGCGGCGTGCGGGCTCGCGGCCGGCGCACTGGCCGAGGCCGCCCGTCACGCCACGCGGCGCGAGCAGTTCGGGCGGCCCCTGCTCAAGCACGGACCGGTGGCCCAGCTGCTCGCGGACTCGTGGAACGACGTCGAGATGGCCCGGCTGCTGACCTACCAGGCCGCCGCGCAGGCCCGCGAGGACCCGGCGGCCGCGCTGAACCGCTCGTCCATGGCGAAGGTCGCGGCGACCGAGGCCGCGAGCCGGGTCGTGGACCGCTGCGTACAGGTGATGGGCCGCTGGGGGCTCGTCGCGAACTCCCCCGTCGAGCGCTACTACCGCCAGGCCCGGCCGATGCGGGTCTACGAAGGCGCCTCGGAGGTGCTGAAGCTGGGCATCGCCACCCAGCTCTGCGCCGACCTCGACGCGATCTGACCACCCTCGTCCGTCAGCGTCCCTGCCAGCGGGGCGGGCGCTTCTCCGCGAAGGCGCGCGCGCCCTCCTGCGCGTCGGCGGAGGCGCGAACCGGTCCGATCAGCTCCTCCTGTCGCGCGAAGCGCTCGGCGGCGGTCCAGTCGGGCGCCGCCCCCATCACGGCCTTCGACGCCTGGACGGCCAGCGGTGCGTTCGCCGCGATCTCCGCGGCCAGCTCACGGGCGGCGCGCAGCGCATCACCGTCGGGCACCACGGCGTTGACGAGGCCGAGCTCGGCGCACCGGGCCGCGCTGAACGGTCGGCCGGTGAGCACGGCCTCGGTGGCGAGGTTGCGCGGGATCCGCTCGGGCAGGCGCAACATCCCGCCGCCCGACGCCACGAGCCCGCGGCGCACCTCGGGCAGGCCGAACACGGCGCTCTCCCCCGCGACGATCAGGTCGCAGGCCAGCGCGATCTCGAACCCACCGCCCAGCGCGGGACCTTCGACGGCCGCGATCAGCGGCTTGCGCGGAGGCCGGCCGACGATGCCGAAGCCGCCGCGCCGCGCGTCGACGGGCCGGTCGCCGGTCTCGGCGTAGGCGCGCAGATCCATGCCCGCGGAGAAGTACCCGCCCGCACCGGTGAGGACCCCCACGCGCAGCTCGGGATCCGCGTCGAGCTCGTCGAACGCGGCCGCGATCAGTGCGGCGGTGGCGGCGTCGACGGCGTTGCGCCGGTGCGGGCGGTTGATGGTGACGACGGCGACGCCCTCGGTGCTCGAGACGAGGACCGACGCCGCCTCCACGGCTGTCATCGGGGCGCCATCCGGATCGCGCCGTCCAGCCGGATCGTCTCCCCGTTGATCATCGGGTTCTCCAGGACGTGCACGGCGAGGGCGCCGAACTCGTCGGGGGCACCGAGCCTGCTCGGGTGCGGCACCATCGTCCCGAGCGAGTCGCGGACCTCCTGCGGGAGGCGCCCCAGCAGCGGGGTGTCGAAGATGCCCGGCGCGATCGTCGCGACGCGGATGAGCTTCGAGGCGAGGTCCCGGGCGGCGACGATCGTCATGCCGACCACACCCGCCTTCGACGACGCGTACGGGATCTGCCCGATCTGCCCCTCCCACGCCGCCACCGAGGCGGTGAGCACGATCGCCCCGCGCTCGCCGTCGACCTCGTCGGTGCGCGCCATCCGCGCCGCCGCGAGCCGCAGGACGTTGAACGAGCCGATCAGGTTGAGCTCGATGATCGCGGCGTAGTCGGCGAGCGAGCCGGGGCCGCCGTCCTTCCTCAGGATGCGCATCGCGTGCCCGCGCCCCGCACAGTGCACCACGGCCCGCAGCGGCCCCAGCTCCGACGCGACCGCCAGCGCGGGTTCGACGCCCTCCTCGGTGCGTACGTCGCCGGCGACGAACCGCGCCGTCGCCCCCAGCTCGGCGGCCACCTCGACGCCGCCGGAGCTCTCGAGGTCGAGCAGCACGACGTGCGCGCCGCCCTTCACGAGCCGCCGCGCCGTCGCGAGACCGAGCCCGGAGGCCCCTCCCGTGACGACGGCGGAGATGCCTGAGATGTCCATGCCGGTCCCTCCGCCTCAGAAACGTTCGAGCAGCATGGCGTTGGCCTGGCCGCCGGCCTCGCACATGGTCTGCAGGCCGAGCCGGCCGCCGGAGCGCTCCAGCGCGTGCAGCATGGTGGTGGCCAGCCGTGCCCCCGAGGCGCCCAGCGGATGCCCGAGCGCGATGGCGCCGCCGCACGGGTTGAGCTTCCCGGGGTCGGTGCCGAACGCGGCCTGCCAGGCCAGGGGCACCGGGGCGAACGCCTCGTTGACCTCGTAGTGGTCGATGTCGTCGACGGTGAGACCGGCCCGGTCGAGCACGCGGCGGGTGGCCGGGATGGGCGCGGTGAGCATCGCGACGGGATCGTCACCGCAGACCGCGAAGCCCCGGAACCGGGCGCGTGGCGTGAGCCCCAGCTCCGTGGCCACCCGCTCGCTCGTGAGCAGCAGGGCCGACGCACCGTCGGTGATCTGGGAGGAGTTCCCCGCCGTGACCGACCAGCGGATCTCCGGGAAGCGGTCGAGCACGGCGTCGTCGGCGAAGGCGGGTCGCAGCCCCGCGAGGCGCTCGGCGGTGGTGCCGCGGCGAATGGTCTCGTCGGCGTTCACGACGGTGCCGTCGGGGGTGGTGATCGCGACGATCTCGCGGGCGAACCCGCCCGCGTCGGCGATCTCTCCGGCCCGGCGGTGCGAGCGGGCCGCGTAGTCGTCGAGCTGCTCGCGGGAGAGCTTCCAGCGGGCGGCGACCAGCTCGGCCGCCACGCCCTGCGAGACGAGTCCCGGTGCGTACCGTGCCGTGACCGACGGTCCGTACGGGTCGGCGCCCAGCCGCGCGGATCCCATCGGGACACGGCTCATCGACTCGACGCCCGCGACGACGACGATGTCGTAGGCGCCTGCGGCGATGCCCTGCGCCGCGAAGTGCACGGCCTGCTGGCTCGAGCCGCACTTGCGCTCCACCGTGACGGCCGGGACGTGCTCGGGCAGACCCGCGGCGAGCCACGCCATCCGCCCCACCCCGCCGGACTGCTCGCCGGCCTGGCTCACGCAACCGGTGACGACGTCGTCGACCCGGCCGGGATCGACCCCGGTGCGCTCCAGCAGCGCGGCGATCGTCTGCGCGAGCAGGTCGACGGCGTGCACGCCCGAGAGCGCACCTCCCGGCCTGCCCCGGCCCATCGGCGACCGCACCGCGTCGATGACGACGGGCCCGTTCACGACGGCACGCCTTCGACGGCACCCGTGTACGCCTGCATCAGCCGCTCCTGTGAGGTGAACTCCGACGCGGGGCCGGACGCCTTGACCTGTCCGCCCGCGAGCACATGGACCCAGCCGCAGTGCTCCAGCGCGATCGACGGGTTCTGTTCGACGATCACGGCCGGGACGTCGGCGAAGAGGACGTCGAGCCGGCTGTACAGCTCCTTGATCAGGATCGGCGCGAGTCCCAGCGACATCTCGTCGATCAGCACGAGCCGCGGTCGCTGCACGACGGCCCGCCCGATCGCGAGCATCTGCTGCTCCCCGCCGGAGAGGAATCCCGCGCGGACGCCGAAGCGGTCCCGCAGCCGCGGGAACGCCTCCAGCACCATGGCGATGTCGTCGTCGACGTCGCGGCCGCCGCGTGTGTAGGCCGCGGTGCGCAGGTTCTCCTCGACCGTGAAGTCCGGGAACACCCGCCGCCCCTGCGGCACGTGCGCGACCCCGCGCCGGACGATCTCGTCGGGCCGCAGCCCCAGCAGCGACCCGCCGTCGAGGGTGACCTCGCCGGTGCGGGCCTCGACGAGACCCGAGACCACGCGCAGGGTGGTCGTCTTGCCCGCACCGTTGGGTCCGAGCACGGCGACGCGTTGGCCGGGCCGCACCGTGAGGTCGATGCCGTGCAGCACGCTCGACCGGCCGTAGCCGGCCGTGACGCCGCGGAGGACCAGCCCCCCACTCCGCCCGTCGCCGATTCCCGGGTCAGCTGCCAAGGTAGGCCTCCACGAAGTCGTCCTGCCGCCGGACCACGGCCGGCACGTCGTCGGCGATGACCCGGCCGAAGTTGAGCGCCACCACCCGGTCGGCGACCCGCATGACCAGCTCGATGTTGTGCTCGACGAGCACGACGGTCGCGCCGACGTGGCGGCTGTGCACCAGCACGCGCCCGACCAGGTCGTCGCCCTCGTCGGGGGTCAGGCCGGCCGCCGGCTCGTCGAGCAGGAGCAGCCGGGGGCGCGCGACCACGGCCCGCGCGACGTCGACGCGTTTCTGCACGCCGTAGGCGAGATTCTCCACGCGCTCGTCGACGAGGTCGGCGAGCCCGAGGATCTCGGCGGTCTCCATCGCCGCTGCGCGCATGCGCGCCTCGCCGCGCACGAACGGCGGCAGCCGCAGCACCTGGCTCGTCGGACCGTATCCGGCCGTGGAGTGCTGGCCGATCATGAGGTGGTCGAGCACCGTGAGCCCCTCGTGCAGGCTGAGGTTCTGGAACGTGCGCCCCACGCCGAGCCCGCGGCGCTGGGCGGGGCGGCGGGTGCGCAGTGCCTGCCCGTCGACGGTGATCGTGCCCGCCTCGACCGGCGCGAATCCCGAGATGGCGTTGAGCAGCGTCGTCTTGCCGGCGCCGTTCGGGCCGACCAGCCCGACGACGGAGCCCGGCGCCACGTCGATCGACACCCCGTCGACGGCGGTGACGCCACCGAAGGCCACCCGCACGTCGGAGACGGTGAGGCCGACGCCGTCCGCCTGCGGTGTGTCGTCGGTGGTGGCCCGGGCCAGCTGGGCCTCGACGAGCGTCGCGGTCGGTTGCAGCTCGACGGCGGCGGGTGCGGTGCGACGACGTCCGGGCCCGAACCGGCGCCACAGCATCACCACGCCACCGGCGAAACCCTCGGGGAAGAACAGCATGATCAGGACGAACACGCCGCCGAAGATGATGTAGCGGAACTCCCCCGTCGCGCGCAGCACCTCCGGCACGCCCTCGACGAAGACCGAACCGAGTGCGGCGCCCCAGAGGTAGCGCTGGCCGCCGATGATCGCGATGACGAGCGTGATGATCGAGAGATCGAGGGTGAAGTCCTGCGGCGAGACGTAGTTGACCGCGTGCGCGTAGAGCACACCCGCGCACCCGACCATCGCACCCGAGACGCCGAACGCGCCGACCTTCTGCCAGCCCAGTGACATCCCGAGGCTCGACGCGGCCAGCGGGCTCGTCCGCACCGCGTTCCACGCCCTCCCCTGCCTGCCCCGCAGCAGGTTGCGGGCGAACAGCAGGGACACCCCGGTCATCGCCAGCGTGATGTAGAGCAGCCCGAGCGGGGTGTACGTGGAGCCGAAGAGTGTCGGCGGCGGGACCTGCGTACCGGCTCCACCGCCCGTCAGGTCGCTCCACTCGAAGTAGATCTGCTGCGCGACGACGCACAGGGCGAGCGTCGCGATCGCGAGGTAGAGGCTGCCGATGCGCAGCGACGGGAGCCCGATCACCACACCGATCAGGCCGCCGACGACGACGCCGGCGACGAGCTCGCCCTGCAGGCCCCAGGACGTGTTCGCCGCGACGGCGACCGCCGCGTAGACGCCGGCGCCCAGCAGCGCGGCGTGCCCGACCGACGGCTGGCCCGCCGCCCCGAACAGCACGGTGTGGCTGGCGCCGATGATCGTGAAGATCACGACGATCGTCACGACGTAGACCTGGTAGGTCGTCAGCCCGCCGGCCAGGCCGCAGACGAGCAGCAGCACGACGAGCCCGATGACCACGTCCTTGCCGGGGACCCGGCGCAGTGCGCTCACCGGGTCACGCCCGCTGCGCCGAGAGGCGGCCGAACAGGCCAGCGGGTCTGATCATGAGCACCACGAGGATGATCAGCACGGGGAGCACGATCGTCACCGCCCGCGGGGCGTAGGAGATCGAGAGCGCTTCGAGCACGCCGAGGATGAACCCGCCCGCCACGGCACCGGGGAGGCTCGACAGGCCGCCGAGCACCGCGGCGGTGAACGCCGAGATGAAGGTGCCCTGCAGGAAGCCGACCGACAGGACCGACACCGACGCCACCATGATCGCCGCCACCAGACCCAGCAGGCTGGAGATGATCCAGGTCCAGCGCGACACGGTCCGGGCGGGCACACCCATCAGCGCGGCGGCCTGGGGGTCCTGGGCGAAGGCCCGCATCCCGATGCCGAGGTTGGTGTAGCGCAGCACGAGCGCGATCGCGGCGGTGCTCGCGACGGCGATGGCGAGGATCACCAGCCGGGTGAGGTCGATGGTGACCCCGCCGACGTCCCACGCCCCGGTGGGCAGCGGTGCGTTGATGTTCTGCACCCCCGATCCGAAGAAGATCTGGGTCGCGTTGTTGAGCAGGATGTCCAGGCCCATGGTGGCGAGGACCAGGCGGAAGAGGTCGCCGCCGCCGAGCGGGCGCACGATGCCGCGCTCCACCGCCCAGCCGAGCGCGACCGCCCCCAGCGCGGCGACGAGCAGCCCGGGGCCCCAGCCCAGCCCGAGCACGGTGCCGACCTGGAAGAAGAGGAAGGCGCAGAACGCGCCCATCGACGCGGTCGCGAAGTTGACCGTGTCCATCGTCTTGAAGATCAGCGCGATGGAGAGCGCGAGCAGCGCGTACACCCCACCTGTCATGAGCCCGGTGACGAGCGCCTGCAACAAGCCGCTCATGCTCTTCCTCCCACCGCTGTGCGTCTCACCTTGAGCTGATAATCATATACAGAGATATGAGCGGTGCGGAACCCTTGCGCATGCCACCCGTCCCTCATAATGTGCGCCTACCATTATCATAGATTCTCGTTGAGGAGAGTCCCATGCGTCGAGTGTTGGGCCTGGTCGCAGCAGCGGCCGCCATGAGCGTGGTCGCGGCCTGCGGTGGCGCGACGGTCTCGTCATCCGGCCAGTCCGGCGGTGGTGCCACTGCGCCGGGCGTCACCGACAGCACGATCACCTTCGGCATGGTCACCCCGCTGACCGGCCCCTTCGCCGCCCTCGGCGTCGACGGCCGTGCGGGCGCCGAGGCGTTGATCAACTCGGTGAACGCCGCGGGGGGTGTCAACGGCCGCAAGCTCGCCCTGTCCGTGCAGGACGACCAGTACGACCCGAAACAGGCCGTGGCCGGTGCCCGCTACTTCGCCAGTCAGGAACCGGTGCTGGGCATCTGGGGCAACAACGGCACCGCCACCACCCTCGCCGGCCTCCCGACGCTCGAGACGTCGGGCACGCCGCTGCTGTTCCCGATGGCGCTCTCGGTGAAGTTCGCCGCCTACGACCGGTCGTTCGCCTCGATGCTGCCGCTCTCCCCGCAGTTCGAGCTGTTCTCGAACTGGGTCGCCACGCAGCCCACGCTGGCCGCCGGCAAGTGGGCCGTGCTCTACCAGAACGACGGCACGTCCGCCGAGGTCGTCGACGGGTTCAAGAAGGGCCGGACGCCCGTCACCGCGGACGCGAACTTCGAGCGGACCGCCACCACCTACGCACCGCAGTTGCAGCGCCTGCAGCAGGCCGGCGTCACCGACATCGTGTTCATCGGCAACTCGAACCAGCTGTCGGTGGCCATCAAGGAGGCGGCCCAGACCGGCTACAAGGTGGGGTGGTACTCCTCGCTCGGCAACACCGGGCCCGACCTCGCGAAGCTCACCGGGCCGCTCGCCGAGGGCGTCGTCACGATCAACCCGTACGCCCCGCCGGCCAGCGACCTGCCCGGTACCGACGAGTTCCGCGCCGCCATGGACAAGTACGAGCCCGGCAAGAACCAGAGCATGTTCGCGCTCAACAGCTGGGTCGGCGGCAAGATCATCGTCGACGCCCTGAAGCGGGCCGGCAAGGACGTCACGACCGAGTCGTTCCTCCAGGCGCTCGACAGCACCCGCGGTCTCGACCTGGGCGGGATCATGCCGCCCGTCACGCTCGCGGACGGCAAGCACACGGCCAGCACCTGCATCACACTCGCCACCGTGACCGGCGGGGTCTTCCGCGCCAGCGGCGAGCCCGTCTGCCAGTGAGACCCGTCGTCGTGGTGGGGGCGGGCCTCGCCGGGCTCGCCACCGCCGTCGCCGCCGCCGAGCGCGGGCACCCCGTCACCGTCCTGGAGAAGGGGGATCGCGTCGGCGGCGCGGCGGCGTTCTCCGGCGGGCAGGTGTGGGTGGCCGCCAACCACGTCGAGGCCCGGGAGGGCATCGCCGACGACCTCGCCGACGCCGAGCGCTACGTCCGGGCCGTCGGGGCGTCGCACCCGGAGCTCGTCGACGACGTCGCGCTGCGCCGCTGGCTCACCGAGGCACCCCGCGCGGCGGAGTGGTTCGAGCAGGTCGGAGCCGTGCGGTGGGAGATCATCCCGGACTATCCCGACTACTACCAGGACGCGCCGGGCGCCCGGACGACCGGCCGCTACCTCACGGCCGTCTTCGACGCGTCGAAGCTGGGACGCTGGCGGGAACGACTGCGCGTCTCGCCGCACTTCCCGGTCGGCACCACCTACGGCGACATGCTCGACGCCGGGCTGCGCGCCTCCGCGTTCGGGGCGGCGCGTGAGGCCGGTGGGATCGCCCGGGAGGACCTGTACTCGTTCGGCACGGGGGTCGTCGCGGGCTTCCTGGCCGCCGCGGTGGCCCGGGAGGTGCCGATCCTGACCGGGCACGCCGCGGTGGAGCTGGTGGTCGAGGGCGATCGCGTCGTCGGGGTCGTCGCGCAGACGCCGGGCGGCCGACGCCGGTTCGACGGCGCCGTGGTGCTCGCGACCAGCGGCTACGACTGGGACGACGACCTGGCCCGCGAGTACCTCGGCCTGGAGCCGGAGGACCGGGGCAGCGTCGCCCCGCGCACCCTCACCGGCGACGGCATCCGGCTGGCCGGGCAGGCCGGCGGTGCGGTGACGGTCATCCCCGGCAACCGGGTGCCCGTCCAGGTCGGGTATCCCGTCGACACCGAGCCCGGCTTCCAGGTGGCTCGCGAGCACTCTCTGCCGCACACGTTCGTCGTCGACACCACGGGTCGGCGGTTCTGCGACGACGCCGTCTACTGGGAGATCACCAATGCGGTGCTCACCCCGGGCAGCCCGCACCTGCCGTGCTTCATGATCTGGGACGAGCGCCACCACGCCCGTTACGGTTTGGGGCCGACGCCGCCCGGCGGCTCCTATCCGGACGGTCTCGTCGCGTCCGCGCCGACGCTCACCGAGCTCGGCGCGCGCCTCGGGATCGACGGGGCGGAGCTCGCCCGCACCGCGGAACGCTTCTCCGCCGACGTCGCGCACGGGTCGGATCCGCTGTTCGGCCGCGGCACCAACGCCACCTGGCAGCGATTCCAGGGCGACCCGGCGCAGTCACCGCACCCCAACCTCGGCCCGGTCGACACCCCGCCGTTCTTCGGGATGCGGCTGCGGATGGTGAGCACCGGGATCGGGCTCACCGGCATCGCCGTCGACGCGGACGGCCGGGTACGGGACAAGGACGGCCGCACGATCGACGGCCTGTACGCGGCGGGGGCGGCGGCGGCGTTCTCGAGCTCGGGGGCGGCCTACAACAGCGGCTTCTCCCTCAGCCGGGCCGTCACCCTGGCCCTACTGGTGGCCGAGTCACTCTGATCGTGCCTCGCGGTCGGCGGCGCCCGCGGTGCCGGCGACGCGGAGTTCCGTCTTGCGGGTCTTGCCCGACGGGGTCATCGGCAGTTCGGCGGCGATCCGGACGTACCGCGGCACCGCGAAGGCGGGCAACCGCGGTTCGCACCACGCCCAGACGTCGGCGGCGCTGACCGCGGCCCCCTCGGCGGGCACGACGACCACCAGCAGCTCGTCCTCGCCCGCCTCGGCGTCGGCGGGCACCCCGACCACCGCGCAGTCGACGACGTCGGGGTGGGCCAGGATCGGCTGCTCCACCTCGAACGAGCTGATGTTCTCACCGCGGCGACGCAGGGCGTCCTTGAGCCGGTCGACGAAGTAGTACCAGCCCTCGGCGTCGCGACGCAGGCCGTCGCCGGTGTGGAACCAGAGGTTGCGCTGGGCCTCGACGGTCCGTTCGGGCATCCCGTAGTAGCCCGACGTCATCGTGAAGGGCAGATGCGCGCGGACCACCAGCTCCCCCACCTCGCCGACGGGCACCTCCTCGTCGGTGTCCGGGTCGACGAGCCGGACGTCGAAGTAGTCCCCGACGAGCAGTCCGGCCGCACCGGGCGGCCGGTCCGCGCCGTACGGAGTCAGGATCGGCATCGCGATCTCGGTGAGCCCGAAGTTCTCGACGAACGCCTCGATGCCGAACCGCTCGCGGAAGTCGGGCGCGACCGACGTGGCCAGCGGCACGGCGTAGAGGCAGCGCAGCGGGTTGTCGGCGTCGTCGGGGCGGCGGGGCTGCTTGTGCACCCAGTCCATCATCACGCCGATGAAGTTGGTGACGGTCACGGCGCTCGCGCGCAGCTGGTCGACCCACCGGCTCGCGCTGAACCGCTGCTGCAGCACGAACCGGGCTCCCACGATCATCGCCGGGTAGGCGGCCAGGAACTGCGCGTTGCCGTGGAAGAGCGGCCCGACGGCCATGTGCGCGTCGGCGTCGGTGAGCCGGCAGAGCGAGACGCACTCTTCGGCGAAGAAGTAGAAGTGGGCGTGGGGCATCATCACGCCCTTGGACAGGCCGGTGGTGCCGCTGGTGAACAGGACGGCGGCGAGGTCGGCCGGTCCGACCGCCGGCAGCTGCGCGGGTCGCTCGGCACCCGTCAGCGCGGTGAACGGCTCCGCCGCCCACCCGGCCGCCCGGAGCGTCGCGATCGCCTCCTCCCCGTCACCGAGGACGTAGAACCGGCGGATGCCCTTCGCCGCCTCCAGCTCGAGGAGGTGACCGACGTACTCCGGGTCGACGACGGCCGCGACCGGCTCGACGGTGCGCACCTGGTGCTCCAGGAACGTGCCGCGGTAGGCGGTGTTGATCGGCACCTCGACGAGCCCCGCCACCGCGGCGCCGAACCACGCGAGCAGGAACTCCAGGCTGTTCGCCGCCATGATCAGCACCCGGTCGCCCGGCGCACAGCCGCCGTCGAGCAGCCCGCCACCGACCCGTTCGGCGACGTCGAGGGTCTCGGCGTAGGTCAGCCGGGCCCCCTGGAACGGCACGTCGAGGAACGTCCGGTCGGCGTGGGTGACCGCCCGGTCGCGCAGCACCGCGGGCAGCGTCCACGTGCGACGGTCGGGGTAGGTCAGGCGGAGGTCGTCGTAGGTGCGCATCACCGGAACCGCGGCTTCCGCTTCTCCATGAAGGCCGCGGCGCCCTCGCGCATGTCGTCGGAACCGATGGCCTGCACGAGCATGCCGAGGCCGCTGACGTAGGAGTCGCGGCAGGCGTTCCACCAGACGTTGGAGCTCATCTTGGCGATCTCCAGGTAGCGCGGGGAGAGCTCGAGCAGCTCGTCGGCCCAGCGGGTGACCTCGGCCTCCAGCTCGTCGTCGTCGACGACGGCGTTGATCCAGCCCAGCTCCGCCGCCTGGTCGGCGGTGTAGCGGCGGCACATCATCGACACCTCCTTGGCCCGCTTCTCCCCCACCGAGATCGCCAGCAGGTTGGTGCCGCCGAGCACGGGCGCACTGCCCACGCGGGGCCCGGTCTGGCCCAACTTGGCGCTGCGCGCGGCGATCGCCAGGTCGCACGCCACCACCAGCTCGTTGCCACCGCCGGCCGCGGCGCCGTTGACGGCGGCGATGACGGGTCTCGGCGAGGTGCGGATCGCCTCGAACAGGTCCAGCGAGGCGAAGAACATGCCCCGCAGCTCGCCGGGGTCCGGGTCGGCGAGGTTGGCGAGATAACCGCCCGCGCAGAACGCCCGCCCCGTCCCGGTGATCACGATGACGCCCGCGTCCGCGGCGTCCTTCACCGAGCGGGTGACGGCGGCACCCATCGCGGCGTCGTAGGCGTTCATCCGGTCCGGCCGGTTGAGCCGGATCCAGGCGACGTCGCCGCGCCGCTCGGTGACCACATCGTCGTCCATACCTGATTACTATCACCCTGGATTGCCGGCGACAACGACGTGGAGGAACCCATGGACCTGGAACAGCGGATCAGGCGGCTCGAGGACCGCGCGGAGCTGCAGGAGCTCGTGGCCGTCTACGGTCGCCGGATCGACGACCGCGACATCGAGGGCATCGCCGACCTGTACACCGAGGACGCGATGTTCGACTCCACCGACGGCCCGATCTCCGGCCGCGAGCCCGTCATCGCCTACTACCGCCGCCAGCTGGACCGCTACGGGATGACCTACCACTACCCGCACAGCCACACGATCGAGTTCACCGGGCCCGACACCGCCACGGGTGTCGTGTCCGCGCACGCGGAGCTCGCGATCCTGCCCACCCCGTTCGTCGTGGCGCTGCGCTACGTCGACGCCTACCGTCGCGAGGAGGGGCGCTGGAAGTTCGTGAGCCGGCGGGCCCTGCAGCTCTACGCGGCGCCGCTGGCCGAGCTGCCGGACGTCCTCGCCACCACGCAGCGCCGCCGCTGGCCCGGCACCGAGCCCACCGGGGCCGACATCCCGGAGAACCTCGACACCTGGAAGGCCTACGTGGGCTGACCGGTCATCCACGCACGACGTGCACGCGCGCGAGCACGCGCTCCGTGCCGAAGACCAGGCCCGCCAGGGCCGCGCGGTCGCGCTCCGCGGCGGCCGAGACCAGGTGGGCGCGGGCGGTGGTCTCGTCGGGGAACCAGAGCGCCTCGACGGCGTCGAACACGCCCGGGACGTCCGTGAGCCGCACGAAGGCCTCGACGGCCTCGGCGGCACCGCCGCGCCCCGGCTCGGCCAGCACGGACGCGAGGGCCTCGGGGTCGCCGCGCAGGAACGTGAGCAGCCGGACGCACCCGGGCCGCAGCGGCACCGGCTGGCCGATCCGGCGCGTGTAGAGGGCCCCGCCGCGGGTGCGGTCGACGAAGCGCCGCTCGTCGGCCCGGCCCTGGTCCAGGTAGTGCTCGGTGGCGAACGCCGCGTCGAACGCGCACCGGTCGGCGGCGTCGAACTCCGAGCAGGCGTCGAAACCCGGCCACGGCAGCGAGTCCGGCAGCGCATGGTTCTGCCAGTACCGCACGAGCCCGGGGAGCTCGCCGATCAGCGGCCCGTGCCGGTCACGCCAGTGCTCCTGGAACGTCCCGACCGAGAGGCCGGGCAGCCGCGGCGCGAGCCCGAAGCGCGTGATCATCCCTGGAGCAGCAGGTGGGCTGCCTGCTTCGCGGGCATGCCGATCTCGACCCCGCGGTGGTGGGCGGGCCGGTTGACCGCGCTGATCACGCCGTCGTGGTAGCTGGAGAGGCCGTCCCCCATGCGTGCGGTGCGCGCGTCGACGGTGGCTCCCGCCAGCCCGTCGGCCTCGACGACGGCGAGCCCGGCCATGCCGGAGTCGTCGCGCCCGCGGCCGCCGTCGGAGCAGATGAAACCCCACGGGTGCACCGAGCGCAGGTAGGGGACGGCGCTGCGCCCGGTGTGCCCCGCGGTGACCAGCACGGTGCGGTCGCGGTCGGCCTCGGTGCCGAAGGCGATCGAGTCGGTGCACACGACGGCCCGACCGGCCGGGCCCTCCTCCACCACGGTCCGGTTGGTCACCTCGTCGGGTGCGCGGAGCACCGGGTCGGTGCGCAGGAGCACGAGTGCCGCGTCCCGGACGGTCATCCCGGCCGCCACCCCGCAGGCGGCGGCGATCGCGTTGACCCGGCTGACCACCCCGTGCTCGACGACGTCGACCCCGTCGCCGAGCAGGATCGTCGCGACGTCGGCGGTGGCGGCGGGGATGCCGAGCGCCTCGTAGAACCACAGTCCCGCGATGCCCGCGCCCTCCGGGCCGATGCCGCAGTCGAGGCCGATGGCCGCCCGCGGCCGCCGGTCGGCGACGAACCGCGCGGGCAGCACGCCGGAGTAGGAGGCGCTGACGACGACGTCGCGGCCGGTGTTGCGCTCGTCGACGTGGTACGCCGAGTCGATCGCGACGACCCGGCCCCGCGGGTCGTCGACCATGACGGTCTGCAGGTCCATTCTCTGATGATAGTACGCATTGATACTCCGGATGCCCTGCCGCAGGCGCGGACGGTCGACCACTCTGCCGCCGTACCCGTGTCAACCCTGGTCCGTTCCTCCGATCTCTGATAACAATTGCCCTCCACATCGTGAACGGCCGTGCTCCCGGAGAGGTGAGTGGCGCCCATGAAACCCGCCGCGTTCGAGTACCTGTCACCGACCTCGATCGAGGAGGCCGTGCAGGCGCTGACCGACCCTGACGACGGCGACACCAAGGTCCTCGCCGGCGGTCAGAGCCTGGTGCCCCTGCTCAGCCTGCGACTCGCCCAGCCGGCCCGGATCGTCGACATCAACCGCATCCCGGGGCTCGGCGAGATCACCGAGTCCGGCGGCGTGCTGACGATCGGCACGCTGGTCCGGCAGCGGAGCGCCGAGCACTCCGACGTGGTGCGCCGCGCGTGCCCGCTGATGGCCGAGGCGCTCCCGCACATCGGCCACACCGCGATCCGCAACCGCGGCACCGTCGGCGGCAGCATCGCCCACGCCGATCCCGCCGCCGAGCTGCCCACCGTCGCGGCCTGCCTCGACGCGGAGCTGGTGGCCCGGGGTCCGCGCGGCGAGCGGGTCATCCCGGCCGCGGAGTTCTTCACCGGCTTCTTCACCACCGCCCTCGCCGAGGACGAGATCCTCACCGCGGTGCGGATCCGCTCGGCGGCCCCGGGCACCGGCGCCGCCTACGAGGAGGTGTCGCGCCGACACGGCGACTTCGCCATGGCGGGTGTCGCCGCCGTCGTCCGCCTCGACGGCGACGTCGTCGCGGAGGCCCGCATCGCGATCTCCGGTGTGGACCTCGTTCCGGTCCGTGCGGGCAAGGCCGAAGCCGCGCTCGTCGGCCGCGTCGTCGACGAGCCCACGCTCGTGGCGGCCGCCGAGGCGGGCGTCGCCGACCTGCACCCCTCGGCGGACCTGCACGGGTCCGCCCCCTACCGCAAGCACCTCGCGGGCGTCCTGATCCGCAAGGCCGTGCGCACCGCCGCCCAGCGAGCCCGGGAGAGCCGATGAACAACGGGAACACCACACGGGAGATCACCCTCACCGTCAACGGCCGGAAGCGGACCGTCACCATCGAGGTGCGGCGCACGCTGGCCGACTTCCTGCGCGAGGACCTGGGCCTCACCGCCACGCACCTCGGCTGCGAGCACGGCGTCTGCGGGGCGTGCACCGTGATCGTCGACGGCGCCACCGAGCGCTCGTGCACCCAGCTCGCCGTGCAGGCCGACGGCCGCGAGGTGACCACCGTCGAGGGCCTCAACGGGCCGAACGGCGAGCTGCACCCGGTGCAGGAGGCGCTGCGCGACCACCACTCGTTCCAGTGCGGCTTCTGCACCCCCGGCTTCGTGATGGCGATCCACGGCATGGTCGAGGAGAAGAAGGCGGGGCGCCCGTCGCCCTGCTCGCGCGCGGAGATCCGCGAGGAGCTCTCGGGCAACATCTGCCGGTGCACCGGCTACCAGTCGATCATCGACGGCGCCGAGGCGGCACTCGCCGCGGGCGCGGGGAAGGAGTCCTGATGGCCGGCGGAAGCGCGATCTCGGGGCTCGTCGGAGCCCGGGTCCACCGCAAGGAGGACCGCACCATCCTCACCGGTGCCGGCCGCTACGTCGACGACGTGCAGGAACGCGGCATGCTCCACTGCCACTTCCTGCGCAGCACCGTGGCGCACGCCCGGATCACGGGCATCGACGTCGAGGCGGCGCGCGGGCTGGAGGGTGTCGTCCGGGTCTTCACCGGCGCCGACATGAGCGCCATCACCGAGGACCTCAACTTCGCCCAGCCCATCCCCGGGCTCCACAGCCCGGCCTACCCGGCCATCGCCCACGACGTCGTGCGGTACGTCGGCGAGCCGGTGGCGCTGATCGTGGCGGAGAGCCGCTACCTCGCCGAGGACGCCGCAGCGCTGATCGAGGTCGAGTACGACCTGCTCGACCCGGTGGTCAGCACCACCGCCGGACTCGCCGACGGTGCGCCCCAGCTGTTCGAGGACGTCCCCGGCAACGTCGTGCACGCCGACGAGCAGCTCTTCGGCGACATCGAGGCCGCCTTCGCGCAGGCCGACCACGTGGTCACCGACTCCCTCGACCAGCACCGCTGGGCCTGCAACCCCATGGAGACCCGGGGCGGCGTCGCCACCTACGACCGGGGCAGCGGACAGCTCACCTACGAGGCGTCGACCCAGACGACCCACACGCTGCGGTTCCTGCTCGCCGGGTGGATCCGGCAGCCGATCCACCAGCTGCGCGTCACCGCCAACAACATCGGCGGCGGCTTCGGCCTGAAGTTCTCGATCTACCGCGAGGACGTGGCGCTGTGCGCCGCCGCGAAGGCCATCGGCGGCACCGTCAAGTGGATCGAGGACCGCAACGAACACCTCGTCGCGGCCGGCGCCGCCCGGGAGGAGCAGCTCACGCTCGAGGCCGCGGTCAAGGCCGACGGCACCCTGCTCGGCCTGCGCGTGACGATGCTGCTCGACGCGGGCGCCTATCCGATCAACCCGCCGGCCACGGTCTACGCCGGCCTCGTCCGCACCACCCTGCCCGGCCCGTACAAGCTGCCCGCCTACCAGTTCAGCCACAAGATCGTGGCGACGAACAAGGCGTCCTACATCTCGCTGCGCGGGCCCTGGGCCGTCGAGACGCTGGTGCGCGAGCGGCTGATGGACAAGATCGCCTCGACCTGCGGGATCTCACCCGTGGAGGTACGGCGCCGGAACCTCATCACGCTCGACGACCAGCCGACCAAGATGGTCACGAACGTGACACTGGAGTGCGTCACCGCGGCCGAGACGTTCGAGAAGATGATCGGGATGGTCGACCTCGACGAGGTGCGCCGCGAGCAGGAGGCGGCGCGCGCCGAGGGCAGGCTGCTCGGGTTCGGGGTCGGCACGTTCATCGAGCCGGCGCCCGGCACCCAGGAGTTCTGGGCCGCCGTCGGCTTCCCGTTCGGTGCCGAACCGCTCCGCATCCGGATCGAGATCGACGGCAAGGTCACGGCGTTCACCCCGCAGACCCCGCACGGCCAGAGCCACGAGACCACGCTCTCGCAGCTCATCGGCGACGAGCTCGGCGTCGGGATGGACGACATCCGCATCGTGTACGGCGACACCGACGCCACCCCGTTCTCGATGCTGGGCACCGGTGGCAGCCGCGCCGCGACGATGGCCAGCGGTGCCGCGGTCTACGGGGCGCGCGAGCTGCGCACCCGCGTCCTCGACATCGCCTCGCACCTGCTGGAGGCGAGCGTCGATGACCTGGAGATCGTCGACGGGATCGTCTCGGTGAAGGGCGCGCCGGGCGCCTCGGTGCCCCTGGGCCAGATCGCGATGGGGTGCTGGCTCGCCCCCGACCAGATGCCGGAGGGCACCAACACCGAGCTGGAGTACGTCGCCAGCTACGACGGCGAGGGCGGCGGGTTCTCCCAGGCCAGCCACGCCTGCTGGGTGGAGATCGACCAGGAGACCGGCAAGGTCGAGGTCACGCGCTTCCTCGTCGTCGAGGACTGCGGGCGCATGATCAACCCGGCGGTCGTCGAGGGCCAGGTCGTGGGCGGTGTCGCCATGGGTCTGGGCGGGATGCTGCTGGAGCACTCCGCCTACGACGCGGAGGGCCAGTTCCTCTCGGCGACGTTCATGGACTATTTGATGCCCTCGGCGCCCGAGGTGCCCGAGGTCGAGATCGAGCACCTCGAGTTCGAGTCGGACAAGGTGATCAGCTCGCGCGGCGTGGGCGAGGGTGGCACGGTGCTCGCGCCGGCCGCGCTGCTCAACGCGATCGACGACGCGCTCGCGCAGGTCGGCCGCGGCCGGGTGATGGCCACGCCGGTCACCCCGACGCGGATGCTGGAACTGCTCGGGGTGATCGAGAAGGCGTGACCGCACGGTAGGCGGACCGTCGTCGCTGTCCCGCGTCGCGGAGCAGCGCTGACGGTCCGCTCAGCCGGTGATCGCCGGCGTGGCCACATCACGCGAGGCGGCCGCGGCGATGTAGGCAGCGTGTCGTCCGCACAGTCGGCGATCCCGACGCGCTCGGCGACGGACGCCCGGGCCACGGGTGGCCGCGCCGCCGACGAGGACGTCGGCCGTCCCCAGTCATGGCGCCCCGACCGGTACGGCGTCGGGATCGCCGTCGGGGTTCCACGGCGTGACGACCGCGTCCGCGGCCGAACGGAACCGCTCGGGCAACTCGTCGACCATGTCGATGGCCATCGACAACCGCCCGTACCCGACGAAGGCGGCCACGTTCATGCCCAGCTCCACGATCTCGGCCTCCGAGAAGTGCGAGCGAAGATCGGCGAACAGGGCGTCGTCGATGCTCAGGTGGTCGGTCGCCATCCGGTCGGCGAAGCGCAGAGCGCTGCGTTCCGCGTCACTGAGGTCGGGCGCCTCGTCGGGACTCGCGAGCTGACAGACCAGGCCCTCGTCCACGCCGTCCGCGGCGCCGTCGCGGTAGCGGACCGCCATGCAGCTCCGGCACTGGTTGTGGAACGCCACGCGCAGGCGCACCAGCTCCACGAGTCGGCGGCTGAGCAACCCGGGCCTGCGCAGCTCGGCCATGTAGGTCGCGTAGGCCTGTGCGAGCGCGGGCCGGTGCGCGTAGATGCGCAGGTTGCCCAGCTCGAGCGGGGTCTTGTCGTCGGCACCGAGCTGGGTGCGCAGCGCGGCGGGGAACTCCTCGGCGGCGAGCATCCGGATCCTGGCCATCGCGTCAGGCCCGCAGGAGTGGGACGACCTGCGGCCCGGAGCGCTCCACGTCGGTCCGGTGGTCCTGGAGCGTCACATCACCGACGATGCGCGGGAAGCTCATCGCAGGGAGGGCGAGACCGAGCTTCATGGCGCTCCATCCACGTCGACGAGTGTGCGTTCACGGTTCGAATGCATGATAACAATAACCCTGGAACAGGCAACCGTTGTCCCTGACCGGCTGCTCTCCGGGCAGCGACGGCCCTCCGGCGGGGCCGCGTCACGGCCCGCCGATCGCGAACTGCGATCGTCCATCTCGAGCGTGTCCCGTCTGTGCGCAACACCCGGCGTGATCAACACGATGAGGTCCAGTAGGCCGCAACGGGCCCCGGGTTCGCCGGCGCGCCACGCGGCCGCACGAATACCGGGTCCCACCCGGCCACGGCATTCGACGGACGAAGGACGAAGGAAGGTCAACCATGGGAATGGCGGAGTCGCACGGCTCGCCCCATCCGGCGGCGCCCGCGGCGAGCGACCCCGGCCCGAGCACCTCGCCGCGTCCCTCGCGCGCCGTGATCGAGCAGGTGCGACGGTCGTGCGAGCTGGTGGCCGCCCGGCCGGTGCTGCTGGCCGAGACGTTCTACCAGCAGCTGTTCCTCATGGCCCCGCACGTCCGGGCGATGTTCCCGGCGGACATGACCGGACAGATGCAGAAGATGAGCGACACCCTGCTCACCGCGATCACGTCCCTGGCCGGCCAGGACACCGAGGAGCTGGAGGCGGCACTGCGTCGCCTCGGGGCCCAGCACCGGTCGCACTACGGCGTCGAGACCGACCACTACGTCTACGTCGGGCACGCCCTGACCAGGGCGGTTCGCGACCTGACCGGAGCGCAGTGGTCGGGCTCCTTGAGCTCGGCGTGGATCGCGGTGTGCCAGTGGGTGGCCACGCACATGATCAGCGGCAGCATGGATCCCGACCCCGAGCCCGATCCCGCCGGTCACCTCCCCGCCAGGTCGGCACCCGACGCACGCGGCGGGAACACGACGACCGCGGACGTCCCCGCGCAGCGCGGCGGCCACCGCTCCGGCACCGAGGACGTGCATCCGCTTCGCACGTCAGCCGGCCGCCTGGGACCACGATCGGGTTCGTTGCCGTGAGGTAGGGCGGCGGGCATCGTCGACGACGTTCAGAGCGCGGCGACGTCGCGCTCCAGGCGGGCGGCGAGGTGGGCGCGGGCAGCGGCGGCGCGGGTCGGGAGGTGGCCCGAGCCGAACAGCGGCTCGCCGGGGGCCACGTCGCGGACGAGCTGGCGGGCCAGGGTCTGCCGGTGGACCTCGGTCGGGCCGTCCGCGATGGCCATGACCTGCGCGTCGACCATCATCGCCGAGAACGGCATCTCGTTGGAGATGCCCAGCGCGCCGTGCAGGTGCATCGACCGCTGCACCACATCGTGGTAGACGCGCGGCATCGCCACCTTCACGGCGGCGATGTCCTTGCGGACAGCCCGGTAGTCCTGGTGCCGGTCGATCAGCCACGCCGTGCGGAGCAGGAGCAGCCGGAACTGCTCGATGTCGAGCCAGCTCTCGGCGATCTTGTCCTGGGTGGACTGCATGTCGGCCAGCCGACCGGTGCGGGTCCTGCGTGACACCGCTCGTTCGAGCATGAGGTCGAACGCCCGGCGCATCTGCGCGATCGTGCGCATCCCGTGGTGGATCCGGCCTCCGCCGAGCCGGGTCTGGGCGATCGCGAAGGCCGCACCCTCCTCGCCGAGGAGGTGGTCGGCGGGAACCCGCACCCCGGTGTAGCGCAGGTAGGCATGGCTCGAGTGCTCGGGCGACTCCGTGCCGATGCCCGCGTCGCGGATGATCTCCAGACCGGGTGCGCCCGACGGAACGATGAACATCGACATCCCGTGGTGCGGGTCGACCTCGGGGTTCGTCACGACCATCACGATCAGGAACGCGGCGTGCCGGGCGTTGGAGGAGAACCACTTCTCGCCGTCGATCACCCAGCTGTCGCCATCGCGCACCGCGCGGGTGGTGAACAGCGTCGGGTCGGCCCCGGCGAGCGGTTCGGTCATCGAGTAACAGGAGGAGATCTCGCCGTCGAGCAGCGGCTGGAGGTACCGGTGCCGCTGCTCCGGCGTGCCGAAGCGCGCGAGGATCTCGGCGTTGCCCGAGTCGGGTGCCTGGCAGCCGAACACCGACGGCGCCCATCGCGAGCGGCCCAGCAGCTCGTTCAGCAGCGCGAGCCGGACCTGCCCGTACCCCTGCCCGCCGAGCTCGGGCTCCAGGTGCGCGGCCCACAGCCCGCGGTCGCGGACCTGCTGCTGCAGTGGCCGGACCAGTCGGCGCGCCTGCTCGTCGGCCTTGTCGTAGGGGTCACCCAGGACGAGGTCGAGCGGTTCCACCTCGGTCCGGACGAACGCGTCGACCCAGTCGAGCTGCTCCTGGTACTCGGGTTCGGTCTCGAAGTCCCACATCAGCGCTTCTCCTCAACGGCGGCGAGACCGTCGACCTGGAAGGCCAGCTGGGCGGCGAGCAGGGCGTCGAAGCGGCGCATGTCCAGTCCTGTCACGTGTTCGATGCGGCCGAGGCGGTACCGCACGGTGTTCTCGTGCACGCCGAGCACCTTGGCCGTGGCGCGCACCTGGGCCCCGGCGGCCAGATACCTGCGGAGGGTCTCGACGAGGTCGCCGCCGGTGGACTCGTCGCTGCGGCGCAGCGGCCCGATGCACTGCTCGGCGAACCGGAGCGCGACGTCCGCGCGGTCACCGTTGACCACCAGGCGCAGCGTGTTCAGCTCGGTCACCGGGACGACCTCGGTGCGCCCGCCCAGCGCGACGACGAGGCCGTCGACGTCGCGGGTCTCGGCCAGCGCGCCCGGGAAGTCGGCGACGTCATGGCACACCCCGGAGACGACGGCGCGGCGCAGCCCGGTGAGCCCCGAGAGCGCATCCATTCCCTCGCCGAGTGCGCGGTGAACACCGCGGAGCGCGGGCGGCCCGGGGTCGTCGGGCAGCAGCACCAGCGCCACGAGGGCGTCGGGCTCGGCGAACAGGAGCGGCGGGCCGCCGAGGAGCTCCTCGAGGACGACGAGCACGCCGGCGCGGCAGGCGGCCGCCGAGCGCCCCGGCGCCACCGGCAGCCGCACGAGCAGCCGTGGCCCCCGCAGATCCAGGCCCACGTGCCGGGCGAGGCGGTGCAGATCGTCGGCGGTCCGCGAGCCATGGAGCAGATCCGCGACGACGTCGTCGCGGCCGCGGGCGGCCGAGCGGGCCGCCCTGGCCTCGCCCAGGAGCTGCACCGAGATCACCGCGGCGGCCTGCTCGACGGCGGGCAGGTCCGCAGATCCCAACGGTCTGCCCATCTCGATCACGTCGAGATAGCCCGCGAGTGCACCCTCCACGACCAGGGCGGCGACCAGGTGCCGTCGGGTGACCCCCCGGCCGCGGTCGGCGGGGACCAGGACGGACGGACGGTCCGGACCGAGGCCCTCGAGCAGGTCGCGGACTCCCCCCGACAGCTCCGGTGCGGTCGTCAGGCGCAGCCCGGGAGGCGCAGCCCAGGTCCGCAGGCGCAGGTCGGTGTCCAGCACCGCGACCGGCCGGCCGGAGAGCTCCGAGAGCCGGGCGACGACGCCGTCGATCTCGGCGCCCTCCAGCACCGCGCCGGCGAGTCCCCGCAGCAGGTGCTGGAGCTGGTCGACCTCGGCGAGAGCACGGTCCCGTCGGGCCGCGGCGCCGCCGGTCCCGGCGAGCACCGCCGAGGCCAGCGCGGCGAAGCGGGCGAGCAGTCGCTCGTCGCAGGCCGGATCCGCGAGGCTGTCGTGCTCCACCTCGAGGACCCCGACCACGTCTCCGTCGACGGTGAGCGGCGCGACGAGTCGGGAACCGCACCCGCCGGGTGGAGCGGCACCGAGCGCTGCCGCGGTGGCGACGCGGTGCGCGGTCGTGGCGGGCCGCAGCAGGCGGACCGAGCAGCGGGTGGCGCCCAGCTCCTCTTGCGCGGCCCGCACGACGAGGGCGAGCAGGTCCCCCGCCGTCGACGGGGCCGGACCGGGACCCGACAGCCTCGACGACGGGCCGCCACGCTCGTCGGGAAGGCCGACCGGGCTGGTCACGTCGACAGTGATCGGACTCGCCATGACGTCCCGTCACCTCCGTTTCCGCCTTGACCGCATGTGAACTGCGCCACTACCGTTGCAGCCCTAACGTTCGTTAGGCAAGACCTGAAACCACTCCCACGAAGGGGTCACCCACATGGACGTCGGTGTGCTGCTGGTCTTCCAGAACTGGCACGAGAACCTCAGCGACGGCGAGATGTTCCGCCAGGAGACCGAGCTGGGCGTGCTCGCCGAGGAGTACGGATTCGACTCCGTATGGGCTGCGGAGCACCATTTCGACGACTACTCGATGTGCCCGGACAACCTGCAGCTGATGAGCTACCTCGCGGCGCGCACCAGCCGGGTCAAGCTGGGCACCGGCGCGGTGATCCTGCCGTGGAACAACCCGCTGCGCGTGGTGGAGAAGGTCACGATGCTCGACATCCTGTCCCAGGGGCGGGCCATCTTCGGCATGGGCCGCGGCCTGGCGAAGATGGAGTACGAGGCCTTCGGCGTGGACATGAACGCCTCGCGCGGCATGTTCGACGAGGCCGCACCGATGATCATCGCTGGCCTCAGGAACGGCTATGTCGAGAACGACGGCCCCATCTACAAGCAGGCTCGCGCCACGGTCCGTCCGGGCCCGGAGCCGGGCACCGACTGGTCCGACCGGCTCTACGGTGTGGCGATGTCCCCGGACTCCGTGCCTGCGGTCGCGAAGGTCGGCGCGCGGATGATGACGTTCATGCAGTACCCGGCCGAGATGCACGTCCCGGCGATGGAGCGCTACCGCGAGATCTACCGCGAGACCCACCACCGCGAGCCCGGTCCGATCCTCACGCAGGACTTCGTGTACTGCCACGAGGACGCCGCCGAGGCGGAGGCCACGGCGCGGGAGTACCTGAGCCGCTACTTCCTCTCGGTCATCAAGCACTACGACTTCGCCGGCTCGCACTGGCGCGAGACCAAGGGCTACGAGGCCTATCAGCAGGGCGCCGACATGATCCGCGAGGCGGGCATGGAGGCCGCGGGCGCGGGCTACGCCGACACCCAGATCTGGGGCACACCCGAGCAGATCATCGAGAAGTACCGCCATCGCGTGGAGCTGTTCGGCGACCACCAGCCCAACATCGCGCCCTCGTTCGCCGGCCTGCCGTTCGACAAGGTCCGGGCGAGCCTCAAGCTGTTCGGCGAGAAGGTCGTGCCCGAGCTGCACAAGATGGGTGTGAAGACGGCGGTCCCCGCCTGATGGGTCCGGGGCGCGGTCGGCGGGTCACCGCTGATCGCGCCCCGGCGGGTGGGAACCTGGCGGTCCACGCATCCGAGACGAGAAGGACCCCGCCATGACCGCCCTGCAGCGCGAGGAGGACCCGCCCCGGCGGGGCAACGCCCGCCGCGCGGAGCTCGTCGCGCTGGCCGGGAGGTTGTTCCGGGAGCGCGGCTACCACGGTGTCGGCATGCGCGCGATCGCCGAGGCGGCCGGCATCCAGGCCGCCTCGCTCTACCACCACTTCCGCAACAAGGAGGAGCTGCTGCTCGAGACGATCTATGTCGTGGACCGCGACATGGTCGTCGAGCAGCTCCCGATCCTCGACGGGCCGGGCACCCACCGGGAACGCCTCGCCCGCCTCGTACACGCCCACGTGTTGCACATCGGGGCCAACCACGACGCCTGGCGGGTGGCCGGCCGCGAGCTGCGGGCGCTGTCGCCCGAGCACGTCGACACGGTGCAGGGCTACCGGCGCGGTTACCAGCACCGCATCGCCCGGCACCTGGCCGAGGGCGTCAGCGCCGGCGAGTTCGTCTGCGCCGACCCGCGCCTCGCCACACTGGCGATCCTCGACATGATCAACGGGCCGAACGAGTGGTACCGACCTGAGGGACGGCTGGAGATCGGCCGGATCGCCGACAGCTACGCCGAGCTGGTCGTGCGCCAGCTCAGCGCGTAGCCGTACCGCGAGCACGCCGGGCCGGCGCCCCGAAGGAGGCCATCAGCCCGCCGTCGACGGCGACGGTCGAGCCCGTCATGTACGACGCGCCCGCCACCGCCCACACCACGTCGGCGATCTCGCCGGCCCGGCCGGGCCGGCCCATCGGGATCCCGTCGACGATCGCGGCCCGCGACGCCTCCGTCAGGCCGGCCGTCATCGTCGTGTCGACGAAGCCCGGGACCACGAGGTTGACCCGCACGCCGCGGGGCGCGAGCTCCGTCGCCAGCGTCTGGGTCAGCCCGGACAAGCCCGCCTTCGCCGAGCCGTAGGCCACGTCGCCGGGGTAGCCGCGCAGCCCGACGACCGCCCCGATGTTGACGATCGCCGCGCCGTCGGCGAGCAGCGGGAGCACCGCCCGGACGGTGGTGAAGGCGCCCGTCAGGTTGGTCGCCAGCACCTCCGCCCACGCGGCGTCGCCGAGCTGCTCGACCCGGCCCCCGCGGTGCACGCCCGCCGCGTTGACGAGCACGTCCACCGCCCCCGTGGCCCGCTCGATCGCGGCGAACGCCGTACCGACGGATTCCGGGTCGGCGACGTCGACCGGTACCGGGAGGACCCGGTCACGCACCGCGGGTGCCCAGCTCTCCCGGTCGACCGACCGGGCCAGGACGTGGACCGTCTCGCCCTCGGCGAGCGCACGGTCGACGACCGCGCGCCCGATGCCGCGGGAACCGCCGGTCACCACCCAGGTCCGGCCCACCGGCTCAGGCCGGCAGTCCGGCGAGGAACGACAGCAGCTCCGACCGGTAGGTCTCGCCGTCCTCGAAGAACGGGGCGTGCCCGCAGCCGCCGAACTCGACGAGGCGCGCGTCCGGGAAGAGCTGCCGCGAGGCGGACACCCCGTCGAACGAGACGAAACCGTCCTCGCGACCGCACAGCAGCAGCACCGGAGCGGTGATCGCAGGCAGGATGGCGCGCTGGTCGATGTGCGCGAGGTCGCGCAGCGTGGCATCGGCCTTGGGACCGGTCTCCATGAACGCGAGCCAGATCGACTCCACGATGTCGGCGCTCACCGGCTTGACGCAGACCGCACCCGCTACCGCGCGGAACGTGGCGGCCCGGTCGGCGACCAGCCCTGCGAGCACCCCTTCGACGTCGGCGGGAGTGCCGCCGTAGGGCCAGCCCTCGGCCTGCGTGTAGCGCGGGGTGGCCCCCCCGGTCAGAACGAGCCCGCCCAGGCGCTCGCCGAGCCGGCTCGCGGCCTCGGTCACCACGGCCCCACCCAGCGACCAGCCGTTGAGCACCGGCGACCGAAGCCCCAGGTGGTCGACGACCGCCACGACGTCGGAGGCGATGGCGGCGATCGAGGTGTCGGTGAAGTCCTTGTCCGAGCGGCCGCAGGCACGGTGCTCGATCAGGACGACGGCGTGGCCGGCCCCGAGGAGCGCGGGCAGCGTCGTGTCCCAGCAGTGGGCGTTCGCCCCCCACCCGTGCACCAGCACGACAGGCCTCCCGGGCCCTTCGTGGTGCTCGTAGTAGACCCGCTTGCCGTCCTCCACGTCGAGGAACGCCATGGCCCTCACTCCTTCCCGGTCGGGGTCACGCCGGCGAACTGCGCGCGCAGCCGCCGTTTGTCCGTCTTTCCAACGCTCGTGCGCGGCAGGGACTCCGCCAGCACGATCTCCTCGGGCAGCCACCAGCGCGGAACCCGCTCCGCCAGCCGCTCCCGCAGTTCCTCGCCGGTCGCCGCGGCGCCGTCGCGGAGCACCGCGACCGCGAACGGCCGTTCCTGCCAGCGCTCGTGCGCCACCGCGATCACCGCGGCGTCGGCGACGTCCGGGTCGGCCAGCAGCGCCTGCTCGATCGCCACGGAGCTGAGCCACTCCCCGCCGCTCTTGATCAGGTCCTTCGTGCGGTCGACGATCCGCAGCCGGCCGTCGGTGCCGATCGTGGCGACGTCGCCGGTGCGCAGCCAGCCGTCGACGAACCGGTCCGGCGCCTCGCCGAGGTAGTAGGAGCCGGCCACCCACGGACCGCGCACATGCAGCTCGCCCGCACTCTCGCCGTCCCAGGGCAGCTCGCGGCCCTCGTCGTCGACGATCCGCCAGCGCAGTCCCGGCAGGAGCGTGCCCTGGGTCTGGGTGCGGCGGAACCGCTCGTCGGGGTCGTCGGGCGGGTCGGGGTCGCGGGTGAACGTCGCCATCGGCGAGATCTCGGTCATCCCCCAGCCCTGGAAGACCGGCACCCCGAGCTCCTCCCAGGCCCGGATCAGATCGATCGAGGGGGTCGAGCCACCGAGCACCAGAGCGCGCAGGCTGGAGGTGTCACCCCCGTGGCGGCGCAGGTGTGCGAGCAGGTCGACCGCGACCGTCGGCACCATCCCGACGTAGGTCACGCGCTCGCGCTCGATGATGTGCGCGATCTCCGCGACCGTCGGGTGCGGGCCGGGAAGCACCTGCGCTGCGCCCGTCATCGTCGCGGCGAACGGGATGCCCCAGCCGTTGGCGTGGAACATCGGGACGACGTGCAGCACGGTGTCGCGCGCGGAGATCGCGTGGCCGTCCGCCAGGCAGGCGGCGAAGGTGTGCAGGTAGAGGCCGCGGTGGGAGTACCCGACGCCCTTGGGCCGGCCCGTCGTACCCGAGGTGTAGCACAGCACCGCGAGGTCACTCTCCGCGCGCGGCGGCGGCCCGGCCCACTCGGGCCCTTCGGCGACCAGGGCCTCGAACGTCGCCCCGGAGTCGAGCACCCCCAGCTCCGGGCGCACCCCGTCGAGGAGGTGCATCAGGTCGGCGTCGGCGATGATCAACCGATCGTTGGCGTGCCCGACGATGTAGGCGATCTCCTCGGCGGAGAGGCGCAGGTTGAGGGTGTGCAGCACGGCGCCGGCCAGCGGGACGGCCGAGTAGAGTTCCAGGTGCCGGTGGTGGTTCCAGCACAGGGTCGCCACGCGGTCACCGGGGCGCACCCCGAGCCGGCGCAGCGCCCCGGCCAGCCGGGCGACGCGCTCGGCGTGCGCGCCGTAGTCGTAGCGCAGCACCTCCGAGCCGTGCTCGTACGAGGCTACGGCGCGGCGCGGGTGGTGGCGCCGAGCGCGTTCGACGAACTCGGTGACGAGCAGCTCGGTCACCGTGTCCCGCTCACCGGGCCTGCTGCAGCCGTTCCCGCACGGCGGGCACGACCTTGTCGGCGAGGTAGGCGATGCGCTCCGAGCCGCTGTCCACCGGCTCCCCCGGCAGCTGGGCCCAGAAGTGCACGTCCTTGATCTGGGGCCGCTCCCGCAGCATCGAGGTCAGCTCGGTGACGGCGGCCTCGGCGTCCATCAGCTGGTAGGCGCCGGCCTCCAGGATCTGCGCCGGGTCGGTGAACTGCGGCACCTGGTCCGGCGGACCGAACGCGCCCCACGAGATGTACTCGTTGAGCTGGTAGAGCGCGTGCTTCCCGATGCTCGCCCAGACCCGCTCGGGGTCGTCGGCGACGATGGCCCACTGCCCGGCGTAGATGCGCGCGTCGGCCCGCGACCCGCCGTGGCGCTCCACCGCGTCGAGGTAGCTCTCGTGGTGGGCGTTCTGGGTGCTGAGGAACCCGTCGGCGATGCGCGCCGCCCGGTCGATCGCCGGTTCGGCCATCGCGCCGACCAGCAACGCCGGCGCCTGCTCCGGAACGGGCGTCACGGCGAGGGGCGGCAGGGTGTACCGCGTGCCGGAGAAGCCCTCCGCGGAACCCGACCAGGCCCGGCGGATGATCTCCACACCCTCCTCCAGCAGGCTCGGCCGGTGCGTCACCTTGCGGCCGAACGCCTCGAACTCCCGCGCCCAGTACCCCTGGCCGACCCCGAGGTCGAAGCGGCCGTCCGAGAGCAGCGAGAGCGTGGCGGCGTCCTCGGCGAGCCGGACCGGGTTGTGCAGCGGCGAGACGATCAGGTTCGTGCCGATCCGCAGCCGGCTCGTACGCTGCGCGATCGCCGCCGCCAGCACGAACGGCGACGGGCTGTACCCGTCGTCGCAGAAGTGGTGCTCGGTCAACCACGCCGAGCCGATGCCACGCTGCTCGGCCCAGGAGATCTGGTCGAGCACCTCGCGGTAGAACGCGCTGAACGGACGCGCCGGGTCGGGGTTGCGGAAGTCGTACCAGAGACCGAAGGTCGGGCCTGCCGTGGTCGTCTCGCTCTGGCTGCTCATACCCGGCACTGTGGACGCGGGCGTGGCGCCTGTCATCCTCCGCCGGGTGCGCCCGTTGTCGAGGGCTACAAACCCCGAGGCCTCTGTGCCGTTCCCGACGACCTGCCGTTACGCCGGCCCGCGTTACCGTGCCGGGCATGTCGAGCGCCGTGTCCCGTCCGGAAGGGTCCCAGCCGGAATGGCTCGCCGCCGACCTGGTCGACCTCGACGCCGTGCACCGCTGGGGCATCGCCGCCGGGCTGCCCGACGCGCCGATCCAGGACGTCCGCCGGATCGGAGGCGGAACCCAGAACGTCGTGCTGTGGATGTCCTGGGGTGACCGGAACCTCGTGCTTCGCCGGCCACCCGAACACCCCCGGCCCGGCAGCAACGCCGCGCTGCGGCGCGAGATGCGAGTGCTGGCCGCACTCGCCGGCACCGACGTCCCGCATCCCCGTCTCGTCGCCGGATGCGACGACGAGGACGTCCAGGGCGGTGCTGTCTTCTACCTGATGGACGCCGTCGAGGGCAGCAACCCCGGCGACGAACTGGGCGAGCCCTACCTCGGCAGCGCCGAGGCCCGGCACACCGGCGCGCTGGACACCGCGGGCGCGCTCGCCCGGCTCGCCGCGGTGGACCACCGCGCTGTCGGGCTCGGCGACCTCGGCCGTCCCGAGGGGTTCCTCACCCGGCAGGTTCCCCGTTGGCTCGACCACCTGGCCTCCTACGAGCGGCTGCCGGGCTACCCCGGACCGACGCTCCCCCACGTCGACGAGCTCGCCGCGTGGCTGACCGCGCACCAGCCCGCCGACACGCGTCCAGGAATCGTGCACGGCGACTACCACCTCAACAACGTCCTGCTCGCCCACGACACACCCCGCGTCGCCGCGATCGTCGACTGGGAGATGTGCACGATCGGCGATCCGCTGCTCGACCTCGGCTGGCTGCTGGTGACCTGGCCGGACGACGGGTGGGAGCCGGTTACGGGTGGACCGCTCGCGGCACTGGGCGACCTCCCCGATCGCGACGAGCTGGTCACGCACTACGCGTCCCACAGCGATCGCGACCTGACCGACATCGACTGGTACACGGCACTCGCCGGACTCAAGCTCGCGGTCGTCATCGAGGGCACGCACGCCAGGGCTCTGGCCGGGAAGGCCGACCGGGACACCGGGCTTCGTCTCCACACGGCTGCGATCGGTCTGCTGAACCGGGCTGCAGAGATCACCGGGCTGTGATCCCCGCCATTGCCCTGCTACTCCAGCCGTAGCGGTGAAGATCACCAGATGCCGGTCGACTCGACGTCGAAGGGGAAGCTCCCGTTCCGGCGGTCGGGTGATTCTCAGATCGGCGGCGAAAGGTCGAACCGCTTGTCCAGCCACGCTGAGACCACTTCCCCCGCGACATCGTTCCCCGTGGGCTCGCCCTTCGCCAGCGCACCGCCGAAGTGCAGTCCGCGCACCGTCTGATGGGTCAGATCACGCGCGCCGAGGGCCGCGACCATGCGCGCCGAGTCGGCCGGGAAGGCGGCCTGGTCGCCGGTGACCTCCACGAACAACGTCGGCACAGTGACGCCCGGCGCACACCGTGCGAAGTCGGCGTTCGAGCTCAGACCCGACCACGTCGACAGCCAGGCCTCGGGCGTCGTGAGCCGGCCGAAGCCGACCTGCCCGTAGTCGATGAGATCGGGGCGACGGCCGAACAACGACCCGTAGGGGCGGTCGCTGGGGTCGATCGAGAGGTCGACCGTGCGCGGGTCGGCGTCGGTACGGAACACCGTGATGATCCGCGGGGCGATGGCGCGCCGCCGGTCGGCTGCCGCCCCGGTGCGCTTGTAGGCTGCGCGCGCCTCGGCGGCGCGGGCCAGATGCCCGCGCGCGACGGCGTCGATCCGTGCGACCCGGGCACGCTGCGCGGCCCGGTAGCGGGCGAGGAACTCCCCGCTGTACGACGAGCTGGTGGGCGGCTCGGCGAAACCGTTCGCGGGCGCGAACGGGTCGAGCTCGGGAACCACCGACAGGGGGTCGGACTCGTCGGCCACGGACGGGTCGATGCAAGCGAGCAGGAGCTGCCCCTGCCCGGGGTGCGGCGCCAGGAAGACCGCCCCGTCGGCGTGGGGCATCTCGGCCTCGGCCAGGCCTGTCGGGCGCCCGCCGGGCGTGGTCGCGATCCGGTCGCCCGGCGCGAGACCGGCCTGCTCGAGGTAGAACGCGTAGAGGGGACCGCCGCCGGAGTTGCCGAGCGTGACGATCGAGGCGAAGCCCCGCTCGCGCAGGAACACCATCCCGGCGGCCACGTCGAGCAGCGTCTGCTCGTGCACCAGGGTGAGGTCGTTGTTGACCGAGCGGCTCTGCTGCGTCCAGACCGCAACCCCCGCTTCCAGCAGCACCGCAACCAGCGGGTGGTGGGTGACGTCCTGGCGCGGGTGCATCAGACACACCACGGTGGTGGCCCCCGGCACGGTGGCGAGCACCCCGCGCACGGTGGCACCGTCGGCGGTCGTGAGCTCGTGCACCGAGGTGCGGGTGACCTCGGGACGGGCGCCCGCGGCCAGGTAGCGGCCCGCGCCCAGGCGTTCGGCCGTGCTCGGTCCCGATGATTCGCTCGCAAGCTCGCTCATGCCGGTTCCACCCGCAGCGCGTCCTTGTCGTGCTGGGCGATCCGGCTCCCCCGCGACACTCCGGCCACCGAGCTGTACCAGACGGCGTGCCGACAGCCGGTGGCCCGGCGGTCGATGACGATCGGGCCCTCGGCGACGATCTCGAAGTACGGCCCGATCCGACCGACGGTGACGTCCGGGTCGTCGGCGGCGACCTTCGCGAGCGGTGTGTTCTCCGGGACGTCGAGGACGTAGAGCGTGGTCATCGCCTCGACTCCGCCTGGGCCGGCTCCCACTCCGCCGCCCGCTCGACGATCAGCTCGGCCTTGCGCGCCAACAGCTTCCCGAAGGTCGGCTCGCCCTCGTCGACGACATCCAGCAGGGCGTCGACGGTGAGGTTCGCGTCGAGATCCTCCTGCGGCGTGATCGGCCGCATCGCGCGCGTGAACTCGACCATGTAGCCGTTGGGGTCGTGCGTGTAGATCGACTCGATGGTCTCGTGCTTGATCTGCATCTCGACGGGCCAGTCGCTGACGTCCAGACGCCTGCGGTACTCCAGCAGGTCGACCTCGTTCTCCACGTGGATCGCGAGGTGCCGCGACCGGACGAAGAACTCCGGGACCTCCGGGCCGAACCCGGCGTAGACGTCGCCGCGTCGGTGGCCGTGCACGGGTTCGAGACCGAAGTAGTAGAAGAACGCGATGCGGTCGTCATTGCCGATGTCGAAGAAGAAGTGGATGAAGTCGGGGTGGTCCTCCGGGCCCCACCCGGCGGCGCAGATCGAGTGCACCACGGGGAAGCCGAGGACGTCGCGGTAGAAGCGGACCGTGCCGGCCGGGTCGAAGGTCGGGAAGGCCGTGTGGTCGACGCCCTGGACGCGATGGTCGAGCTTCGTCATGGGAGCGACGCTACGCGGGCGTCTACGCTCTCGTCAACAGTTTGACGCTGTAGCAAAATCTCGGGCGCACAATCACACGTCGAGGATGCGCTCCAGGTGGTCGAGGTCCTGGCGCAGCATCGCCAGCGCCGCGGCGGGGCCCTCCCCGTCGGGCGTGCGGTGGTCGGCGCGCTGCAGCGCGGCGAGCGCCATGTCGGCGAGCTGGTCGGCCACGGCCTCGACGTCGTCGCGATCGGGACGGAACCACCACGCCACCCAGTTGCACATGCCGATCACGGCCAGCGCCGCGACGCGCGCGTCGACCGGGCGCAGCTGACCGGCGACGATGCCCTGCTCGACGACCTCGATGACGGTCTTGAGCACCGCGCGTCTGCTGGCGTCGTAGGACTCCGCGAGCTCCGGCGGCAGCTCCGCCTCCGACCGGATCAGCAGCCGGAACCGGTCGGGCTGCCGCGCCATCCGCAGGACCGTCAGCCTGGCGATGCCGCGCAGCTTGCCGACGGCGTCGAGGTCGGGACGGGCGACGAGCTCGGCCATCTCGGCGGCCGACCCGCCTGCGACGTCGACCCCGAGCTTCGCGAGCAGCTCGTCCTTGCTCTTGACGTAGTAGTAGAGCGCCGGACGCGTGATGCCCATCGCGTCGGCGATGTCCTGCAGGCTGGTGCCGGCGAAGCCGCGCTCGGCGAAGAGCCGGATCGCGTGCTCGTACATCTCGTTCTCGACGAGCTCGCGACGCGGGCCACCCCGGCCGGTCCTGCGGTCAGCGGCGCCGGTCATGCCCGTAATCGTAGGCACCGGCCCCGAGCAGCGTGCCGGCGCCGGGCAGCACGGGCGGCAGGTCCAGCGCCCGCAGCAGGGCGTAGGCCCCGGCCGTGGCCGCAGAGAGCACGGGCAGGCCGAACTCCGCCTCCGCCGGCTCCACGAGGTCGAGCGAGGGCATCTGCACGCAGGCCGAGATCACGAGCGCGTCGGCACCCGTGAGACGGAGCCCGCGGGCGGCGGCGAGCACCCGGTCACCGGGGATGCAGCCGACCTCGGCGTTGTCGCCCACCTCCAGCGCCGCCCAGTCGAGCACCGCGAAGCCCTCCGCCTCCAGGTAGCCGACGACCTGATCGGCCAGCGGCCGCAGGTACGGCGTGACCAGCCCGATCCGACGGGCGCCGAGTGCCGTCAGCCCGTCGACGAGGGCCCCGGCACTGGAGAGCACCCGCGGGCTCTGCCCGGCCTTCGCCAGCTGATCCGTGACGGCCTCCTCGGCGCGACGGTGCTCCCCCGGCCCCTGCGCCATGAGCGCGACGAGGCAGGCGTAGAGCACCACGTCGACGCCGGCGTCGGCGATCTCGTCGACGCAGCGCTCGCGCTGGTCGTTCATCGCGCGCAACCCCTCGGGGGTGACCTGGTGCATGCGCATCCGGCTGGAGTGGAACGAGAACCGCGCGTCGGCGTGCCGGGCGAGCAGCGCGGGCACCTCGGTCTCGACGGTGACGTTGGAGCTGGGTACGACCAGCCCGATCCGGTGGGTCACGACACTCCCTCTGCTGCGATCGCCTGGAGGTGCTTCTTGTCGACCTTGCCCACGAGCGTCCGCGGGATCTCGGCCAGGTGCTCCACGCGTTCGGGCCACTTGAACTTCGCGACCTGGAGCTGCGCGAAGTGCTCCTGGATGTCGACCAGGGTCAGCGGTTCGCCGTCGACCACCAGGAATGCGCAGCTGCGCTCGCCCAGGCGCGGGTCGGGCACGGCGACGACGGCGGCGTTCCGGACGCGCGGGTGGCGCAGCAGGAGCAGCTCCACCTCCTCGGCGCTGATCTTCTCGCCGCCGCGGTTGATGAGGTCCTTGATGCGGCCCTCGATCGCGATGTAGCGCCCGCCCTCGATCCCGGTGATCACCGCCAGGTCACCGGTGCGGTAGAAGCCGTCGGAGGTGAACGCGCGGGCGTTGTGCCCGGGAGCGTCGAGGTAGCCGCGCAGCGTGTACGGGCCGCGGCAGCACAGCTCGCCGATCTCGCCGTCGGGCACCTCGTCCTCGGTGCCCGGCGCCAGGACGCGGACCTCGTCGAGCTCGGAGATCGGAGTGCCGACGGTGGTGGCGCGGGCGGCGCGCGGCGTGCCGGGACGGGTGGTGAGCATCAGACCCTCGCCCATCCCGAACAGCTGCGCCGACCACAGACCACGCCGCTCCAGCCCGTCGAACAGCGCCGGCGGGACCTTCGTGCCGGACAGCACGACCTGCGTGAGCGAGTGCGCCGCGGCGTCGAACGTTGGATGCCCGGGGGCACCGAAGTGGCCGTGGCCGAGCAGCACGTGCGTCGCGCCGGCCTCGGCGAGCAGCGGCAACGACAGGTCGAGATCGGCGGTGCCGAGCACCAGGGCGGCCCCGACGCTGTGCGGGGCGTGCACGGCACAGGTGATGCCGGCGTTGTGGATGATCGGGATGAGGTGGGCGACCCGCGTGTCGGGTGTCCAGTCCCACGAGCGGGCGTACTCGACGGCGTTGTACCAGTACTCGGCGTGCAGGCGCGGGATCACCTTGGGCACCCCGGTGGTGCCGCCCGACAGCTGGAAGACCGCGACGTCGTCGGGGTCGATGCCCTGCTGGATCCCGTCGACGACCTTCCGCGCCGTGGCCGGGTCGACGTCCGCACCGAGCGTCGCCAGCTCGTCGAGGACCAGGACGTGCCGCAGCGTCGGGTGCCCGACCTGCTGGTCGTGGGCGAAGCCGACCAGATCGAAGCCGCGGTTCCCCGCCTCCACCAGGTGCGCCACGGCGCCGACGCGCCTGCTGATGGCGCCGATCTCGTGGCCGCGGTGTGCGGCCAGGGTGCACACCGGCACGAGCCCGGCCTTGAGCACGCCGTACCAGGCGACGACGGACCCGACCCGGTTGGTGACCTGGAAGAGCACCGGGTCGCCCGGCTCCAGGCCCAGCTCCGCGAGGCCGGCGGCGAGCACGTCGGTGCGGGCGTCGAGCTCGCGGAAGCTCAGGCGGGAGTCGAGCCCGGCGACGGCGAGCCGGTCGGGATGCACCTTCGCGACGGCGTGGAACTCGTCGGCGATCGTCCGGTCACCCCAGAGCCCGGCCTCGCGGTAGCGGGCGACGAACGCGGGCGGGTACGGGACGAGGCGCGGGTCGGTGCCCTTCACGACAGCTCCTCCCCGAAGGCGACCAGGTCGGCACGACCGCTGACCAGGCCGGCCGCCAGATCGTCACGCAGCTCGGACGGTCCCTCGACCACCACCGTGCCACCGGCCTCGAGGCGCAGTCGTTCGGCGAGATCGAGCCGCGTGAGCAGGGCGCTGCGGTCGGCCGGGCCGACGACGCGGAACAATCCGGCCCGCGTCTCGCGCGCGACGGCGACGACCGCGTCGGCGTTGGCACCCCACGGGTCATCCACCACGGTGTCGACGACGAACGCGTCCTCGTCGGCGGGCACCACGTGCGATCGCAGGACCCAGCCCGTGAGATCCGCCGGCACCTGTGGCGGCACACCCGCGTACTGGCCGAGCGCGGCACCGACCACGTCCGGGCTGGTGATGGCGAAACGGTCGAGCGGCACGTTCCCGGCGCGGGTCATGTACGCCACCATCAGCCGCTCGACGGGGAGATGGGTGCGCGACGGGAACGACTCCCACCACAGCTGGCTGCGCCGCGCCAGCTCCTGCAGCCGCTCCACGGCGGGGCGCCGGGCCGCCTCGTAGCGGGTGAACGCCGTGGCCGCATCCGGCTCCTCGTCCAGGGCCCCGACCAGCGCGATCGCGTCCTCCATCGCCAGCTTCGTACCCGAGCCGATCGAGAAGTGGGCCGTATGGGCGGCATCGCCGAGCAGGACGACCCGCCCGTCGGACCAGCGCTCGCACACGACGGTGCGGAAGCGCTGCCAGCGCGTCCGGTTGCCGATCAGGTCGTGGCCGCGCAGGTGGGTGCGGAACGCCTCCTGCAGATAGGCCAGCGAGACGGTGTCCGACTCCTCCCCCGCCACCGTCGTGTCGAACCCGGCGGAGCGCCACGTCCGCTCGTCGGTCTCGATGAGGAACGTGCTGCGGTCCGCGGCGTAGGGGTAGGCGTGGGTGACGAACGTGCCGTGCTCGGTGTCGACCGGCGCGAACACGGCGTCGTCGAGCGCGAAGCCCGCACCGCACCACAGGAACAGGCCGCGGCCGACCTCCACCGAGGCTCCGAACCCGCCCGCCTCGCGGGTGGCACTGCCGACCCCGTCGGCGGCGATCACGACGTCGGCGTCCAGGTCTGCGACCACGCGGCGCTCCCCGTACTCCAGCCGCACCCCGGCCTTCTCGGCGTGACGCTGCAGCACGTCGAGCAACTCGGTGCGCGCGACGCCGATGAGGTTGTCGTTCTGCACCCTCGCGACCGCGCCGCCGACGTCCATCGTCATGTCGTGGCGGTAGCCGCCCGCCCGGATGTCGCGCAGCGTGTCGGGGTCGGCGGCCTCCAGCTTGCGCTGGGTGCCGGCGGCGAGCCCGACCCCGAAACCGAACGTGGTGTCGCGCTCCCCCTGCTCGTGCACGACGACCTCGCAGTGCGGCTGGGCCAGCTTGAGCAGGCGCGCGGCGTAGAGGCCTGCCGGCCCCCCTCCGAGCACGGCCACCCGGCGTAGCTGCATGCGGTCCTCCTGAGATCCGTCGGTCGTCGTCCTTGACTACCATCGCAGACGTTAAATAGTCTACGCAACCGTCAGGTCCGCAGCTCACTGCGGCCGTCGCCGCGAAGGAGCGTGAGTCATGACCTATGTCATCGGCGTGGACGTGGGCGGCACGTTCACCGACGCCGTCCTGGACGACGACGCGGGGACGGTCGTCGCCGCGAAGTCGCCCTCCACCCCGCCCGACTACTCCCGCGGAGTGCTGGACGTGCTGGAGCTGCTCGCCGAGCAGGTCGGGAAGACGCTGCCCGAGATGCTCGCCGACACCCACCACATCGCCCACGGCACCACGTCGTCGCTGAACGCGCTGGTGATGGGCAACGTCCCGCCGGTCGGCTTCCTCACCACCAAGGGCCACCGCGACTCGATCTTCATCATGAACGTCGAGGGCCGCTACCTCGGACGCGCTCCGCACGAGCTGCAGCACGTGCTCGCCCAGGACAAGGGCCACCACCTGCTGCCCAAGCGGCACGCGCTGGAGGTCACCGAGCGCGTCGACCGCGACGGCACCGTCATCGTCGCCCTCGACGAGGACGCCGCCCGCAGCTCGATTCGCGCCCTGCTCGACGACGGCGTGCGCGCCATCGCGATCTCGCTGCTGTGGTCGTTCCGCAACCCCGCGCACGAGCACCGCCTGCGCGAGCTGGTCGCCGAGCAGGACGCGGGAGTGTTCGTCGCGCTGTCGTGCGAGGTCAGCCCGCGGATCCGGGAGTTCGCCCGCAACGCCACGACGATCATGAGCACCCAGATCGGCCCCGGCCTGCGCGACTACCTGACCTCCCTGGAGGACGCGCTGCGCGAGCGGAAGCTCGCCGGACCGCTGCTGGTGATGCAGAGCAACGGCGGCGCGGTGCTGGCCTCGGAGGCGCCGTCGGCGGCGATCAGCACCGTCGGGTCCGTGCTCACCGGCGGCGTGGTCGGCGCGCTCGCCCTGGGCCGCCAACTCGGCCACCCCAACGTCATCTCCACCGACGTCGGCGGCACCACCTTCCTCGCGGGGCTCGTCGTCGACGGCGAACCGGTGCGCGCCACCACCACCGTCATCAACCACCACCCGATCAACGTGCCGACGCTGAAGGTCGACGCGATCGGCTCCGGCGGCGGCGCGATCGCCTGGCTGGACGCCGGCGGCAACCTGCGCGTCGGGCCGCGCAGCGCACAGGCCGTGCCCGGCCCGGCCTGCTACGGCCAGGGCGGCACCGAACCGACCAACACCGACGCCAACCTGGTGCTGGGCATCCTGCCCGAGCGCGGGCTGCTCGGCGGCCGCAAGCCGCTCTCGCTGGAGTTGGCGCGCGAGGCCATCGGCACCCAGATCGCCAAGCCGCTCGGACTGTCCGTCGAGGACGCCGCCGCAGCGATCTACGCGGTGCAGAACGCGCAGACGGGCGACCTGCTGCGCAAGTCCGTCGTCGAGGCCGGACACGACCCGCGCGAGTTCGTGCTCTACGCGTTCGGCGGCGCCGGTCCCGCGCACTGCGCCCGCTACGCCGCCGAGGTGGGCGTGGCCGAGGTCGTCGTCCCGCTCGGGCCGGTGGCGTCGGCGTTCTCCGCCTACGGGCTCGCGTCGTCGGACATCGTGCTGGCGGCCGAGCTCTCGGACCCGACGTTCGTCCCGTTCGACCCGGCCCGCGCGGAGCGGAACTTCGCCGACCTGGAGAAACGGGTCCGGGACGGGCTCGACCGCCAGGGCGTGCGCTTCGCCACCGTCGAGCTGCACCGCGAGATCGACATGCGCTACACGATGCAGCTGGCCGAGGTCACCGCACCGGTGGCGGACGGACCGCTCGACACCGCCGCGATCGAGTCGGCCGCAGCCGCGTTCGAGGAGCGCTACGCGGCGCTCTACGGCGCGGAGGCCGGGTTCCGCGAGGCCGGCATCCAGGCCATCACCTTCCGGGTCCGCGGCATCGGGGTGCTGCCGTTCTCGCCGGAGTTCCCGGAGATCCCGACGGCGTCCTCCGCCGATCCCGCCGAGGCCCTGGTCGGCAGCCGGCCCGTCAATCTCGACGCCGCGACCGGTTTCGTCGACACACCGGTCTACGACTACCAGCAACTGCGGGCGGGCCACGTCGTGGCCGGTCCCGCCATCGTCGAGGTACCCACCACCACCGTCGTCGTCCCCGGCGGCAGCACCGGCACCGTCGACCGTCTCGGCAACCTCAGCATCCGCACGAGTGTCCGGAGTGAGTCATGACCATGCCCATCCCCGGCTCGGAGATCTTCTCCAGCCGCCCCGTCGACCCGGACGAGCTGGCCCGGTCGCTGCCCTCGACGCTCGCCACCCACACCGTCACACCGGAGCAGATCGACGGGCTCGACCCGCTCACCTACGAGGTCGTCCGGCACCGGCTGTGGTCGGTCACCGACGAGATGGGCGAGGCGCTCAAGCGCATGTCCGGCTCGCCGATCGTCACCGACGCGAACGACTTCGACTTCGCCATCTCCGACGAGCTGGGCCAGGAGGTGCAGGTGGGCCTCTACAACACGATGCTCGTCGGCGCCGTGGACCTGGCCATCTACTGGACGCTGCGCCACCGCGCGGTCAACCCCGGCATCGCCGAGGGCGACATGTTCCTGACCAACGACCCGTGGGTCGGCGGCGGGCTGCACCAGAACGACACGATGGTCTACCAACCGGTCTTCCACGAGGGGAAGCTCTTCGCCTGGACCAGCGCGATCTGCCACGAGCCCGACCTCGGCGGCGTCGGGCTGGGCTCCTTCTCCCCCGCCGCGCAGGACGTGTTCTCCGAGTCCCTTCCCACACCGCCGATCAAGGTCGTGCGTGACTTCACGCTCCAGCGCGACGTCGCCGACGCGTGGGTGCGGCGTTCGCGCGTCCCGATGCTGGTGGGGCTGGACCTGCGGGCGAAGGTGGGCGCCAACAACGTCGGCCGCGAGCGCATCCTCGCCCTCGTCGAGCAGTACGGCGCCGACACCGTCAAGGCCGTCATGAAGCGGATGATGGGCGACGCCGAGTCGCGACTGCGCGACAAGCTCGCGAGCCTCCCGGACGGATCGTGGAGCGCCACCGGCTACCAGGACCAGTCGCACGAGGGCGACCGCGGCCTGCACAGGATCACGGTGCGGACCACCAAGACCGGCGGCCACCTCACGTTCGACTTCACCGGCACCGGCCCACAGTCCGGCGTCGTCAACTGCACCTACGCCGGGATGCGCGGCGGGGTGATGCTGGCGCTGCTGCCGATCCTGGCCGGCGACATCCCGTGGTCGGCCGGCGGCCTGATGCGCTGCTTCGACCTGGTCACCGAGGAGGGCACGCTCAACAACGCGACGTTCCCGGCCGCGGTCGGCCGCGGCCCGATCGGCCCGGCCTGGCTCACCGGCAACCTCGTGGCCGAGTGCCTGTCGCAGATGCTCGACCGCTCGCTGGAGCTGGGCAGGAACGTGCAGGCCACGTGCTGCGGCACCTGGGACACGGCCGTCATCGCCGGGCTCGACCAGCGCGGCGAGCAGCCCGTACCGTTCCTCAACATCATCATGGAGCCGATGGCCGGTGGGTACGGCGCACGGCCGCACGCCGACGGCATCGACACCGGGGGCCTGTTCTGCATCCCGATGGGCCGCATCCCCGACGTCGAGATGACGGAGTTCCTCTACCCGCTGCTCACGCTGTGGCGCCGCGAGGAGCCCGACTCCGGCGGCCCCGGCCGCCACCGCGGTGGCGTCGGCGCGTCGGTCGCGATCACGCCGCACGGCACGTCGCTCCCGATGGGGCTCGTGCTCGCATCGAACGGGAAGGCCATCGCCCAGAACGGCGGCCTCTCGGGCGGGCACCCCGGCAACACCGGCCTCGACGTCGTCGCCCGGCAGAGCAGGGTGGCCGAGCTGCTCGCCGACGGGACGATGCCGTCCACGCTCGCGGAATGCAGCGACACCCTCGAGATCGGCCAGAACTACGCGTCGAGCTACCTCGCTCCCGGTGAGGTGTTCGCGATGACCTGGCAGGGCGGCGGTGGCTACGGCGACCCGCTGCGCCGCGATCCCGAGGCGGTGGCCGGCGACCTGCGCGAGGAGAAGATCACCGCCGCGGCCGCCCGTGACGTCTACGGAGTCGTCCTCGGCGACGGCACGGTCGACGGCCCCGCGACGGCGGCCGAGCGCGACCGGCGGCGCTCGGCCCGCGGTGACCGCTCCACGGTGCAGGGCGACGGCAGCAGGAAGCTCGACGTCACCATCGCGCGGCGGCTCGACGACAACCTCGTGGAGGTGACCGACGGCGCCGGCCCCGTGATCGCGTGCCGGCACTGCGGCGAGCGGCTCGGCGAGGCGGACACCCTCCGGTTGGCGATCTACGAAGGCCCGTCGACCGACGCGGGACCGCAGATCCTGGCCGACCCGACCGACTACGTCGACGCGCCGGTGGTCTTCCGCCAGTACTGCTGCCCCGGCTGCTGGACAGCCGTCTACTCGGCCGTCGTGCCCGCCGACCACGTCGACCACGTAGGGGTGCCGACCCGGTAGGGCTCCTGCCCCAGAGGTGGGTGGACGCATCACGTCGACCCACCTGACGTCACTCGGCAGCGAGGCTACTCACCACACTTTCGGGCTCGACGACGTCCAGCGACATCTCGATGTGGCGCCGGGCCTCCGCGGCGGCCCGGTCGGGGTGGCACTCGTCCAGGACGTCGCGCACCCCGTGGCCCGACGAGCCGGCAGCATCCGCCGGGTGGCCCGAGGTGAGCCGCAGAGCCCGGATGCGGCTCATGTCGCCCATGAGCCGCTGGTAGATGGTGATCAGGGAGGTGTTTCCGCTGGCCTCGGCCCACAGGTGAGCCGTGCGCCGGCACTTGCCTCCCGCCGGGGCCTTCTCGGGAGGACCGGCTGCGCGCGGGCCGTGGCGCCGGCAACAGGGGTCTCTCGGCCCTGGGGCGCGAGGCACACCTCGAGTGAGACTACGACCCATCCCCGGGAGGTGGCGATGGCGGAACAGACGCAGCGGTCCGTGCTGGTCGGTGTCGACGGATCGGCCGCCGCCGCACGGGCCGCACTGTGGGCGACCGACGAGGCGGTGACGACCGGCCGGCCCCTGCGGCTCGCGGTCTGCGTGCGCCCGTCGATGCCGGAGCTCGCCGGGCTCGCGCTTCCGCCGGGCACGATCGACGGCGCGCACCTGCGTGCGACGGCGTCGGGGCTGCTGCAGTCGGCGGTCGCGCGGTGCCGGGTCCTCGCACCGGGGATCGACGTCCAGGGCGAGCTGGTGTCGGGCCGTCCGGTCGAGATGCTCGACCGGCTCGCGCAGGGCGCCGCGTCACTGGTGCTCGGCGCCTCCGGTCAGAGCGGGGTCGCCACGGTGCTCCTGGGTTCGAGCGCCGCTGAGCTGGCCCGGCGGGTCACCGCACCGCTGGTGGTCGTGCGCGACCTCGGCGCCGCAGGCCCGGACGGACCCGTCGTGGTGGGTGTGGACGGCTCGGCGGTCACCGGTCACGTCGTCCGGTTCGCCGCCGACCACGCGGCGGCGCGCGGACGCGAGCTCGTGGCCGTGCACGCCTGGTCGGACCTGCCGCTCGACGCGCTGGCCGGGACCGGCGCACCGGGGATCGACCGTGTTCGGGCCCGCCGGGACGCCGACGCCCTGCTGGAGTCGTACCTCGCCACAGCGCGCGACCGCCATCCCGACCTGGCGGTCCGGCGCATCGTGTGCCTCGACCGTCCCGCCCGGGCCCTGTTCGGCGCGGCCGCGGGCGCTTCGCTGCTCGTCGTCGGGCGGCACGGACGGGCCGGCGACACCGTGGGGCCGTTGGGCTCGGTCGGCCACGCCGTCCTGCACTACGCGCACTGCCCCGTCGCCCTCGTGAGCGGGGGCTGACGTCCGTACACCGAGCAAGGAGTCGTCATGTCCGACCACGTGTTCCGCGACCGCCGCGACGCCGGGCGGGTCCTGGCCGGGCTGCTGGCCCACTACCGCGACGAGCCCGGTCTGGTGGTCCTCGGACTGGCCCGCGGTGGTGTGCCGGTGGCCCACGAGGTCGCGACGGCGCTCGGCGCTCCGCTGGACGTGCTGGTGGCCCGCAAGCTCGGGGTCCCGGGCCACCCGGAGCTGGCGATGGGGGCCGTCGCCGGTGACGGCGTGGTCGTGATCGACGACGACGTCGTGCGCGGGATGCGGGTCGGCACCGACGCCATCCGGCGGGTGGCCGAGCGGGAGGGCCGGGAGCTGTTGCGTCGCGAGCGGGCCTACCGGGGCGACCGCCCCGCCCCCGACGTGGCCGGGCGCACCGTCATCGTGGTGGACGACGGCCTCGCGACCGGCTCCACCATGTATGCGGCGGTCGAGGCGCTGCGCAGGCTCGGACCGGCCCGGATCGTCGTCGCCGTGCCGGCCGCGCCGCAGTCCACCTGCCGCGAGCTCGCTGCGGTCGTCGACGACCTGGTGTGCGCCACCACCCCCACGCCCTTCCACGCCGTCGGCCGGTCCTACTGGGACTTCACCGAGACCGGTGACGACGAGGTGCGGGCGCTGCTCGGCGCCCCGGCCCGCCCTGCTCCGCCCGACCCCGCGGCGGTGCTGCGGGCCGCGGCGGTGCCCACCCGCGACGGGGTGCCGCCCGACGACGCCCTGTTCGAACTCGTGGGTGACGCCCGGATCGTGCTGCTCGGGGAGGCCAGCCACGGCACCCACGAGTTCTACGCCGCGCGCGCCGCCATCACCCGGCGCCTGGTGGAGGAGAAGGGGTTCTGTGCGGTCGCGGTCGAGGCGGACTGGCCCGACGCGCACCGGGTGGACCGCTACGTCCGCGGCGTCGGCGACGACCGGATCGCCGAGGAGGCGCTGCGCGGGTTCGAGCGCTTCCCCACCTGGATGTGGCGCAACGCCGCCGTCCTGGAGTTCGTCGGCTGGCTGCGGGAGCACAACAGCGGTCTCGCCGCCGGTCACGGCGTCGGCTTCTTCGGGCTCGACCTCTACAGCCTCTACCGGTCGATGGCCGAGGTGATCTCCTACCTGGAGGGCGTGGACCCGGACGCCGCGCAGCGCGCCCGCGACCGCTACGCCTGCTTCGACCACCACGGCACCGGGGACGGTCAGGCCTACCGTTTCGCCGCCGCGTTCGGAGCGGGTGAGACGTGCGAGCGCGAGGTGGTCGAGCAGCTCGCCGACCTGAACCGGCACGCGCTGGACTATGCGCGGCGCGACGGGCAGCCGGCCGCCGACGCGCTCTTCCACGCCGAACGCAACGCCGTCACGGTCCGCAACGCCGCCGAGTACTACCGCACCATGTACGCCGGCCGTGCCGAGTCGTGGAACCTGCGGGACCGGCACATGGCCGACACCCTCGACGCCGTGGAGGCGCACCTCACCCGCCGGCACGGGGAGCCGGTGCGCATCGTGGTGTGGGAGCACAACTCCCACATCGGCGACGCCCGCGCGACGGAGGCCGCGGTCCGCGGTGAGCTCACCGTCGGTCAGCTGGTGCGCGAGCGCCACGGCCGGGACTGCCGCAGCATCGGGTTCACCACCTACACCGGCACCGTCACCGCGGCCCAGGACTGGGGCAGCCCGGCCCTGCGCCGGGACGTGCGCCCCGCCCTGCCCGGCAGCGTCGAGGCGCTGCTGCACGAGGTGGGGGCGCCGGAGTTCCTCCTCTCCTTCGCCACGTCACCGCACGCGGCGGAGGTGCTGCGCGCGGCCCGGCTGGAGCGCGCGATCGGGGTGGTCTACCGGCCCGAGAGCGAGCGTGCCAGCCACTACTTCCACGCCCGCGTGTCCGACCAGTTCGACGCGGTGATCCACATCGACGAGACCCGCGCGGTCGAGCCGTTGGAGCGGACCGTGCACTGGGAGGCCGGCGAGGTCCCCGAGACCTACCCCTTCGCGGTGTGACCGCGCCCGTCAGCCGACGGGCTGGGACGCGGGGGTGACGTGGGTGACGAACCAGTCGCGGGCGAGGTCGGCGACCTGTTCCAGCGTCCCGGGCTCCTCGAACAGGTGCGTGGCCCCGGGCACCACGGCGAGTCGCGCCTCGCAGCGCATCGCGGCCAGCGCGCGGCGGTTGAGCTCCAGCACCGCCGTGTCGGCGCCCCCGACGATCAGCAGGGTCGGCGCCCTGACCTGCCCGAGCCGGGGCACTGCCATGTCGGGACGCCCACCCCGCGACACCACCGCGGCGATGTCGGCGTCCGGGTCGGCGGCCGCCCACAGGGCCGCGGCAGCGCCCGTGCTCGCGCCGAAGAGGGCCACCGGCAGACCCTCGCAGCCCGGCTGACGACGGACCCACGCCGTGGCCCCGGCCAGCCGGACGGCCAGCAGGTCCACGTCGAAGACGTTCGCCCGGTCCCGCTCCTCCCGCGGGCTGAGCAGGTCCAGCAGCAGCGTGGCCAGGCCCGCCCGCTGCAGGACCGCCGCGACCCGGCGGTTGCGCGGGCTGAGCCTGCCGCTGCCGCTGCCGTGGGCGAACACGACCACTCCCAGGGGCCCCTCCGGCACGGTGAGGTGACCGTGCAGGGACCGACCGGGGACGGCCACCTCCACATCGCGGCCGGGGGGCGGCGGGGCCTGCGACCCGGGGCCGGCCGGTGTCCCGCCGGCGGCGCGGCGCAGCAGCTCCACCACCTCCTCCTCCGACGTCGGGGTGAAGTCGACGTAGAACCGGCCGACCGCATCGAACAGGTCGGGCACCTCGAGGCAGTCCAACTCGTCGACCTCGTCCCGGAGCCGGATCGCGGTCTCGCGAGCGCAGACCGGTGCGACGAGTACCACCCTCGCCGCACCGTGTGCACGGGCCACCCGGCAGGCGGCCCGTGCGGTGGCCCCGGTGGCGATCCCGTCGTCGACCAGCACCGCGGTGCGTCCGGCCAACGGGATCCGCGGCCGGCCGGCCCGGAACAGCTGAGCCCGCCGCTGCACCTCCACGCGCTCCCGACGCTCCAGCTCAGCCAGCTCCGCCTCACCCACGTGCGCCCGACGCACCGTCTCGGAGTCGACGACCAGCACCCCGTCCTCGCCGACCGCGCCCATGGCCAGCTCGGGCAGGGACGGCACCCCCAGCTTGCGCACCACGATCACGTCCAACGGCGCCCCCAACACCCGCGCGACCTCGAACGCCACCGGGACCCCGCCCCGCGGCAACCCGAGCACGACGACGTCCTCGTCCCGCAGATGCGTCAGCCGTCCGGCCAACCGCCGACCCGCCTCCACACGATCAACGAACGGCATGGCAGCCTCCTTCGGAACCTCCAGTGTTCGACGGGAGCCGCCGCACCGACAGGGACGTCCGGCCCCCTGCCGCAGTGCCGTCCGATCAGTCGGTGACCGTCCGGACGTCGAGCACCCCGCGCACCGAGGCGGCCACCACCGACGCGGCGTGCTGCTCGGTGGGATCGCCGAAGGCGTCGGCCAGCGTGACCCGGCCCCCGTCGACGGACACCCGCCACCGGCCCGGGCCTGCGTAGGCCTCCAGGCGACGCCGCACGTCGCCCTCGATCGCGACGTCCGAGCGGGTCGCGGTGGCCAGCGCGTCACGCCTGCTCACGATGCCGACCAGCCCCACGCCGCCGTCCACGACCGGCACCGAGCGGATGCCGAGCGACCGCATCTGCTCGACCAGGTCCGCGAGGTCGGTCCAGGGCAGCGCGGTGACGACCTCGGTCGTCATCACCTCGGCCACCCGCTGTGGCGCGACCCTGGTCAGTTCCTCGCTCAGCAGCGGCGAGCGGGCGTCGTGGTGCAGCCTCCCGCGCAGCAGATCGGCCTCGGTGACGATGCCGACGAGCTCGCCGGCGCCGTCCACGACGGGCAGCGCGGTGAACCCGCGGCCCGTCAGCAGCGCCGCGGCCGCCCGGATCGGGGTGTCCGGGTCGACCGTCACCACGGGCCGGGTCATCACGTCGCGGACCAGCATGGCCGTCTTCTCCTTCGTCGTCGGTGCCGGCCGGGCGGCGCGGCGCATCGCCAGGGTCCCCGTCCGGGAGTCACGCCGGGTAGCACCGGACGGCACCCGGGTGACGAGTCGATGGGCCCGGAGGACGGGGAACCGGCGACGCGCGGCTCCGCGGGATCGGGCCCTTCGGCCCTGACCCCACCGATCCGGGCCGACCACGCTGGGCAGCACCGATCGCGACGGAAGGACCACCATGAACCTCGAGGACACCAGGGCGGACGACTACCACGGCATCTGCATCGGGCGGATCCGCGCCGACAGGCAGGTCTACGACCACCACGGCGTGCACATCGGGCGGGTGGACGCCGACGGCACCGTCCGCACCCACACCGGCATCCGCGTCGGACGGGCCCGCCAGAACACCTGACGGGAGGCCCGGCCGCCGGCACGCGGCCCCGACGGGTCGCCCGAGGCTGCGACGCTGACGCCACGAGCCGCGACCGCTGGACTCCACCGCGGCGCCGGACAGCAGGTCGTCGAGATCCTCGTCGAGGTCGTCGTCGAGGTCGTCGTCGCCGTAGAGCGACGCGATGGCCAGCAGTGCGCCGGAGTTGTCCCACTCCGGCGGCGCGGGATCCGCGCCGGAGGGGACGGTCCGGGTGACGGCAGACATCATGATCACACCTTCCGGTTGGCGCCTTCTCCCGTCATGGTCACCAGCACGGCGCGCGCCGCACAGGGACTTCCGACCCGGGACCCCCGCGGTCCCCGGATCGGGGCAGCGGACCGATGGTCGGGGCGCCCGCGTGCGGGTTCACCGGGCCGTGGCCCCGCGGGCCGCCCGTCCGAGCGCCCGCCGCACCGGTGTCCACGTCGTGGCGGTCAGCGCCTGGTGCTCCTGCTGGTGGAGCACGCCGAAGGTGAACCCGTTCCCACCCTCGAGCGCAGCAGCGGCGCCGAGTTCGCGCAGCACGGGCAGCGCCACGATGGCGTCCTGGCGCTCACCGAGAAGTTCCTGGACCTGTCTGACCTGCCTGATCAGCGCACGGGCCGGTTCCCCCAGAACAGGTGCGGCGGCCTCGGCGGCGTACCGCAACCGTTTCGCCGCCTTGCGGGCGTCGTGCAGCTGGATGTCACGTTCCACATCGGGGCCACGTCGCTCCGCGGCCCTCAGATGGGTGTCGACCCGGCGGTGGGACCGGTCGAGGAACGCGCCGAGGCGCGGTCGGGCGCGCCTGCCCGCTGCCGGGGTGAGCGGAGGGGTGTCGAGGAGGCGGTCGATCGCGGTGAGCAGAGCGAGATAACGCTCGCCGTCGAGGGCGGCGAGGACCTCGTCCCGGGCCAGGACGCGCCGCCCGGTGAAGTAGCGCGTCACCTGCGCCGCGACGGGGCCGAGCACCAGCTCGTCCGGCAGTGCGGCAACGGCCGCGAGGATACGGGCTTCGAGGACCTCCAGGTCCCTGGCGACCCCGAGCACGGCGGCGAGCCACTTCAGCTCGGCGGCGAGGTCACCGGTGGCGTCGCGGTCGACGACGGCGCCGAAGGCCTGCAGCGCGCTGCGCATCCGCCGGGTCGCGACCCGCATCCGGTGGACCGCGTCGGGAACCTCACGACGCACGGCCGGGTCGCCGGTGCGGATCACCCGGGCCTGCTCGGCCAGGTAGGCGAGCACGACCGCACCGAGCGTCGCCGACCGGTCCGGGCCCGGACGGCGCGCCGCGGGGATGCGGTCGCCGAGAACACGAGCCAGCTTGGACGGGGCTTCGGAGCGCCGGACGCCGGCCTTGCGCAGGCGACGGTCGAACCGGTCGAGCAGGCGCGTGTCACCGGCCTCGTCGAGCTCCACCTCCACCTCCCGCCACGAGCGGGCCTCGGTCGAGACGCCCATCGTGTGCGCAGTGACGTGGTCGTCGACGACCGTGACCAGGCCGCGCCCGGAGTCGTCGGTCAACCGCCACTGCCGGCGACGCGTCGTGAGCTCGGCGACCGGCACCAGGGGCCTGCCCCGGGTGAAACCGTGGACCAGTCGCACGAGCTCGTCGGGCGGCTGCGGGCTGCGGCGGCCGGCCTCACCGCGGGTGAACCCCACCCGGATCTCGTCGCGGCAGTCCGCGGCGACAGGGAGCTTGAGGTGCCATCCACTGTCGGCACCGCCGCGGCGCCGGCGCAGGGTCACCCCGTCCGCGGCGAGCCGCAGGTCCGCCGTGTCGAAGTAGATCGCCTCGAGCACGAACTCCTGCGACCCGGCCGCGTCGGCCGGTTCGGGCCAGGGCGGGAGCGCGGCGTCCTCGTCGAGGTCGTACTTGCGCTCGGTCTCACGCACGGTCACAGCCATGCGTCTGCCTACCCCGCGGGCGACCTCCCGCACCAGGTTCGAACGGAGTGCAGCCGTGCCGAAAGACCCTGAACGCCCACGAAGGACACCCGGGTGGCCCGTCATCGCGCGGTCCGTGTCACCGTCTGCCAGGCACGCGCTATCGCCGTGCGTCGGTCTCCGCCGCTGCGCAGTGCGAGCAGCACGAACAGAACCATCGCCACGGCGCCCGCGCCGACGGTGACGGCGGTGGCCAGCGCGAAGCACAGGACGGCGGCCAGCGCAGCGACGATCAGTGCGGCATCGGCGGCCCGATGCAGCCGGCGTTCGGACCGCTGCGCGCTTCGGGTGAGCGACGCCAGGCGGCGCTCCTCGCCCGTGAACTGCTGTTCGATCTCACGGAGAATGCGCTTGTCGCGTTCGCTGAGCATCGGTCGGCTCCGGAAAGGTGGTGCTGCCCGGTGGGGCAGTGGCTGGTGGTGGGATCCGATGCTCCGCCGGATGGCGCACCCGTGGGCAGCGACAGATGTCCTCGATCGGCGGGCCGAACGGACCGGACGGCCGCGTCCCGGCGTCGACGGGGCGGGCGCTGACGATCATGGCCTTGCCGCTCGGGTGCGTCCCCCGCGCGGGGACGGCGGGGGCTGAGGCGGGGTGGGCGGGCGGCCGTTTCCGGTACACATCGTGGCGGTACTCCCTCGGGTGTCGTGTCGTGTCGTGTCGTGTCGTGTCGTGTCGTGTCGCGCCACAGGGCGGTCGAGGCGGTCAGGGCCGGGCCGGTCTGCCCGGAGCAGATCGGGGTGGTGACGGGGTCCAACCGGGAGACCAGCAGCACCGGGCAGGGTGCGTGCTGCCGGGCGCTGAGGGCGACCAGCCCGAGCCGGCCGGGAGCACCGGCGCGGGTGCCACCCAGGACGAGCATGGTGGGTCCGCCACGGTGGCCGCGCGACGAACAGGCTGGTCCCACCCACGAGCGGCCCGCCCGGCCCGGCCGCGGCGCCGAGCATCAGCGCCCCGCCCGAACGACGGCACCAGTCCGCCATCCAGCCCGGGACGTGCGCCCCGTCGACGACGACGCCGCGTGGCCGGGTCCTGGGGCGGGCGGTGGCGCGGGTGCTCGGGGTGGTCGACCGCCAGCAGGTCACGCACGTCGCGCAGCATCGACGGCAGCGCCGCCTCGACCAGCCGGGCCAGCGATCGCCACCTCGGGTCGACGACGCACACGGCGTCGGCGGCGGTCGCCTCGTCGCGCGGCGAGACGCTCATGTGGTTGCCTTCCGTCGCTCGGTGAGGGGGGAGGCCGGCCGGGTCCGCGACACCGCAGACCCGGCCGGCTCGACCGCGACACCGCGAACCAGCTCCGTTGCTGTGTCGCGGCGCCGCTGGTGAACCCGGGTACGGGCACGGAATCCCCCTCCAGGCTCCGTGCCCGTCCCGGGCGGGACGTAGGGCCATCGGCCCTTCAGATCGGGACCGTCCAGCACAGGCGGGTACCGCTCGGCGCCCGGTGTGTGAGGGTGAGGGTGCCGCCGTGGTGCTCGGCGCGGCGGCGCAGGTTGTCCAGGCCGCTACGGCGACCGGTGTCGGGCACACCCACCCCGTCGTCGACGGCCTGGAGGGTGAGCGCGGCGGGGCCCGCGTCGACGTCGACCTCGGTGGAGCTCGCGTGGGCGTGGCGGGCGACGTTGCTCAACGCCTCCCGCAGCACCGCCAGCAGGTCCTCGACCACCCCTGCGGGCAGCGTGTCCTCCAGCAACCCACTGAACCGCAGCACCGGGTCGCGGCCCAGCGCCGGCGTCACCTCGGCGACCACGCCGAGCAGTCGGGCCCGCACCCCGTCTGGTGCATCGTGGGAGGTCTGGTGGAGCTGGAAGATCGACGTGCGGATCTGGCTGATCGTGCGCCAGTCCACGACGTCGTCGTCGCACGTGATCAACTGGCCGGTGGCCTGCGCGAGGTTCCACCGTGGGCGACCTGCTCGACCACCAGGAACTCCGCGAGCATCCGGCCCGTGCTGGCACCCCAGGGCATCGGGTACTCGGTGTCGAGGCGCCCGGTTACCGCCCATCCGTCCACGGCCCGTACCGCGGTGGCCCGGTAGCCGGCGGCCCTGGCCGGCCCCGGAACGGCGGGGGCGTCGGCCGCTCCGCCGGCTGCGACGCCTCCCAGCTGCTCCAGAGTGCCGACGAGGTACTCCACCAACCCGCGCACGTCCAGGCCCGGGCAGAGGTGGGCACCTCCTCGCGCGGCACCCCCGCCGCGGGATCGGGGCCCGGTGACGCGAGACCTTGTGCCCTACCCGGTTCCCGGATGCGGGCGGAGTCTGGACCGGTCCGGCAGGCCCTCCCCATCAACCGCGGAGCATCCGATGACCCCCACCGTCATCATCGCCGTCGCCGCCGTCGTGCTGCTCCTGCTGGCGGCGGCGGTCCGGGTCGTCAAGCAGTACGAACGCGGCGTGCTGCTGCGCCTCGGCCGCCTGCAGACCGTCCGCGAACCGGGACTGCGCCTGATCATCCCGATCGTCGACGTCCTGCACCGGGCCTCACTGCGGGTGGTGACGGTGCCGATCCAGTCGCAGGGCATCATCACCCGCGACAACGTCAGCGTCGACGTCTCCGCGGTGGCCTACTACCGCGTCGTCGACCCCGTGAAGTCCGTCGTGGCCATCGAGAACGTCCGCGCCGCGATCGACCAGATCGCCCAGACCACGCTGCGCAAGGTCGTCGGCCGGCACACCCTCGACGAGACACTGTCGGAGACCGACCGGATCAACGGCGACATCCGCGAGATCCTCGACGTCACCACCGTCGAGTGGGGCGTCGAGGTCACCCTGGTCGAGCTCAAGGACATCCAGCTGCCCGACAGCATGAAGCGCGCCATGGCCCGGCAGGCCGAGGCCGAGCGCGAGAAACGCGCCAAGATCATCAACGCGCAGGGCGAGTCGCTCGCCGCCACCGCCCTCGGCGAGGCCTCGGACGTCATGATGCAGCACTCGCTGGCCCTGCAGCTGCGCAACCTGCAGAGCCTCGTGGAGATCGGCGTCGACCAGAACTCGACGGTCGTCTTCCCGGCGCCGCTGATGAGCACCATCGGCGAGCTGGGCACCTTCCTCGCGCGCGAGGCCGCATCCGCGGCCGCGGAACCGTCCGGGGGCGGGCAGGCGGCCGACGTCACGCGGCCGGTCCCGACCGGTGGGGCCCACGGCCTGGTCGACGAGGTGATCGGCGGTCCGGCCGCGACCCCGGAGTCCGGAACCCCGGTGTAGTCGGGCAGCCCGACGCCGTTGATCGCGCGCTCGACCACCTCCATGAGCGCCTCCATGTCGGGCTCCGCACTCGGCTGCGGGCTCCTCTCCGGGGCGTCCGGGTCCCACCCGGCGGCGGCCAGCTCCCCGGCCAGCACCCGTCCGCACGACCAGCGGTCCATCACCGCCCTGGTCGACCTGGTCGAGACCGACGCGACGTCGCCTGGGCGGGCTCGAGAACATTCACACCGGAGAAGCGCGCACCTTCGGTCTGCCGACGGCCACCGCTGTTCATCAAGAGCGCGAACTTCGGCGCGTTCAACGCCACGGGCGGCTCGGTGGCCGGGCGATCTCCGCTGCAGCGGCGATCGCGCTGTTCAGCTACCTCGGCATCGAGCCGGCGTCGGTGGCCGCGGGCCGCGTCCGCAACCCGGCGAAGAACGTCGGCCACGCCACGGTGCTGGGCACGCTCGGCTGCGCGGTGGTCTACATCCTCGGCACGCTGACGGTGTTCGGCACGGTGCCCGACGCCGCGCTCCAGACCTCGACCCCGCCGTTCACCGACCCGGCCAACGCGATCTCCGGCGGCCAGCGGGCCGGCAACGCCGTCGCGATCGCGGCCGTGGTCTCCGGGTCGGTCCTGACGGTCGTCAGCCCATCACGACCGACGTGGGGCAGGTCCGTGCAGACGCCCGCCGACTCGGGATGCCGCTGATCGTCTGGACCTTCCCGCACGGTGTCAGGGCATTGGCTGTGCCGTCCAGGTCGCGGGCGACGGCCGTAGGGGTGGCATGGTCGGGCGCGACGCCGCTCTCCCCCGGAGCCGCGGAGACGCGACGCACACGACAGTCCGGTGCACGCTGCGCGTGCACCGGACTGGGCATCATTCAGACCGCGTCAGGTCTTGATCGCGATCTTCGTGGGCTCGGACTTGTCCGGCCGGGCTGGGATCGGAACCCTGACCTCCAGGATGCCGTCCTTGTAGGCGGCCGAGATGTCCTTCTCCTGCACACCCTCCGGCAGCGGCAGCGTGCGGGTCATGCTGCCGTACCGCATCTCGTGACGGGTGTAACCCTTGTCCTCGGACTTCTCGTCGACGCGGCGCTCGGCCTTGATCCGAAGCACCCCGTCGGCCACCGTCAGCTCCACATCCTTCGCGGGGTCGATGCCGGGCATCTCGGCGCGGATCACCTCGGTGTCACCGTCCCGGAACTCGTCCACCCGGATCAGGTCCTCGCCGGGCCAGTCCCAGCCCAACCCGAACGGCCGCCGCATCGGCAGCGACCGCAACCACTCCTCGAACACGCCGTCCATCATCGGGAAACGGCGGGCCATCTCGGCGCCGCGATCGCGACGGGTCAAGGTACTCATGGATGGTGACCTCCTGGTAGCTGCATCACACGGACAGCTCCAAGGCTCCCCTCCACCACCGACCGACACCGGGGCCGAAGGTCCCCGAACCTTCAGCCCTCGGTCTCCTCATGGCGGCTGACATGTACGGCTCGCGGGCCCGACCACCGAGGCGGTGGCCCCCAGCCGCCGAGCTCGTGCTGGTCTGCGCTGGAGATCACGCCTATGTGAACAGCCCGATCGGGTTGCCGTCCGGATCAGCGAACATCGGCATCTCGCCGGCCCGCCGACAGGCCCGGTCGTCCGTCACCACGCCGCGTCGATCGGCCTGCCGCCCGCGAAGGGCGGTCCTGCAGGGGCCGCGGCGCGCCGACAGCATCGGGGCGCCGTCCGACCGTGGTCACCGGTACAGCACGGTGACCGCTCCCGTCGCGGCGTTCCACGACAGCGACCCGCCCTGGAAGTCGCTGCGCCGCCCGCCGGCGACCGTGTACTCGTCCGACAGCGGCAGCCGCAGCCTGCTCGCGGTGCCGCCGAGCTGCAGGTAGCGGCCGAGGATGGCCCCGTGCACCTCGTGCGCGCCGGTGGCCGCCGACCAGTAGACGGTGCCCTTCTGGAAGGCCGATGCCCGGCCGCCGACCACGGACACCTCGTCGCCGACCGGGTAGCCGAGGATCCCGCGCTCCCAGCCCAGCGCGGCCCACTCGACACGGATCCACCCGTGCACCTCGTGCGCACCGGTGACCGGCGTCCAGTAGATCGAACCGCCGCCGACGAAATGGTTGAACCGCCCCAGCCCGTCCGGTGTCGTCGTCTCGTCGGTCACCGGGAAGCCCAGGAACGAGCCTATCGAGCCGAACTCCACGTAGCGCCCGGCGATGGCCCCGTGCACCTCGTGCGCACCGACGTCGCCGCGCCAGTAGATCCGTCCCGTGCGGAACCACTGGACGGCGGTGCCGGCCACCGAGGCCACCATCTCCCCGGTGCGGGGCGGCCCCAACGCGGAGCGCTGCGCACCCAGCGCGGCGTAGTGCGCCGCGATCGAGCCCGTCGTCACCGTCCGGTAGGGGTCGGTGAACCCGTACCCCATCGACCGCAACGTCGCGATCACCTGGGGCAGGGCGGCGGTGTCGGTCGAGTCGGAGCTCAGGTGCATGAGCACCGTGGCGCCCGGCACGGTGTAGCGGCGCACCCGGTCGAGGATCACGTCCTGGCCCACGCCGAGGTAGCCGGTGGTGTCGAAGGTCCAGTCGAAGCCGATGAAGTAACCGCGGGCGGCCAGGTCGGCGGTGACGCCCGGGTCGACGTAGCCGTCCCGGTACGGCGCCCGGAACCACCCGTCGGAGGTGAGGCCGATGCGGTTGTAGGCCGCCTCGGCCCGGTCGAGCTCGGAGAACCGCTGGGCCCGGGTCAGCTGCGTGAAGTACGGATGGTCGTAGCTGTGGTTGATCAGCTTGTGCCCGGCGGCGACGATCGCGCGTGCCTGGTCGGGGTAGCGCTCCGCATAGCGGCCGGTCAGCGCGAACCCGGCGGTGATGCCGTTGTCGCGCAGGATCTGCAGCACGCGCGGCACGTCACCCGGGGTGTACCAGTCGGCGTCCATCGTCAGCGTGACGAGCTTCGTGGACGTGTCGTACCCGCGGGTGAACACCGTCGCCCGGGCCGGCGGGAGATCCGCGGCGGCGGCCGGCGACACCGCGACGAGGGCACCGGCGACGGCGGTGCCGAGCACAGCGATCGCGACCAGCGCGGACCTGAACCGAACCCGTGTCCTCGGACCTGGCCCCATGGCGATCCCACCTACCCGCTCGCTACCCGGCCGTCGGTCGGCCCCCTCAACGGTCCGCCGTCGCGGGCGGTGCCGATCCGGGTCGGACGGCACCTATCTGGCTCCGATGGGCCCAGCGGACGCGCATGCCCATCCGGCCCACCGCACGGGGACATCCGGCCCTTATCCCGCTGAGTCGTCCGGCGCAGCATCGGTTCCAACAACAGTCCGCCGCGGGCGAGCCGCGGCTGCACCCGCCGGAGACACCCATGCTCAGCGACCGCGACCGACGCATCGTCTCGATCGCCCGCCGCGCGCGACGGTCCGAGCGCCGGTGGAACCGTGCGGCCGACGCCGCCCTCGTCCTCGCCGGGCTCTCCGCCGGCCTGTGCTTTGCATTGGCCCACGACCACCACCGCCGGAGCGGGCGGCGTTGCCACCGCGTTGTTCTGAGGAGCCAGGTCACGACAGGCCGGGAGGTCGCCCTGCCGACGGTCCCGGGGGTGGACAGTCAGGTGGTCGGGTCGGGAAGCACGTCGCGCCAGGAGTGCTCCGGCTCGTAGCCGAGCAGTCTGCGGGCCTTGTCGATGCTGTAGAACGTCTCGTCCCGGCCCATCGGGCGACGCACCTCCACCCCGTCGTAGAACCGGTCGATGATCTCGCTCGTGGTCGCGGCGACCGACATGTCGGCGTTGGCGACGTTGAACACCTCGAAGCCGAGTCCGTCGGTCTCCAGGCAGCGCAGCGTCATCTGCCCGAGGTCGCGGGTGTCGATGTAGGCGAAGAGGTTGCGCCTGCGCAGCGCCGGGTCGTCGAGGAAGGCCGGGAACAGCTCGGCGTACTCGTGGGGTTCGATGACGTTGTTGATGCGCAGCCCGTACACGTCGGCGCCGGTGCGGGCGTGGAAGGACCGCGCGGTCACCTCTCCCGCGACCTTCGACATCGCGTAGGAGTCCTCAGGGACGACCGGGTGTTCCTCGTCGACCGGGACGTAGAGGGGTCTGCGCTCGCCGCGCCCGAAGCAGATGCCGTAGGTCGTTTCCGAGGAGGCGAACACGATCTTGCGGACGCCGAGGGCGGTGGCGGCCTCCAGGACGTTGTAGTGGGCGAGGACGTTGGTCGCGTAGGTCGCCTGATCGGAGGTGAGCAGGGGACGGGGGATCGCGGCGAAGTGGACGACCGCGTCGTAGGCCGACCCGCCGTGCGGTGTGGGGCCGGGGTCGTCGAAGTCGTCCTGCGTCGGGACGCCGGCCAGGGCCGAGTACACCTCACCTGCATTGGTGAGGTCGACCCGCAGGTCGGTGACGTCGGCGTGGCCGAGCGGGGTGAGGTCGGCGTTGGTGACCTGGTGGCCGCGCGAGGCGAGGTAGGGGGCTACGTGGTGTCCGGCTTTGCCGCTGCCACCGGTGAAGAAGATCCGCATACTTCCAGCCAAGCATCACGGGCAAGGGATGGGCGCCTCGGCCTGCACCTGGCCCTGTGCCCGCGGCGGAACACGGGCGTCCGGCGCCGCTCCCTGCACGAGATGCTGCAGCACCCGGCCGACGACCCCCTCGCCGCGGCCGAGAACCGACTTCCCGTCGGCTGAGCCCACGATCGGCCCACCCGCGCGACAGGGACTGTCACGAGAACGGCGCCTTGGGAGACCGTCACCGCCCGCTCGTCGCAGCGGCCGGGTCGGAACTGAGGCAGCCTGACGGCGGCGTGAGACGCGGAGACTGCGGCCATGTCCGCTGCCGATCCGTGGAAGGTTGGCACGGAGCATCCCCGGGTCGGGACACCTCCGTCTGCATCTCGCGCTTCGGTCCAGGACGTGTGGAAGGTTTCCAGCCCGCCCGTTCGCTTTGACCTCCGCGCCGACTCGGCGATCAATCTCGTTGGCCACCCATCGGAGTGCCCGGTGCGCTGACGCTGAGGATTCCGAGCGTGCCGGTCCTGACGGAGACGGTGGCATCCACCTCGATGTCGTCGCGTAGGGCAAGGATGCGTTCGCGTAGGGCCTCGGCTTTGCCGTTGCCGTTGCCGAGGTCGAGTTCGGTGCTCGTCGCGGTCCTTGCCCGATTCAGCCACCACCCCCGCCGAGCAGGGCGTGGTGGCTGAAACGAGCGCGCCGGCGACAGCCGCACAGACTCCTCAGGTCGTTGATCAGGCGTAGATGTGCTCCGGTGTGAACTGGATGGCCCGAAGTTCGTGTTTGCCGTCGAAGTGCGCGATCCCGGTGTCGTCGTGCCCTGGGAAGACCCAGGCGTCGCTCTCCTGGGCGATCTTGGTCAGCTTGTTCAGCGAGGAGTTCCACTGGTCGAGGTCCCAGTAGATCTGGGGCGCTGCGACGGGTTCGGCGTAGTTGTCGTGGTGGTAGAGCGCGTCGGAGGTGAGCAGCACGGTGCCGGTGTTCTCCAGCTGCAGCTGCATGGCCATCTGCCCGGGGGTGTGTCCGGGAAGGTGGACGAGGCGGATGCCACCGGCCATCTCGGTGCCGGCGTCGGAGACCAGCGTGGGTTTCTTCGAGCCGAGAAAGGCCCAGTCGACCGGGTTGAAGAAGTCGGCGGCGTCCTGCATCGCCATGACATGGGCGTACTCGCGCTCGTGGACGACGATCTCGGCGCCGGCGTCCTCGAACAGCCGCAGGCCGCCCGCGTGGTCGGTGTGCAGGTGGCCGAGGACCACGTAGCGGAAGTCGTCGGGGCCCAGGCCCATCGTGGCGAGTCGCCGCTCGATGAACGCCTCGGGGGCGAGGTTCGCCAGGCTGACGGCCTCCTGCCATTCCGGTAGCCATTCCTGGCGTGCTTGTGCGGAGATCCCGGTCTCCCAGAGGATGCGTCCTTCCGGGGTTTCGATGATGTAGGCGAGGGCCGGACACTGGTAGGTGACCCCGACGTTCTGCTCGCGGTTCGACAGCAGCGACAGGTCAAGCTGCATGTAGCCCAGATTGACGCCGCGCAGGGTGACGCTCATGGATCGCTCCGATCGGTCTGTGATGGTTGGTCAGGAGATCCGGAAGCCGGCGTAGCCGTTCGCCTTCGACTCCGCGTACTTCTCCTGGTAGAGCGGGAGACCACCGGGGTAGTTGAGGCTCTGGATCGCCTTGCCCGGGATGTTCGCGCCCATGTACCAGGACTTGGCCTTGGTGAACAGTGTCGGGCCGACGAGCTCGGCGACGTGCTCGCTCCACGCCTGGTCGGCCTCGGGGGTCGACTCGATGCGCTGGTGGCCGTTGCACAGCAGGTGCTCGACGATCTCGACGATCATCTCACCCTGGATCTCGGCGCAGGTGGGACCGTTGCAGAAGCCTGACGGGCTCTGCGGGCCGTAGACGAACAGCAGGTTCGGGAACCCGGCGGTGGCCACGCCGAGGTGTGCGCTGATCCCGTCGGCCCATTTGTCGCGCAGCAGGGTGCCGTCGGTGCCACGGATGTCGAGGCGGGTGAGCCCGCCGGACACCGAGTCGAAGCCGGTGGCGAGGACGATGACGTCGAACTCGCGCTCGGTGCCGTCCGCGGTGCGGATGCCGCGCTCGGTGACGGTCTCGATCGGCGTCTCGTTCAGGTCGACGAGGTGGAGGTTGTCCTGGTTGTAGACGTCGTAGTAGTTCTGCTCCAGCGACGGCCGTTTGACGCCGAAGGGGTGGATCGGGTCGGTCGGCGCGAGTTTCTCGGCGAGCAGCGGGTCCTTGATCCGGGCGCGGACCTTGTCCCGCCAGAACGTGTAGGCGTAGTCGTTGGACTTCTGGTCGAACAGGGTGTCCTGGAAGGTGGCGAGCCAGAAGCGGAAGCCGCCCTTTTCCCACAGCTCCTCGTAGCCGGCGGTGCGCTCCTGTTCGGGGAGGTCGACGGCGTTGATCGGTGTGAAGTCGTAGTCGAATCCGGCGAACGTGCTGGCGCGGGAGGCGAACCGCTCGGGCAGTTCGGCCTTGATCGCGGCCTGGTCCGCGGGGGTGAGCGTGCGCTGGCCCATGGGGATCGCGAGGTTCGGGGTGCGCTGGAAGACGGTCACGTCCGCGGCGTCGCTGGCTGCTTCCTGGATGACCTGCACGCCGCTGGCACCGGTGCCGATCACAGCGACCCGTTTCCCGGTCAGGTCCACGCCGTCCTGCGGCCACAGCCCGGTGTGGTGGCTGATCCCGCGGTAGGAGTCCAGCCCCGGGATCGTCGGGACGTAGGGCTTGGAGGCGAACCCGAGGCAGGGCACCAGATAGGTGCAGCGGGTGGTCGCGCCGTCGGAGGACCGCACGACCCACTGGTTGCGCTCGGTGTCGAATTCGGCTGACTCGACCCGGGTGTTGAACCGGACGTCGCGGGAGATGTCGAGCTTGCGGTCGACGTAGTCGAAGTACTCGCGGACCTCGCTCCAGTCCGGGTAGAGGGCCTGATACTCCCAGTCCTTCCACAGGTCCTGGTAGGCGAACTGGTAGATCGGTCCCTCGGTGTCGACTCGGGCGCCCGGGTAGCAGTTCCAGTACCAGATACCGCCGAGCGCCGAACCGGCTTCGAAGATCTTCACGGAATGCCCGAGGTTGCGTAGCCGGTGGAGCTGGTAGATCCCGGCGAAACCGGACCCGATCACGAGGACGTCGAGTTCCTCGACGGTGCTGTCGGACGTGCTCATACCCGCTCCTGCTCCTGTGTCTGTGTGGATGGAATGCCGGAGTGTGAGCGCACAGTGAGGACGTTCACTGTCCGAGAACGCGACACACGCTGGCATTCGGTCCCTGTCGCGGATTTCGGACAGCGCTCCGGGGAGGCGGGAATGGACGGGCCTGATGTTGGACCGATGGTTGCTGATCAAGCGGTTGCTGTGGCGGGCCGAGCGGCTCTTCGGCGATATGGAGGTCGTGACCCGGGTCGGCGACGGCTACGAGTTCGTTCTCGCGTTTCTGGCTGCCGGATCGGATGCCGTCTGTCGACCGGATACCGGAGACGTCCGTCGGGAGGTTCGGCAAGAAGCGCCACCGAGCACGCGGTGACCACCACGGTGTTGCGTTTTCGGACAGTCGGTGGGACACAGGCATGGTTGGCTGAACGACTGACGAGTCAATGCCCGGCCTCGACGGTGAGGGGGCGGCTGTGCCTGGACGTGTTGACGGGCCGCGTGACGAGCGCGAGCGCGTGCTGAACCGACCCATCTCACTGGAGGACCAGCAGCGGTCCGCGGTCCGACAGGAGATCATCTCGTCCTGGCGGCGGTGCCAGGTCGTGGGTGTTGCGGCGCACTCCGAGGACGTCCCGTACCGGCCGGAGTTCGAGCGCCCCAACCGGTTGCTCCGCGCCGCCGGCCCGGTGATCGATCGGCTCGCCGACCAGATGGAGGGCGGCCCGGTGTCGATCCTGCTGGCCGACGCCGACGCACAGATCATCGATCGACGCGCCGGCGGGCGAGAGCTCGCGCGCGCGCTCGACCGCGCATCGGTGTGCCCGGGCTTCCTCTACGCCGAGGAGTTCACCGGAACCAACGGGATCGGCAGCGCCCTCGAGGAACGCAAGCCGTTCATCGTTTCGGGGCCTGAGCACTTCCGGGAGAACCTGCAGGAATTCACGTGCATCGGCTCGCCCGTACGACACCCGATCACCGGGTCCGTCGAGGGCGTCCTGGATGTCACCTGTCGCGTGGACGACTCCCACGAGCTGTTGAAACCGGTCGTGCTCGCCGCGGTGCGGGAGATCGAATCGCGGATCTACGCCGACGCGTCGCGCCGTGAACAGATGTTGCTGGAGCACTTCCTGCGGGCCAGTCGGCGCGCCACGACGGCGGTGCTGTCGCTGAACGAGACCGTGGTCATGGCGAACACCGCAGCATCGGTCCTGCTCGACGTGTCCGACCAGGCGATGCTCTGGGACTGGGCCTGCCGCACGCTCGGCACCGGCGACGAGTGCGTCAGCGAGGTTCGACTCGCGCGTGACGTCGTCGTGCAGGCACGGGCGACGCGGGTGGGAGAGCGCGGCTCGATGGCCGGTGTACTGGTGGAGATGCGCCCGCAACCCAGGCCAACGGATCGGACGGCGGCCGCCCGGCCCCGGCCGCGGCCGACTCACCTGCGCGCGGATCGGGAGGCGCTCGCGGGACGCAGCGTCGCCAGCGTGCGGCTGCGTGAGGACGTCGATACCGCTCTGCGTACCGATGTTCCGCTGCTGGTCTGCGGGGAGCCCGGCGTGGGTAAGCTGCACGTCGCGAAGCACCTGCACCGGCGACGGTCCGGCGACAGGCCGATGACGGTGCTCGACGCGCTCGCGTCCCACGACGAGCCCGCCGAGTGGATCGCCCGGCTGATCTCCGCCGTCAGCCGCCGAGAGACCATCCTGCTCCGGCACGTCGACCAGCTCGTACCCTCAGTCGCCACCCGGGTCGAAGGCGTGATCGACGCGGTATCCGAGTCGGGAACCCGTGTGTTCGCCACGGCCCGTGGCCGAGGCGCGCACGCGGCCGCCGCCCGGGTACTGGACCACTTCCCGGTCTCGCTCACCGTGCCGCCCCTGCGCTTCCGCACGGAGGACATCCCCGACCTCGCGCCGGCGCTGCTGGCTGCGCACACCCGCCACCGGCCCGTGCCCCGCCTGCTGCCCGGGACCGTCGCCGCGCTCGCGGCACTGGACTGGCCAGGCAACGTTCGCGAACTGGAGGCCGTACTGGCCACGGCCGTCACCCGCTCGATGGGCTCCGACATCGCGCTGGGACACCTGCCACCCGAGTACCGCTCCACCAGCAGCCGCACCGGCCGGTCGTCGCTACGGCGGGCGGAACGCGACATCGTGCTGGAGGCGCTGGCCGAGACGCAGGGCAACAAGCTCGCCGCCGCGGAACGGCTCGGCATCGCTCGCTCTACGCTCTACCGGAAGATGCGGGTTCTCGGAATCGACGAGAACCACCTCCCGGTTGCAACGGCGCCCAGAGCGTTGTAGCGAGTGAGAGACTGGGCGCGCAGGCGTCTCGGTGAAGGAGCGTGAGCAGACCTTCGAGTCCACGGTTGAACGCGGCGCCGACGTGGGTGGCGCCGTCGAGATGGGCAGAGGCCATGGCTCCGTCGCGCACCATCAGGCAATGCTGCGCTGCGTGCTCCGGTTTCTCGCGCCTTCCGCGACCCTGACGGCCTCGAGGGAGAGGTACTGGTCGCCAGGACTGCGACCTGAGCCTTCACCCGCTGGTTGCCTGATCGAGGTGGCGCACCTGGAACTGGGGCGTCGGCTTCGAGGTCGGGCCTGCCCAGAGGTCCACGGCATCGGGCTCGGCGGGATCGAAGTAACGCGGACGCCACCCCTCGTCGTCCTCGATCCGCCGGACCCCCCACGAGTACTCGTAGGTCAGCCCTTCTGGACCCTTGAAGTACAGGAAGACCGCCGTGGACTGGGGATGCCGGCCGGGACCCAGCTCGATCTCGACACCGGCCCGCTCCAGCACGTGCCAGCTGCGCATGACGTCGTCGAGCGAGGCGACCTGGAAGTTCATGTGGCACAGGCCCGGCCGGTCGCCCTGGAAGACTGCCAGCTTGTGGTGCACGGGATCGAACCGCATGAGCGCGGCCCGGTCCCCGATCCAGTCCGAGATCCTGATGTTGAACAGTGAGGACCAGAACGCGTACGCCTCCCGGACGTCCGGCGCGTCGAGACAGATGTGCCCGAACTCCGTGATCCCGGCCGGCCGGCCGAAGCGGACGGGACGTGGGATGGTCACCTGCCCGCTCACGAGCTCGACCCGGTTGCCCCACGGATCGTCGAACTCGAGGTAGTCGTGGACGCGCCGGTGGGCCGCCCCCTTCGCGTCCCCGCGACGCACCCGGCAGCCGGCCGCGGCCAGCTCGACCTCGGCGACGTCGAGGGCCGCCGAGTCGTGCACCGCGAACCCCACCGAGAGCACACCGGACTCCCCCTCGACGAAGGCCAGGCAGTGGTGGCGGTGGTCGGCCCGCAGGTACGCGACACCGTCCTCCCGGGCGATCTCCTCCAGACCGACGACCTCGACCGCGAACCGTACGGCCGTCTCCAGGTCGGCCGTTCCGGACCGGACGTAGGCGACGTCTTCCAGCTGGATCATGGAGCATTCTCCCTTGTAGCGGTCAGGTTCAAGTAGATCCAGATGCGGTCGAGCAGCTCACCGGACACCGCACGCCAGCTCGCGATCTCCTCGTCGGACAGGTCATGGGGATCGCCCGCTACGGCCGCGAGGGCGACGGTTCGGGACACCCGGGCCAGCAGCCACATCCGGGCGACCGCGCGGCCCAGGGAATCGGCGGTGGTGACCGCGCCGTTCCCCCTCAGGACGAGCGAGTCGCCGCCTTCGAGAGCTGCGACCGCTCGGTCGGCCGTGGCCGCGTCCCGCACGAGAACCGCGGGTCCCGACACCGGCACAGGCGCACCGGCGAGCACCGCGTGGCCGGTGACGGGTCCGATGCGGACCCCCGCCGCGGCGAGCGCCGTCGCGTCATCGGGCTGGGCCCGGCAGACGGCTCCGACGTCGGGGCGGGCGCGGTAGACGGCGAGATGCAGCCACGCCTCGGCGGGCACACCCGGGGGCAGCGCCGCCGCGTTCAGCCGGACGACCCGGCAGTCAGGCGCTTCGGCGCCGTGCAGCGGCACCGGTGGTGTGATGACCATGGTGTCGCCGTCGCGGACGGAAAGGTGGCCGAAGGCCGTGACCAGCTCGTGCCGGGCCAGGATCCTCCCGGCTCCGACCAGCTCCTCCGCGGTGGACACCGGCTCAGTGGTCCAGCGATTCCTGGTGGATCGGTCCCCAGATGTTGACCGTCGCCAGGTCGACCTCCCACGTGCGCGGACCCTGCGGATGGGTCTCGTGCCACGGCCGCGGCTCCCAGTACCCCTTGGCCTCGTCGTGGATCACGTCGATCTGCGTGAACAGCTCGATCGTGTTGCCGTCTGGATCCTTGTGGTAGGTGAACAGATTGTGGCCCGGGCCGTGCCGCCCCGGGCCCCAGTGCAGCCGCACTCCGTTGTGCCCCATGTGGTCGAGCATGCTGATCAGGTGGTTGGGGTCGCGCATCTCGTAGGCGATGTGGTGCATGCCCTCGAACTTCGTGCTGGCCATGAAGTTGGCCGCGTGGTGGTCGGCGTTACATCGCAGGAACACGAAGAAGTCGCCGATGGTGTCGGACCAGCGGAAGCCGAGAAGGTCCTGGTAGAACTTCTGCATCGAGGCCAGCTCGGGCGTGAACGCCGCGACGTGACCGAGCTTGGTGGGCCGTAGCGGCGGGTAGTCCTGCACGCCGCTGAGCTCCTGGGCGCTGAACAGGTGCAGGGGCACGCCGGTGCCGGGTTCGGCGAGGACGAGCACGTCGGGTGTGCCCGGGCCGATGTCGCTGCGGCGTTCGACCTCGTAGCCCGCCTCCTGCAGCCGGCGCCCGGCGTCGTCGAGGGACTCCCAGATCTCGTAGCCCACCGCCGACCTGGCCCGGGTCTTGCCCTTCGTCAGCACGACGCAGTGGTGGTCGGAGCCGGTGGTGAGGAAGGCGCCGTCCGGCGATCGCTCCTCGACGTGGAAGTCGAGGACCTTCGTGTAGTACTCGACCATCCGGTCGATGTCGGGCGTCTCGAACCCCACGTAGCCGAGCTTCGAGACGCGGACGGCGGAGTCCGCCTCCGGTGTGGTCATGACCTGACTCCTTCTGTCGCCGATGCTCCCGTCATAGTGTCGACACTTCTCCAGCATGTCCAGTGGGGCCCGACAGCGGGACGACCGCACTGGCGTACGCCACCGCCTCCTCCACCGCGCCGGCCGGTCGGTCGGGGGTGAAGTCGCAGAGGACCCGACGGGCGGTGCCGGCGAGGTGCTCGGCCATCAGCCGGGCCGCGAGGTTGCGGTCGCCGTCCAGGACGGCGTCGAGGATGGCGACGTGCTCGCGGTGCCGGTCCGGGAACAGGTCCCGGTGCCGCGCCTGGAACGCCCGCACGTAGGGCTCGCTCTGCTCCGCGTAGGAGGCGACCGTGCGCAGGACCCGCGCCCCGCACCGGGCCACGACGATGCGGTGGAACCGGTGGTGCGCCTGCGACCAGCTCGTCATGTCCGAGGCCCGGTTGGCCCGGTCCATCTCGCGCAGCGCCGTGGCGGCCGCCTTCGCCTCCGCCGCCGTCAGCCGGCCTGCCGTGAGGCGGGCCCCGAGCGCATCGAGGGCGATCCGCGCGGCGTAGAGGAGCTCGAGCTCGTCGGGATCAAAGCCGGCGACCCGGCTGCGCTGGTTGAGCTCGCCGACGACGAGGCCCTCCTCCTGCAGCATCCGGAACGCCTCGCGGAGCGGGGCCCGGCTGACCGCGAAGACCCGTGCGAGCTCCGCCTGCTTGAGCTCCGTGCCGGGCTCCAGGACGCCGCTGACGATCAGTGCCCGCAGGTGCGCGTGCACCTCCATGCTGATCCGGCGCGGGTCGGTGATCCGCAGTCCGGGCAGCTTGTCGAGCGCCTCTGACACCGTGATGCCCACCTCCCCCATCGACGACCCGTGGTCGGGATCGACCGAACTGTAGCGGGAGATGCCCCCGAATCGCCCCTTGACGCGACCAAAAAGTGTCGACACTCTGACGGGGCACCGATGACGACGAACTGTTCCTCGACTCGTCGGCCCCCGGTGTCGACAGTCGGAGAGGTCCCAGATGCACGCACCGCCATGGTCGCTCGTTCAGTACTCCCGCGCCGGTGAGGCCGGTGTCTCGGTCGGCGCGCTGGTCGACGACAAGATCGTGAGGACGCCGCCCGCGCTCGGGGCCGGCGACCTGATGTCGCTGCTGCGGCGGTGGGCCGACGTCGAGCCACTGCTGCGGGCCTGGACCCCGGACGCCGACGACGTGATCCCGGACGCGGTGCTCGTTGCCCCGCTCACCTACCCGTCGAAGATCCTCTGCGCCGGCGCGAACTACTACGACCACCTGGCTGAGATGGGCATCACCGCGCCGGCGACGCCGCCCGAGCCGTTCTTCTTCTTCAAACCGCCCACGACGACCGTGATCGGCCCCGGCGACGCGATCCCACTGCCGGCCGGCGACACCCGGATCGACTGGGAGGCCGAGCTGACAGTGGTGATCGCCGACCGCTGCCGCGACCTCTCACCCGGCGACGTCGCCGCGCACATCGCGGGGTACCTGCCCGCCAACGACATCTCCGCGCGGTCCCGGCTCAGCCGGCCCGACGCGGTGTCGGAGCCCTTCGGCTTCGACTGGGTGGGGTCGAAGGCGCAGGACGGCTTCTGTCCGATCGGACCCGGCCTGGTCCCGGCCTGGCTGGTGGGCGACACCACCGATCTCGCCGTGCGGCTGTTCGTCAACGGCGTGCTCAAGCAGGATTCCTCGACCGCCGACATGATCAGCCCGGTCGCCGACCTGGTCGCCGCCGTCAGCCGGATGGTCACCCTCGAACCCGGCGATCTCATCCTCACCGGCACCCCGGCCGGCGTCGGGCTGCCCCGCAACGAGTTCCTCGCCGACGGTGACGAGGTGGTCGTGGAGATCGACCGGGTCGGACGCCTGGTGAACCCGGTGGTGGCGTCATGACCGCCTCGACCGACGTCCAGGCCGGGGTCTGGCCGGCCGCCGTCACGCCCGGTGCGGAGATGAGCGCTGTCGTCTTCTCCGAGTTCGGGCCGCCGGAGGTGCTGCACCGCGCCACGATCGCCACCCCCGAGCCCGGGGCCGATGAGATTCTCGTGCAGGTCGCCGCAGTCAGTGTGGGCCGGTTGCTGGACCTGCGGGCCCGCGCCGGGACCCACCCGTACGCGAAGTTCGTGCTGCCGCACGTCCTGGGCGCCGAGCACGCGGGCGTCGTCGCGGCGGTCGGGAGCGAGGTCACCTCCGCCCGCGTCGGCGACCGGGTCGCGGTGTTCCCGTCCGTCTGTTGCGGCGAGTGCCGGCACTGCCTGCGGGGCCGGGCGGAGGCCTGCCAGTCCCTGCAGCTCATCGGGACCCACCGCCAGGGCGCCTACGCCGACTACGTGGCGGTGCCCGCCCGCAACGCCGTCGCGGTCCCGGCCGGGATCTCGCCGGTCGAGGCCTCCGCGCTGGCACTGTCAGGTCCGGTCGCCCAGAACCAGCTGACGCAGGCCGGGTTCGAACCCGGCATGTGGGTGCTCGTGCAGGGGGCGGCCTCGGCTCTGGGCTCCACCACTGCGACGCTCGCGGCCCACCTCGGCGCCCGGGTCATCGCGACGTCGCGGTCGGCGGAGAAGCGCACGCGGCTCGAGGCCGCCGGCATCGAGTTCACCCTCGACGGCACGAGCCCCACCTTCACCCGCGACGTCCTGGACATCACCGACGGGCACGGCATCGACATCGCCATCGACGACCTGGGCGAACCCGCGATGTTCGCCTCCACCCTCGACGTGCTCGCGGTCGCCGGGGCCGTCGTGACCTCCGGAGCGTTCCTCGGCGGCGGCGCATCGGTCGACCTTCTGCGCCTGTACTCCAGGTGCCAGCGGGTCATCGGGGTACGCACCGGCAACCCGGCGAGCGTCCAGGCCTCCTGGGCCGAGGTCCCCCGCGGCTTCCGGCCCGTCGTCGACCGCTCGTTCCCGCTCGACCAGGCCGCCGAGGCCCACCACCACGTGGAGTCCGACACCAACGTCGGCCGCGTCGCACTCGTCACAGCCCGACCCTGACCGGAACCCCAGAGACGGAGATCAGCCATGATCGAGATCAGCAGGACACTCGTCGTCAACGACGGCACCGAGCCCGCCCTCAGCGTCGACGACGTCTGGGCCGGTCTGCTCGAGAAGGCCGGCAACCCGATGAAGTACGTCCGCAGTATCACCTCGTGCAGCATCGTCGACCGGTTCGAGGGCGGGCTGGTGCGCGACATCATCCACGCCGGCCAGCCCGTCCGTGAGGTCATCACCTTCCACCCCGAGAAGCTCGTGCACTTCCAGCGCACCCACGGCACGGCCCGCGGCACGATCGACAACGAGATCGGCGAGAAGAACGGGGAGCTCGCACTCACCTTCACGTTCCGGATCGCCATCGACGGCGTGGAGGCGGGCAGCGCGCAGGAGAACGAGTTCGCCGGACACATGGAGGAGGACTACCTCGACGCCGTCCGCACTACCCTCCGTGCCGTCCGCGAGAGCGTAGCCAGCGGAACCCCGCTCGGCGGCGACGCGCCAACCCCGGGACCCGACTTCATCCGCGACGTCTTCGCCCGCGTCGACGCCTTCGACCCACCGCGGTTCGCCGAGATCTTCGCCCCCGACGGCGTGATGGTCTTCGCCAACGGCGACCCGATGGTCGGCCCTACCGCGGTCGAGCAGGGCGTCGGCGGGTTCTTCTCCACCATCAACGGGCTCAGCCACCGCATCCTCCACGAATGGCACGAGGGCAACGCGAGCGTCGCCCAGCTCGAGACCACCTACGACCGCAAGGACGGCAAGCAGGTCACCATCCCGGTCGTGTCCATCATCCGGCGCCGCGACGACGGGCTCGTCGACGACTACCGCGTCTACTTCGACATCGCGCCGGTGTTCGCGTGACCGGCCGCGTCGAGGGCAAGGTCGCCCTCATCTCCGGGGCCGCCCGCGGCCAGGGCCGCGCCCACGCCGAACGCCTCGCCCGCGAAGGCGCCGACATCATCGCCTTCGACGTCTGCGGGCCGGTCGACGCCCAGGGCGCTCCGGCCGCGACCGAGGAGGACCTCGCGGAGACCATCGCGCTCGTCGAGAAGCTCGACCGCCGGATCGTCTGGGCCAAGGCCGACGCCCGCGACTTCGCTGCCGTCCAGCAGCTCGTGGACGACGGGGTCGAGCAGCTCGGTCACGTCGACATCGTCTCGGCCAACGCCGGCATCCAGGGCATCGCCGCCGACTCCGCCCGCACCAAGGAGGAGGACTGGCGCGCGGTCCTCGACACCAACCTCACCGGCGTCTGGAACACGGCCAGGGCGGCCGTCCCGCACCTGGTGGAGCGCGGCCGGGGCGGCGCGATCATCCTGACCAGCTCCTCGCTCGCCCTCAAGGCCGCACCCAACTTCTCCGCCTACGTCTCGGCGAAGCACGGCGTGGTCGGGCTGATGCGCAGCCTGGCCGTGGAGCTGGCCCCGCACTCGATCCGGGTCAACTCGTTGCACCCCACCACGGTCCCCACCCCGCTGCTGCTCAACGAGAACAACTGGCGGATCTTCCGGCCCGACCTCGAAGCGCCGACCCTCGACGACGTCATCGACCTCTACCGCGGGCTGAACCTGCTCCCGGTGCCGTGGGTCGAGGTCGAGGACATCGCCAACGCGCTGCTGTTCCTCGCCTCCGACGAGGCCCGCTACATCACCGGCGTCGCCATGCCCGTCGACGCGGGGATGTCGGTCAAGTGAGCGCCCCGCGGGAGGACTTCACCGGCAGGGTCGCGCTCGTCACCGGAGCCGCGCGCGGGATCGGGCGCGGCAGCGCACTGGCCTTCGCCGCGCGCGGCGCATCGGTCGCGGTCTGCGACGTCCTCGACGGCACCGACACCGTCCGCGAGATCGAGGAGCTGGGCGGCAAGGCCCGGTTCCTGCGCCTCGACGTCTCCGACGCCGCGCCGGTCGAGGCCGCCGTCCATGAGACGGTCGGGCAGTTCGGAGGCCTCCACTTCGCCCACAACAACGCCGGCACCTTCGTCCCGGCCCCGCTGGCCGACCTTCCCGTGGATGACTGGCACCGGGTCATCGGTACCAACATCCGGCGAGGAGCCACCCATGAGCCTGCTCAGCGAGGGCGCAACAGCTGCGCCGCCGCCACAGCAAGTGCTTTCCGATGCAACCGCGCGCGTGCGTGTGGCTCAGCAACGCCTGCTGCGCCGCCACGGCGACGGTCCCGCTCGGGCTCGGCCAGTCGATCAAGACCTCGTCAGGGGTACGGCCCGAAGGATTCCACAGGCGCTGGTTGTAGCCGCGCGACCAACCTGACCCGGCAGCCCGAATCGGCCGTAGTCACCCACGACCGGGATGCCCAGGTGCCGATACACCCTCGCCCGGCCAGCCCCTCATACGGTCTAGGACGCTCCCCCACCGCGGCCGCGGCTCGCCGGGCGGTCGTGCCCAACCGCACGATCGTCCTGTCCTCGTGCCCGTCCTTGTCGCACTGGTCGTCATCTGCGGTGTCGCCGCGCGTTTCGGCGGTCTTCAGGTTGTCGTGGGTGTCGCGGGAGTGGAACGGAGATCTGACCGGACGCAGTGCAGCGGCCTGTTCGTCCTCAGGGCCAGCCTCTGGCTGGGGATCTCCGGGGCGGCGCCGTCCACACCTCGGCGCACCCGCCGCATCTCGCGGCGTCGTCGGAGTGGGACCGGCCGGCTGCTCATCGCTGCGGCTGATCGTCGCGGAACTGCCGTAGTTGTTGGCCCCGACGCCGGCGCCGCAGCGCCCATCCCAGCGCGCCCAGTGATGCGAGTGCGACCACCGCGAACACGACGGCCAACGGCCAGATTCCTTGCACGAAGAACACCACCGTCACCAGGACGCTCAGTACCGTGGCGAGGACCGCGATGCCCGCGTGCAGCCGCAGTCCCTGTTGTCCGTCAGCGGAGCTGTCCGTAGCGCCAGCCACCCCCGGAACGGTCGGTTCCCCGCTGCGCTCGGCCGCTGCGCGCTGCTCGACGCGCTCCGGGCCGGCTGTGTGGTCGCTCGAGTTGTGCTCGGTCGGTGAGGTCATGCAGGGGAGTACCCGTCCGGCCACGGCCTCGCACGCTTTTCCGACGTCGACCAGGCGCCGGGATGCTTTTCGCCTGTTCCTGTGAGGACCTGGAGGGCAGCGGTCGGGCGTTGGACGCGCTGATCGCCGCGGCCGCGGGTGCTGAATTGCCCGGGAGGTCGGGTTTGCCGGGCTTCGTCACCGTGTGGTGCCGGCTGGCTGTTGCCAGGACCAGACCTCCGGCACCCGAGAGAGGGCGGAGCCCGACACATGGTCGTCGGTGGGGGCAGCGACACTGCCGGGTGTGGACACGGCGGCACGTGTGCAGGCGGGGTTGTTCGAGCTCACCGCCGTGTCCGTGGTCGGGGTGTGGCGCGGCTGGCTGACCGACCCGGCCACCGTGGCACGGTTCCAGCTCAAGGTGCACCGCCGCCGTCCCGGCCAGGGTCAAACGCCGCCACCGCCGCCGTCATCGGGGTCACGCTGCCCTGCGCCATGCCGTCCTCCTCGATGTCGCGCGATGCCGCGATGCCGAGGCCGCGCAGTACCGATAGACACGCAGTCGCTGTCGGCGGTCGTGCCAGCCCACCCCGGTCGGGGACAGCGCCGACCGGGATCCGGGAGCGCGAGCATCGCGGTGATCCGCGGGGTGGTGGCAGTCGAGTTCCTCCGCGCCGGTGCCGCGCCGCGCTGGGCAACCCGAAGGTCGCCCGTCCCGAGACCGACCTGATCGACGCGGCTGATCAAGAAGTGTCAGTCGTTGGACCCCTTCGCCAACGAGGACAACTTCCTGCTCGGCGCGTTCGTGTTCGAGGACGTGGGTGTCACGGCCTCAAGGGCGCAGCGTCGCTGATCTCCAACGAGACCGGCTCACGCGACGTGGGGATTATTGTCAGCGTAGGGCGACACCGAGTGCCGCGCCGAGGGACACGACCCCGACCAGGAGCCAGGCCACGTAATCCCCGATGTGTCCGCTGTGCAGAGCGCGCAAACCACGCAGCGCAGGTCGGCCAGCGTCGGCCACGGCGACAGCCCACCCGGGCAGCCTCGTACGCAGCACCGCGGCGGCGGCGATCAGGACGGCCAGAGCCACCGAGAGCAGCCCGTAGACCAGGCTGCTGGTGGTGAACCAGTCGACGGGTGCCGGGAGCGCGGCATGCCCGGGAAGCGGCAGTGCGAGGACCTGGGCGGCGTAGAACGGTTGGTCGGTGAAGCCGGCCGCGACCACGCCCATCGTGGCGGGCAGGCCAGGCAGCATCCCCAGAGCGAGCGCGGCGGCGAGCAGGACCACGGGGGGGATCAGCATGGTACGGGGGGCCCGAGCAGGCGACGGTTCCTCAGCTTCCCCACTGTCCTGCTCGCCGTCGTCGCCCACGACGTCGCTGCGGTCGTCGCTGCGGTCGTCGCTGCGGTCGTCGCTGCGGTCGTCGCTGCGGTCGTCGCTGCGGTCATCGCTGCGCTGGATCGGATGCGCCGTGGCGGGTGCGCCGAGGCCGAAGAACACGCGGGCGGCCATCCGCAGCACCGCGGCACCGGTCAGCGAGGAGGCCGCGATGAACACCGCGACGAGCCAGCCCAGCCCTGCGGATGCGGCGGCGTCCTCGGTGATGGCTTTCCCCAGAGCGGTGGCGAAGGGTGGCAGCCCGGCCAGCGCGAGTCCGCCGATGATCGTGAGTGCCGCGGTCAACGGCATGTCGCGGCCCCGGCCGTGCAGATCGCGCTCGCTGACGCTGCCCAGCCGCAAGGCGATCACCCCGGCCAGCAGGAACAGCGCCGCCTTCACCCCGGCTTGTCCGAGCACATACACCGCGGTACCGGCCAGACCGGCCGGGCTGAGCAACGCGACCCCGATCAAGAACAGCCCGACGTGGCTGATCGTGGAGAACGCCAACAGCCGTTTGATGTGCCGCTGAGCCAGACACATCACCGCGCCCAGCACGGCCGTGAGCACCCCGAACCCCAGCAGCGGACCGCGCAACGCCGACACCGGCAGCACCGGGGCGTAGACGGTCCAGTAGATGCGCGCGACCGCGTAGATACCGAGCTCGACCATGATCCCGGAGAACAACGCACACACCGGGGAGGGTGCGACCGCCTCGGCGTCGGCGGTCCAGAAATGAAAAGGCACCACCGCGGCCTTGACCAGGAACCCGGTCAGGATCAGCGCCATCGACACCACGATGACCGCGTCCGGGTGGGCACCGGTCAGCGTGGCACCGAGTGCGGCGAAGGTGAGGGCGCCGGTGCGGCCATAGAGCAGGGTGATGCCCAGCAGCGTGGCGAAGGCACCGATCGAGTTGGTGATCCCGAAGTTCACCGCGCCCTGCAGCGGTTGCGCCTGTTCGATCTGATACCCGGTGAGCGCGTAGGCGATGGCACTCATCAGCTCGAACCAGACGAACATGTCGAACAGGTCCCCGGTCAGCACGAACCCGCACATCGCGGCGAGGAACACCAGCACCAGGGCGTGGAAGAACACCTCGACCGCCTGGAAGTAGCGCCATGAGAACACCAGCACCGCGGTGCTCAGCACAGCGGCGACGACCGCGAGACCAGCGCCGAACGGGTCGGCGACCAGGGCGATCCCGACGCTGACGCCCTGATGCGGGGTCCAGCCACCGGCCCACGCGACTACCCGACCCTGCGACGTCGCGACCAGCAGGAGCACCGCGAGGACGGTCACCGTGGCCGCGGTGGCGGTGGCGGTGGCATCGAGGACGCGGCGCGGCAGCCGGGCACCCAGCGCAGCCAGGACCGCGGCCATCCCGATCGGCAGGCCGATGATCACGGGGGTGAGCGCCGTGGCGGGCATCGACGGGCCGCTCAGCCCGACAGGGTGCGCAGTTGGTCCGGGTCGAGTGTCCCGGAACGTTTGTGCGACTGGACGGCAAGCGCCAGCAACAACGCCGACACCGTGGCGCCGACGACCACGTCGGTCAGCGCCAACGCCTGCACCAACGGATCGACCACGATGGCGCCCGGCGCGATGTCGGAGAACACCGGGGCGGTGGCACCGGCGCGGAAGCCCACGGTGAGCAGCAGCACGTAGGTGGAGGACTGCACCACCGACAGCGACACCACCGTGTGGATCAGGTTTCGGCTGGTCACGATGCCGTAGAGACCGATCAGGAACAACCAACCGGCCACGAGATAGGGCAGCAGACCCAGAAGGCTCTGCGGACTCATCGGGATCCCCCCGTGTCCGGGCGCCCGGAGCGCTCGCGCAGGACGAGGGTCTGTTCCAGGAATTCGGCGAGCAGCAGCACCGTCCCGGAACCGACCTCGACCCCGACGGCCGTGTTGAGCAGCGGAACCGTACCCGCGGAGGCGAGCTGGCCCAGCGTTCCATAGGGCAGCACGTTGGCCAGGAACGCCCCGGTCACGGCGAGCCCGGCCAGGCCCAGCAGCACGTACGAGGCGGCCGCGGCGGCCTCGCTGACCTCGAACACCCGCTGTGGTCGCAGCCGCCGCAGCGCCGGATAGTCCCCGGCGATGTAGAGCAGATGCAGCCCGGTGGCCAGCACGATGCCGCCCTGGAATCCCCCTCCTGGAGAGAGATGCCCGTGCGCGACCACATAGATCCCGACGACGACGACGAACGGCAACACCACATACCCGAACAGGCGAACCATCTCCGGGGTCGGGCCCGACCCCGCCCGGTCCTCGGTGCCCTCCTCGCCGACGGTGCGGGCGAGTTCGTCGGGTTCGCGACGCAGCAGGATCGACGTGCCCAGCACCGCGGCGAACAGAATGAACTCCTCCCCCATGGTGTCCAGGCCGCGCTGGTCGAAGGTGACCGACGCGACCGTGTTCGCCGTCGCCCGCTGCTCCAACGCCGCCCGCACCGCGAGATCCCCGTAGGGATGGATCGACGTGCCGAACGGCCGCGCCCCGGCGAACGCCCACACCAGCAGCACCGCCATCCCCACCGCGGCGACCGCGAACACGACGACCCGGACGCGGCGGGTCACCTGCGTTCCCTCCCCCGGACCTTCGCGATCGCCAACAGCACCATCAACGGCAACACCGCGGCGCCGATGACCAACTGCGACAACCCGACGTCCGGCGCCTGCAACACCACGAACAGGGTTGCCAACACCAGCCCGAACACCGACAACACGATCGCCTGGTGCACCGGCTCCCTGGTCACGACCACCGCAGTGCCACCCACGGCGGTGAGCACCAGCACAACAGCGGCCAACACGCTCATCCCGGCCCCGGCTCGCTGTGCCGGTCATCGCTGTGCCGGTCATCGCTGTGCCGGTCATCGCTGTGCCGGTCATCGCT
>NZ_MKVV01000019.1 GCF_001899645.1 Pseudonocardia sp. 73-21 | reverse complement strand
CAAGCCACTAGCCTGGGGATGCCGTGAACCCACCCCTGCTCGACCGCCCGCTGCGGGTGCTGCGCGCCTGCCTGCACCTGCTCGTCGCGGGGCTGCTCGGGCTGGCCGCCGGCGCCGCAGTGGTCCAGAGCGCCGCGCACGCGGGGGCGGTCGTCGCCTCCGCGGCGGTGCTGGGCGTCGTCTATGCGGCCGGTGCCGCGCTCTCCCGGGTGGGCCGGACGGCCGGCGCCACGGCGGTCTGGCTGGCCGCGCTCGACGCCACCTGGCTGGTGCTGCTCGCACTGACCCCCGCCGGGGTCTACCTGGCCTTCCCGCTGTTCTTCCTACAGCTGCACCTGCTCCCGATGCGCCCCGGGCTGCTCGCCGTCGCCGCGACGACCCTCGCCGCGGTCGCCGGGTTCGGCTGGCACCAGGGGTCGCTCACGTTCGCCGCGGTGATCGGGCCGGCGCTGGGCGCCGCGGTCGCGGTCGGCACCGTGCTGGGCTACCAGGCGCTCTACCGCGAGAGCCAGGACCGGGCGAGGCTGATCGACGAGCTCACCGCCACCCGCGGCGAGCTGGCCGCCGCCGAGCGCACGGCGGGCACCCTCGCCGAGCGGGAACGCCTCGCCCGGGAGATCCACGACACCCTCGCCCAGGGTCTGACCAGCATCCAGCTGCTGCTGCGTGCCGCCGAGCGGGCCCTGCCGCAGCGACCCGACACCGCGGCCGAGCACGTCACGCTGGCGCGCACCGCCGCGCAGGACAACCTCGCCGAGGCCCGCCGGTTCGTGCACGCGCTGGCCCCACCCGACCTCGACGACCGGTCACCGGCCACCGCGCTGCACCGGCTGTGCGCGACAACCACGGCGCAGTCCGGGCTGCCCGTCGCGTTCGACCGCAACGGCCCGCCCGCCGAGCTGCCCGCCCCGGTCGAGATAGCGATACTGCGGATCGCGCAGTCGGCGCTGGCCAACGCCGTGCAGCACGCCCGCGCGAGCCGCGTGGAGGTGACGTTGAGCTACATGGACGACGGCGTCGCGCTCGACATCGTCGACGACGGCATCGGGTTCGACCCGGCCGCGCTGCCGGCGCCCGGCAACGCGGGAGGGTACGGGCTGGCCGCGATGCGCGCGAGGGCCCGGGCCCTCGGCGCGACGCTGAGCGTCGAATCGGCGCCGGGCGAGGGCACCGCGGTGGCCGTCAGCTTCAGCGAGGGAGCACCGTGAACCCCACCATCCGGCTGCTGCTGGCCGACGACCACCCCGTGGTGCGACGCGGCCTGCGCGCGGTGCTCGACACCGAACCGGGCTTCACCGTGGTGGCCGAGGCGGCCACCGCAGAGCAGGCCGTGGCGCTGGCCGCCGTCGAGGCCGTCGACGTGGTGCTCATGGACCTGCAGTTCGGGTCCGGAATGCGCGGCGCAGAGGCCACCGCCGCGATCACCGCGCGTCCCGGAGCGCCCCGGGTGCTCATCCTGACCACCTACGACACCGACGCCGACATCCTCGCCGCGATCGAGGCCGGCGCCACCGGCTACCTGCTCAAGGACGCCCCGCCCGACGAGCTCGCCGCCGCCGTGCGCACCGCGGCGGCGGGCAACTCCGCGCTCGCCCCCGCGGTGGCCCACCGGCTGATGACCCGCATGCGCTGCCCCGGTACGGCCCTGAGCCGCCGCGAGACCGAGGTTCTCCAGCACGTCGCCGACGGCCTCTCCAACCAGCAGATCAGCAAGCGACTGCACCTGAGCCAGGCCACCGTCAAATCCCACCTCGTGCACGTCTACGCCAAACTCGGCGTCGAGTCCCGCACCGCCGCCGTCGCAGCCGCGACGGAACGGGGCGTCATCCGCCGCTCCGGCGCGTGACCGTCCGGACTCGGGCGACGGTCAAGCCTCGGATGGTGACCACCACTCGCGACGCCGAGGTGGCTATCGACGTCCGGATGCGTCCGTGCCGAATTGGCGGGCCAGCAGCAGCGCCTTCGCGACCCTCGCCGGGACATCGGTGAAGATCTGGTCGGACAGAGTGCTATTGGTGCGGCGTAGCCGCCGGGCGAGCACCTGCAGCAGCCTGTCGGGGATCTCGGGGCAGGCACTGATCCAGGCTCGCAACGCGGGCCGGTTCACCGCGAGGGCCTCGACCGCGGTGAGTGCGGTAGCGGTGGAGGCCCGCGGGACGGGGTCGAACAGGGCCAGTGAGCCGATCATGTCCGACGGTCCGGCGATCATCAGTACCAGCTCCCGGGCATCAGCCGAGGTACGCCCGACCTTGACCTTGCCGGCAGTGACGATGTACAGGCGGTCTCCGGGCTCGCCCTCCGCGAAGATCACGCCACCGGAGGGGATCTCGACCCGCACCAGCAGCGAGTCCAGCACCTGGCCGATTCCGTCTCGACGCCCTGGCAGATTCCGGCCTGGAAGAGAATCTCGTTCACGACACCCGTCCCCTCGACCGTCGGTGTCGGGCAGCGGCGGAGTCACTGTCACCACCGTTGATCGCGTGGTCATGCGGTGTCCGGGTCGCGGTGGCGCGCGGCGCACGCTCCACAATCGACCTGGCCTTGTTGAGCGATCAGCCGGTGACATCCCGCTGCCTGCCTCCGCCGAACCCCCGAGTACCTCGCGTCCTAGGAACGCTAGGCCCGGCGCACCGAAACGATGAGGATGCTCAACACTACGCGACTGCGCAATGGCTGGCCGACGCGCATGATGTCCGACACTTGCGTATCAGACCGGATGGCGGGGCTCTCCCCGCCGCTCGATCCGGGATCGGATTCATCTCATCATGAGACGCATCCCCCACTGCCGAGCCGCTCGGACTGTCATCAGGGTCGCTCATGCTGAAAGGAAGTCGGCCGGTGAAGGCAGTACGAGTTCACGAGTATCACACCGATCCACGAATCGACGATATCCCGGAGCCTGCGCTCTCGGGGCCGCTCGACGTGATCATCAGGGTCGGTGGCGCCGGCGTCTGCCGCACCGACCTCCACATCATCAACGGGGACTG
>NZ_MKVV01000018.1:6318-25985 GCF_001899645.1 Pseudonocardia sp. 73-21 | reverse complement strand
GGAACGTATTCATCAAGATCACCTCAGATCAGAGGGATGTTGCGACCGTTCCTTGAATCCGCCGCCCTCACCACGGCGCTGACGTGCGGCAGACAGCGATCGCCGCTCCGGCCGGACGGCGCCCGCTTCATCTCGCAGCCCGGCCACCCCGCGGCCCGGCCACCCCGCAACCCGCCGACCTCGCAGCCGGCCGGTCACCTCGCAGCCCGCCGGCGCGCTGCGACGACACCACACGGGCTGCGAGGTCTACAGGCCCAGGAGGGGCTCCAGGCCCACCGTCAGGCCGGGGCGGTCCAGCACCGCGCGGACCGCCAGCAGGACACCGGGCATGAACGAGGCCCGGTCCAGCGAGTCGTGGCGCAGGGTCAGGGTCTCGCCCGCAGTGCCGAGCAGCACCTCCTGGTGCGCGACGAGGCCGGGCATGCGCACCGAGTGCACGTGGATGCCGTCCACCACCGCACCGCGGGCCCCGTCGAGGGCATCGGTGGTGGCGTCGGGCAGCGGGCCCGCGCCGGCCTCCGCGCGGGCGGCCGCGATCAGCGACGCCGTGCGCACCGCCGTGCCCGACGGGGCGTCGACCTTGCCGGCGTGGTGCAGTTCGATCACCTCGACGGAGTCGAAGAACCTCGCCGCCTGCTGTGCGAACTGCATCATCAGCACCGCGCCGACGCCGAAGTTGGGGGCGACCAGCACGTGGCCCGGGGTGGCGTCGAGCCAGCCGCGGACGGTGGCGTACTTCGCGTCGTCGAAACCGCTGGTGCCGACGACGACGGCGATGCCGTGGTCGAGGCCGAACCGGATGTTGTCCAGGGCCGCGCCGGGGTGGGTGAAGTCGACGACCACCTGCACACCCGCGTCCACCAGCCCGGACGGCGCGTCGTCGACGTCGAGCCGGGCCACCAGCTCGAGGCCGTCCGCCCCCTCGACGGCCCGGCAGACCTCCGACCCCATGCGCCCCTTCGCGCCCAGCACACCCACCTTGACGGTCACGGCGGCCAGCCTAATCAGGCGAGCGTGAGCCCCACGATCCACACTCCGGCCGCCAGGACGCCGGTGACCAGCTCGATGACGATGCTCCACCCCACGGCGCCCAGCGCCCCGCGGGTGGACGGCCAGGCCAGGGCGTTGTCCTTGAGGCGGGCGAGCTCAGCGAGGTAGATGCCGAGCACGAACCCGAGGAACAGCCCGATCACCGGGACGACGAAGAACCCGACGATGCCGAGCACCGCGCCCAGGGCGATCGAGCGCCCCGGCACCCCGGCGTCGCGCAGCTTGCGGCCGGGCACGAGGTACTTCACGACGCTGCCGACGACGATCACCGCGAGGGCGATGCCGAGCACCGACCAGCCCAGCGCGTCGTTGCGCGGGACGGCCCAGAACGCGACGCCGGCGGCGACGAGGACGAGCCCCGGCAGCACGGGGACGACGATGCCGACGATCCCGACGACGATGAGCACAGCGGCGACGAGGATCTCGGTGGTCACGCGCGGATGATGGCACGGCGGCCGGTCCTCGTCGGCAGGCCCGCGGGGATCGGACCCGGACAGGTCGTCGACACACCACCTCCCGGACAGCGCACCGCGGACCCGGCCCCGAGGTCGTGCGCGGAAATCAGTGCGGGAACACTGTTATCCGCGCACGGGCGCGGCAGCGCACGGGGCTGCCCGCACGGGCGCGTGCCCCTCAGGCCAGGGCGCGCAGGGAGGCGGGAAGGTCCTTCTCCTGCTCGTACGGGCCCACCACCGCCGCCGTCAACGGCTGGGCCAGCAGGTCCCTCGCCAGGTCCGTGACCTGCTCGGGCGTGACCGCCGCGATGCGGTCCAGGCTCTCGGCGACCGTGCGCTGCCGGCCGTGGTCGAGCTCGGAGCGGCCGATGCGGTTCATCCGCGACGGGGTGTCCTCCAGACCCAGCACAAGCCCACCGCGCAGGTTGCCCTGCGCCCGGACGACCTCGGCCGGGGTGAGCCCACCGTCCGCGACGTCGGCGAGCACGCCGCGGATCACGCTCGTGACCTCGTCGAGCCGCTCCGGCGCGCACCCGGCGTAGACGGCGAAGCTGCCCGTGTCCGAGTAGCCGATCGTAGACGAGTACACCGAGTAGGCCAGCCCCCGCTGCTCGCGGACCTGCTGGAACAGCCGCGAGCTGGGGCCGCCGCCGAGGGCGGTGTTGAGCACCGACAGGGCGCTGCGACGCGGGTCGTGCCGCGACAGGCCGGTGACGCCGAGCATGAGGTGGGCCTGCTCGCAGTCCTCGTCCATCAGCACGAGCCGCGGGCCGGGCTCCAGCACCGCCGGCTCCGGACGGCGCGGCGCCACCGGCGCGACGTCGCCGGCCCGGGCCATCGCCGGGCCGAGCGTGGCCGCGACCAGCTCCACCACGTGCGCGTGGTCGAGGTTGCCCGCGGCCGCCACGACCATGCGCGGCGTCGTGTACCCGCCGCGCCAGAAGTCGTGCAGCGTCGCCCGCGTCATGCCCTTGATCGACTCCTCGGAGCCGACGACCGGACGGCCCAGCGGGTGCGCGCCGAACAGCGTCTCGTCGAACAGCTCGCCGAGCAGGTCCTCGGGGTCGTCGTCGCGGATGGCGATCTCCTCGAGCACCACCCCGCGCTCGACCTCGACGTCGGCGTCGTTCAGCGTGGCGTCCGTGACGACGTCGGCGAGCACGCTCATCGCGAGCGGCAGGTCCTCGTCGAGCACGTGGCTGTAGTAGCAGGTGTGCTCCTTCGCGGTGAACGCGTTGAGATCACCGCCCACGGCGTCGAGGTCCTCGGCGATCGACGCCGCGGTGCGCCGCGAGGTGCCCTTGAACAGGAGGTGTTCCAGGTAGTGCGCCGCCCCGGCCTGCTCGGGCGCCTCGTCGCGGGAGCCGATGGCGATCCAGATGCCCAGCGACACCGAGCGGACGCCGGGCACGGTCTCGGTGACGACCCGCAGGCCGCCGGGGAGAGAGGTGCGTGAGACGCCGCCGGGGGCGGGAGCCGAAGCCCCCGCCCCCGGCGGCGTGATCAGCGAGGTCAAGAGACCTCGGCCGGCTCTTCGACGGGCGCGGGGGCGTCGCCGTTCGTGGCGGCGTCACCCTCCACGACCGGGATCAGGCTGATCTTGCCGCGGTTGTCGATGTCGGTGACCTCGACGCGGATCTTGTCGCCGACCTTGGCGACGTCCTCCACCTTGGCGATGCGCTTGCCGCTGCCCAGCTTGGAGATGTGGACGAGACCGTCCTTGCCGGGGACCAGCGAGACGAAGGCGCCGAAGGCGGCGGTCTTGACGACCGTGCCCAGGAACCGCTCGCCGATCTTCGGCAGCTGGGGGTTGGCGATCGCGTTGATCATGCCGATCGCGGCCTCGGCCGACTCGCCGTCCGATGCGCCGACGTAGATCGTGCCGTCGTCGTCGATGGAGATGTCGGCACCGGTCTGCTCGGTGATCGAGTTGATCATCTTGCCCTTCGGGCCGATGACCTCGCCGATCTTGTCGACCGGGACCTTCACCGTGACGACGCGAGGAGCGAAGCGGCTCATCTCGTCGGGGCGGTCGATGGCCTCGCCGATGACGTCGAGGATGGTCATCCGGGCGTCCTTGGCCTGGGCCAGCGCGGCCGCGAGGACCTCGGACGGGATGCCGTCGAGCTTGGTGTCGAGCTGCAGCGCCGTGACGAACTCCGGCGTGCCGGCGACCTTGAAGTCCATGTCGCCGAACGCGTCCTCCGCACCGAGGATGTCGGTCAGCGCCACGTAGCGGGTGGAGCCGTCGACCTCGTCGGAGACCAGGCCCATCGCGATGCCCGCGACCGGCGCCTTGAGCGGCACGCCGGCGTTGTAGAGCGACATCGTGGAGGCGCAGACCGAGCCCATGGACGTGGAGCCGTTGGAGCCGAGAGCCTCGGACACCTGACGGATCGCGTACGGGAACTCCTCGCGCGTGGGCAGCACGGGCAGCAGCGCCCGCTCGGCCAGCGCGCCGTGGCCGATCTCGCGGCGCTTCGGCGAACCCACCCGGCCGGTCTCACCGGTGGAGTAGGGCGGGAAGTTGTAGTGGTGCAGGTAGCGCTTGTGCGTCTCCGGGCCGAGCGAGTCGATCTGCTGCTCCATGCGCAGCATGTTGAGCGTGGTGACGCCCATGATCTGGGTCTCGCCGCGCTCGAACAGCGCCGAGCCGTGCGCCCGCGGGACGACCTCGACCTCGGCCGAGAGCGGCCGGATGTCGGTGAGCCCACGGCCGTCGATGCGGACCTGGTCGCGCAGGATGCGCTGGCGCACGAGCTTCTTGTTCAGCGACCGGAACGCGGCGCCGAGCTCCTTCTCGCGCCCGGCGAACTTGTCCTCGAGCGAGGTGAGGACCGAGAGCTTGACCTCGTCGAGCTTCGACTCGCGCTCCTGCTTGCCCGCGATGGTCAGCGCGGCGGCCAGGTCGGCGGAACCCGCGGCCTCCACGGCCTCGAAGACGTCCGGCTGGTAGGCCGGGTAGGTGGGGAACTCGCGCGTGGGCTTCGCGGCCACGTCGGCGAGCGCCTGCTGCGCCACGCACAGGGTGCGGATGAACGGCTTGGCCGCCTCCAGACCCGCGGCGACGACCTCCTCGGTGGGCGCCTGGGCGCCACCGGCGACGAGCTCGTTGGTCTCGGTGGTGGCCTCGGCCTCCACCATCATGATGGCGACGTCTGCGTTCGGGCCGTCACCGACGACACGACCGGCGACGACCATGTCGAAGACGGCGCGCTGCAGGTCCTCGTACTGGGGGAACGCGATCCACTGGCCGTCGATCAGCGCGATGCGCACGGCGCCGATGGGGCCCGAGAAGGGCAGGCCCGACAGCTGGGTGGACAGCGACGCGGCGTTGATCGCCAGGGCGTCGTAGGGGTCCTGCGGGTCGAGGCTCATGACCGTGACGACGATCTGGATCTCGTTGCGCAGGCCGTCGACGAACGACGGGCGCAGCGGGCGGTCGATCAGGCGGCAGGTCAGGATCGCGTCGGTGCCGGGACGACCCTCGCGGCGGAAGAACGAGCCGGGGATCTTGCCGATCGCGTACATGCGCTCCTCGACGTCCACCGTGAGGGGGAAGAAGTCGAAGTGCTCCTTGGGCTGCTTGGAGGCCGTGGTGGCGCTCAGCAGCATCGTCTCGTCGTCGAGGTAGGCGACGACGGAGCCGGCGGCCTGGCGCGCGAGGCGCCCGGTCTCGAACCGGATGGTGCGGGTGCCGAAGCTGCCGTTGTCGATGGTGGCAGTGGTTTCGTGCACGTTCTCGATCGGGTCGGTCATGTAGTGGACATCTCCTCTTTCGGGAGGGAGACGCCACGCCACCCGGCGGAGCCGATCTTCGATCGAAGCCTCCGGGATCTTCTCCCGGAAGCCACTACCGAGGACCGGCGGACATGTGCCGGTGCGTGGCGTCGAGGTGGAGTTAGTGAGATCGGGCCGGACCGCGTGTGCGGCCCGGCCCGGGTCGATCAGATCAGCGGCGGATGCCGAGGCGCTCGATCAGCGACCGGTAGCGGGCGACGTCGACCTCGCGCAGGTACTTCAGCAGCCGACGGCGCCGGCCGACGAGCAGGAGCAGGCCACGACGGCTGTGGTGGTCGTGCTTGTGCATCTTGAGGTGCTCGGTGAGGTCGACGATGCGCTTGGTGAGCAGCGCGATCTGGGCCTCGGGAGACCCGGTGTCGCCCTCGTGGACGCCGTAGTCGTCCAGGATGGTCTTCTTCTGTGCGGCGTCGAGTGCCACGTGCTGTCCTCTTTCGTTGCTGTGCCGTGCGGCCCGACGCCGGGATGGAGAGGCGTCGGAAGACGGTCACGGCCGCCACGGACTGCAGCCGGACCCAACACATGACGCTACCAGCAACGATCCGCCGGGCGGCGGCTACCCGTCGGAGTGCGCCGACACGGTCAGGGTCTTCGAGGTGCCCTTCGCGCCCGCCGGCCACACCGTGAACGTGTGGCTGGTGGTGGTGCCGGGCGTGCAGCTGAAGGGGAACTCCTGCTGGCCCTTCGCCGGGAAGGACGTGCCGTAGGCGCCGTAGGTGGTGGGGTCGTCGACGGCGAGCGCGGCCCCGTCGGCGCCGGTGACCGACCACGCGATCGTGACGCCCGAGCCGGGCGTGGAGAACGGGGCGTCGGGGGTGCCGTGCACGGCGCACACCGGCTGGTGGACGACGCGGAAGCTCGCGATCGCCGGTGCGGGGTCGGCCGGGGCGGAGCCTCCGGTCCCAACGCCGCCCGAGGCCGGGCCCGAGCCGCCGAACCCCGATCCGGAGCGAGATCCGGTGCCGTTCCGCTGACCCGAGGCTCCCTGTCCCGACGCCCCCTGCCCCGACGCCCCCTGCCCCGAAACGATGACTCCGGCCGCGGCACCGGCCTGGACGGCGGCGTCCGTGGCGGTGGCCCCGGCCGGCTGGGCTGCGGAGGACCGGGCTGCGGACGACTGGGCTGCGGAGGACTGGGCGGACGGCGCCAGCGGGTAGCCGGCGCCGCAGGCGGTCAGGGCCGCCGTCGTGGCCACCGCCAGCACGGTGCGGGTGACGAGGCGGGTGCGGGCGGTCGGCGTGCTCATGAGGTGCTCCCCCGGGTGTCTCGGCGGGACAATCCCCGCGCACAGCGAGTCTGCGCCGGTGACGGCCCCGCGACGCTCCCCCGACCGGCGACGACGACGTTGCGCACGGGCAGGTTCCCGTTACCCTCCGGCAACCCCGGGCGGCGGTGCCAGCGGCACCCGGTGGATCACCCGGTAGCGCATCCCGCCCCGGCCCGGCTCGCTCGCCACCAGCAGCACCTCGCCCGGCCGCCACCACGGCCCGCGGTGCCCGGACCAGGGTGTGGCCGGGCGGGCCTCGGGATCCGGGCCGGGCCGGGGGCGGCGCCGCAGCACCGTGACGCGGGCGACGAACCGCGTGGGGTCACCACCCGCGGCCGTGACGAGGCCGTCGAGCGACCCGTCCACCTCGACGCCGGCCCAGCGCACCCCGTCGAACTCCCCGGCCCCGGCGAGCCGCAGCCGCGGGGCCGACAGTCCGTGGGCGGCGCGCTCCAGCCGGCGGGCCGACACCCCCGGGTCGACCTCGCCGTGGAAGGCCAACGTGAGGTGCCAGGTGGTGACGTCCGTGCGCCGCCAGCCCCGCGGGACCTCGTCGCCGGCGTCGGCGCGCAGCGCGTCGATCGCCGACGCGGGCGGCCACAGGGCGGTGAACAACCTCATCGGGAACCAGGGTGGCAGGCCGCCTGCCGCAGCACCTCCGCGAGCTCCGGGAAGCCGGGCCCCAGGGCCGCGGCGGCGGCGGCGAGCCGGGCGGGTTCGGCGACCCCGCGCAGGGCGTCGGCCGCGCTGCCCCGCGAGCGGCCCGGATCCCGCGGGGCCGGGACCCGGGCGCCGGCCCAGTGCCAGCGGGTGCGGGCGACGTCGGCGAGCAGGGCGTCGACCGCCCGGACCGACGGCGGCTCCTGCACGGCCCGGCAGCGCTGGTCGAGCATCATCAGCCGGGCGAGCACCGCGGGATCGCCGATCTTGACCCGGCGGCCGCTGACGAGCTGGCTGAGCATGGCCGGGCTGATGCCGAGCGTGCGGGCCAACCGCGCCTGGGAGATGCCCAGCCCGGTGGTGAGCCGCCGCACGCGGTCGCCCAACGGGGCCCCGTAGAGCTGCCGCTGCCGCTCCCGGTTGACGGTGAGCTGGTCCTCGGTCGTCTCGGCCATGCCCCGATGCTCGCAGCCCGACCCCGCTCCCCGTGGCGAAACAGCGGAACTTCTCAGCCGCCGAGGAGCTCCCGGGCGCGCGCCACGTCCTTGTCCATCTGCACGATCAGCGCGTCGACGTCGTCGTAGTGCTCCTGGCCGCGCAGGCGGTGCTCGAAGTCGACGGCCACGTCGAAGCCGTAGAAGTTCTCGTCGGCGTCCAGCACGTAGGCCTCGACGTTGCGCTCGCGCCCGGAGAACGTCGGGTTGGTGCCCACGGAGATCGCGGTCATCAGCAGCCGGCCGTGTGGAGCGTCAGCGGAACGCGCATCAGCACCGCCGATGGCGAACCGGCCCGCGTACACGCCGTCCGCGGGCAGCGCGGTGTACGGGGCCGTGGCGATGTTGGCGGTGGGGAAGCCCAGCTCGCGGCCGCGGTGGTCGCCGTGCACCACCACCCCCTCGACGCGGTGCGGGCGGCCCAGCGCCGCCGCGGCCGCCGTCACGTCACCGGCGTCGATGCAGGCCCGGATGTAGGTGGAGGAGAACGTGACCTGGTCGCCGGCGATGAGGTCCAGCCCCCGCACGCCGAACCCGAACCGCTGCCCGAGCTCGGTGAGCAGCGCGACGTCGCCCGCGGCGCGGTGGCCGAACGTGAAGTTGCGGCCCACCACCACGTCGGCGGCGTGCAGCCGCTCGACGAGCACCTCGTGGGCGAACTCGGCCGGCTCCTGCCGCAGCAGCTCCGGGGTGAACGGCAGCACGCAGAACGCGTCGACGCCCAGCTCCGCGACGAGCTCGGCCCGGCGCCGCAGGCTGGTGAGCCGCGCGGGATGGGCCCCGGGGCGGATCAGCTCGGCGGGGTGCGGGTCGAACGTGACGAGCACAGTGGGCAGGCCCCGTTCGCGACCCCGGTCGACCGCGCAGCTGATCAGCTGCTGGTGCCCCAGGTGCACCCCGTCGAACACCCCGACGGTGACGACGCTGCGTCCCCACCCGGTCGGAACGGCCTCGAGCCCACGCCAGCGCTCCACGGGCCCGAGCCTACGGCCGCGGCGACGGGCCTCCCGGCGGGGGGCGGATCAGCTACCCGCCGGGGCCAGCACCACGACCGGGCGGGCCCGGCGGTCGTCCCCGTCGCCCCGCTCGCTCACCAGGGCCAGCGCCCGGCCGTCCGGCGCGAACACGCCGTAGACGCCCCCGATCCCCGCGACGGGCAGCGGGCGGCCGTGTGACAGGTCGGTGGCGAGCTCCGCGTCGACGTCACGACGCGGGAACGCGACGCCCACCGCGTCGTCCAGCGGCAGCGACAGCGTGGGGTCGGCCTCCAGCTGCTCCAGCGTGCGCGCGTGCTCCAGCGTGAACGGCCCGACGCGGGTGCGGCGCAGTGCGGTCAGGTGCCCGCCGACGCCCAGGCCCGCCCCGAGGTCGCGGGCCAGCGCCCGCACGTAGGTGCCGGAGGTGCAGGCGACGTCCACGTCGAGGTCGAGGAAGGTGCCCTTCCGGCGCAGCGCCAGCAGGTCGAACGCCGACACGGTGACGGGCCGCGCCGCCAGCACCACGTCCTCCCCCGCCCGCACCCGCGCGTAGGCGCGCTGCCCGTCGACCTTGATCGCGCTGACCGAGCTGGGGACCTGCTGGATCGCGCCGGTCAGCGCGGCCATCCCGGCGCGCACGGCGTCCTCGGTGACACCCGACGCATCCGCCTCGGTGAGCGTCGCGCCCTCGGCGTCGTCGGTGGTCGTGGCGGCCCCGAGCCGGACCGTGGCCGTGTAGGCCTTGGTGTCGAGCGCGAGGTGGCCCAGGAGCTTCGTGCCGCGCCCGACGCCGCAGACCAGCACCCCGGTGGCCATCGGGTCCAGCGTGCCCGCGTGGCCGATCTTGCGGGTGTGCAGGATGCGGCGCAGCCGCCCGACGACGTCGTGGGAGGTCAGGCCCATGGGCTTGTCGATCACCACGAGGCCGGGAAGGGGTTCGGTCACGCGCGGCGATTCTTCCGGGCCGCGCGGTGGGTCACGCGAGCAGGGCCCGGCCGACGGCGCTCGTGCGCCAGTCCAGCGCGCTGCGCTCGGCCTCGGCCTCGGCCGGGCGGCCCCGCAGGGTCCACAGGTGCTCGGCGAGCCGCCACGGGTCACGGCGGGCGAGGAGCAGCAGCAGTCCCTCGGCCGCCTCGGCCCCGTCCGGGTCCGCCCCACCGGCGTCGAGCACGGCGTCGCGCACGATGTCGGCGAGCGTCCGGGAGATGCTGTCGACGGCGTCGCACTCGGCCGGTCCGGGTGCGTGCCCGAGCAGCGTGCACGTGCTGACCACCGCCGGCGGGAGGTCGTTCCCGGCCAGGACGGCGACGCCGACGAGGGTGGCCCGCAACGGGCTCGACACCGCAGGCTCCCACCACCGGAACAGCACCTGCCACGACCGCGGGGCCGGCGCTCCCGCGTGGAAGCACCGCGCCGCCCGCAGGTAGCGGCGGGCCAGCTCGGCCGCCACCGCCGCGGTCACGTCGCACCGGTCCCCCCCGACGGCCGTGGCCAGCCCGGTCAGGACCCGGTCGACCGGGGCCACGCCGGGAGCCGCGCCCAGCAGCGCGACGAGACCCGCCAGCGTTACCGCCTCGGCCCTCGTCGCCGCGTCGCTCGTCGCCGCGTCGCTCGTCGCCGCGTCGCTCGTCGCCGCGTCGTTCGTCGCCGCGTCGCTCATCACAGTCACCGGCACTCCTCGTCGGTCCGTCCCGGACTCACCACACCGAACGGGATGAGAGCCACGCCAGGCCCCTCCAGATACCTCGCACCCGATCTAGGGTGCCCAGCGGTCGCGGAATAGGGCATTGACCCGACGCCCCGCAGGGGTGGACGGGCCAGGGTTGCAGCCATGACGGACACCGGCATCGACGTGCTGCTGCACAACGCGGCCCGGGGCGACCAGCGCGCCTGGGAGGAGATCGTCGGGCGCTACCGCGGGCTCGTCGGCGCCGTCGTCCGGTCGTTCCGTCTGCAGGAGGCCGACGCCCGCGACGCCGAGCAGCGCACGTGGCTGCGGCTGGTCGAGAACCGGGCCCGCATCCGCGACCCGGAGCGCCTCGGCGGGTGGCTGGCCACCACGGCCGCACGGGAGTGCCTGCGCATCCTGCGCGAGACCCGCACCGTCGTGCCGTTCGAGATCGACGTGCTGCCCGATCCCTGCCGCGCCGTCGAGGACCGCGTGGTCGACGCCGACACGGTGTCCCGCATCCACGACATCGTCGCGGCCCTGCCGCCGCGCGGCCGCACGGTGATGCAGGAGCTGTTCGCCGAGGAGCCCCGCCCCTACGCCGACGTGGCCCGCGCCACGGGCATCCCGGTCGGCAGCCTCGGGCCCACCCGCCAGCGGTTGCTGCGCCGCGTCCGCGCCACGTTCGAGGCCCCGGCAGTGGTGAGCGCCTGAGAACTACGTCCGACGGTCCGGACGCGCCCGGAACCACACGGCGCTCGCCTGCACCCGCGTGTGCACGCCGAGCTTCGCGTAGATCCGCCCGACGTGCGCACCGACCGTCTTCTCGCTGATGAACAGCCGCTGCGCCACCTCACGGTTGGTGTGCCCGTCGGCGAGTTCGCTCAGCACCTCCAACTCCCGCGCCGTCAGCTCGGCGAGCTCGTCGGCGGGAACCGGGCCGGGCACGGTCCGGGGTGACGGGGGATCGAGCTCCGGTGCCCGACGAGGGGCGGGCACCGGGGTGTCGATCCGGACGCGGGCGCGCTCGGCGAGCTGCGTGAGCTCCGCGAGGAACGGGGTGGCGCCCAGCTCGCGGACGATCCGCTCCGCCCTCCGCAGTGCGTCGATGGCCGCCACCGAGTGGGCCCGCCGGGTGAACTGGGCCTCGGCGTGACGCATGTGCGCGTAGGCCGTGGGGTAGGGCTGGCCGAGGTCCCCCCACTCCTTCGCGAGATCGGCCCACTCCGCGGGATCGGACCGGTTGTCCGCGCGCCCGTCCTCGGCGTGGCACTGCCGGACGAACAGCTCGACGATCACCCGCACCGCGGGCACCGAGGTCGCGGCCTTGCGGGTCAGCGCGGCGGCGTGCCGGGCCAGGCGCGCGTCGATCCCGTCGTCGCGGCGGCGCATGCCCAGCCGTGTCAGCTCCGCGCGGGCGCGGGCCCCGTGCCAGACGAGCGGGGCGTCGAGCCACACGTCGTCGGAGCCCTGCTCGACGACGTCGAGGCCGGCTCCGACGTGGTCCAGGGCCAGGTCCGGGCGATCGCGCCACATCGCGACGCCGGCGCGCAGCGTCCACATCGGGATGCGGTAGCGGGGGCCCGCGCTACCGGCCGACAGCGCGTCGACGGCCTCCAGGTCGTCCTCGGCCTCGTCGAAGCGCCCGCGCCCGGTGTCCATGCGGGCGCGGGCCAGCCGCAGCTCGAGCGCCTCGGCGCCGGTGGGCGAGTGCGTCCAGGCCTCGGCGACCAGCGCCTCGGCCTCGTCCCAGCGCCCGGCCCGGAACAGCCCGTTGGCGCCCACGGCGAGCAGGCCGGCGCCCGCGCTGCGCGACAGGCCGAGCTGGTCGATCCGGGCCCCGCCGGTGCGGGAGACGCGGATGCCGCGGTCCAGCTCGTTGAGCGGGCCGCACAGCAGCTCGGCGAGGGAGCGGTAGGCGTGGGCGATCTCCATCGGGTCGGCGGCGCGCTCGGCGGCCGCGAGCGACGCGACGAGAGCGTTCTCCCCCGCGGCCGGATCCTCCAGGTACGCGAGGCTGAACCCCAGCGTGGCCAGCGCGCGGGCCTCCTCGACGACCAGCCCCGCCCGCCGGGCCGCCTCCAGCGCGTCCTGCGCCGTGGTGCGCGCGGCGGCGAGGTCACCGGCGGCCCACAGGGCGGCGGCGTGCCCGCCCAGCACCGCGGCCCGCTCCTGGTCGGCTCCGGTGGCCGGCAGCGCGTCCCGCGCCCGCCCGTAGGCGAACGAGGCCTCCGTGCCGCGGCCCGCGGCCACGAGGTACTGGCCGGTGCGGGCGTGCAGCAGGGCCGCGTCGCGGCCGCCGGGATCGTCCACGAGCTCGAGGCGCTCCCCCACCAGCGCGACGGCCTGGTCGGCGTCGCCCGCGAGGTGCGCCGCCTCCGCGGCCCGTTCGAGGCAGGTGGCCCGGCTCGGGGTGGGTGCGGTGACGGCACCGGCCAACCGGGCCGCGCGCAGCCAGTGGCGGTGCGCCTCGGCGTAGCCCCGCACGCGGACGGCCGCCTCCGCCGCCGCCACGGCGGCCGCGGCGGCCCGCGCCGTGTCGCCCGCGGCCTGCCAGTGGTGCGCCAGCCGCGCGTCCACGCCGGGGAGCTCCCGGGCCCAGGCGGCGGACAGGGCCACGGCGTAGCGGCGGTGCAGGTCGATCCGCTCGCCCGGCAGCAGCTCCCCCACCACCACGTCGGTCATCAGGCCGTGGCGCAGCCGGTAGCCGTCGGTGCCCGGGTCGACCACCACGACACCGGCGTCCACCGCGACACGCAACGCGTCGAGCAGGTCGGCGGGGTCGTCCAGGGCGGCCGCCAGAAGCCGGTGGGGCAGCAGCCCGTCGCACAACGCGACCGCGCGCACCACCCGCAGCACCGCCGGCGCGAGGCCGCCGATCCGGGACAGCACCAGCTCGCGCAGGGTCATGGACAGGGCCTGCGGGTCGCCGTCCCGCACGGCCCGCAGGGTCTCCTCGGCGATGAACGCGTTCCCGGCCGAGCGCTGCCACACCAGCTCGACGAGGTCGGGCCGCCCCGGGGCGGAGGCGGCGACGAGCTCGGCCACGGCCGCGCGGCGCAGCGGCGCCACGTCCAGGCTGCGCACCTGGCGGTGACGGGCCAGCTCGCTGATCATCGTGCGGGCCGGTGACCGCGCCGACGGGGCGTCGGTGCGGTGCGACGCGACGATCAGGACGCGCTCGTCGGGCAGGTTGGCGACGAGGTACGCGAGCAGGTCGAGCGTGGACCGGTCGGCCCACTGCAGGTCCTCCACCGCCAGGACGACGGTGGAGCGCTCGGCGAGCCGCAGCACGACGTGGCGCAGCAGCTCCAGGGTCTGCACCCGGGCGTGGGGATCGACGGGCCCGGCGGCCAGCAGCTCGTCGACCTGCGCCGTCCACGGTTCCAGCTGCCGCCGCACGGCCTTCCCGGAGTCGGAGCGCAGCAGCCCCCGCAGGGCCGAGGTCACCGGCCAGAACGGCGGGCTCTCCTCGATGTCGGTGGCACCGCCGAACAGGACGGTGGCGCCCGCGGCGGCGGCCCGACCCGCGAGGTCCTGCACCAGCCGGGTCTTGCCCACACCTGCCTCGCCGGTGAGGAACAGCGCCGCCATCCGGCCGCCCCCGGCGGCCTCGAGGGCCGCGGTGAGCACGGCGACGTCGTCCTCCCGGCCGACCAGCGCGGGTCCCGCCGGTCGCTCGCTCACGTCGGGGGAGGTTAGCCCGGGTGTGCGGAGAGTGACCAGGTGCAACCGGGTGGCCTTCCTCTCGTATCACGGCGCGTCCCCGGGCACTCTTTCACCCCGAGAGGCCTGCCGACCCAGCGGGCCACGGCATTCTGCGAGGCCCCCACGTGACGCACGAGCTCCGACGGCGTGCTCTGACCGACCCCCGCACCACGGCCGCCGAGGCGGCCGCCCGCGAACTGGCGGAGCTGGCCGGGGCCACCGAGCCACGCTCCATCCCCGAGGTGCTGGACCGGCTCGACGGCCTGCGGGAGCGCGCCGCGGCCACGTCCGAACGGGGCGACGATGACGGGGTCGCGGCGTTCACCAAGCTCTACCGGGAGATCACCTGCGAGATCGGCGAGCGGGACGCCCGCGGGGAGTTCGTCGCGCCCGGGGACTTCCTCGCCGCGCTGGACGTGCAGTTCGCGTGGCGCTACTTCGAGGCGATCCACGCCTACGCCCACGATCCGGCGTCGGCTCCGCACTGCTGGCGGGTGCTCTTCGCGCTGCGGGAGGTCCCCGGCATCCCGATGGCCAACTTCGCGGCGGCGGGCGTCAACGCCCACATCAACTACGACCTGTCGGCGGCGCTGCTGCGGACGTGGAACCTCGGCGGGCCGATCTCCGAGGACCACCGGCCGGCCCAGCAGCAGGACTACGACGTGATCAACGAGGTGTTCGCGGGCCAGATGGACGGGCTGCGCGAGGAGATGGGCACCTGGCTGTCGCAGGGCGATGACGGCGACCTGCCGGACCGCTTCGCGAACTGGATGGGTGACCTCGTGGTCCGGCTGACCCGGCAGGTCGCCTGGGACGTGGCCACCCACGTCTGGCGACCCGGTGAGTGCGACCGGGCCGTGGCGCGGTCCGACAGGCGGCTCGGCCCGATCGCGGGCGACCTCGGCGCGGCCCTGCTGCGCGTCCGCCTACCGTTCTGAGCGGGAACCGGTTCGACGCCGGCCACCCCGACCCGTCAGGATCTCGTCCTCGTGGGCCACATCGAGTTCATGGCGGTCGGGCACGTGCTGGCGGGAGGTCGCGAACTGTTCTCCAGCGTCTCCTTCCGCGTCGGTGACGGGGCGAAGGTCGCGCTGGTGGGGCCCAACGGCGCGGGCAAGACCACCTTGCTGCGGATGGTCGCGGGCGAGCTGACGCCCGTGTCCGGCTCGATCGCGCGCAGCGGCGGGCTCGGTGTCATGGGGCAGTTCATCGGCTCCATCGCCGACGACCGGACGTTGGCCGACCTCGCGCTCTCGCTCGCCCCGCCCGCCGTCCGGGCCGCGGGGGAACGGCTGCGCACCGCCGAGAGGGCCCTCGACGCCACCGAGCGCACCCAGCTCCGCTACGCCGACGCCCTGGCCGCGTGGGGCGAGGCGGGCGGCTACGGCGCCGAGGTCGAGTTCGACACCGCGTCCGTCGCCGCACTGGGGCTGACCTGGGACCGCGCCCGCGACCGGCGGGTCGCCACCCTGAGCGGCGGCGAGCAGAAGCGGTTCGCCCTGGAACTGCTGTTGCGCGGCCCCGACGAGGTGCTGCTGCTCGACGAGCCCGACAACTACCTCGATGTGCCCGGCAAGCGCTGGCTGGAGGCCCGGATCGCGGAGTCGCCCAAGAGCGTGCTGTTCGTCAGCCACGACCGGGAGCTGCTCGCGAACACCGCGCAGCGCGTCGTCACGGTCGAGGCGGGCTCGGCCTGGACCCATCCCGGCGGGTTCGCCTCCTGGCACGACGCCCGCGTCGCCCGGCACGACCGGATGGACGAGCAGCGCCGCCGCTGGGACGAGGAGCGCGAGAAGCTGGAACGGCTCGTGGCCCGCTACAAGGCCAAGGCCAGCCACAACGACGGGATGGCGTCCCAGCTGCAGGCCGCCCGCACCCGGCTGGCCCGGTTCCTCGACGCGGGCGCGCCGGAGGAGAAAGCCCCCGAGCAGTCGATCCGGATGCAGCTCGGGGGCGGCCGCACCGGCAAGCGCGCGATCGTGTGCACCGGCCTGGAGCTCGACGGCCTCACCTACCCGTTCGACCTCGAGGTGTGGTTCGGCGACCGCGTCGCGGTGCTGGGTGCCAACGGGTCGGGCAAGTCACACTTCCTGCGGCTGCTGGCCCGCGGCGGCACCGACCCCGAGCCGGGCACCGTGCCCGCGTCCGGGTCGGCCCTGTCCCCCGTCACGCACGACGGGGTGGCGCGGCTGGGCGCCCGGGTCCGGCCCGGGCACTTCTCCCAGACCCACGACCATCCCGAGCTGGGCGGCCGCACCCTGGTCGAGATCCTCGTCGCCGGGGACGTCGACCGGGCGGGCAAGGAGCTGGGCGCGGCGATGAAGGCCCTGTCGCGCTACGAGCTCACCGGGCAGGCCGAGCAGCGCTTCGAGACGCTGTCGGGCGGGCAGCAGGCGCGGATGATGATCCTGCTGCTGGAGCTGTCGGGCGCCACCCTGCTCCTGCTCGACGAGCCCACCGACAACCTCGACCTGGCCTCGGCCGAGGCCCTGGAGCAGGCGCTCACGGCGTTCGACGGCACGGTCCTGGCCGTCACCCACGACCGCTGGTTCACCAGGACGTTCGACCGGTTCGTGGTGTTCGGCGGCGACGGCGAGGTGCGGGAGCGAGCGGAGCCGAGCTGGGGCCCGACGTGACCGGACGGCCCTCAGGTGCCGACCACGGCCCACCGGTCGCCGCGGACCCGCAGGCCCACCGCCACCAGACGGATCGCCATGAACGCCGTCAGGCCCGTCCAGATGCCGGCCAGGCCCCAGCCGAACGCCAGGCTCGCCCAGATCAGGGGCAGGAAGCCCAGCACCGCCGCGGCCAGGGTGGACGTGCGCAGGAACGCCGCATCGCCCGCGCCGAGCAGCACGCCGTCGATCGCGAACACCACCCCGGCCACCGGCTGCAGCGCCGCGAAGAACCACCACGCGACGGGGATGACGGCCAGCACCGCGGGGTCGGGGGTGAACACGGGCGGCAGCACGCCGATCAGGGCCGCGAACAGCAGGCCGAACCCGACGCCCAGCACCAGGCCGTAGCGCGTCACCTGGGCGGCCAGCGCCCGCGCCCGCACCGCTCCCCCGCCACCCAGGGCGGCGCCGATCAGCGACTGGGCCGCGATCGCGACGGCGTCGAGCACCAGCGCCATGAACGACCACAGCTGCAGCACCACCTGGTGGGCCGCGGCCGTCGCGGCCCCGAACCGGGTGGCCACCGCGGCGGCGGAGAGGAAGCAGGCCTGGAACGCGAGGCTGCGGGCCAGCAGGTCCCGGCCCAGGGAGAGCTGCGCGCGCAGCACGGCGGGCCGCGGCCGCAGCGGCACGCGTTCGCGGGCCAGCGCGCCCAGGAACAGCACGGCGCCGACCGTCTGGCCGATCACGTTGGCCACCGCGGAGCCGACGAGCCCCAGCTGCGGCACCAGCACCAGGCAGCCCGCCGCCGACACCGCGTTCGCGCCCAGCACGAAGTACAGCGGGCGGCGCGTGTCCTGCACGCCCCGCATCCATCCGTTGCCCGCCAACGTGATCAGCACCAGTGGCGCCCCGAACAGGGCGACCCGCAACCACGAGACGGCACCGGCGGCGATGGCCCCGCCGTTGCCGATCGCGCCTGCCACCGGGGCCGCGACGAGCTGCCCGACCCCCAGCACGATGAGGCCGACACCCAGCGCCAGCCAGGTGGCCTGTACGCCCTCGGCGACGGCGTCGGCGCGCCGCCCGGCCCCGTGCAGACGGGCGGTGCGGGCCGTGGTGCCGTAGGACAGGAAGTTCAGCTGGGTGGTGACCTGGGCGAACAGCACCCCGGCCACCGCCAGGCCGGCCAGCGGCACCGCGCCGAGGCGCCCGACCACGGCCGTGTCGACCAGCAGGTACAGCGGCTCGGCCGCCAGCACCGGCAACGCCGGCGCGGCCAGGGCCAGGACGTCGCGCGCGGGGAGCCGGCTCACGCTCGGGGGCGGCGGCACACGTAGACGAACGCCGGCGGCACGTTGCGCCACACCGTCGCGCTCACGAGCACCTCCTCGAAGACGCCCCGCAGCGTCGAGCGGAACCGCCGCGCCGCACCGAGCGCCATGCCGTGCAGGTAGGCGAACGTGGTGAACGCGCCCGTGGTGCCGATGGCCCGGCTGATCTCGGCGAGGATCTCGGCCTGCGTCGCGTCGTCGAACAGGGCCCAGGGCAGCCCGCAGATCACCGCGTCCACGCGGTCGACGCCCTGCTCGACGAGCACCTTGCCGAGCTCCCGCGCGTCACCGTGCACGACCTCCAGCTCCGGCCGGGTGCGCCGCAGGTAGGCGACCAGGTCGGCGTCGAGCTCCACCGCGAGGTGCCGGGCGCCGGGGGGAAGCCGCTCGGCGATCACGGCGCTGACCGCGCCCGTGCCGGGGCCCAGCTCCACCACGACCGGGCTGCCCGCCGTCGGAACGACGGACGCGAGCACCGTCGCGAGCCGCTCGGAGCTCGGCGCCACCGCCCCCATCGTGGTGGGCCTGCGGAGGAAGGCGGTCAGGAACTCCCGGGTCTCGCTCACCGGACAACGGTAACGCGGATCAGCCCGCGATCCGCCGGACGGCGTCGCGCTGCGGGCCGAGCGCGTCCCGCAGGGCCGCCAGCAGCACGTCGAGATCGGCCTCGCGGGTGAAGCCCGCGGCCATCCGGTGCCCTCCGCCGCCCAGGTCCGCGGCCACGGCGGCGACGTCGACCGCTCCCTTCGACCGCAACGACCCCGACCATGTCCGCTCCCCGACCTGCTTGAACACCGCCGCGACCTCGGCCTCGGCCGTGGTGCGCACGATGTCGACGACGCCGTCGGTCTCGGCGAGCCGGAACCGCGCCGCGTCGGCGGTGGGGATGACGGTGTAGGCGAGCCCGAGCCCGTCCGCGGCGTCGGGCTCCAGCACGCAGCGCTGCAGGGCCGCGCCGAGGGCGTCGAGCCAGGCGAACGGGTGGGTGTCCATCATGGGCCGCACCAACGCCTCGGGATCCAGCCCTGTCTCCAGCAGCGCGGCGGCCAACCGGTGCGCGGCCGGTCCGGCCGTCCGGAAGCCGCGCGTGTCGGTGACCAGGCCCGCGTAGAGGCAGCGGGCGACGTCGACGTCGAGCTCCGTGCCCATCGCGACGAGCACGCGGTGCGCCAGCACCACGGTGGCCTCGGCCCCGGGGACGAGCACCCGGACGTCGCCGAAGCCCGGGTTGGACACGTGGTGGTCGATCATGATCGTGGTGCCGGCCGTGTCGAGCAGGCCGGCCAGCGGACCGAGGCGCGCCGGCTCCGCCGCGTCGCAGGCGACGAGCAGCTCCGGGGCCGCGGGGAGCTCCGACGGCGGCACGACCAGGCCGAGCACGTCGAGCGGGCGCAACGTGTCCGGCATCTCGTCCGGGGTCGCGAAGGAGATCCGCACGGCCGTGCCCCGCCGGCGCAGCGCGATGCCGAGCGCGAGTGCGCTGCCCAGCGAGTCGGCGTCGGGCTGGACGTGGGCGAGCAGGGTGACGTCGCCGGCGCCGAGGAGCAGGGCAGCGGCGTCCTCGACCGCTCCCGCGACGTCGGTGTTCACAGCGCCTCCGCGGGAGAAAGAACGTCGGCGGTGTTCACAGCGCC
>NZ_MKVV01000018.1:0-6307 GCF_001899645.1 Pseudonocardia sp. 73-21 | reverse complement strand
GAAAGAACGTCGGCGGTGTTCACAGCGCCTCCGCGGGAGAAAGAACGTCGGCGGTGTTCACAGCGCCTCCGCGGCAGCAATGACGTCGTCGGGCGGGCTCATTCCTCCTCGTCCTGCTCCCGCGGGGTGCGGTAGGGGTCGGCGTCGCCCGCCGGCTGGGCCCCGGCCGCGAGCCGGGCCACCTCGGCGTCGGACTCGCGGGTGCGGGCCAGCAGTTCCTCCATGCGACGCGCCTCGTCCGGGACGATGTCGGCGACGAACGTCAGGGACGGGGTGCGCCGGACACCGGTGCCCGCCCCGACCAGCGAGCGGAGCACACCGGTGGCCGAGTTCAGTGCCGCGGCGGCCGCCTGCAGGTCGGGTTCGGCGTCGATGGTCTCGCCGAGCACCGTGTAGTAGACGGTGGCCTCCTGGAGATCACCGGTGACCCGCGTGTCGGTGATGGTCACGAACGCGAGCCGCGGGTCCTTGACCTCGTGCTCCAGCGCATGGGCCACGATCTGCGAGATCCGCTTGGAGAGCTTGCGGGCGCGCGGTGGATCCACCATGGTGACAACTCCTTCGGGACTAGTCCTCCGGGCCCAGCATGCGATGCCGGGCCGAGAGCAGTTCGAGCTCCGGGCGGGCGGCCACGAGCCGCTCGCACCGGTCGAGCACCTCGGTGACGTGCGCCGCATCCGCCGCCACGACCGCGACGCCGACCAGCGCACGCCGGCGCAGATCCAGGTGGCCCGCCTCGGCGACGGACACCTCGAACTTCCGGCGCAGCTCGGCCAGCACGGGCCGGACGAGCGAACGCTTCTCCTTCAAGGAGTGCACGTCCCCGAGGAGGACGTCCAGCTCCAGTGCTCCGACGTACATGCCCTGATCATGCCGCCTCCGCGGGAGCAGGTACGTCGACGGGTCGATCATCCCGTGCGGCAGGCCGGGCGTGCACCCGACCTGCCGCACGGAGACATCAGGCGCGCGGCTTCTCGCGGACCTCGTAGGTCTCGATGATGTCGCCTTCCTTGACGTCGTTGAAGTTGCCGAGCGTCAGACCGCACTCGAAGCCCTCGCGGACCTCGACCACGTCGTCCTTCACGCGCCTCAACGAGTTGATCGTCAGGTTCTGGGCGACCACCGCGCTGTCGCGCAGCAACCGGGCCTTGGCGTTGCGGCGGATCAGCCCGTCCATCACGAGGCAACCGGCGATCGACCCGAAGCGCGAGGAGCGGAAGACCGCGCGGACCTCGGCGTGGCCGAGCTCCACCTCCTCGTACTCCGGCTTGAGCATGCCCTTCAGCGCCTGCTCGATCTCGTCGATGGCCTGGTAGATCACGGTGTAGTACCGGATCTCCACACCCTCGCGGTTGGCCAGCTCCGTGGCCTTGCCCTCGGCCCGGACGTTGAAGCCCAGCACGATGACGTTGTCGGCGATGGCGAGGTTGATGTCGCCCTCGGTGATGCCACCGACGCCGCGGTGGATGACCCGCAGCTCGACGTCGTCGCCGACCTCGATCTTCAGGAGCGCGTCCTCGAGTGCCTCGACGGAACCCGAGTTGTCGCCCTTGATGATCAGGTTGAGCTGGTTGGTCTCCTTCAGGGCCTCGTCGAGGTCCTCCAGGCTGACGCGCTTGCGACGGCCGGCCAGCTCGGCGTTGCGCTCCCGGGCCCGGCGGCGGTCGGCGATCTGCCGTGCCACGCGGTCCTCGTCGACGACGAGGAACGTGTCGCCCGCACCGGGCACCGACGTGAAGCCGATGACCTGCACCGGACGCGACGGGAAGGCCTCGGTGACGTCCGCGCCGTGCTCGTCGAGCATCCGCCGGACGCGCCCGGAGGCGTCGCCCGCGACGATCGAGTCGCCGACGTGCAGCGTGCCGCGCTGCACCAGCACCGTGGCCACCGGACCGCGACCGCGGTCGAGGTGGGCCTCGATCGCGACGCCCTGGGCCTCCATGTTCGGGTTGGCCCGCAGGTCCAGCGAGGCGTCCGCCGTGAGGAGGATCGCCTCCAGGAGCGCGTCGATGTTGGTGCCCTGCTTGGCGGAGATGTCGACGAACATCGTGTCGCCGCCGTACTCCTCGGCCACCAGGTTGTACTCGGTGAGCTGCTGGCGGATCTTGGCCGGGTTGGCGCCCTCGACGTCGATCTTGTTGACCGCCACGACGATCGGCACGTCGGCCGCCTGGGCGTGGTTGATGGCCTCCACCGTCTGCGGCATGACGCCGTCGTCGGCGGCGACCACGATGACCGCGATGTCCGTGCTCTTCGCACCACGGGCACGCATGGCGGTGAACGCCTCGTGGCCCGGGGTGTCGATGAACGTGATCGGACGCTCGTTGCCCTCCAGCTCCGTGAGGACCTGGTAGGCGCCGATGGCCTGCGTGATGCCACCCGCCTCGCTCTCGCGGACGTTGGCCTTGCGGATCGTGTCGAGCAGTCGGGTCTTTCCGTGGTCGACGTGACCCATGATCGTGACGACCGGCGGCCGGAACTCGAGGTCGTCGTCGTCGCCCGCGTTCTCGCCGAAGGAGATGTCGAAACTGTCGAGCAGCTCGCGGTCCTCCTCCTCGGGGCTGACGACCTGCACCACGTAGTTCATCTCGGTGCCGAGCAGCTCGAGGATCTCGTCGGACACCGACTGGGTGGAGGTGACCATCTCACCGAGGTGGAACAGCACCTGCACCAGCGAGGCCGGGTTCGCGTTGATCTTGTCGGCGAAGTCCGTCAGCGAGGCACCGCGGGCGAGCTTGACCGTCTCGCCACGGCCCTTCGGCAGGCGGACGCCGCCGACCGAGGGAGCCTGCATCGAGTCGAACTCCTGGCGCTTCTGCCGCTTCGACTTGCGGCCCTTGCGGGCCGGCCCGCCGGGACGGCCGAACGCACCCGCGGCACCGCCGCGACCACGCGGACCACCGGGACGGCCACCGCCGCCACCGGGACCACCGCGGAAGCCGCCGCCTGCGGGGGCACCGCCACCACCGGGACCGCCGCCACCGGGACGGAAGCCGCCGCCGCCGCCACCGGGACGACCGGCACCGGGACCGCCGGGACGACCGCCCGGACCACCGGGACGACCACCGGGGCCACCGGGGCCGCCACGACCGGCACCCGGCCGCGGAGCGGCCGGACGCGCCGGCATCATGCCGGGGTTCGGACGCGGCGGCATGTTGCCGGGAGTGGGGGGACGCGGACCGCCCTGACCGGGGCCACCCGGGCGGGGACCACCGGGACGCGGGCCACCGGGACGTGGTCCGCCCTGGCCGGGGGCACCCTGGCCCGGAGCACCCTGGCCCGGAGCACCCTGCGCGGGTGCGGCCGGAGCCGATCCACCCTGGGCCGCAGCCGCGGGCGGGCCCGGACGCGGGGGGGCCGGGCGGGGCGGGGCGCCGGAACCGACGCCGAACGGGTTGTTGGCGACCCGGGGCGGGCCGCTCTTCGGGCCGGGACGCGGGCCGGCCTGCTTGGGCGGGACGACCGTGCCCGAACCGGATGCGGCAGCGGGCTGCCCACCCTGCTGGGGCGCCGGACGGGACGGAGCCGCCGGGGCCTGCGCCGCGGCCGGCTCCTGGCGGGCCGGGGCGGCCGGACCCGGACGAGGTCCGGGACGCGGGCCGGGGCCGGCGGGACGCGGGGAATCGGTGCGTGCCGGGGCCGACGCCGCCGCGGGGCGGCTGACCTCGGCCGGCTGGGCCGGCGAGACGGCCGGCTGGGCCGGCGAGACGGCCGGCTGAGCGGGCGCGGCCGGTGCGGCCGGGGCCTGCGGAGCCGCGGGACGCTGCGGACCCGGACGCGGTCCGGGCATGGGGGTGTTGCCACGGGGCGGTCCGGGCACGGGGCCGGGACGACCGGGCTTGGGGGAACCGTTGCCGCCGCCGACGGACTCCCGCAGCTTGCGGGCGACGGGGGCCTCGACGGTGGAGGAGGGAGACTTCACGTACTCCCCGAGATCCTGCAACTTGCTCAGGACCTGCTTGCTTGAGATGCCGAGCTCTTTAGCGAGCTCGTGCACACGGGCCTTGCCTGCCACTGCACTCCTTGTTTCTCGGAGGCCGGCGGCTGGTCCCGCTCGACCTCGAACCTAGTGTCGAAGCACGTTCATGGTGCGATCTTCACGACTGGCTCATGACGGGTCGACCTTGCTTCCTGTGGTGTCGAGATCGGGTGTGTCCCGAACTCCGCTGACGACGATCAGATGTGCCCGCACCGCGGTGACGTCCAGCGGTCCCGGGACGCGGAGCGCCCGTGGGAACGCCGAGCGACGCTCGGCACGGTCCAGGCACTCCGGAACGGGATGCAACCACGCACCTCGTCCGGGGAGCCGTCGGCGCGGATCCGGGGTGACCACCCCGTCCACCGCGACGACACGCAACAGACCGTCGGCCGGTGACCGGGTTCGGCAACCGACGCACGTCCGAATTGGAGCGGGGCGTGCGGGAGTCGAGCCGTGGTCGTTGGCCGTTGCCGAGTGTAGCGCAGGGGTGCGCGTCCTTCTCCCCCCGGCGGAGACCGAGCCGTTCAGCCGACCGACTCCGACTCCGGGGCGTCGACCGCGCCGCGGGGGTCGGCGTCGCTGCGGATGTCGATGCGCCACCCGGTGAGCCGGGCCGCCAACCGGGCGTTCTGCCCCTCCTTGCCGATGGCGAGGGAGAGCTGGAAGTCCGGGACGACGACGCGCGCGGTGCGGGTCTTGGCGTCGAGCACCGTGACGGAGACCACCTTCGACGGGGACAGGGCGTTGCCCACGAACGTGGCGGGGTCCTCGTCCCAGTCGATGATGTCGATCTTCTCTCCGGCCAGCTCGCTCATGACGCCGCGCACCCGCGCGCCCATCGGGCCGATGCAGGCGCCCTTGGGGTTGACGCCGGGCACGGTGGACCGCACGGCGATCTTCGAGCGGTGCCCGGCCTCGCGCGCGACCGCGGTGATCTCCACCGAGCCGTCGACGATCTCCGGCACCTCGAGCGCGAACAGTTTGCGCACGAGGTTGGGGTGGGTGCGGCTCAACGTGATCTGCGTGCCGCGCCCACCGCGGGTGACACCCACGACGTAGCAGCGGATCCGCTCGCCGTGGGCGTAGTTCTCGCCGGGCACCTGCTCGGCCTGCGGCAGCACGCCCTCGGTCTGCGGTGACAGCTGGACGATCACCACGCCGCGGGCGTTGGCGCGGGCGTCGCGCTGCACGACACCGGCGATGATTTCGCCCTCCTTCGTGGCGAACTCGCCGAAGGTGCGCTCGTGCTCGGCGTCGCGCAGCCGCTGGACGATCACCTGGCGCGCGGTGGTGGCGGCGATGCGCCCGAAGCCCTCGGGGGTGTCGTCCCACTCGGTCTGGGAGCCGTCCTCGGCCGTCTCGGTGGCCATGACGCGCACCAGACCGCTCTTGCGGTCGATGTCGATGCGGGCCGCGGGCTGGTGGCCGTCGGTGTGCTTGTACGCGGTGAGCAGGGCCGTCTGGATGGCCTCGATCACCGTCTCGAAGGGGATCTCCTTGTCGCGCTCGATGGCGCGCAGGGCGGCGATGTCGACGTTCATTGCGATCCCTCCGGGGTGGTCCCCTGAAGCAGTGCGAGCTCGGCCGCGGGCGGGTGGTTGAACTCGACCTCGACGGCGGCGTGCTCGACGTCGGCGTAGCGCAGCGGGCGCTTGACGCCGGCGACCAGCAGCTCCACCGACTCCTCGCCTGCCGTGCCGACCCGGCCGGTGAGCGTGCCGCCGTCCCGGGTGCGGACGGCGACCAGACGCAGGTGGGCGCGGCGCCAGTGGCGCGGTGAGGTGAGCGGACGGTCGACGCCGGGCGAGGTCACCTCGAGCGTGTAGGACCCGCCGATGAGGTGCTCGTGCTTGTCGAGCTCCTCGGACGCGGCGCGGGAGACGTGCGCGATGTCGTCGAGCCCGACGCCGGAGTCGGAGTCCACCACCAGCTTGATGGTGTGGCGGCGGCCGATGACGCGGACGTCGAGCTCGTCGAGCTCGAACCCGGCGCCGGTGACGATCGGTTCCAGCACGCCGTGCAGTGGGCCGTCGGGCTGCTGCCCGGCGGAACGCTGCACAGGGCGGGGGGAGGGCATCGCGTGCTCCTGCAATTCGTCGGGAAGAGGGTGGGCCCGTCAGGGTATCGCGCCCGACGGGGGCCGCCGACCACGTCCGTGGCCCCTGGCAGGATGGGCGACCGGTCGAGCCGCAGGAGGCAGGGATGGTCGGTGAGGGTGCGCTGTCGCCGCGGTCTGCGCGGTCATCTGCGCGGTCGTCTGCGCTGTCGTCTGCGCGGTCGTCTGCACTGTCGTCTGCACTGTCGTCTGCACTGTCGTCTGCACTGTCG
>NZ_MKVV01000017.1 GCF_001899645.1 Pseudonocardia sp. 73-21 | reverse complement strand
GCCCTGATCCGCGACAACCGCACCTTCACCACCGAGGCACCAGCCCCGGCAGTCAGCGCGGCTTGACACGGTCATGGAAACTCCCGAGATCGTCGATGCACTCCTCATGACCAGCACAGACGGATTCTGGGAGCGGGAGGTTCCCCTCGAAAGCGAGCAAAACTACTCAATTCCATCGGCCGGTCGACATCATGGCCCTGATTCCGGGGCCGCCCCGCGACCGAGAACTACCCGTTCGCGCCGTACGGGACGATCACGAGGTTCCGCGTACCCTGACTCGACGTGAGCTCACCGCGCCTCCTCCTACGTCCGGTCGGCCTGCTTCTCGGGTTGAGCCTGGTCGCCGGCATGCTGGCGGCCGGCATCTCGTTCCCGGCGGCGGCAGGCTTCGGACTCGTCGCAGGTGACGCGGGCGACAGCGTCACCACCGTCTCCACCGACGTCGTGGACGGGCCGCTGCCGGTCACCACCACCGTCACCGACTCGTCCGGGGTGCCCATCGCGCGGTTCTTCGACCCGAACCAGAACCGGCAGACCGTCACGTCGGACCAGATCTCGTCGGCCATGAAGGCCGCGATCGTGGCCACCGAGGACCGCCGGTTCTACCAGCACAACGGCGTCGACTGGCAGGGCACGATCCGCGCGCTCGTGGCCAACTCCGCCTCGGGCGACGTCGTGCAGGGCGCGTCCACGCTCACCCAGCAGTACGTCAAGAACTACTTCCTCTACGTCGACGCCAAGACCGAGACCGAGCGGCTCAAGGCCACCGAGCAGACGCCCGCGCGCAAGCTCAAGGAGGCCCAGATCGCGCTACAACTGGAGCGCAACCTGAGCAAGGAGGACATCCTCACCCGCTACCTGAACATCGTCTCGTTCGGCAACGGGGCGGCGGGCATCCAGTCGGCGGCGCGCACCTACTTCAACACCACCGCCGCGAAGCTGACGGTGCCGCAGGCCGCGATGCTGGCCGGCATGGTGCGCAGCACCACCGCCTACGACCCGGTGACGAAGGCCAAGGCCGCGCTGGACCGGCGCAACGTCGTCATCCAGCTGATGCGCGACCAGCAGATGATCGACGACAAGCAACTGGCCACCGCGCTCGCGGCCCCGCTCGGCGTCGTCAACCCGCTCGTCACCCAGCCCAGCGGCTGCATCGGGGCGGGCGACGCGGGCTTCTTCTGCAAGTACGTGCAGGCCTACCTGATCGAGGCCGGCCTGTCGCAGGACCAGCTCATGCGCGGCGGTCTGACCATCAAGACCTCGCTGGACCGCGACGTGCTGGCCAAGACGAAGGCGTCGCTGAACGCCGAGGTGCCGCCCGACCAGCCCAACGTCGCCGACGTGATGTCCGTGGTGCAGCCGGGGCAGACCAAGCACCGCGTGGTGGCCATGGCGTCGAGCCGGGTCTTCGGTCTCGACGGCGACAAGCTCGAGACCAGCTACGGCCTGCCCTACGAGCCGGTGCCGATGGGCGCGGGCTCCACCTACAAGATCTTCACCGCCGCCACGGCGCTGGAGAAGGGCCTGGGCATCAACTACCAGCTCGCCGTCCCGCCGAGCGGGTACCTGTCGCCCATCTACAAGGACGGCAGCGGCCGGTCGATCCCGGTGCAGAACGCCGGCAAGTACGCGGAGCGGATGTCGCTGCAGGACGCCCTCGCCACGTCGCCGAACACGGCGTTCGTGAAGCTGGAGGAGTTCACCGGGGTGCCCGATGTCGTCGACATGGCGGTGCGGCTGGGCATGAAGTCGCTGGCCACCACCGAGTACGTGACGGAGACCGGCGTCCGCACCGGCCGCTCCATCGCCGAGATCACCAAGGAGCAGAAGCAGGCCTCGTTCACCCTCGGTGTGAGCCCGACGAGCGTGCTGGAGCTGGCCAACGTGGGCGCCACGCTCGCCAGCGCCGGAAAGTGGTGCCCGCCGAGCCCGATCGACTCCATCACCGACCAGTCCGGACAGCCGGTCGCCATCACCGAGGCGCCGTGCAACCAGGCCGTGGAGCCGGGGCTGGCCAACACCCTGATGACCGGCCTGAGCAAGGACGTCGTCAGCGGCACCGCGGCCGGGGCGGCCCGCCAGGTGGGCTGGAACCGGCCGATGGCCGGCAAGACCGGTACCACGCAGTACCACAAGTCCGCCGCCTTCGTCGGGGTCACGCCGGAGCTCGCGGGCGCGGTCATCGCGTTCGACAACTCCAACCGCCCGCAGCCGCTCTGCGACGGCGCCGGCCCCCCGTTCGCCTGCCGCAGCGGCAACATCTTCGGCGGCAAGACCCCCGCCGAGACGTGGTTCGGGGCCATGAAGCCGATCCTCGACGGCCAGCCGGTCCTGCCGCTGCCGCCCACCGACGACAAGTTCCTCGATGGGGGCGCCGCGTCCCGCGTCCCGGACGTGGTGGGGCGCAGCCAGAACGACGCCCGTTCGATCCTGCAACGGGCCAACTGGCAGGTCTCGAACCGCACCGTGGACAACGCCGCCCCGCGCGGCACCGTCGTCGGGCAGAGCCCCCGCGGCTCGGCGCTGCCCGGGGAGACGATCGTGCTGAGCGTCAGCAGCGGCTCGGTCCCGCCGCCGCCCGCGCCGCCGGGCACCGACCAGCCACCCGGCGACCAGCCGGGGGCCCAGCCGCCCGGTGGTCAGCAGGTTCCGCCCGGCGGGAACTGACCGTCCGGGTCCGGCCTGGTTGCTGACGGCGCCGGGCTCCCCGGCCTACCATCCCGCGCATGACGGCCGGGGTGGACGACGAGTCCGTCGACGGGGCTGCCGCGTCCGAGGGAGGAGGCGGGCGGGGCACCGCCGCCGACCCGCCGGTGATCATCGCTTCGGGACCGGCCGCCGTGCCCGACGCGGCGGAGCGTCCCCGGACACCGATCACGGTCGAACAGGCGTACATCGCGAAGCTGAGGGCGGCCGCTGCGGCGTCGTCACACTCGGAGGGCGCGGATCCGGAACGGTCCGGACCACCGCCCGCTCCGCCGCCTGCCCCGTCCCCGGTCGTCCGTCCCACCGTGCCGCCGGCGACCCCCGGTCGGCCGGGGCCACCCCGCGCCGCGGCCGGTGTCCGGCCACCGCCGACCGCCCCGGCAGCCCCGCCCCACCTCCGCGCCCGTCCGCGGATCGAGCCCGAGCAGGGGATCCTCGGCCTGTCGCGGCACACCCGCAGCCGGTTGGGCTCCCGGCTGTTCAACCTGTTCTTCATCTGCGTCTTCGCGCTGATCCTCGTCCAGATGGTCGTGGCCCTGCTGACACCCTGAGCGCCGAACCGGACCGTCGGCACCGCCGATTACCCTGGGCCCCGCGACCACGCCAGGAGGTGAGCAGCGATGGCATCGGAGCCCGGCCCGGATCTGTCCGCGGCCACCTCCCAGCGCGTCCGCAGCGTGCTGGCCATCCCGGCGTTCCGGCGGCTGTGGATGGTCACGTCCGTGGCGGGCATCTGCGACTGGATGAGCCTGCTGGCCCTGTCCGCGCTCGCCACCCAGCTCACCAGCGGCTACCAGGCCCAGAGCTTCGCCCTCGGCGGTGTGGTGGCCACCAAGCTGCTGCCCTCGCTCGTGCTGGGTCCGCTCGCCGGGGCGCTGGCCGACAAGTTCGACCGCCGCGCCGTCATGGTCGTCAGCGACCTGCTGCGCTTCGGGCTGTTCGTGTCCATCCCGCTGGTGGGGTCGCTGTGGTGGCTGTTCCTCGCCACGTTCCTCATCGAGTTCTGCGCGATGTTCTGGATCCCGGCCAAGGACGCCGCGGTGCCCAACCTGCTGCGCCGCCCCGACCAGGTCGAGACGGCCAGCCAGCTCGCCCTCGTCATGACCTACGGCGTCTCGGTCATCACCGCGTCCGGCCTGTTCGCGCTGGTGTCGCGGGTGGGGGCGTCGCTGGGGGCCGCCGCCATCGACATCGTCTACATCACGCTGGTCTTCAGCGGGTTCGCGTACCTGCTCATCGCGCTCGTGGTGTGGTTCGCGATCCCGGAGATCTCCGGTCGCGCGTCGGGCCGGCGTGAGGTCACGCCGGGTGTGCTCACCCTGATCCGCGACGGCGCCACGTTCGTCGTGCGCACGCCGCTCATCCGCGGCCTGGTCACCGGCATCATCGGCGCGTTCACCGCCGGGGGCATCGTGGTCGGCTCGGCCACGCTCTACGCCGCGAGCCTCGGCGGTGGCAACGCGGCCTACGGCGTGCTGTTCGCGTCGGTGTTCGTCGGGCTGGCCATCGGCATGGGCGCCGCCCCGAGAATGGCCCGCAACATCCCGCACAACCGGCTGTTCGGCGCGGCCATCGTCGCGGCCGGGCTGGCCCTGGTGCTGGTCGCGATCGCGCCGCACCTGTTCGTGGCCATCGCCGCGGTGATGCTGGTGGGCGGGTTCGCCGGCATCGCGTTCCTCACCGGCCTGACGATCATCGGCTCGCAGGTGGCCGACGACATCCGCGGCCGCATCAACGCGTTCGTCCAGTCGATCGTGCGGCTCACGCTGCTGGGCTCGCTGGCAGTGGTGCCGCTGATCGTCGGGCTCGTCGCCACCCGCACCGTGGACGTGTTCGGGCTCCCGTTCGTCGTCGACGGCACGCGCGTGGTGATGCTCGCCGGTGGCCTCGTCGCGGCCGGCGTGGGCATGCTCGCCTACCGGCAGATGGACGACCGCCGCACCGAGCCGATGCTGCCCGACCTGCTCGCCGCGCTGCGCCGGGGAGAGCCGCGCGAGGGCGCGGGCGTGCTGATCGCCGTGGAGGGCGCACCCGCCGAGGAGACGGCCGCGCAGGCGTCCCGGTTGGCCGCGCGGCTGCGCGCCGGGGGCCACACCGTCGTCGAACCCGAGGACGACGAGCGCGAGCGCTGGGAGGCGGCCACCCGCGAGGCCGCGCTGGCGGGCAGCCGGGCCACCGCGCTCGCGGCGGCGGCGGTGCGGGCCGACCAGGTGGAGCGCGTGATCCGCCCGGCGCTGGCCGCCGGTGCGGTCGTCGTCGTCGACCGGTTCCTCGCCAGCCCGCTCGCCCACTACGGGGTGGCGGCACAGGCGGCGCTCGATCCCCGCGAGCTGGAGAACCTGGCGGCGTGGGCCACCGGGCGGCTGCGTCCGGACGTCTCGGTGCTGCTCGACCGCGCCCCCGCCGACATCGCGCCGGCCACCGGCATCGCCGGTGAGCAGCACCTGCGGGTGCAGCGGCTGCTCACCCGCATGGCGGCCGCGGAACCGCACCGCTACGTCGTGGTCGACGCCGACGGCACCCCCGACGAGGTCGCCGAGCGCGTCCACGCGGGCCTGGCCGGGATGCTGCCGGTGAAGGCTGCGCCATCGGAAGAACCGGCCATGGCCCCGATCGAGGCGGACACGTGACGGTCTGGGACGAGGTCGTCGGTCAGCCCACGGCCGTGGCGGAGCTGAGCGCGGCGGCCGAGGACCCGTCGGCGATGACCCACGCGTGGCTGTTCACCGGCCCGCCCGGTTCCGGCCGTTCGGTGGCCGCGCGGGCGTTCGCGGCGGCGCTGCAGTGCCCCGACCACGGCTGCGGCCACTGCGTGTCGTGCCACACGGTGATGACGGGCACCCACGCCGACGTCCGCGAGATCGTGCCCGACGGCCTGTCGATCTCGGTGAAGTCGATGCGCACGCTCGTGCAGTCGGCCGCCCGCCGCCCGGCCATGGGCGCGTACCAGGTGCTGATCATCACCGACGCCGACCGGCTCACCGAGAACGCGGCCAACGCGCTGCTCAAGGTGATCGAGGAGCCCCCGCCGCAGACGATCTTCCTGCTCTGCGCGCCGTCGGACCATCCCGAGGACGTCAGCGTCACCATCCGCTCCCGCTGCCGCCCGGTCCCCCTGCGCACACCCGTGCCGGAGGCCATCGCCGACGTCCTGGTCCGCCGCGACGGCATCGAACCCGACCAGGCCCGCTGGGCGGCGTCGGTGTCGGGCGGCCACGTCGGCCGGGCCCGCCGCCTGGCCCGCGACCCCGAGGCCCGCGCCTACCGCGAGACGGTCCTGGGTCTGCCCATGCGCCTCCGCGGCCTCGGCGACGTCTTCGCCTACGCCGGCGATCTCGTCCGCAACGCCAAGGCCGAGGCCGTCGAGATGAGCGAGGGCCGCGACGCCGCCGAGCGCGAGGAGCTCGCCGTCGCCATGGGCGCCGGCGGAGTGGGCAAGGGCGTCGCGCAGGCCGCCCGCGGCGCGAAAGCGGCGGAACGGGAGCTGGAGAAGCAGCAGAAGTCCCGCAACACCCGCACCCAGCGCGACGCCATCGACCGCGCCCTGGTCGACCTCGCGGGGTTCTACCGCGACGTGATCGTGGTGGGCAGCGACGCGCAGGTCCGCCTCACCAACCCCGACCGCGAGACCGACATCCGCCGCGCCGCGTCCGAGTGGTCGGCGGAGTCGGCGCTGCGCCGGCTCGAGGCCGTCCTCGCCTGCCGCACGGCGATGGACCTGAACGTGAAGCCGGAGATCGCGGTCGAGGCGATGATGATGTCCCTGCAGCGCGGCTGAACCGCAGGTCAGGGCGGTGGACGGGTGGGGCGCAACCCGCCTGCGGCGGTCGCTACACTGACGCAGGCACAACGCCGCCTTAGCTCAGTCGGTTAGAGCGACGCACTCGTAATGCGTAGGTCTGGGGTTCGACTCCCCAAGGCGGCTCCATTTTCGCAGTTCAGAGACCTAAGCGGGTCACGGCGTCGACGTCGTCGTGGCCTCTGATCGAACTGCTTTCGCTGCTCAGGGCGATGCGGCGTGGCCTCCCCGTGATGCGTTCGTCATCTCGTGCACCACAGGTAGGAGTGGGCACGGGTGGCCGGATTCGGGTTGAGGCCACCGGCGGACTGCAACTCGTCCCACGACGATCCTCGTCGGCGACGTTCCGCATGTGGTCAGCCTGCAGGTGTCCTGTCGGTCTGTCGGTCGCGCGGACGGGTGCCGGCATAGAGTTCGTCGACGAGGGCGCGATTGCTCTGCTCGACCGCCCCGCGACGCAGTTTGAGCGTCGGGGTGAGCTCGCCGGAGTCGCCGGTCCAGGCCCGCGGCAGGATGGCATGAGCTCGGACCTTCTCGGCCTTGCAGAGCTTCTGGTTCGCGGTGTCGAGCGCAGTCTCGAGCAGCGCGCGGGTCCTCGGGTCGGCGACGACCTCCTCGGGGTCGCCGTGGACGCCGCGAAGGGCGAGCTCGGCGAAATCGGGAACCACGAGGGCGACGAGGAAGGGCCGTCCGTCGCCGATGACGAGAACCTGGTCCACCAGGGATGACTCGGCGAGGATGTCCTCGATCCGGCTGGGTGAGATGTTCTCACCGCCCGCGGTGATGATGAGGTCCTTCTTCCGGCCCGTGACCGTGAGGAGCTCGCCCCGCCACTCCCCGAGGTCCCCGGTGCGGAACCATCCGTCGGTGAACGAGTCCGCTGTCGCCTGCGGATCGTCGCGGTAGCCGCGGGCGAGGTGGCGGCCGTGCACCAGGATCTCGCCGTCGTCGGCGAGCCGGACGGCGGTGCCGGGGAGCGGGCGACCGACCGTGCCGGCCCTGTCCCGGTAGGCGTCGTCCGGCCCGGTGTAGGTCGCGACGGCGGTGGTCTCGCTCAGGCCCCAGAGGTCGTGCAGGGGGAGACCGATCGAGGCGAAGAACTCGTGGGTCGAGGCCGGTAGCGGCGCCGACCCCGTGACCAGCCACTGCGCGCCGTCGAGCCCGAACCGGGAGGCCAGCTGCTCGTGCGTGGCGCCGTCGCGGAGCATGGCGCGCATCAGCCGTTCGATGCGCTGCCAGATCCGGGGGACGGAGGTGAACAGCCGCGGCCGGACCTGTTGGAGGACGTCGAACAGGGTGGTCGGGTCGGCCACGGTCGTCACGCTCGTGCCGCCGACCAGCGCGGCGTAGTGGCCGACCACCCGGTCGACGATGTGCGCGTGGGGGAGATAGGAGACCGTCGTGCCGCCGTCCAGGCGGACGATGGAGTCCAGGGCGCGGAGCTGGAAGACGATCGCGGCGTGGGTGAGTTCCACGCCCTTCGGCTTCCCGGTCGTGCCCGAGGTGAAGATCAGGGTCGCGACGTCGTCCGGCTCCGGCTCGTGGGGCACGAACGTGGGATCGGTCGGCAGGTGATCCAGCTCGTCGACGGTGACGACGGGGACGCCGGCCGGGAGGTGGTCGTCGCGCAGCAGTTCGGGATCGGCGACGACGAGACGGGCGCGTGCCCGGGTGATGAGCTCGGCGGACTCCGGCGGGGGCGCGGTGACGTACAGGGAGAACGGAGCCGCGCCCACCAGTAGCGCCGCGAGGTCGCTGAGCTGCCACTCGGGCCGGTTCCCGATCAGGAGTGCGACGGTGTCCCCGGGACGGACCCCGAGGGCGCTGAACGCGGACGCGAGTCGCGCCGCCTTCTCGGCGTACTCGCGCCGGGTCCAGCGCACCGAGCCGTCGCCCGAGCTGAGGGCGACGGCGTCCGGCTGGGCGGTGACGTGTGCGGCGAAGGCGGAGATGACCGTGTCCGGCATCCCTCGGACGCTAGGTCCGTCGGATCCCACCCGCGATGGGCCCGGCCGCCACCGCACGGTGGTGCCCCGGACCATGGTCGGACGTCGGCGCCGTCCCCAGCCTGGGGAGGTGCCTCATTCCGTCGTTCTCGCCCAGCGTCCGCACGGCCGGGTCCGCGACTCCGACTTCGCGCAGGTCCAGGTCCCCCGACAGCGCTGCCCGGAGGGCGGGGTCCGGGCACGGACCCGCCCGACGCGTCGACCGCCCGGCTCGGCATCCTCGGCATGACGGGCCTGACCGCGTGGGTGGGCATCGGGGACATCTGCTCGCCGCGGGCCGGGGAGACGGTGTTCGTCTCCGCCGCCGCGGGCGCGGTCGGCTCGGCCGCCGTCCAGCTGGCCCGACTCGCGGGGGCGCGCGTCGTCGCGAGTGCGGGCGGGCCGCGCAAGTGCGCGCTGCTCACCGACGAGCTCGGCGTCGACGCGGTCGTCGACCACCGGGCCGACGACTGGGCGGACCAGCTCCGCGACGCCGGACGGGGTCGACGCGGTGTTCGAGAACGTCGGGGGCCCGATGATGGAAGCCGTCCTGGACCGGATGAACAACCGCGGCCGGATCGCGTTGTGCGGGCTGATCGCCGGGTACGACGACGTCGTCCGGCCTCCGGGGCCGCGGAACTTCGGCCTGCTGGTGACGAAGCGCATCCGGGCGGAGGGGTTCATCGTGGTCGACCACGCCGACCGCGCGGCGCGGTGCGAGGCCGAACTCGGCGCGCAGGTCGAGACGGGCCGGCTGCGCGCGTTCGAGACCGTGGTGGAGGGCTTCGACAGCGTCGTCGTCCCGACGTTCGTCGGGTCGTTCGACGGCGGCCACGTGGGGAAGCTCGTGGTCAGCCTCGGGTGAGGGGTGCGAGCTCCACCGCGACCCGCAGTACGGCGGACCTCGGATCCAACGGGACCGGGAGCAGCGCCGCGATCCGCTCCAGCCGTTTCACGACCGTGTTGGGATGCACGGTGAGCCTGCGTGCCGCGTGGGTCGGGCTGCCCAGCTCGGCCAGCCAGATCCGGAGGGTCTGCAGGAGGTCGGAGTGGGCGGGGTCGGCGAGGGCACCCAGCCGCGCGGTTGCCCAGGGCGCGGCGAGCCCGGGGGTGCCGTCGGCCAGGGCGAGCACCACGACGTCGTCGAACCGGACCACTGGGCCGTCGACCCAGCGCGTGGCGAGCTTGCATGTCTCGGCAGCCTCCCGGTGCGAGGCCCGAAACCCGGCGAGGCCCGGGTGCGGGCTGCCGAGGGCGAGGCGCAATCCCGAGGTGCCCGACATCCAGGCCTCGACGTCGCCGCCCGAGAACCAGCCGTGGACGGCCGTGGGGCCGTCCGGAACCGCGACGAGCTGACGGGGACGGGCGACGGCGCGGAGCCGGGCGACGGCGCGGTCGAGCTCGGCGGAGGTGGCGTGCGATCCCCAGATCACGAAGGCGGCGTGGGTGTCGGCGAAGCGGTAGCCCAGACGTGCCTCGGCAGCGGTGCTGTCCGCGGTCCCCGCGAGCACGTCGACGATCACCGCCCGCAGGTCGGAGGCGTCGCGCTGGCGCAGGAGCTCGCGCTCCTGGACGTAGGCCGCGGTCGCGGCGGCGCAGGCGGTGCGCAGGTAGCGGAAGAGCCGGTCCAGCACGGTCTCGAGGGCGTCGGCCCGGCGGGCGTCGGACACTCCGCTCTCACGCAGGTGCGCCGCGAAGGTCGCGACGATCACGTCTGCAGCGGCGTCGTAGGCGAGCACCAGGTCGGCCAGGTCGGTCTCGGCCCTGGCGAGCCGGCGGGACCAGCGCTCCGCGGGCCGGCCCAGCTGCACACCCACCCTGGGTGTCGCCGACTGCGCGGCGTCCCTCAGCAGCGGCATGTGGGAGTCCAGGGCCTCGCGGAGCAGCCGCACGTCCTCGTCGTCGCGCACCACGGAGGGCGTGGCGGCGACGACGGCGGCGTACATGTCGTCGACGATGCGGGCGACGCGCTGGTCGAGCCAGGTGACGAACTCCGCAATGGGTGGGTGCGACGGCGTCGTCGACCTGGCTCCGGTCCCGGAGTTCGGCATGGGCGCATCGTAGGGTCGCCCGCGGTCCGGTCGGGTGTGGCGAGACCACACCGGGCGGTGTGCGCCGGACGCGTCGCGGGGATCCTGCGGCGTCCCCCACGCTCGACCCATGACCGACACCACCGCGCTCATCGACGAGAGCGGACGCGCGCAGGAGCCACTGCGGCTCGCCGTCACGCTCGACGACCCGTTCATGTGGAGAGGGGCCGGCTTCCCCCCCGGCTACGACCCCGACATCGTGCTCGGCCGACTGTGCGACGCGTTCGAGCAGTACCGGGTCCCCGAGGTGTACGCCTTCACGTCGACCGCGCCGGTCGAGGACCACCCGGACTGGCTCTCGGCGCTCGACCACTGGACCGACCGCGGCCACCACGTCGCGGCGCACACCCACAGCCACGCCAGCCTCAACTGGACCGACGCCGCGTCGTACGTCGCCGACCTCGACCGCAACGTCGACATTCTCGAACCGTGGTTGGCGAAGGCCCCCACCCGGTACTTCCGCTACGCCTTCGACATGTGGGGCGACACGCGGGACAAGACCGACCACGTGCAGGCCCACCTCGTCCGCCGCGGCCTGCTGCCCGCGCCGATCACCCACTGGTTCTACGACGTGCAGTTCCTCGTGGCCTACCTGCGAACCTTGGTCACCGGGGACACCGAGGCCGCGGCATGGGTGCGGCGGCGCTTCGCCGAGACGGCGGTCGACGCCCTGCGCAACCAGGCCGCTGCCGCCCAGGAGGTGTTCGGACGGCAGCCTCCGCACATCGCGCTCATCCACGGGACCCCGATCGCCGCCGACGCCTATGCTGAGGTCCTCGCCGCCTACGCGGCCGTCGGCGTCCAGTTCGTGACGCTCGAGGAGGCGATGAGCGACCCGGCGAACCAGATCGTGCCCCCGACCGTGACCCGGTACTTCCGCAACTCCACCCAGAAGTGGGCCGAGCACGCCGGGATCGGGGTCGCCGACACACCTCCGCGGATCCTGAACGAGGTGCAGCGCTGCTGCCCCGTCGAGGGGATGACCGAGTCCGACCTGCTCGGCCCGGCGCTCGTCGCCGCGGCGCAGGCCGTCGGCTCCGAGCCGGTGACCACCGACCTGGACTGGAACCCGGCGGTGGACGCGTGACGAAGGACCTGTTCGACGTCGGCGGCCGGACGGTCGTGGTCACCGGTGGGACCCGGGGGATCGGCGCGATGGCCGCCGAGGGCCTGCTCCACGCCGGGGCCCGGGTCCTGGTGACCTCCCGCAAGGCCGACGCCTGCCGCGCCGCGGGCGACCGGCTCGGCTGTCCCGCAGTGCCCGCGGACGTGAGCACCGCTGACGGAGTCACCGCCGTGGTCGACGCTGTGGACGCGGAGTTCGGCGGATCCCTCGACGTGCTGGTCAACAACGCGGGCGTGACGTGGGGCGCCCCGCTCGACACGTTCCCCCGCAAGGGTTGGGACCGCGTGCTGAGCACCAACGTGGTCGGTCTGTTCGAGCTCACCACGGCGCTGCTGCCCGCGCTGCGCCGCGCGGCGAGCGCCGAGCACCCGGCACGGGTGGTGAACATCGGCTCGGTCGACGGGCTGCGGGTACCGGTGTTCGAGAATTACTCCTACTCGGCGAGCAAGGCCGCTGTGCACATGATGACCCGCCACCTCGCCGCGGTCCTCGCACAGGACGGCGTACTCGTCAACGCGGTCGCCCCGGGTGCGTTCCCGAGTGACATGACGGCCGCTGCGCTCGCGTCGGATTCCGGTCGAGCGCTGATCGAGAAGGCCATTCCGCTTCGGCGGCTCGGCTCTGCGGACGACATCATCGGCGCCATCCGCTATCTCGCCTCGCCCGCCGGGTCCTATCTCACCGGTGTCGTTCTACCCGTGGACGGCGGCATCGCAGGATGCACTGCCTGATTCGCGTGCAGACGCCGGGCTCCAGGTGATGACCGCGCTTTCAGCCAGCTGGCGTGGCCTCCAATGGAGTAAACCGGTGTTCTCGGTTGAGCACGATGGGACCGGTGACGTGCACGGATGGACTGAGTGTGCACGGTGTACCCGGTGACGAAATCTCTCGTGATGCGTAGGTCTGGGGTTCGAGTCCCCAAAGGCGGCTCCATTCATCTTTCTGGCCGTGATGGCTGTAGTGCACCCTGGTGCCGGGGGCACCAGAAGCTCGTGCGGCCGCCGACGGAGGACTTCAGGAGTGGTGTTCCGTCGACCGGGCATCGGCCGCGGCTGTGGCGTTGTGACACCGAGGCAAGTGTGTGGACGCCGCCCCCGGTCAGGGCATCACCGACCGCGCCGACGACCGACTCGTGGAGCCGGGCTCGTTCCTGATCGGACAGCGAGCGGACCGGCCGGGCCGGGTTGAGCGCTGCCCGGGAGAGGATCTCGTCGGCGAGCAGGTTTCCGATGCCGGCGAGTGCGTGCTGGTCGAGCAGCCGAGCCTTGATCGCAGTCCGGCCGGTCCCCAGCGCCGAGAGGAAGCGGGGGAGGTCGATGTCGGCGGCGTCGGGGCCCAGGTCGTCGAGGTGCGGGTCGAGCCGGATGCGGCCCAGCCGGCGCGGGTCGATCAGGTGCAGCGCTCCGCCGTCGCGGAAGGTCAGGGAGAACCGGGCATGCCGGTAGTCGCCGGGCAGGCGCCCGAACTCCCAGTTGTCACCGCCGTCCACCTCGGTGCCGTCCGCCGCCGCGATGACGATCTTGCCGGACATGCCCAGGTGCACCCCGAGGACGCCCCCGGTGTCGACCGTGCACCACAACGACTTCCCCCTGCGATGAGCGGCGCGCAGCGTCGCTCCCTCCAGCGCATGGCGCAGCTCACCGGGTTCGTGCGGGCGGCAGACGTAGCTGTCGGAGTCGTCGACGTCGACGATCCGGCGACCGAGGGCGGAGCGTGCGATGACAGTGCGAGCGGACTCGGCTTCGGGCAGCTCCGGCATGCGGACTCACCTCGTGGTGTGGTCGACGAGGGCGGTCTGGAGCTCCGAGTAGGGGATTCCGGGCGGTGGGGTGCGACCGTCGCGTACCGCCGACGCGACGTCGAGGGCGGCGTGGATCGCGGCCCGGTAGGGCAGCGACCCGGTGCTGACGCGCCGGACGCCCAGGTCGGCGAGCTGACCGAGGGTGAGACCGGGGACGACGAGGGTGTTGACCGGCACGGGCAGGGTCCGGGTGGCCTCGCGGAGGACGGCAGGGTCGGTGAGGCCGGGCAGGAACACACCGTCGGCCCCGGCCCGGACGTAGGCCTCGGCGCGGGCGAGGGTGTGCTCCGGGGTGGCGTCCTGACCCAGCCAGTAGGTGTCGACGCGCGCGTTGAGGAAGACCGCCGGGCAGCGGTCCTTGATCGCGGCGATCTTCGCGGCGTGTCGCGCGGGTTCGATGAGTGCCTCGGCGGTGCTGTCTTCCATGTTGACGCCCACGGCGCCGGCGTGGGCGAGGGCCGCGACGTCGTCGGCGACCGCAGCGGGGTCGTCGTGGTAGCCGTCCTCGATGTCCGCGCTCAGGGGGATCGGCAGGTGGCGCAGGGCCGTGGCGAGGGCCAGGGTGGAATCACGGGTGGCGCGGCCACCGTCCGGGCGGCCGTCGGACGCGGCGACACCGAAGCTGGTGGTTCCGACAGCCAGGTGGCCGGCCCGCGCGAACGCGAGGGCGGACGTGACGTCCCAGGCGTTCGGCAGCAGCAACGGGGTCGGACCGTCGTGGAGCCGGGCGAACGCCCTCGCTCGGGTCTCGTGGTGCGCGGTCATGGTGTGCCTCCCGGTCGAACCGCGATGAGTGTCGTGGCGAGGTTGTACCGTCGGACGCATGACGACGGTGGACTCTGCAGCCGAGGCCGAGACGGTCCCGCACGGGGTGGCGGCCTCCGGGCAGGAGGACGAGCGGGTCTGCACGATCGCCCGCGTGCTCGGCATCGTCGGGGACAAGTGGACCTTGCGCATCCTCTGCGAGGCGGCCCTCAACGGGGTCTCGCGCTTCACCGACTTCCAGGACCTGCTCGGCATCGCGACCGACATCCTCACCCAGCGCCTGACCAAGCTGGTGGACGAGGGACTGCTGACCAGGCAGTCGTACAAGGAGCCCGGGCGCCGCGCCCGCCCCCGGTACGAGCTCACCCAGGCCGGCCGGGAGATGCGGCTCGTGCTGGCGGCCCTGCAGCAGTGGGGTGACGTCCACCGTCCCAGCGGGTCCGGCCTCACCGAGGTCGGCCGCACCCTGGAGCAGGACAAGCCTGTGCGGGTCGAGTTCGTCGATTCCGACGACGCCGTCGTCGACGGGGAGCACATCTCCTACCGCTACGCGATCTGAGGCTGGTGCGGGCTGAAGTCGAGGCTCAGCACCGGGATCACGGCGCGGTCGAGCCTGTCGGCGGGGCGGTCGGCGTGCCAGCCCGTGCCGTCGGTGTGGTCGCGGTACCAGCTCATCGACCACACGGTTGTACATCCACCGTGACCGCTGCTCCCAGGAAGCATGGGCCATCAGGTGGCGCATCAGCTCGTCGTCCCCGGAGAGCCAGCCGTGCACGTGCACGATCCACGACGTCTCGTCGAGCTGGATCCGTTCGGCGGAGGCGAAGCCGCTGTCGACGGCGACGTCGAGACCGCCGGTGCGCTCGTGGTCGATCACGTCGGCGCGGGTCGTCGAGAACAGTGGGTGCTGGTGTGACACGAATCGAGCGTACGCCGGGAAATGTGTCGTGTGGGTGCGTGGCCTGGAAAGGAAAATCCAAGTCGGAGGTGCCTTGGAAAGGCCAAGTGAGGGTTCGCCGGTGACGCGGAAATTCCAAGTCAGCCGATTCTTCGGGGGCGCCTTGACGGGCGAATCATCGCCGCCATTAGATGGGTAGCGAATCGCTACTCAACGAAAGGGAACGACGATGGTCACCGATCGGCAGCGGGCGAGAGCCGCTGCACTGCGCACCCTGCAGGCCGACGGCGTGCTGGTGCTCCCCAACGCCTGGGATGCCGCGAGCGCGGCCCTCATCGCCGCCGGCGGAGCACGGGCGATCGCCACCACGAGCGCCGGGGTGTCCTGGAGCCTCGGTCGCCCGGACGGGCAGAACCTCACCCGCGCGGAGATGGTCGACGCCGTGGCGCGGATCGCGGCCGCGGTCGACCTCCCCGTCTCCGCCGACGTCGAAGGCGGGTACGGACCGGGCGAGGACGACGTCGCGCAGACCGTCGCCGGGGTGATCGGGGCCGGCGCCGTCGGCATCAATCTGGAGGACTCCCGCGCCCCGGGTGGCCCACTCTTCGCCGCTGACGACCAGGTCTCCCGGATCCGCGCCGCACGGGAGGCCGCTGCCGCGGCAGGCCTGCCCGAGCTGGTCATCAACGCTCGAACGGATGTGTACCTGTTCGGGGTCGGGCCGGAAGCCGGGCGGTTCGACGACGTGGTGGCCCGGGCCCGTTCCTACGCCGACGCCGGCGCGGACTCGCTTTTCGTGCCCGGCCTGCTCGACCTCGACACGCTGGCGGCGCTCACCAGCCGGGTCGACCTGCCGGTCAACGCCATGGCGGGGCCGGGCGCCCCCAGCGTCGACGATCTGCGGGCCGCGGGCGTGCGCCGGGTGACCGTCGGGCAGGCCGTCGCCCAGGCCGCGTACTCGCTGGCCCGGCGCGCCGCGGTCGAGGTGATCGAGAAGGGCACCTTCGACTCGCTCGCCGACGCGGACCCCTTCGGTGATGTGAACGGCGCGTTCCGGCCACGGTGATGCGATCCGCTTTCCCGGAACCATCGGAATGGCGACGTGCACAGCGATCGACACACAGCGATCGACGGGCCGTGACTTCTCTTTCTCTATCGGATCGAGCTCGCCGCCGACCGGGGCGGAACCCGACCCTTGACGTTCGGTGAGAGGTACTTCGTGAAAATCTCAGGTCCGGTCGCCCCCGGCACCGGGGTGGAGACATTATGGCTCGACGATCTCGCGGAGGGTATGACCTTCCGGAGCGAGACGTACGAGGTGACGACCGCGGAGGTGCAGGAGTTCGCCACCCGCCACCCGCTACGACCCCCAGCCGTTCCACCTCGACGAGGACGCAGCCGGGGGCACGCTCTTCGGCGGGCTGGCGGCCAGCGGCTGGCACACCGCCGCGATCACGATGCGGCTGCTGGACTGCTCGTTCCCGATCGCGACCGGGGTGATCGGGAGCGAGATCCACCTCGAGTGGCCGAGTCCCACCCGTCCCGGCGACGTCCTGCACCTGGAGATCTCGGTCGGTGCGATCACCCACTCGGAGACACGCCCGGGTCGCGGCAGCGTCACCCTCGCCTACGACACGATCAACCAGCACGGTGAGCTGCGGCAACGAACCACCGGACGGGTCGTCGCCTGGCGGCGGCCCGCAGTCGGGTCCGCAGCGCCGACGGGAGGCCACTAGATGGGTCGCACGGACCGGGCGACGGTCGCCGTCGCGTCCTCGGCGACGTTCCTCTCGCTCGTCGTCTTCACCACCCCGCTGGCGACGCTGCCGGCATCGGCGCTGGGTACCGGGCTCGAAGGGCAGGCATGGATCTGCGCGGTCGCGCCGACGTCCTGGAGCGGGCTGACGCAGCTGGGGATCGGCCTCACCGTGGTCGCCGTCGGCCAGTTGCTGCTGGTGGGAGCGGCACCCGGGTCCTCGCCCTGGCGTTACGTCCCCGGCCTGCTCGTCGCCGGGATCACGACCGGTGTCGTGAACTCCGTACTCGGCCGTGAGGCGGTCGCCAGTGCGCCGCGCGGCCGCGCCGGGATGGGCAGCGGGGCCAACAACACCGCCCGCTACGTCGGATCCGCGATCGGCACCACCGTGGTCGCCGTCATCGCAAACGAGGCCCGGCCTGCCGCCGGCCCGGCCGGGCTCCTCGAGGGATTCGACACCGCACTGCTCGTCGCCACCGCGGTGACGGTGGCCGGTGTGCTCGGGATCCTCGCCTGTCGCCCCCGACGCCGACACCGCGACGTTCCCCTCGGAGCGACCCCGCCCGCCAGGGGTAGGAGCACAGAGGTGGACCGGGCAGGCGGCGCGTGACTTCTGTGAAACCGCAGCCGGCGACGTCCGTGGTCGGTCACACTTGCCGGATGCCACATCGACCCACGGGGCCGTCGTGATGTGGGGGGCGGCGATTCCCTCATTGCCCGTGCACGACCGCCCGCGGGAGCGTCTCGCGACGCTCGGGGCGGGCGCGTTGTCCGACGCCGAACTGGTGGCGATCCAGCTCGGGACCGGCGGCTCGGGTGAGAGCGCCCTCTCCCTCGCCCAGGCCCTGCTGGCCGAGTGGGGTGGGATGGCAGGTCTCGCGAGGGCCGCCGTCGACGAGCTGGCGCGCCGCCGGGGCGTCGGCCCGGCGAAGGCGTCGCGGCTCGTCGTGGCGTTCGCCCTCGCGGACCGGGCCGCCTCTGCCACGCGGAGCCGGCTGCTGCGCACGTCCGCGGACGTCGCCGCCGTCGCGGCGCCGCTCATCGGACGGGAACGGGTGGAGCAGGTCGTCCTGCTCGTCGCCGATCACGGGCAACGGCTGACCAGGGTGCTCACCGTGGCCCGCGGTGGCTCCTCCGGATGCGTCGTCCCGGTCCGCGAGATCCTGTCGCTGGTGCTGCGGCACGACGGGGTGGCGTTCGCGCTGGCCCACAACCACCCCGGTGGAACGCTCGACCCGAGTCGCGCGGACGTGGCCGTCACCGCCCGCCTGCGTTCCGCGGCCCGCGGCCTCGATCTGCGCCTGCTCGACCACGTGATCGTCACAGGCGATGGCTGGCGCAGCGTCAGTCCGGATCTCCCTGGCTGAAGCCGGGATCCGGCTCGGCCACCGCGTCGAACTGGCGCTGCTCGTCGAGGCGCCGGAGCTGGTCGCGGACGTCCGCCTCCACCCAGCGCGCCTGCCCTCCGGGTGTGACGAGCGCGGGGGTGATGAGGCCGTCGCGACGCCAGCGCTGCACGGTGCCGGCGGCGACGCGTAACCGCTTCGCCAGCTCGGCCGTGAACAGCAATGGCCCCTCGTCCGCCATGACTACAGACCGTAAGTGCTGATCGTCAGTCGTTCCTACTCGACATCAGTAACATCACGTATCATGACTGCTTGTCATCTGATGTGCGAGTTGTGACGGGTTGGGGCAGCGCATGGACGCCGACGTTCAGTGGCACCATCTGGCGGTCGAACTGGCCCGGATGGCAGGCGTGGCCGAGCGGCTGCTCGCCGTCCACGCCGACGACGGCTCCGGCCGCTGCGTGGTGTGCTCGTCGGGCCGGCAGGCGGGGCACTACGTCTGGCCGTGCCAGCTCCACCTGCTCGCGACCCGCGCCATCGAGGTCCGGGACGGCAGGGCCGCTACCAGGGGATGAGCGTGGGGATGGCGGCCGAGACCGGCCCGATGTCGACGACGAGGCGTACTGCTCGTCGGGTGCCGGGAGCGCGCGGAGGGCGGCGTACAACGGTCGACCAGCGATGGGTGCGCTGGTCACTGCGGTCAGCACGAGGTCGCCGGCGCGGGCGACGCCGGGCTCGTCGGCGAGCGTCCGCAGGCCCGCGACGCGGCCCCGTTCGAGGGCGGCCGGCGCCTTCCGGGGTGGTCAGCGCCCGGACCTTCGTGATGGGGCGCACCACCTCTCCCTAGGCCTCTCCCTAGGCGAAGGTGTGCCCCGACCTCGACATCGCCCCGAGACCGATGAGATCCGCGGGCCGGCCCGGTCCTCCTGCTTGACCTCACCGCAACGTCGACTGGAGCCCGTCATGACCACGACCACCAACCCCGGCCGGATGCTCTTCGTGAACATGCCCGTCGCTGATCTCGAGCGCAGCACGGCGTTCTTCGCGAAGCTCGGGTTCAGCTTCAACCCCGCGTTCACCGACGACAACGCCGCCTGCATGCTCGTCGGCGAGCAGGCCTTCGTCATGCTGCTGAGCCGTGAGACGTTCGCGCAGCACTCGAAGCTGCCGATCGCCGATCCCACGACGCACGCGCTGGCGCTCTACTGCTTCAGCGCGCCGACGCGCGACGAGGTCGACGCGATCTGCGACGCGGCCCTCGCCGCGGGCGGCACCGAGGCCGACGGGGCCGAGGACCACGGGTTCATGTACTCGCGCAGCTTCTTCGACCTCGACGGCCATGGCTGGCAGGTCATGTGGATGGACCCCACGGCCGTGCCGGCCGCCTGATCGAGCCTGTCGCGTAACTGCCCGGGCTGGGGCGGGAATGGTGATCAGCGCGTTGTCGTCTGTCGGCCTCCATCG
>NZ_MKVV01000016.1:107443-190219 GCF_001899645.1 Pseudonocardia sp. 73-21 | reverse complement strand
ATCGATGCTCACTCCGACAAGCTCCGTTCGGTATCGATGCTCACTCCGACAAGCTCCGTTCGGCTGCCTCCACCACGTTCGTGAGCAGCATCGCGCGTGTCATCGGGCCCACCCCGCCGGGCATCGGGGCGAGCTTGCCGGCCACCTCGACCACCTCGGGGGCGACGTCGCCGACGATGCCGAGGTCGGTGCGCGTCAGGCCCACGTCGAGGACGGTGGCGCCGGGCCGCACCATGTCGGCGGTGATCAGCCCCTGCACCCCGGCCGCGGCGACGACGACGTCGGCGCGGCGTACCTCCTCGGCGAGGTCGCGCGTGCCGGTGTGGCACAGCGTCACGGTGGCGTTCTCGGCACGCCGGGTGAGCAGCAGCCCCAGCGGACGCCCGACCGTCACCCCGCGGCCGACGATGGTGACCCGCGCGCCGGCCAGCTCCACGTCGTAGCGGCGGCACAGCTCGACGATGCCGCGCGGGGTGCAGGGCAGCGGCCCCGGCTCGCCCAGCACGAGCCGGCCCAGGCTCACCGGGTGCAGGCCGTCGGCGTCCTTGTTCGGGTCGATGCGCTCCAGCGCCGCGCCCGCGTCGAGGCCCTTCGGCAGCGGCAGCTGGACGATGAACCCGGTGCACGACGGGTCGGCGTTGAGCTCGTCGATGGCCGCCTCGACCTGCGCCTGCGTGGCGTCGGCGGGCAGCTCCTTCTGGATCGACGTGATGCCGACCTTCGCGCAGTCGCGGTGCTTGCCGCGCACGTAGGAGTGCGACCCCGGGTCGTCGCCGACGAGCAGGGTACCCAGGCCCGGCGTCGCCCCGGCGGCCGTGAGCTTCTCCACCCGCCCCGTGAGCTCCCCGAGGATCTCGTTCAGCGTCGCCTTGCCGTCCATCACCGTCGCAGTCACGGCCCCCATCCTCTCAGCCCGCCCGAACCCTCCCCCCACCCCTGCGAGTCGGCGGCTCCCCGCGCGCGAGTCGGCGGTTCCGGGTGGCCGTCCCCGGGCGACGGGCGGCGCGACCGCTGTCGGGAACCTGCCGACTCGCGCGCCCACAACCGCCGGCTCGCGCGCCCACAACCGCCGACTCGCGCGCTCGAAAGCGCCGACTCGCGGGGGTCAGGCGATGTGGAGGCCGTGGGCCGCGGCGAAGGCCAGCGCCTGCTCCGCGTCGACCGTCGCGCCGGTGAGCCGCGCCTGCACCAGGCCGTCCGCGCCGATGCGGGCGCCGCGCAGGTCGGAGTCCTCCAACCGGGTGCGCAACAACCGGGCCCCGGCCAGGTCGGCGCCGCGCAGATCGACCTCCCGCAGGTCGGCCTCCACCAGGTTCGCCTCCCGCATGCGCAGCCCCGAGAGGTCGGTCTTGCGGAGGTCGGCACGGCCCAGCGCGACGAGGGTGAGGTCGCAGTCGGTGAGCGTGATCGGGCGCAGCCGGCAGTCGATCAGGCTCGACCCGAGCAGCGAGCACCCGCGGAACTCCGACCCGCCCAGGGTCGCGTTCCGGACCGTGCACGTGCGGAACGCCGTGCCCCGGTGGACCGAGTTTCCGAGATCGGCTCCGGTGAAGTCGCACTCGTCGAAAGAGCACGATTCGGTAACGAGCCCCCGGAGATCGGAATCGAGAAAGTTGCACCTCAGGAAACGCCGCCGGATCCAGGGATTCTCACCGGCTGATAATTCAGAAAGATCAAGGTCCACATACTCGGCGTCGTCGTCCACCTGGGCAGCGTGCCATCCCGGTAGAGGGTCGATCCGGCCCGATCGGGCAGGTTCCCCTGCCGTGTGATCGCGCGCACAATGTCGACCATCCGGCGTAGCAGCCGGTCCCGCTGTCTCAACGAGGAGCCCGTTCATGAGCGTGGAGAGCGACGTCCAGTCTGGGGCACACGCCTCGGCCGAACCTGCTGCCGCGGCACCCGTAGCCAACCCGGCGCTGCTCGGATTGGCCACCTTCCTGCCCGGCGCCATCAGCCTCGGACTCTGGCTGGTCGGCTACCTGCCCGCCGCGTCGGTCGGTGGCATCGTCCCGGCGGTCGTGTTCTCGTCCGGCCTGTTCCTGCTGGTCTCGACCGTGTGGTGCAGCCGTATCGGCAACGGCCTGGTGGGCGCGATCTTCGGCATCTTCTCGGCGTTCTGGCTGAGCCTGGGCGTGCTGCTCGCCGCGGAGACCAACGGCTGGCTCGGCCTCACGGCCACCACCGGTGAGTTGCCGACCTACCTGATCTCGTGGCTCGTCGTCTTCGTCGCGCTGACGCTGGCGACGCTGCGCCTGCCGCTGGCCTTCACGGCGGGCTTCCTGTTCGTCGACATCGCGGTCGCGCTGGTGCTGGCGTTCGCCCTCTCCGGCACGGCCATCTACTCGACGCTGGCCGGCATCGCCGTCTTCGTCTTCTGCGCGATCTTCGCCTACATCTGGTTCGACGGGGTGGGCCAGGAGCTCGGCGGCAAGGCGATGGCCATGGGCAGCCCGATGCAGAAGTAGCTCTGCTCCTTTCCGAACGCCCTGCCGCATCCGCGGTGGGGCGTTCGGCATTTCAGCGGAAGTCGCGGGACGTCACCGGCACCGCCAGCACCAGCTTCTGCAGACGGTCGGCCACCAGGTTCAGCACGCCCTCCGGGCTGCGCTCCAGCCGCCCCCGGACGAGCAGCGCGGCACTGCCGATCGCCACGGTGCGGTAGCGCGCCCACAGCCCCTCCGAGCAGGTGACGTTGAGCATGCCGCTCTCGTCCTCGAGGTTGACGAACGTGACGCCCTTGGCGGTGGCGGGCCGTTGCCGGTGGGTGACGAGCCCGCCCACGAGCACGCGGGGCGGCCGCAGCTCGGGATCGCTCGGGGCATCGAGCGACGCGAGCCGGTCGATGCGGACCGCACCCAGGCCGTCCAGCTGCGCGCGCAGGTGCTGCATCGGGTGGCTGTCGGGCGAGACGCCGGTGGCCCAGACGTCGGCGACGGTGAGCTCGGCCGCGGTGAGCCCGGGCAGCGCGGGCGCGTCGAGACCGACGGCGGTGCCGGGCAGGTGCTCCGACCGCACCGACGCCACCACCCCGGCCGCCCAGAGCGCCGACCGGCGGTCCACTCCGAAGCACCCGAACGCACCGGCCGTGGCCAGCGCCTCGGCCTGCGGCACGGTGAGCCGGACGCGGCGGGCGAGGTCGGCGAGGTCGCGGAAGGGGCCGTGCCCGTCGCGCTCGGCGTCGATGCTCTCGGCCAGATCCAGCCCGACGCCGCGCACCTCGGCGAGCCCGAGGCGGATCGCCTGCCCGCCCTCGCTGAGCGCGTCGGCCTGCAGGATCGCCTCGGCCCGTCCGTGGTTGACGTCCGGACCGCGCGCGAGCACCCCGTGCCGGCGGGCGTCGGCCACCAGCGACTGCGGCGAGTAGAAGCCCATCGGCTGGGAGTTGAGCAGGGCCACGCAGAACGCGGCGGGGTGGTAGAGCTTGAACCAGGCGCTGTAGAACACCAGCGCCGCGAAGCTGATCGAGTGGCTCTCCGGGAAGCCGAAGTTGGCGAACGCCAGCATCTTGCCGAAGATCCTGACCGCCTCGTCGTCGGGCACGCCGCGCTCCGCCGCACCGTCGAGGAACCGCCCGCGCAGGGCGCGCATCTTCTCCTCCGACCGTTTGGAGCCCATGGCCCGGCGCAGCTCGTCGGCGTCGGACGGGCTGAACCCGCCCACGTCCACGGCGATCTGCATGAGCTGCTCCTGGAACAGCGGCACGCCGAGCGTCTTCTCCAGGGCGTTCTTCAGCAGGGGGTGGTCGTGCTCCCACGGGGCGCCGTGGCGGCGCTGGATGTAGGGGTGGACCGAGCCGCCCTGGATGGGACCGGGCCGGATCAGCGCGACCTCCACCACCAGGTCGTAGAACCTCGTCGGGCGCAGCCGGGGCAGGGTGGCCATCTGCGCGCGGGACTCCACCTGGAACACACCCACCGAGTCGGCGCGGCAGAGCATCTCGTAGACGGCGGGGTCGTGCTCCCCCAGCTCGTGCAGCTCGATCTTCTTCCCCGTGTACGAGGCGACGAGGTCGATCATCATGTGCAGCGCGGTGAGCATGCCCAGCCCGAGCAGGTCGAACTTGACCAGCCCCGCGGACGCGCAGTCGTCCTTGTCCCACTGCACGACCGTGCGGTTCTCCATCCGCGCCCACTCCACCGGCACCACCTCGGAGACCGGGCGGTCGCAGATGACCATGCCGCCGGAGTGGATGCCGAGGTGGCGGGGGAAGCCGAGCAGCTGGGTGGCCAGCTCGCTGACCTGGTCGGGCATCCCGTCCACGACCGGTGCCGCTGTGCCGATGACCGCTCCGCCTGCGGTCCGCGGTGGCCAGCGCTCCACCCGCTTGCTCCACGCGTCCTGCTGGCCCGGGGAGAACCCCAGCGCCTTGGCGACGTCGCGCACCGCCGAGCGCGGCCGGTAGGTGATCACGTTGGCCACCTGGGCCGCGCAGCCGCGCCCGTAGGCGTCGTAGACGTACTGGATGACCTCCTCGCGGCGCCCCGACTCGATGTCGAGGTCGATGTCGGGGTAGCCGTCGCGGTCCGGGGACAGGAACCGCTCGAACAGCAGCCCGTGGCGCACGGCGTCGACGTTGGTGATGCCCAGGGCGTAGCAGACCGCGGAGTTGGCCGCCGACCCCCGGCCCTGGCAGAGGATGTCCTCCCGGCGGCAGAACTCGACGATGTCGTGCACGATCAGGAAGTAGCCGGAGAAACCCTTGTGCTCGATGATCGCCATCTCGTGGTCCACCATCGCGACGGCGTCGGGCCGTTCGGCCTCGCTGCCGTAGCGCCGGATCCGGCCGCACGCCACGAGCTCCCGCAGGTGCGCCTGCGCGGTGCGACCCGGCGCCTCGAACGACGGCAGCTCCGGCGCCACCAGCTTCAGCTCGAACGCCAGCTCCCGGCCCAGATCCGCCGCCTTCGCGACGGCGCCGGGGTAACGGCCGTCGAACCGGGCCGCCATCTCCGCCCCCGAGCGCAGGTGCGCGGTGCCCGCGGCGGGCAGCCAGCCGTCGGCGTCGTCGAGGCTGCGCCGCGCCCGCACCGCGGCCAGCGCCGTGGCCAGCGGGAACCGGGCCGCGGTGGCGTAGTGGGCGGCGGTGGACGCGATCACCGGGAGGCCGGCGTCGCGGGCCAGCGCGGCGAGGGCGTCGTTGCGTTCGGTGTCGGTGGGCAGGCCGGCGTGGGTGAGCTCGACGGCCACGTGGTCGGCGCCGAACCGGTCGCGCAGCCACCGCAGCTCCCCGGCGGGATCACCCCCGGCGGCCAGCGCCTGGCGGACCGCACCCTTGCGGCAGCCGGTGAGCGCGAGCACGTGCCCCGCCGTCTCCCCGACGACCTCGTCGAGGTCGTAGACCGGGCGTCCCTTCTCCAGCCCGCGCAGCTGGGCGGCGCTGATCACGCGGCACAGCGCGCGGTAGCCGACGGGATCGCGGGCGAGCAGCAGCAGGTGGGTGCCCTCGGGATCGGCCACCCCGTTCTGCGGCGCGGTGAGCCCCAGTGACAGCTCGGCCCCGAACACCGTGGCGATGCCCAGCTCCCGCGCGGCGTCGGCGAACCGGACCACCCCGTACATGCCGTCGTGGTCGGTGAGCGCGACGGCGTCCAGGCCCAGCCGGTAGGCCTGCTCCACCAGCTCCTCGGGGTGGCTCGCGCCGTCGAGGAAGCTGAAGTTGGAGTGGCAGTGCAGCTCGGCGAAGGGGACCCGGCTGGTCGGTTCGACCAGCGGCGGCGGCTCGTAGGGGCCGCGCTTGCGCGACCAGGCCGGGCTGTCACCGCCGTCGGCCTCTCCCAACCGCCGGAGGCGGCTCCGTGTCTCAGCGCCGGTCAGGCTGGAGCCGTCACGCGGGCGCCCGGACAGCGCCGCTTCCAGCTCGCTCCACGGTACGTCCGGGTTGCTCCAGCCCACTCACACAGTCGAACACACGTTCGACGTCAACTCAACTCTCGTCGTGCACCTGGACCTGGTCGCCGACCTTCAGGTAGTCGTAGAACGACCGGGAGTCGGTCATCGACAGGTGCACGCAGCCGGCCGAGAAGTTCTTCAGGCTGCCCTCGTGGAACGCCACGCCTCCCTTGGTGAAGAACACGGAGTTGGGCATCTTGGCACCCGCGAACTCCTTGCTGACGTGGTTCTTGTCCTTCCACAGCACCGAGAACGTGCCCACCGGGGTGGGCTCGTCGGCGGAGCCGGGCATCATCGGCACCGGCCCGCCGATGACCTTGCCGCCCGAGATCAGCCACGCCTGGTGGCTGGCCAGATCGACGCACGCCTTCGCCGTGACGGTGCACGGCGTGCCGTCCACCAGCTGCGCGTCCCCGGCCGGAGCGGCCGGGGCCGGCGCCGTCGCGGGAGCCGCCAGCGCCGACGGCCCTCCCAGCAGCGTGCCCGCGCCGACCGCTGCCATCGCCGCCGCCACACCCGCTGTGCGCCCCAGGTGTGACTGCTTCCTGTGCTTACCCATGACCCTACGGACGTGTCCGAACGCCCCGGGTTGCCCGGCCACACCGCACGATCGACCGGGTCGCACGATTCGTCCGGAACCCGGAGGTGATCTATCTCATACCGAGGCCGGGAGGTGCTCCGCGAGCATCCGCAGCAGCACCGCCTTGGGCTGGGCGCCCACCACCTGCGTGGCCGGGCGACCCCCGACGTACAGCGTGAGCGTCGGCATCCCCAGCACCCCGGCCGCGCGGGCCGTCACCGGGTTGGCGTCGACATCGAGCCGGGCGACGACCAGCCGGCCCTCCTGCTCGGCGGCGATCTCGCGCAGGACGGGCAGGATCATGCGGCAGGGCGGGCACCAGTCGGCGGTGAAGTCGACCAGCACGGGCCGCTCGGCCCGCAGGACCAGCTCGTCGAAGGTGGCGTCGGTGACGGTGACGATCACGGGATCTCCTCGGTGAACTCGCAGCGGGGAGCCATCTGGGCGACGATCTCCCCTCGGACGGCGTGCAGGCGCGCGATCCACTCGTCGACCTCGGCGAGCTTGCGCCGGTGCACGGCCAGCGCGGCCGGGCAGCTGGACCCGGTGGGGTGCCCGGCCCGCAGGCACTCGACGAACGGCCTGGTCTCCTCCAGGGCGAACCCCAGCTCCACCAGGGACCGGATCTCGGCGACCACGCGCACGTCGTGCTCGTCGTAGTCGCGGTAGCCGTTGGCCCGGCGCCGCGCGGGCAGCAGGCCCAGCTCCTCGTAGTGCCGCAAGGTCCGGGCACTCACCCCGGCCCGCCTGCCCAGCTCGCTGATGCGCACGTCGGAGACGCTAAACGTTGACACCGACGGCAACGCCAGTGATCAGGGGGGCGGGATCTCCCCCGAACCGCGGCGGATCAGGGTCGTGGGCACCAGCCGCACCTGCGGCGGGCTCGTGTCGCCGTCGATGCGGGCGAACAGCAGCCGCGCCGCGATGCTGCCGATCGCGGTCACGTCCTGCGCGACGACCGTGACGGCCGGCGAGAGCAGGTCGGCCAGCAGGAAGTCGTCGAAGCCGACCGCCGCGACGACCTGTTCCAGCCCCAGCCGGCGCAGGGCCCGGATCGCGCCGATCGTCACGCGGTTCTGGGCGGTGAACAGGGCGGTGGGCGGATCAGCCCGGCCGAGCATCGCCGTGACGACCCCGTCCGCCTCCGCCGGCGTCCGCACGTCGTAGACCACCAGCGAGGGGTCCAGCGGCAGCCCGAGTGCCGCCAGCGCGTCGCGGTAGCCCGCGTACCGCTGCCGCGCGGTGGGGATGGTCCGGCGGTCGCCGAGGAACGCGATGCGCCGGTGGCCGGAGGCGGCCAGGTGCCGCACGGCCTCCTCCGCCCCGACCGCGTTGGTGGCCAGCACCGAGTCCACCGCCAGGCCGTTCGGCTCGCGGTCGACGCAGACGATGGCGGTGCCGGTCCGCAGTTCCGCGGCGAGGTGGGACTGGTCGTCACCTGCCGGGGCGAGCAGCAGACCGTCGACGTGCCGGGCGCCGAACTGGCGGGCCAGCGTCCGCTCGCGGGTGGGGTCCTCGTCGAGGCTCGCCGAGAAGACCACGACGCCGCGCGGCACGGCCTCGTCCTCCACCGCCCGCTGTACGGCGGCCGAGAAGGGGTTCGAGACGTCGTCGAGCAGCAGCCCGATCGAGCCGGTGCGCCGGTCGGAGCGGCGCAGGGTGCGGGCGCCGACGTTGGGCCGGAAGTCCAGGTCCTCGATGGCCATACGGACGCGTCGCTCCAGCGCGGGCGACACGCCGCCCTCCTCGTTGACGACGCGGGACACGGTCTTGAAGCTGACGTCGGCACGTTCCGCGACGTCACGCATGGTGGGCCTGCGCATCCCGGGCGCCGAGCCAGGTTCCGCACCCATCGGTCCCCCCGGTTCACCCAGTCATCGACGCCGATGACGGAACGCATGGTGGGCGACAGGTGTCAACGTTGTCAAGACCGCCGCCATCGTGTCCCACTTGTTACTGATCGTCTTATGTCAATCTCTTGTAAAGCGGGCTCCAAGCCGTCAGAGTCTGCCGACAACGTTGTCTAACCCTAGTCGACGATGACGAAAGGTCAGCAGATGAACCAGCCATGGACCGTCCGCCGCAGGGCCGCCCTCGTAGCCACGGGCGCCGTCGCCGCGGTCGCCCTCAGTGCCTGCGGTGGTGGTGCCACCAGCAGCGGGGCCGCCCCCTCCGGTGACAAGCCGATCGTCGGCCTCATCACCAAGACCGACACCAACCCCTTCTTCGTCAAGATGAAGGAGGGCGCCCAGAAGGCGGCCGACGCCGCGGGCCTCACGCTGCAGAGCTTCGCGGGCAAGCAGGACGGCGACAACGAGGCCCAGGTCCAGGCCATCGAGACGCTGATCTCGGCGGGCGCCAAGGGCCTGCTCATCACCCCGAGCGACTCCAAGGCCATCGTGCCGTCGCTGGACAAGGCCCGCCAGGCCGGCATGCTGGTGATCGCACTCGACACCCCCACCGACCCGGCCAACGCCGCCGACGCCACCTTCGCCACCGACAACTTCCAGGCCGGCCAGCTGATCGGCGAGTGGGCCAAGGCCAAGCTCGGGGCCGGCGCGGCCACCGCGAAGATCGCGATGCTCGACCTCAACGCCAACCAGGTATCGGTCGACGTGAAGCGCGACCAGGGCTTCCTCAAGGGCTTCGGCATCGACGTGGCCGACGAGAACAAGATCGGTGACGAGTCCGACCCCCGCATCGTCGGCCACGACGTCACCGACGGCGCCGAGGACGGCGGCCGCACCGCGATGGAGAACCTGCTCCAGAAGGACCCCTCGATCAACCTCGTCTACACGATCAACGAGCCGGCCGCGTCGGGCGCCTACCAGGCCCTCAAGGCCGCCGGCAAGGACAAGGCCGTCACGATCGTCTCCATCGACGGCGGGTGCCCCGGCGTCGCCGCGGTCAAGGCGGGCCAGATCGGTGCCACCTCGCAGCAGTACCCGCTGAAGATGGCCTCGCAGGGCGTCGACGCGGTCGCCGCGTTCGCCAAGGACGGCAGCAAGCCCGCCGCGACCGCCGGCAAGACCTTCACCGACACCGGCGTCACTCTGATCACCGACCAGGCCCAGAGCGGTGTCGACTCCAAGGACACCACGTTCGGCGCAGCCAACTGCTGGGGCTGACAGCCCGGCTGGGGTGAGGCCGGCCACCGCCCCTCGCCCCAGCCGCCCGTCCATCAACCGCATCGCACGAAGGAGTGCACGCATGGCGAACGACCCCACGAGCGGCGGCGCCACGGCCACCGCGCCCACCCCCGACGCCCCCGGCTTCGACGAGCGCCGGACGGCCACCCCTCTCCAGCGCATCCAGCACGTCCTGCACGCCCAGCCCGTCCTCGGCCCGCTCGCGGTCCTGGTCATCGCGATCATCGCGTTCTCACTGGTCAGCGGCCGCTTCCTGTCGGCGGCCAACCTCGGGCTCGTGCTCGCCCAGGTCACCGTCATCGCGGCGCTCGCGCTGGGCCAGACGCTGATCATCCTCACCGCGGGCATCGACCTCTCCGTCGGCGCGATCGCGGTGTTCTCGTCGATCCTCATGGCCAACATGGCCACCAAGCTCGGGATCCCGGGTGCGCTCGCGCTGATCATCGGTCTCGTCCTCGGCACGGCCATGGGCGCCTTCAACGGCTTCCTGGTGACGCGGCTGAAGCTGCCGCCGTTCATCGTCACGCTCGGCACCCTGAGCATCTTCTTCTCGCTGAACTCCGTGGTGTCGCGCAGCGAAACCATCCGCGGCTCCGACATGCCGCCGATCATGACCGCGCTCGGTGACAACGCCTTCTCCCTCGGCGGCTTCCGCGTCACCTGGGGCTCGATCATCATGCTGCTGATGTTCGCGTTCTTCTTCTACGCGCTGAGCAACACCGCGTGGGGCAAGCACGTCTACGCCACCGGCGACGACATCGAGGCCGCCCGGCTGGCCGGTATCCGCACCGACCGGGTGCTGCTGTCGGTGTACACCGTGGCCGGGCTGATCTACGCGATCGCCGCGTGGATCCTCATGGGCCGGCTCGCCTCGGCCAGCCCCAACGTCGGCGTCGAGTACAACCTCGACTCCATCACCGCCGTCGTCCTGGGCGGCACGAGCCTGTTCGGCGGGCGCGGCCTGGTGCTCGGCACCCTGATCGGCGCGCTCATCGTCGGCGTGTTCCGCAACGGGCTGCAGCTCGGCGGCGTCGACGTCGTGTGGCAGGGCACCGCGATCGGGCTGCTCGTGCTCGTCGCCGTCGCCATCGACCAGTGGATCAGGAAGGTGCGGGCATGACCCACGCGGCCACCGAAGAGGACACCACGGCCACCGACCTGCGGGAGCCCGTGCTGCAGGCCAAGGGCCTCGTCAAGCGCTACGGCCCGGTCACCGCGATCGCGAGCGGCGACCTCGAGCTCTACCCTGGCGAGATCCTCGCGGTCATCGGCGACAACGGCGCCGGCAAGACCAGCCTCATCAAGGCGCTGTGCGGGGCCATCACGCCCGACAGCGGCGAGATCCTGCTCGACGGCAAGCAGGTGCACTTCCGCAACCCGATGGAGGCGCGGCTGGCCGGCATCGAGACCGTCTACCAGTCGCTGGCCGTGGCCCCCGGGCTCGACATCGCCGACAACCTGTTCCTCGGCCGCGAGGAGCGCAAGTCCGGTGTGCTGGGCTCGGTGTTCCGGATGCTCGACAAGAAGCACATGCGCAGCGAGGCCAAGCGGCACATGAGCGAGCTCGGCGTGGCCACGCTGCAGAACATCGGACAGGCCGTGGAGAGCCTGTCCGGCGGGCAGCGCCAGGCCGTCGCCGTCGCCCGCTCGGCGGCGTTCGGCAGCAAGGTCGTGATCCTGGACGAGCCGACCGCCGCGTTGGGCGTCAAGGAGGGCAACCGGGTGCTGCAGCTCATCCGCGACGTCCGCGACCGCGGCCTGCCGGTCATCCTGATCAGCCACAACATGCCGCACGTGTTCGAGGTGGCCGACCGCATCCACATCCAGCGGCTCGGCCGGCGGGCCACGGTGATCACGCCGCAGTCGCACTCCATGTCCGAGGCCGTCGCGATCATGACGGGGGCCGCGGAGCCACCGCCGCACTCGGCCTGAGTCCACGGGCCCGCCCCTCCATGGGGCGGGCCCGTGTCAGTCGTAGATCCCGGCGACCCACCACCGCCCGTCCCGGACGACGAGCAGGAACGCCACGCCGTCCTCGCCGAGCACCTGCACCCGGCTGCTCTCGTCGGCGTCCGGGGCCCACCACCGCTGCTGCACCGGCCACGGCCCCGCCCACCCCGCGACGGTGCGCGCCCCGCCCCCGTCCACGACCAGCCGGTGCGGGGGCGCCGAGAGCCGGTCGGGTTCCACGAGCCGCACCGGAGCGCCGTCGGCGTCGAGGAGCTCGGCGGGCAGCGGCTGCGGGGGCACGGTGGCCGGCGAGGGCGCCGGCAGCCGCCCCGGCCACGACGGCGAGGTCTCGCGCACCGTTCCGGTGCGGGTCGAGCCGCGGGTGGGGACCCGACGCCGGGCCGTGGAGCGCGGCGGGGCGGGTCGCTTCCTCCGACCGACGAGGCTGTCGGGGCCGGCGCCGACCAGCCGGGCCGCGGTGAACGGGGGCGGCCCGGACCCGGGGGTCACCGGTCCCGGCTCGGCGCGGTCCAGGGCTGCGCGGTCCAGGGCTGCGCGGTCCAGGGCTGCGCGGTCCAGGGCTGCGGGGTCCGGAGCCGGCCCCGTGATCGTCGGCTGGGGACCTTCGGCCGCAGTATCGACGGCTCCCGATCCCGAAGCGCTGATCACGGCCTCGGGGTGCGGGGCCTCCTCCTCGATCAGCGCCCGGGGACCCGCGGCCGCGGTATCGGCAGCTCCGCGTCCCGAAGCGTCGATCACGGCCCCGGGGTGCCGGACCCCTTCCGTGATCAGCGTCCGGGGACCATCGACCGCGGTATCGACGGTTCCCCGTCCCGAACCGTCGATCACGGTCTCGGGGTCGAGCCGGTAGCCCTCCATGATCGGCGTCCGGGGACCGGCGGCGGTGCTCCCCGCCCCTCCCGGTCCCGAGGCGTCGATCACCACGTCGTCCTCCCGCGCGTCGCCCCAGGGCACCAACCGCACCTGCTCGCCGGGGTCCCGGCCGCCGGTCAGCACCGCGGTGACCACCGCATCGGGCCCCAGCAGCGCCTGCACCCGCACCAGTGCGCGCCCGGCCCGCTCGTCGGCCTCCCCGACCTCGCCCCACAGCCCCAGCTGCAGCGCGCCCGCAGTGACCGTCTCCTCCGGCACGAGCCACAGCCGGTCCACCGCCCCGGCGTTCCCGCGGGCCAGCCAGGAGTCGAGCTGCCAGCGGACGCGGTCGACGGTGCCGGACGGGGTGAGCGGCTCGGCACAGCGCCAGACCCGGTGCAGCTCCTCCCCCGCCACCGTCCGCGCAGCCACCCCGAGCCGGGTGCACGACAGACCGTGGCCGGCGAGGGTGCGGTGCAGCCGCTCGGCCAGGCCGCGGGCGGCGAACGCGGCGGCGTCGACGCGGTCGACGGGAGGGTCCAGCTCGATCTCGACGGTCAGCTCCTCCGGCGGGCGGCGGCGCACCGGCGGGCGGGGGTCGAGCCCCCGGGCGAGCCGGTGGCACAGCACCGCGTCGGCCCCGAACCGCGTGGCGACGTCCTCGGCGTCGAGGCCCGCGAACGCGCCCAGGCTGCGCAGCCCGAGCCGGTCCAGCAGCCCGACGAGCTCGGAGCGGTCGACGTCGGGCTCGCGGTCGAGCTCCGCCACCCCGAGCGGGGCGAGGAACGCGGGAGTGTCGCCCGGGGCCACCGTCAGCCCCCGCCGGGCCGCGAGCACCGCGGCGAACAGGCCGTCGGCGAACCCGGCCTGGCACTCCACACCGGTGCGGGCGGCGATCTGGTCCACCAGCCGCTCGGCCGCGGACAACTCCCCGCCGAAGTACCCGACGGGCCCGCGCGCGGCGAGCACCACGAGCCCGGGCCGCACCACCTCCACCCCCGGCGCCAGCTCCTCGACGGCGAGCACCACCGGCTCGAACGCGCGGGCGTCCCGGTCGGGATCGGGAGCGAGCACGGCGAGGTCCGGGCAGCGGGCCTGGGCCTCCCGGCGCCGCAGCCCGCGCCGGATCCCCTGGGCCCGCGCCACCGCCGAGCACGCCAGCACCCGGTTGGCGACGAAAACCGCGGCCGGCCGGTGCGCCGGCACGTGCGCGTCCCGGGCCGCGGCGGTGACGGGCCAGTCGGGCGACCACAGCGCCAGCACCCGGGCGCTCACCGCGGACCACCCAGCCCGGCGCCGTCGCGAGATCGGCGTCTGCGGTGCGGGGGCCGCACCGGTGCAGCCCCCGCACCGCAACCCGCGATCTCGCCCACCGGGTCGGGCCGACGACGGCCACAGCTCGCCAGTGGACCCCGCTGATCACGGGCAGATGGCGGCCCGCCGACCTCCCTCGGCCACCATCTGGCCGTGATCAGCGTCGCCGGGGCCGGGCGTGGGCGTCGCCGGCCAGGGCGGCCCATCACCAGGACCCGACTCGGACTCGACCGCCGCTGCCGCAGCCCCCGCTCACCCCGCCGCCCGGGCCGGAAGGTGCGTGACGGCATCCGGCTCGCCCGCTGTGCCGACGACACCGCCCGGGGCCGGCAGCAGCAGGTGCGCACGCCGTCCACCGGGAGCCACCCCCCGCCCACGCAGCTGCACCCGGGCCCGCCGCTCGCACAGCCGGCCGCTCCCCGCCCCGATGCCCCGCCACTGCACGTCGGCGCAGCCCAGCTCCACGTCGGCACCCGGCCACGGACCCAGCGCCAGCAGCACCGCGCCACGCTGGCGGGCGCGGGCCGCGAGCCGCTGGCGGTCGGCCGCCCGCACCCCGGCCCGCGCGGCCCCCGCGACGGCGACGACGTCCAGGCCGTCGAGCAGCGCGGACGTGACGGCCAGCAGGTCGGCGCCCGGGTGGGGCACCAGCGCCAGCCGGTCGAGCCGGATGCCCGCCTCGGCCGCGGCCACCAGCCCGAGCTCCGGGCGGCCGACCACCCCCGTCCAGGCCCCGCCCGCGGACGCCTCGGCGAGGAGCGCCAGCAGCAGCGAGGTGGACCCCGGACCACCGGACACCGACACGGTGGACCCCCGGCGCAGACCACCGGCCGGCAGCAGCCGGGCCAGCGGCGCGGCCACCGGCAGCACGCGCCCGTCGGCCTCCGGAGCCGCGACGGGCCGCACGCTCGCCGCCCGGTTCTCCATGCCCCGCAGCAGGCTGCGGGCCAGCTCCAGCCTCCGCTCGTGCACACTGCTGACTGCCACATCGACTGCGGCCTCGACCACGGCATGCCTCCCCGGCATTCGTGCCGAGGGGAAGTCGGCGATCTCGAACGTGTGTTCGAACTCTAACCGGCGAGAGCCTCGGCCTCAACCCCCCGCCCGAGCGACATCGAACGTCAGTTCGATCTGTGCACAGCTCCATCCACACCTGTGGACAACTGGCTGGACACGGATGTCGCTCACCCCCGGCCGCTACGAGCCGTGCTGGTGCCGCGCGGGTCGACACACCCCGGGTGGGTGAAGTAGCTGGGACCGGCCTCATCGGCCGTACACACTGGGCCACATGCTCGTTGCGGTCGTTCCCGCGCACGATGAGGAGCGCACCCTTCCGGAGTCCCTGAGGTCACTGCGTGTGCAGTCCCCGGCGCCCGACCGGGTCGTGGTGGTGGCCGACAACTGCACCGACGGCACCGCCGCCGTGGCCGCCGCGCTCGGTGCGGAGGTCGTCACGACCGCGGCCAACACCGGGCGCAAGGCCGGGGCGCTCAACCAGGCCCTGGACGTCCTGCTGCCGTCCCTCGCCGACGACGACCAGGTGCTCGTCATGGACGCCGACTCGGCGATCGTGCCCGGGTTCCTCGCCGCCGCGACGGCGTGGTTGCGCGACCACCCCGGCACCGGGGCGGTCGGCGGCGTGTTCACCGGCCGGGCGGGCGGCGGACTGGTGGGCGCGTTGCAGCGCAACGAGTACGCCCGCTACGCCCGCGAGGTGGACCGCCGCCGGGGCCAGGCAATGGTGCTCACCGGTACCGCCACGCTGTTCCGGGTGGCGGTGCTGCGCGAGATCGCCGCGGCGCGCGGCCGCGTCCTGCCCGGCCGGCCGGGATCGGTCTACGACACGCTCGCGCTCACCGAGGACAACGAGATCACCCTCGCGGTGAAGTCCCTCGGCCACGCCGCGGTCTCCCCGCGCGAGTGCGGCGTGCTGACCGAGATCATGTCGACCTGGCGCGACCTGTGGCACCAGCGGCTGCGCTGGCAGCGCGGCGCGTTGGAGAACCTCCGCGCCTACGGGTTGACCCGCGTGACGCTCCCCTACGCCGCGAAGCAGATCGCGATGTACCTCGGCATCGTCGCGGTCGCCCTGTTCCTGCTGGCCACGGTCCTGTTCGCCGCGCACGGGGAGCTGGGGCCGCCCCGCGGCTTCTGGCTCGCCGTCACCGGGCTGTTCGTGGTCGAGCGGGCGTGGACGGTGCGCACCCGGGGCCCGCGCGCCATGCTGCTGGCCGCACCGATCGTCGTCGAGTTCGGCTACGACCTGTTCCAGCAGGCCGTGTTCCTGCGCGCCGCCGCCGACACCCTCGGCCGCCGCGCCGTGCACTGGCACCACGCGACGTCCCTGCGGGCGGCCTGATCCGTGTACGGCAAGCTCGGCTCCACCGCGTTCCTCGCCACGCCCGCGGGCGCGCTGGCCTGCACCGGGCTGGACGCGCTCTGGTACGTGGTGGCCGGCTTCACGCTGGTGGCGGCCGGTTTCGCGGTGGGGCGTCTGCTGCCCCGCCGCCGCAAGTGATCCGCAACTCGGCCGCCCGAAACCGCCGACTCGCGCGCGCGAAACCGCCGACTCGCGGGGCCGGGTCAGTGGGCGAAGTGGCGGGTCCCCGTGTGGTACATCGTGACGCCCGCCTTCGCCGCCGCCTCCGTCGACTCGGCGTCGCGGACCGAACCACCCGGCTGCACGACGGCCGTCACGCCGGCGTCGATCAGCACCTGGAGACCGTCGGCGAACGGGAAGAACGCGTCGGACGCCGCCACCGAGCCGCGAGCGCGGTCACCCGCGCGGGCGACCGCGAGCTGCGCGGCGTCCACCCGGTTGACCTGGCCCATCCCGACGCCGACGGCGGCGAGGTCCGACGCCAGCAGGATCGCGTTGGACTTCACCGCGCGGCAGGCCCGCCAGGCGAACGCGAGGTCGGCGAGCACCTCCTCCGAGGCGGGCTCGCCGGTGGCCAGCGTCCAGTTCGCGGAGTCGTCGCCGGGGGCGTCGATCGCGTCGCGCTGCTGCAGGAGCACCCCGCCGGAGATCGGCCGCATCTCGACCCCGCCCTGCCGGCCCGGCGTGGTCAGCCGCAGCACGCGCACGTTCTTCTTGCGCGCCAGGATCTCCAGCGCCCCGTCGGCGTAGGACGGGGCGAGCACGACCTCCGTGAAGATCTCGGCGACCTGCTCGGCCATCGCGACGCTGACCTCGGCGTTGGCCGCGATCACCCCGCCGAACGCGCTGACGGGGTCGGTGGCGTGGGCCTTGCGGTGGGCGTCGGCGATGTCGGTGCCGATGGCGATGCCGCACGGGTTGGCGTGCTTGATGACCGCGACGGTCGGGGCGTCACCGTGGTCGTGCGCGGCCCGCCAGGCGGCGTCGGAGTCGACGTAGTTGTTGTAGGACATGGCCTTGCCGTGCAGCTGCTCGGCGTCGGCGAGGCCGCCCGCACCCGAGACGTAGAGCGCGGCGGCCTGGTGCGGGTTCTCGCCGTAGCGCAGGGTGGCGCTGCGCTCCCAGCTGCCGCCGACCCAGGCGGGGAACAGCCCGCCGTCGGGGTCCGGCGCGAGCACGTTGCCCATCCACGACGCGACGGCCACGTCGTAGGAGGCGGTGTGGCGGAACGCGTCGGCGGCCAGCAGTCGGCGGTCCGCCAGCTCGAAGCCGCCGTTCTTGATCTGCTCGAGCACCCACCCGTAGCGCTGCGGATCGACGACGACGGCCACGCTGTCGTGGTTCTTCGCCGACGCGCGGACCATCGCGGGCCCGCCGATGTCGATCTGCTCGACGCACTCGTCGGGGGCGGCGCCGGACGCGACCGTCTCGGTGAACGGGTAGAGGTTGCTCACCAGCAGGTCGAACGGCGCGATCCCGAGCTGCTCGAGCTGCGCGAGGTGCTCGGGCTTGCGGGTGTCGGCCAGCAGGCCGGCGTGCACGCGGGGGTGCAGGGTCTTGACGCGGCCGTCGAGGCACTCGGGGAAACCGGTGAGCTCCTCCACCGGTGTGACGGGCACCCCGGCGTCGGCGATGCGCTGCGCGGTGGAACCGGTGGAGACGATCTCGACGCCCAGCGCGTGCAGCCCCGTGGCCAGCTCCAGCAGCCCGGCCTTGTCGTAGACGCTGATCAGGGCCCTCTTGACGGGCCTGCGCGCGGATTCGGCTGAGCTCACGGGATGGTCACCTCTCGTCCGGTCACGGTGGCCCCTTGCCGGGCCAGCGCGGCGACGGTGCCCACGAGCAACCGTCGCTCCTCGATCTTGATGCGTTCGTGCAGCGACGCGACGGTGTCGCCGGGCTCGACCGGCACGGCGGCCTGCGCCAGCACCGGGCCGGTGTCCATGCCCTCGTCGACGAGGTGGACGGTGGCCCCGGTGACCTTGACGCCGTAGGCCAGCGCGTCGGCGACGCCGTGGGTGCCGGGGAACGACGGCAGCAGCGCCGGGTGCGTGTTGATCATCGGGGCACCGGCGCCCGCGAGGAAGCCGGGCCCCAGGATCTTCATGAAGCCCGCGCTCACGACGAGGTCGGGGCGGTGCTCGGCGACGGCCTTGGCCAGCGCGGCGTCCCAGGCGGCCCGGTCGGCGTGGTCGCGGACGCGGACGGTGAACGCGGGGATGCCGGCGCGCTCGGCCCGGGCGAGGCCCTCGATGTCGCCCCGGTCGGCCCCGACGGCCACGACCTGCGCCGGCAGGTCCGGTGCGTCCAGCAGGGCCTGCAGCAGGGTGCCCGACCCGGACACCAGCACCACGACGCGGGCCGGGACGGGGATCTCGACCCGGTAGGGCGGACGCGGCGGCGCGGACAAGCGGGCTCCTCGACGAACGGGGGCTGGCGAACAGGGCCTGGCGGATGGGGCTGCGGGATGTGCCCTCAGCCTAGGCCGCGGCGCAGGTCACACGCCGGTCGGCTCACCCCTCGGCCGCCTCCCGGGCGGCCTGGCGGGCCCGCATCGCCACGAGCTCGGCGACCGTCCGCGGCGCCGGCTCACCCTCCCCGGCCCCCCACGACCGGCTCCCGTTCGCCTCCTCGGGCGCGTCGCCGACGGTCTCGTCCGCGGCCGGCGTCCGTTCCGGCCCGTCGGCGGCCGGGGGGGCGTCCGCCCCGGCATCGACGGTGTGGTCACCGCCGGCCGGGCCGTCCGCCCGGTCGCGCTCGCCGAGGTCGTGCAGACGGTCCGCCGGTGCTCCGGCCCTGTCCCGGCCGGCCCCGTCCCGGCCGACCCCGTCGTGATCGGCCACGTCGCGATCAACACCGTCACGGCCGGCCCCGTCGTGATCGGCCACGTCGCGATCAACACCGTCACGGCCAGCCCCGGCACGATCGATCCCGTCGCGGCCGGCTCCGTCGCGGCCGGCCGCATCACGGTCTGCCCCGTCGCCGGTCACCTTCCGGTCGTCGACCAGGTCATCGGCGCGGTCCACACCGCCGTCGCCTGCGGCTGTGACCTCATCGCCGGCGTCCTGGTCGGCGGCGTCCACGTCGACCGCGTCCTGCTCGACTGCGTCCTGCTCGACTGCGTCCTGCTCGACTGCGTCCTGCTCGACCACGTCCTGCTCGGCCACGTCCTGCTCGGCCACGTCCTGCTCGGCCACGTCCTGCTCGGCCACGTCCTGCTCGGCCACGTCCTGCTCGGCCACGTCCTGCTCGGCGGGACGCCCGTCGTGCCGGCCGGCTCCACCACCCGACGCCGCCCGTCGCCGGACGCGGGCCGCGCGGGCCCTCGCCGCGGCCGACCGCTCCGGGCCGTCGTCCGCAGCCTCGGCCTCCTCCGCCGCATCGTCGAGAGCGTCGGCGTCGGCGTCGGCGTCGGCGTCGGGGGCGCCGTGGCGCTGGACCGCCACCACGATCAACGCCGGAACGCCGACGAGCAGGAGCGTCGCCGGGATCACGAGCCCGGCCGGCACCCGGATCGGGTCGAACACACCGGCAGCCAGGTGCCCCCCGGCGAGCACGGCCAACAGCCCCAGCGCCAGCGCGGACAGCACCGCGGCGGCGACGGCGGCGGCCAGCTGCGCCGGGCCCTCCACCGAACGGCGGCAGACGAGACCCGCCAGGACGCCCGCGCCGATCGGCACCGCCAGCACGGCGAGAGCCCACACCGGCGGCGTCGTGGTGGGCAGGGCCGCGAGCAGCGGGATGTGCGAGGCCGCACCGCCCGGGTAGGCGGCGAACGGCGACGCCGTGGCCGTCCCGACGGCCACGCCCGGGCCCAGCACCCAGGCGGCTCCGGCGATCACGGCGTTCGGCAGGTAGGCGAGCATCAGCAGCGTCAGGCCCAGACCGGCGCCGACCCCCGGAGCGAGCTGCCGGTACGCCTCGGCGACCGACGGCGCGCTCACCACGAGTGCCGCGAGCAGCGCGAGGGCACCGGCCGCCAGCACGGCCACGAGGGCGACACCGGCGGCCCGCAACCCCGCCGAGGCCCACCCGGGGACCCGCTCGGTCCACTCGGCGGGCAGCCCGCACGTCCGGGCGACCCCGAACGCGGCCGCCACCCCGGCCACGAGCCCGCCGCCGATCATGGCCGCCCACGGGGCGGCGCTCACCTCGGCGGCCGAGGGCAGTAGCGCACTCCCGAGTACGGCGACCGCCGCGTGCGCACCCGCGACCGAGGCCAGCACGGCCCCGGCGTCGGCGCGGAAGCGGCAGCCCAGGCGGCGCACCGCCCAGACCGACCCGGCCACCACCACCGCGATCACGACACCGGTCGGCAGCAACGGCAGGACGCTGAGGGGCTGCCCCTGCAGGACCAGCGGGATCTGGTGCGCCGCGAGCCACAGCGGGATCGCGGCGGCGAAGGCGCCGTCGATCGACAGACCCCCGCCGGCGGTGACGACGACGAGCGCCGCCGCCGGGACCAGCAGCGCGTAGCTGACCAGGACGGTGCCCATCGCCCCGGCGAGCAGGATCCGCAGCCGGTCGAGGCCCTCGACCGGCGTCACCGCGGGGGCGTCGTCGGGGCCGGCGACGCCCCCGTCACCGTCCGCCCGTCCTTCGAGGGTGCTGGTCATCGTTCCAGGGTCGCAGCGCGGGGCGCCGCGACCGGGCAGCCACGCCGATCGGTCTCTAGTTCTTCCTGCTGTCGTCCGACGGCAGGAACCGCGTGGTGCCGTTCTCGTCGGAGCCGGGCTGCTCGTGGCGTCCCTCGCCGGTGGGTGAGGTGGCCTCGCCGGGACGGATCGCACTGGTCACGTCGGACCCGGCGGGTGCCGGCGACGCCGGGGGCGTCCCGACCGGCGTCGAGACGGTGGCGTCGGAACCGCCGCCGTACCAGGGCGCGGCGGGCTGGGCCGGGGACTCGGGCGCCTGGGAGGCCCAGGCCGGCTGCTCCGGCGCGGACGGGTTCTGCTGGCCGTAGCCACCGGTCTGGCCGAAGGCCGGGGCCTGTCCGTAGGCCGGCGGCTGCGAGCCGTACTGCGGGGCCCCGTAACCAGGCTGGCCGTACCCGGGCTGTGCCCCCGGCTGGCCGTACCCGGGCTGCCCGTATCCGGGCTGGCCGCCCTGCTGCGGGTAGCCCGGCCCGTAACCGGGCTGGCCCCCCTGCTGCGGATAGCCGTGGGGATAGCCGGGGAACTGCTGCTGCCCGTGGTCGGGGGCCTTGGGGCGCGGTGCGGGCGCGGTGAGGATGCCGGCGTCCATCAGCACGGCGCCGACGGCGGCCACGGCCTCGAGGAACGCGACCACGAGCGCGATGACCACCGTGGTGGACGCCCCGCCGCCGGCCACGGCCTGCAGCAGGATCAGCATGCCGACGGTGACGGCCACCGCCCCCGGCAGCAGCACCTTCCCGACCTTCGGCAGGACCGAGGCCCCGACGAGGAGCCCGCCGCCGACGAGCAGCGGTCCGAGCAGGGTGGTGGTGAGCCCGAACTGGGCGAAGAACCCGAGCAGGTAGACGACGACGCCGAGGCCGGCTGCGCCGAGCGCCAGCAGCCGCACCTGCCCCAGGACCGGCTGGGTGTCGGACGAGGCCGTGGACGCCGTGGACTCGGCGGCCGGAGGTGTGGGTTGCTGCGACATGACAGGAGACTCCCTAGGGTGGCGGACCCCCGCGGCCCACCGTGAGGCGGTACCGACGGTAGACCAGGCCCCTGAGAGCGACCTGTGCCCCGTCGGTTCGACGGGGCACAGGCGGCGCGTCACACGCGATGGGTCACACGCGATGGGTCACACGCGATGGGTCACACGCGATGGGTCACAGACCCGCGATGATCTCCCGCATCAGGTCGGCGGTCTCGCTCGGCGTCTTGCCGACCTTGACGCCCGCGGCCTCGAGGGCCTCCTTCTTGGCCTGGGCGGTGCCGGCCGAGCCGGAGACGATGGCGCCGGCGTGGCCCATGGTCTTGCCCTCGGGCGCGGTGAACCCGGCGACGTAGCCGACGACCGGCTTCGTCACGTGCTCCTTGATGTAGGCCGCCGCGCGCTCCTCCGCGTCGCCGCCGATCTCGCCGATCATGACGATCGCGGCGGTCTCGGGGTCGGCCTCGAAGGCCTCGAGCGCGTCGATGTGCGTGGTGCCGATGACCGGGTCGCCGCCGATGCCGATGGCGGTGGAGAAACCGATCTCGCGCAGCTCGTACATCATCTGGTAGGTCAGCGTGCCCGACTTCGACACGAGCCCGATCTTGCCGGCGCCCGCGATGTCGGCCGGGATGATGCCGGCGTTGGACTTGCCGGGGGAGATGATGCCGGGGCAGTTCGGGCCGATGATGCGCGTCTTGTTGCCCTTGGCCACGGCGTGCGCCCAGAAGTAGGCGGAGTCGTGCACGGGCACACCCTCGGTGATGATCACCAGCAGCGGGATCTCGGCGTCGATGGCCTCGATCACGGCGTCCTTGGTGAACTTCGGGGGCACGAAGGCGACGCTGACGTTCGCGCCGGTCTCCTTCATGGCCTCCTCGACGGTGCCGAAGACGGGGAGGCTCTTGCCGCCGATCTCGACCGTCGTGCCGGCCTTGCGCGCGTTCACGCCGCCGACGATGTTGGTGCCCGCCGCGAGCATCTTGGTGGAGTGCTTGGTGCCCTCACCACCGGTGATGCCCTGGACGATGACCTTGCTGTTCTCGTTCAGGAAGATCGACATTGGTTCAGGCCCCCGCGTGTGCGAGCTCGGCGGCCTTGTCGGCCGCGTTGTCCATCGTGTCCACCTGGGTGACCAGGGGGTGGTTGGCGTCGTCGAGGATCTTGCGGCCCTCGACCACGTTGTTGCCGTCCAGCCGGACGACGAGAGGCTTGGTGGCCGAGTCGCCCAGGATCTTGAGCGCCTCGACGATGCCGGTGGCCACCGCGTCGCACGCGGTGATGCCGCCGAAGACGTTGACGAACACCGCCTTGACGTCGGGGTCGCCCAGGATGACGTCGAGGCCGTCGGCCATGACCTGCGCCGAGGCGCCGCCGCCGATGTCGAGGAAGTTGGCGGGCTTGACGCCGCCGTGCTTCTCGCCCGCGTACGCGACGACGTCGAGGGTGCTCATGACCAGGCCCGCGCCGTTGCCGATGATGCCGACCTGGCCGTCGTCGAGCTTGACGTAGTTGAGGCCCTTGGCCTTCGCCTTGGCCTCGAGCGCGTTCTCGGTGCGCTGGTCGACCAGCGCGGCGTGGTCGGGGTGGCGGAACTCGGCGTTGTCGTCGAGCGTGACCTTGCCGTCCAGCGCGATGATCTTGTCCTGCGGGTCGCGGACCAGCGGGTTGACCTCGACGAGCGTGGCGTCCTCGGAGACGAAGGTCTCCCACAGCTTGACCACGGCGTCGGCGGCGTCGTCGATCACGACGGCCGGGAACTTGGCCTGCGTGAGGATGTCGACGGCCTTGGCCTTGTCGACGCCCACGATCGCGTCGATCGGGATGCGCGCGAGCGCGTCGGGACGCTCGACGGCGAGCTGCTCGATCTCCATGCCGCCCTCGGCGCTCGCCATGGCGAGGAAGGTGCGGTTGGACCGGTCGAGCAGGAAGGAGAAGTAGTACTCCTCCGCGATGTCGCTGGCCGTGGTCACGAGGACCCGGTGGACCGTGTGGCCCTTGATGTCGAGCCCGAGGATGGCGGTGGCCTTCTCGGCCGCCTCGTCGGGCGTCTCGGCGAGCTTGACGCCACCGGCCTTGCCGCGGCCACCCACCTTGACCTGCGCCTTGACCACGACCGCGGTGCCGAGCTCGGCCGCCGCCGCCTTCGCGTCCTCGGCCGTCTCCACGGTCTTGCCCGGCAGGACCGGGACTCCGTGCGCGGCGAAGAGATCCTTCGCCTGGTACTCGTAGAGGTCCACTCGGCTTCTCTCCCACTCCGCTGTGTCTCCGACGAGCCCTCTGCGGAGGGAGAGCCCGCGAATGTGCTTCGTGATGGACCCTAGCGACGGTTGCCGAACGTGCCCTGACCTGGGCCGGTGACCGCTGTCACCCGACTGCCGCCCGACCCCTCGATCACGGCACCGCCACAGATCCAGCGATTGTGCCGCCGATCACCTACCGTTCATGCATGGCGCTGGTCCGCGGAGGGCTCGACCGCCTGGCCACGATGGCCGACGCGGTGCGCACCGGCGTGGGCGAGGTGGGCCAGGCCGCCGGTTACGTCGCCCGCACGTTCGGCACACCCGCCGGGGTGCGCGGCATCGCCGTCGAGTGGACGTGGCTCGCCGCCCACCTGGCCGTCTACCCGGCCGGGGTCATCGCCGAGCAGCTCACCGAGTCGGACGACGGCTACCGCACCGACAACCTGCGGCCGTTGCGCCGCAGCCACGTGGTCACCGACGTGGAGGCGGCGGGCACGCCGATCCTGCTGGTGCACGGGATCATGGACAACCGGTCGGTGTTCACGGTGTTTCGCCGCACGCTGCGCCGTCGCGGCTTCGGCGTGGTCCACGCCGTGAACTACAGCCTGTTCACCGGCGACGTCCGCGACGCCGCCCACCAGCTGCGCAACCACGTCGAGAAGCTGCGCGAGCAGACCGGTGCCGACAAGGTGCACATCGTCGGCCACTCGCTGGGCGGCATGATCGCCCGCTACTACGTGCAGCGGATGGGCGGCTCCGCCGTCGTCGACACGCTCGTGACGCTGGGCAGCCCGCACACCGGCACCCTCACCGCCTACCTGATGCCCACGCCGCTCGCCCGTCAGCTGCGTCCGGGATCCGAGCTGCTGGAGGAGCTCAGCGGGCCGGCGCCGCGCTGCTCCACGCGTTTCCTGGCGGTCTGGAGCCGGATGGACCAGATGATCGTGCCGCAGCGCAACGCCCGTCTGAACCACCCCGACCTCGACGTCGAACAGCTCGAGATACGTGACGTCGGTCACCTTTCACTCCCGATCGACCCGAAGGTCGTGCACTGGGTAGCCACGGCACTCGCTCGTTCGGACCATCGGCATCACTCTTTCCGCCGTGGTCAGACCCGGAATGTGCGCGCGGTCCCCACTCTCCGTGAGCAGGACTCACCCGCGTCCTGAAGTCGTCCGACCCGGATGCGACACGCCGCAACCTGATTTGCCCACCGCGAGTGACCAGCGCTACGTTTCACCGGCCCGGGTCACAGACCGGTCACGACGGCAACAGGGACGACCCCGAATCGCCCCCGCGGAACTCCCCATCCGCGCCGACGCCGACCGACGCGGGCACCACCGGCACTCGTTCGAGAAGGGCAGGTCTTGGCGCGCCACCGCTCCCCAAGCGGCGCCCAGGAAGACGAACCCGACCGCACGACGCGCATCGCTGTCGTCGCGGTCCCGGGTGTGCACCGTCTCCCTCCGCCACCCGCCGCGTCCGTGCACGGACGCGCGACGGTCGCTGCTGTCGCAGCGGGCGCCGTCGTCGCGGCCGGGCAGACGCTCGTCTCGTTCGCGATGCCCGCCGACGCCGGCCCGGTGGTCACGAGCGCGATGCTGCCCGTGGCCCAGGTCAGCGCAAGCGCGCCCACGTCGGGTGGGTCCGGTTTCGCCGTCAACGCGATCGGCGGCGACCAGCTGCCGGGCAACACGCTCGCGATCGGCGCGCTCGACCCCCAGTCCGAGGTCGACGTGCAGAACCTCGTCAAGGCCACCTCCATCGGCCAGCAGCTGGCCAAGCAGGCCGCGCTGATCGACGCGGCCGAGGCCGGCGGCGCCACCGACGCCCACGTGGTCGACGACCAGGTGTTCGTCCGGCCCGCCATCGGCCGGTTCACCTCCGGCTTCGGCGGCCGCTGGGGCGTCACCCACTACGGCATCGACATCGCCAACGCCATCGGCACGCCGATCTACGCCGTCACCGACGGCGTGGTGGAGGACGCCGGCCCCGCGTCCGGCTTCGGCCTGTGGGTGGTGCTGCGGCACCCCGACGGCAGCCACAGCGTGTACGGCCACGTGAACCGGATGTTCGTGAAGGTCGGCGAGAAGGTGAAGGCCGGCGAGCAGATCGCCGAGATCGGCAACCGCGGTCAGTCCACCGGGCCGCACCTGCACTTCGAGATCTGGCAGCCCGACGGCACCAAGATCAACCCGTTGCCCTGGCTGGCCGACCACGGCATCAACATCGGCCAGGACCCCGGTGCGACGGGGGCCCCGGGCGAGGTCCCGTAGTCCCTCAGAGCTTCTGCATCGGCACGCCGCCGATCAACATCAGCCGCACGGTGCCCGCGCTGCCGAAGTCGATGGTGACGGTGGCGCGCACGCCGGTGCCGTCGGACGCCACGACCGTGCCCAGGCCGTACTTGTCGTGGTTGACGCGATCGCCCACGTCCAGGCTCAGCGACGGGGCCATGGACGCCTTCGGCACGTTCCAGCTGCCGCGGTCGGTGGCGTTCGGCCGCTTACCGAAGCCGAACCGGCCGACGGGGGCCGAGCGTTCGGGCTCCGAGCGCCGCCAGTCGACCAGGTCGCCCGGCACCTCGCCCAGGAACCGCGACGCCGGGTTGGCGTTGGGCTGCCCGAACGACGACCGGATCATGGCGCGGGAGATGTAGAGGCGCTCCCGCGCGCGGGTGATGCCGACGTAGGCCAGCCGCCGCTCCTCGGCCAGCTCGGCCGGATCGCCCATGGCCCGCATGTGCGGGAACACGCCGTCCTCCCAGCCGGTGACGAACACGACCGGGAACTCCAGGCCCTTGGCGGTGTGCAGGGTCATCAGCGTGACCATGCCCTCGTCGTTGTCGGGGATGGAGTCGGCGTCGGCGACCAGGGCCACCCGCTCGAGGAAGGCCGCGAGCGAACCCGGCTCGGGGACGCCGGGCTCCGGCTCGCCGCCATCGAAATCCTGCTGAGCGAACTCCGGGGCGACGGCCGCGTCGGCCACGGCCGCGTCGCCGGCGAACTCCCGCGCCACCGTGACCAGCTCGGCGAGGTTGTCGCGCCGCGACCCGTCCTGCGCGTCCTCGCTGGCCTCCAGCTCGTCGGTGTAGCCGGTCTTGGCGTAGATCGCCTCCAGCAGCTCGGCCGTGGCCTCGCCGCGCTCCAGCAGCTCACCCAGCTCGTCGAGGATGCGGACGAAGCCGGCGATGCAGCGCTGCGACCGGGTGGTTAGCGACGGGATCCGCTGTGCCGATGCGCCCTCCGCGTTCGCTCCGGTCGGCGGCTGCTCGGCCGCGATGCGCAGCGCCGCGGCGAACGAGATGCGCTCCCGGTCGGCGTAGGACGCCACGAGCTCCTCGGCGCGGTCACCGATGCCGCGCTTGGGCACGTTGAGGATGCGGCGCAGGCTGACCGTGTCCTCGGGGTTGGACAGCACCCGCAGGTACGCGAGCGCGTCGCGGATCTCCTTGCGCTCGTAGAACCGCGTGCCGCCGACCACCTTGTAGGGCAGCCCGACCCGCACGAACACGTCCTCGAAGACCCGGGACTGCGAGTTGGTGCGGTAGAAGATCGCGACGTCGGAGTTGCGGTAGTCACCGGAATCGACCAGCCGGTCGATCTCCTGCGCGACGAACGCGGCCTCGTCGTGCTCGTTGTCGGCGACGTAGCCGACCACCTTCTCCCCGTCGCCCTGCTCGGACCACAGCCGCTTGTCGCGGCGGTCGGGGTTGCGGGCGATGACCGCGTTGGCCGCCGAGAGGATGCGCTGGGTGGAGCGGTAGTTCTGCTCCAGCAGGATGGTGCGCGAGTCGGGGAAGTCCTTCTCGAACTCGATGATGTTGCGGATGTTGGCACCGCGGAACGCGTAGATCGACTGATCGGAGTCGCCGACGACGCACAGCTCCCCCGGCGCCGCGCCGGGGACCGCGGGGGCCACCAGCTCGCGGACCAGCACGTACTGCGCGTGGTTGGTGTCCTGGTACTCGTCGACCATCACGTGGCGGAAGCGCCGCCGGTAGTACTCGGCCACGGCGGGCAGCCGCTGCAGCAGCGAGACCGTCTCCATGATCAGGTCGTCGAAGTCGAAGGCGTTGGCCGTGCGCAGCCGGGCCTGGTAGACGCCGTAGACCTGCGCGACCGTGCGCTCGTAGGCGTTGGTGGCGCGCTCGACGGCGTCGTCGGGGCCCAGGAGCTCGTTCTTGAGGTTCGAGATCTGCGCGGCGACGGCCCGCGGGGCGTACTTCTTCGCGTCGAGCTCCAGATCGCGGGAGACCAGCGCGATGAGCCGGCGCGTGTCGTCGGCGTCGTAGACGGAGAACGCGCTGCGCACGCCCAGGTGCTGGGCCTCACGGCGCAGGATGCGCACGCACATCGAGTGGAACGTGGACACCCACATCGCGTTGGCCCGCCGGCCCACCAGCGCGTCGACGCGCTCCTTCATCTCGGCCGCGGCCTTGTTGGTGAAGGTGATGGACATGACCTCGCCGGGATGGACGTGCCGCTCGGCGAGCAGCCAGGCGATGCGGTGGGTGAGCACACGCGTCTTGCCCGACCCCGCACCCGCGACGATGAGCAGCGGCGAGCCCGCGTGCACCACCGCCTCGCGCTGGCGTGGGTTGAGCCCCTCCAGCAGGGCCGCGCCACGGGCGGTGGCGGGCTCGGCGGAGGTCTGGCCGGGTAGTTCGAACAGCGCACTCATCGTGTTCGAAAGAGTACCGAGCCTCCCCGACAGTCCTGCGCTGTGGCACACTGACGTCGTGCTACTGATCAACGGGCAGTTTTTCTACGGGTACCGGGTTCCGGTTCCCGTGGCCTGCTGACCAGCCCCCACGACGCCCCGGAGTCCACATGGACCCGGGGCTCTTCCATGGGCGCGGGGCCAGGACCCGACACCAGGAGGAAGCGATGCCCGACACGACCGGTGTCCCCGCCGACGACACGCTCACCGAGCAGCAGATCCTGTCCTACCGCGACGAGATCAACGAGCTCGACGCGGAGATCCTGCGGCTGATCAAACGCCGCAGCGAGGTCTCGCAGCGCGTCGGCCGCGCGCGGATGGCCGCCGGTGGCCCCCGGATCGTCTACAACCGCGAGATGACGGTGCTCAACAAGTTCGGCGAGCTGGGCACGGACGGCCGGGAGCTCGGCATGATCCTGCTGCGGCTGGGCCGGGGGCGGCTCGGCGGCCGCTGACGCCGCCGCCGCGCGGCCGCGGAGTGGCACAGTGAAGTGGCACAGTGGAGTCCATGGGAACTCTGATCGGGATCGTCGCGTTCGTGGTGGCCCTCGTCGGGCTGCTCGCGGCGCTGGGGCACGTCGGCTACCTGGCGATGCTGAACAACGCGGCGCGCAAGCGCGGCGTCTCCGGCGGCGCCACGGCCGACTACGTCTCCGGCCGCTGGAAGGTGGCGGGCGGCACCGCGGGCGTCGCGCTGATCGGGCTGCTGTTCACCAACGGAGGCATCGGCCCGGACATCATCGGCCTGATCCTCGGTGGCGGCGCGGGCATCGCCGCCCAGCAGTCCCTCGGCACCACCCGCAAGCAGTTCCGGGGCGAACTCTGACCCGTACTGTTCCTCCGTGCCCACACCCCTGACCGACGTCGAGCGCGTCCTCGTCGTCACCGCCCACCCCGACGACGTCGACTTCGGCGCGGCCGCCACCGTCGCGTCCTGGACGCAGGCCGGCATCGAGGTCTCCTACTGCATCTGCACCTCCGGCGACGCCGGTGGCTTCGACGACACCCCGCGTGCGGACATGGCCCCGCTGCGTGAGGCCGAGCAGCTCGCCGCGGCCAAGGAGGTGGGCGTCCAGGACGTCACGTTCCTGCACTACCCCGACGGCCGGCTGACGCCGAGCGTCGAGCTGCGGCGCGACATCAGCCGGGAGATCCGCCGCGTGCGGCCCCAGCGGGTGCTCACGCAGTCGCCGGAGATCTACTGGAAGCGGGTCGGCGCCTCGCACCCCGACCACCGCGCCGCGGGCGAGGCCGCCCTCGCCGCCGTCTACCCCGACGCGCGCAACCCCTTCGCCCACCCCGAACTGCTCGCCGACGAGGGCCTCGAGGCCTGGACCGTTCCCGAGATGTGGATCATGGCGGCCCCCGAGGAGCGCACCGACCACGTCGTCGACGTCACCGCCACGATGGACCGGAAGATCGCCGCGCTGCTCGCGCACACCTCCCAGACGGCCCACATGGACGACCTGGAGGGGCGCCTGCGCGGCATGGCCGGCCTCGTCGCCCGCCGGTTCGACCTGCCCGAGGGCACGCTCGCCGAGGCGTTCCAGATCGTCTCCATCGGCTGAGCGGTCGACCACGTTCGACGAGCGGAGATGCACCGTTCGAGTGAACGGCGGTGAACGGACGAATGGAACTTGGCGCAGAGCGTGCGCATCCGGTAGACATTCGACAGTTCGTTCACTCCAAAGGGGGACCCACGCAGTGGCTCAGTTCGCGTCCGCCGGTGGGTCCCGGTCGTCCGCGACCGTACTCACGGTCGCCGACATCCTGCGCCGCAACGCTCCGGTGCCGGTCAAGGCCCACGACAGCCTGGACAGCGCACCCCTGTCGGTGGGGAGCCTGCTGCGCCGTGAGGGCCGGGCCACGCACGCGCTGGACCGCCCGCTGAAGCCGCGCGCCTCGCAGGCGGAGGACGAGACCACCCTGGTGCCCCGCACCGCGCCGGTCACCCGCCGGACCGTGAAGGGTGGGACCATCGCCGCAGGCTCGCTGCTGGCCGCAGGGTCCGTCTTCGGAGCCACGGTGCTCACCGACACCCCGGCCGACCAGGACTCCGCCACGGGCCCCTACGCCGGCCATGGCATCCTCGACGGCACGGCCGACGCCGGCAGCACACCCACCGTCGCGATCTCCCCGGCCGCCAACACCGGCGGCCTCGACGCCGGCGCCGGGGCACCGTCGTCCTGGGTGCCCGTGGCGTTCCCGAGCGCGCTCGCCGGCAGCTCCGACGGCGCGGCGAAGCCCGGGACCACCGCGAAGGCCCCCTCCACCGGCACCCCGGCGAAGAGCAGCGGCACCGGGAGCCCGACCGGCTCCACCGGTGGCGGCTCCGGCACGGGCGGCACCACCGGCGGCGGCAACTCCGGCGGCAGCGGCGGCACGACGGGCGGCACCCCGAGCAGCAGCGGCGTGGACGGCACCGTCACCTCCCTCACCGGGGCGGCCGGTGGCGCGGTGGACAACGTCGGCGGCGCCATGCCCGGCCCGGTCGGCGGCGCCGTCTCGGGCCTCGGCACCACCGTCTCCGGTGCCGGCAAGGCGCTCGGCCCGACGGTCGACACGGTCACCCAGCCCGTCACCTCGGCGCTGCAGCCGGTCACCCAGCCCGTCACGTCCCTCGTGGGTGGGCTGGTCAGCGGCCTGCTCGGGTGACGGGCGGCTGGCCCGCACCCGCTGACACCCCATTCGTGCGCGCGTCGTCCACACGGACCCCAGGTCAGACCAGCGTCAGACCAGGCGCCGGTCCGAGGCCCACCGCGACAGCTCGTAGCGGTTCGACAGCTGGGTCTTGCGCAGCACGCTCGACACGTGCGTCTCCACCGTCTTCACGGAGATGAACAGCTCGCCCGCGATCTCCTTGTAGGCGTAACCGCGCGCGAGCAGCCGCAGGACGTCGCGCTCGCGGCGGGTCAGCAGGTCGAGCTCGGGGTCGCCGGGCGGGGCCGCCCCCGGCCGGTCGGAGAACACGTCGAGCACGAACCCGGCCAGGCGTGGCGAGAACACCGCGTCGCCGGACTTCACGCGGTGCACGGCGTCGGCCAGCTCGCGCCCGGAGATCGTCTTCGTGACGTAGCCGCGGGCCCCCGCCCGGATGACCGCGATGACGTCCTCGGCCGCGTCCGACACGCTCAGGGCCAGGAACACCACGTCGGGCAGCTCGGGGCGCAGCTGGCGGAGGACCTCCGCGCCGCCGCCGTCGGGCATGTGGACGTCGAGCAGCACCACGTCGGGCTTGATGTGCCGGATCCCCGCTACCGCCTCGTCGACGGAGCCGGCCTCGCCCACCACCGTGAGGTCGGGGACGCTGCGGTCGAGCTCGGCGCGCACCCCCGAGCGGAACAGTGCGTGGTCGTCGACGAGGAAGACCCGGATCGGATCGGTCACTGTCCACTCTCCTGCTCTGCTTCCGCCACCGGCATCCTCAACTGCACCTCGGTGCCCTCACCCGGCGTGCTGCGCAGCCGCACGGTGCCGCCGTGCCTCTCCATCCTGCCGTGCACGGAATCGGCGAGGCCGTGCCGGTCACCGGGCACGTCGTCGGCGTCGAAGCCGACGCCCCGGTCCCGGACGAACACGTGCACCTCCCCGGGTTCGACCTCCACGTACACGCTCACCTCGGTGACCTTCGCGTGCTTGGCCGCGTTGACCATCGCCTCGCGGGCGGCCAGTACGAGGGCGCGCAGGTCGTCGTCGAGGGGGCGGTCGCCGACCACGACGGGCCGGACGTCGATGGCGTAGGTGTCCTCCACCTCGGCCGCGGCGGTGGTGATCGCGGCGGACAGGCCGGTGTCCAGGCCCGGCTCCCCGGCCCGCCCGACTCGCCCATACCCCGATGCCCCGTACAGCCAGTGGCGCAGCTCGCGTTCCTGGCCGCGCGCCAGCCGCAGCACCTCCCGGGGCTGGTCGGACTGGCGCTGGATCAGCGCGAGCGTCTGCAGCACCGAGTCGTGCAGGTGAGCGGCGATCTCGGCCCGCTCGGCCTCGACGATGCGCTCGCGACGCTCCTCCCCGAGGTCGCGCACCAGCTTGAGCCACCACGGCACCGTGATCACGCCGACGCCGACGAGCGTGGCCACCACGGCGAGCAGCGCGAACTGCACCTGCCCGAGCTGCAGCTGTCCCAGCAGGAACACCCCGATGCCCGCGGCCACGAACACCGCGCCCGCGACGACCCGCAGCAGCGCGGTGCGGCCGCTGCCCGACATCCCGGTGATGCCCGAACGCGCGCCCGCGGTCCAGCGGCGGCGCTGCGACTCGTCGGCCTCGCGCCAGACCAGCGCGGCACCGGCGGCGGCCACGCCCAGCGGCCCGACGACCCAGCCGACCACGGAGTTGCCCAGGGCGTTGGCGGCCAGCCCGGCCCCGACGCCCAGCGCGGCGAGCCCGAACGCCTGCTGGCGCTCGGCCCGGCCGGCGGTGCGGGCGACGTCGGCCTGTTCCTGCTTCACGAACACCCAGAGCAGGCCGTAGGCGATGGCCCCCGACCCGCTGACGAACACGGTGAGCACGACGAACCCGACGCGCACCCAGAGGACGTCGACGCCGAGGTGGTCGGCCACGCCGCCGGCGACGCCCGCGAGGAAGCGGCCGTTGCGCCGCCGGGCGAGCGGTGGCCGGGCCCGGACGGGCGCGGCGGGTGCGGAGCTGGTCACGCCGTCCATGGTCACACGGGCGGGAAGCCCCTGGCATCGGGGAAAGGTCGGGGGCGTCTCGGGGCCATCCCTGATGGTCCGGGGGTGGCGTGCCCGGCACAGTCGTTCCCATGAACAGGACCGACGTGCACGGCACGCTCCGTGAGATGTGGGAGACGCGGCCCGCACGGCCGCGCGACGACCGTCAGGTGGCCGGTGTGGCATCGGCGATCGCCCGCCGCTACGACCTCGATCCGGTGCTCGTCCGGATCGGGTTCGTGGCCGCGGCGTTCACCGGTATCGGCGCGGCGCTCTACATCGCGGGCTGGATCGCCCTGCCCGAGACCCCCGAGGACCCGGCCGCACCGGCCCACCGGCCCCGGCCGGTCCTCGTGGTCGGGTTGGCCGTCGCCGCGGCGGTGAGCATCGGGTTCCTGTTCGGCGACCGCGGCGGGGTGGTGGTCCCGGCGCTGGCGGTACTGGCCCTGCTGTTCCTGCTGCACCGCAGCCGCGGTGACCGGGTGCCCCGCCCGGTCGGCCCGGTCGCCGATGCGCCGACGGCGGCCACGCCCGGACCGTCGCTGGTGAAGGAGGACGTCCCGGCACCCACACCACCGGCCTGGGATCCGCTGGGGGCCGCGCCGTTCGCGTGGGACCTGCCCGAGCCCGGCCCGGCCCAGCCGCCGGCCCGCCCGGAGCGACCGCGCCGGTTCCCCGTCACCGCGGTGACCCTCGGGCTCGCGCTGCTGGCCGGCTCGGCCACCGCCGTGCTGCTCCTGCTCATGGGCGCGCTCGTCGCGTCGAACGTGCCGCTGGTGCTCGGGGTCGGGCTCGGGGTGATCGGCGCCGGGCTCGTGGTGGGCGCGTTCCTCCGCAGCGGACGGGGCCTGATCCCGATCGCGCTGCTGCTCAGCGCGCTCACCTGGGCCGCCGTCGCGGCTCCTCTGGACCGGTGGGAGGCCGGTGGGTTCGGCGATCTGAACGCCACCCCCACCACGCTCGCCCAGCTGCAGCCCGTCTACCAGCGCTCCGCGGGGGACATCACCCTGGATCTGCGGCAGCTCCCCCTGAGCGGTACCGGCCAGGTGCCCACCACGGCGACGCTGGGCGCCGGGGACCTCACGGTGCTGGTCCCCGCGGACACCGACGTGAAGCTGAACGGCTCGGCCGGGCTCGGCGACGTGTCGCTCGGCGGGCAGAAGGTGTCGGGGCCGGGCGCGAAGCTCGACGTCGAGGACCTGGGTGCCGACAACGCCCGGTCCGGTCAGGAGCTCGTCCTCACCCTGTCGACGGGTGCGGGAGATGTGGAGGTGCGTCGTGGCTGAGTACGACGAGGGGACGGTCTCCCGCCGACGCGGCCCGGACGTGGTGATGCTGCTGGTGGGGCTGCTGGCCCTGGGGATGTCGGTGTCGGCATTCGTCGGCCAGGTGCCCAGCCTCGCGGGGTTCGACCCCCGCTGGCTGCTCGCGGGCGGCGCCGCCGTGATCGGACTGCTGTTGCTGGTCGGGAGCCTCCGGGGGCGGCACACGACCTGAGACGTGCGGGCCGCGAGCTGGGGAGCGCAGCGGCCCGCCGGGGGGAGGAGCGGCTCCGCCGCTCGTGAGCGGATATCAGGGTCGGGACCCTGATATCCGCTCACAGCCGTTTCACTCCCACTCGATGGTGCCGGGCGGCTTCGAGGTGACGTCGAGAACGACCCGGTTCACCTCGGCGACCTCGTTGGTGATGCGCGTGGAGATGCGTTCGAGCACCTCGTAGGGCAGCCGGGTCCAGTCGGCCGTCATCGCGTCCTCGGAGCTGACCGGGCGCAGCACGATCGGGTGGCCGTAGGTGCGCCCGTCGCCCTGGACGCCGACGCTGCGGACGTCGGCCAGCAGCACCACCGGGCACTGCCAGATGGTCGTGTCGAGCCCGGCGGCGGTGAGCTCCTCGCGGGCGATCGCGTCGGCCGCCCGCAGGGTCTCCAGCCGGTCGAACGTGACCTCGCCGATGATCCGGATGCCCAGGCCGGGCCCGGGGAACGGCTGACGGCCGACGATGGTCTCGGGCAGCCCCAGCTCGGCGCCGACCCGGCGGACCTCGTCCTTGAACAGCGCCCGCAACGGCTCGACCAGCGCGAACTCGATGTCGTCGGGCAGCCCGCCGACGTTGTGGTGGCTCTTGATGGTGGCGGTGCCCGATCCCCCACCGGACTCGACGACGTCCGGGTAGAGGGTGCCCTGCACGAGGAACCCGACGTGCTCGTCCTGGGCCACCTCGGCGGTGGCCGCCTCGAAGACCCGGATGAACTCGCGTCCGATGATCTTGCGCTTGGTCTCCGGGTCGGTGACGCCTGCCAGTGCCGCGAGGAACCGGTCGGCCACGTCGACGGTGTGCAGCTTTGCGCCGGTGGCGGCCACGAAGTCGCGTTCCACCTGCTCGCGCTCTCCGGCGCGCAGCAGGCCGTGGTCGACGAAGACGCAGGTCAGCCGGTCGCCGATGGCCCGCTGGACAAGCGCGGCCGCGACGGCGGAGTCCACGCCGCCCGACAGACCGCAGATGGCCCGGCCCTCACCCACCTGCTCGCGGACGGCGGCGACCGTGTCGTCGATGATCGACGAGGTGTTCCAGCCGGTGCCGATCTCCGCGACCTCGTGCAGGAAGCGGCGCAGCACCTCCTGGCCGTGCGGGGAGTGGCCCACCTCGGGGTGGTACTGCACGCCGGCCAGCCGCCGGTCGGTGTCCTCGAACGCCGCGACGGCCGCGCGCTCCGACGACGCGGTGACCGTGAAGCCGGGGGGTGCGCTGACCACGGAGTCGCCGTGGCTCATCCACACCGGGTGCTTGCCGGGCAGGCCTTCGTGCAGTGTCCCGGGGTGGTCGGTGACCGTCAGCTCGGTGCGGCCGTACTCGCGGGTGCCGTCGGGGGCCACCTCCCCGCCGAGCGCGCGGGCCATGGCCTGGAAGCCGTAGCAGAGGCCGAGCACCGGGATGCCGGCCTCGAACAGCGCGGGGTCGACGGCCGGGGCCCCGTCGGCGTAGACGCTGGCCGGGCCGCCGGAGAGGATCACGGCGGCGGGCTTGCGGGCGACGATGTCCGCGACGGAGGTGTCGCCGGGCACGATCTCCGAGTAGACCTGCGCCTCGCGGACGCGACGCGCGATGAGCTGGGCGTACTGGGCGCCGTAGTCGACGACGAGGACGGTGGGCGGCTGCACGGTCCCAGGGTAGTCGGGCCAGCGAACCGCTCCGACCACCACTTCCGTGCGGACTCCCACGCACCCGCGGCGTTTGCGCGCCGGACCTGCCGGCTCCCCCCACACGTTGTGTCGTGGCCTCCGGCGCGTCGAGGCCGTCCGGAGGGCCACCCTGGCCTCGGCCCGGACCCGGCTGCGCACCGGGGAACGCGCGGCGGGAGCCGTGCCCTGGGCCCAGCTGAGAGCGGAGCTCGGACTGCCGGAGTAGACGGCCCGGCACGAAGCGCAGCGACGTGAGCTACTCCATCGACATCGACCCGGCCGCGCAGGACACGATCTCCTCACGACCGCCTCGGGCGCTGATCCCGCTCGCCGAGGCACCAGCCATGGTGGAGCCGACCCCGTGGAGCGGCCGGTCGGGCAACCCCGAACGCGACCCCGACGCCGCGGTCCGCAACCCCCTTCGGGGCCGGTGGAATGATCACCCACCTCATCCCCGACCGCGATCGGCGTGTCGACGTCCTGCTCGCCACCTGGCCGTAGCGCCGCGTGCGGACACTGAGCCCGGGGTCACCTTGCCCCCGACCACGGCCCCGGCCATCCTTCACCTGGTGGAAACACACCCCTGTCGGTCGCCCCTGACGATGGAGCCGACCAGCGAGGAGGGGTTGTCATGACCACGAGGGTCTCCGTGGAGCACCGCACCGCCTACCACTTCGACCGCCCGGTGGGCATCGGTGCACACACCGTGCGCCTGCGCCCCGCCCCGCACTGCCGCACGCCGATCACCGGCTACTCGCTGCGGGTGGAGCCGGCCAACCACTTCGTCAACTGGCAGCAGGACGCGCACGGCAACCACGTCGCCCGGCTGGTGTTCCCCGAACCCGCCACCGACCTCACGATCACCGTGAGCCTGCTCGCGGAGATGACGGTGATCAACCCGTTCGACTTCTTCGTGGAGTCCTACGCCGAGCGGTCCGGGTTCGCCTACCCGCCCGAGCTGGCCCAGGACCTCGAGCCCTACCTGCGGCCGGTCGGGGACAACCCGCTGCTGACGGCGTGGCTCGCCGACCACCGCGACCTGACCGCGCCCGGCCAGGCGATCGTCGGCTTCCTCATCGGGCTCAACCGCCAGATCGCCGGCGACGTCGCCTACTCGGTGCGGATGGAGCCCGGCGTCCAGACGCCCGACACCACGCTGCAGCGCGCCGTCGGCTCGTGCCGCGACAGCGCGTGGATGCTCGTGGCGGCGATGCGCGAGCTGGGGTTGGCCGCGCGTTTCGTCTCCGGCTACCTGGTCCAGCTCGCGCCCGACGCCGTCCCCGGGGTCACGCCGCCCGCGTTCGACAGCGACTTCACCGACCTGCACGCCTGGGCGGAGGTCTACGTCCCCGGGGCCGGGTGGGTCGGCCTCGACGCCACGTCCGGGCTGCTCGCGGGCGAGGGCCACATCCCGCTCGCCGCGACGCCGAGCCCGGGCCGCGCGGCCCCGATCAGCGGCATGGTGGACCCGTGCGAGACGACGTTCGAGTTCTCCAACGTCGTCCGGCGCGTCCACGAGGACCCCCGCGTCACCCGCCCCTACTCCAACGAGCAGCGCGAGAAGATCCACGCCGTCGGCCACGCCGTCGACGACCTGCTCACCGCGGGCGACGTCCGGCTGACGATGGGCGGCGAGCCCACGTTCGTCGCGAAGGACGACATGTCCTCGCCCCAGTGGACGATCGCCGCCGACGGCCCCGAGAAGCGTGAACGTGCCGACCGGCTGGCCGCGAAGCTGTTCGACCACTTCGCCCCCGGCGGCGTCGTGCACCGCGGCCAGGGCAAGTGGTACCCGGGTGAGCCGCTGCCGCGCTGGCAGACCGCGCTGATCTGGCGCACCGACGGCGCGGCGCTCTGGCGAGACGCCTCCCTGCTCGACGTGCCGTCCGGGCCGCCGGTGGTGACGCCCGGGTCGGCCGCCGCCCGCGAGGACGTCGAGCACGTGATGCGGGCCGTCGCCGAGGGCCTGGGCATCGACGCCGCCTACGCCAGGCCCGTGTTCGAGGACCCGCTCACCCGTCTCGCGACCGAGGCCCGGCTGCCCGACGGGGACCCGCCCGCAACCGACGTCGAGGGACCTCTCGCCGACCGCGACGCCCGGGCCGAGGTCGTGGACCAGCTCGACGCCGAGCACGGCGACCCGGTCGCCTGGATCCTGCCCGTGCACCGGACCGAGGACGGCGCGGGCTGGGCCACCGCCGAGTGGACCACCCGCCGCGGCCGGATCGTGCTGGTGGACGGCACGTCGCCGGCCGGGCTGCGGCTGCCCCTGTCGTCGATCTCGTGGACGCCGCCGCCCGGCACGCCGGAGGCCTCACGGTTCCGCGAGCTCGCCCCGCTGCCCGCACCGACCGCACTCGGCCCCGAGGGACTGCCGCTGGTCGACCCGCCGCCCGCCGCCGTCACGCCCGTCGAGAAGGCGCCCACCACCGCGCTGTGCGTCCAGGAGCGCGCCGGGCACCTGTACGTGTTCCTGCCGCCGCTGGAGGAGTCCGCGGACGCCGTGGAGCTGCTCGGCGTGGTGGAGCGCGCCGCCGCGGGCGTCGGGGTTCCCGTGGTGCTGGAGGGCTACGCGCCGCCCGGCGACCCGCGCACCCGCACGTTGACGGTCACGCCGGACCCGGGCGTCATCGAGGTCAACGTGCACCCCGCCACGTCCTGGGACGAGCTGGTGGAGATCACCGGGACGCTGCACCGCTGCGCGCACGAGGTGGGGCTGGCCGCCGAGACGTTCACCCTCGACGGCACGCACACCGGCACCGGCGGCGGCAACCACATCACCCTGGGCGGCATCACGCCGAAGGACTCGCCGCTGCTGCGTCGGCCCGACCTGCTGGTGTCGATGCTGACGTTCTGGCAGCACCACCCGTCGCTGTCGTACCTGTTCAGCGGCCGTTTCATCGGCCCCACCAGCCAGGCCCCGCGCGTCGACGAGGGCCGCCACGAGACGCTCTACGAGCTGGAGATCGCGTTCGCCGAGCTGGCGAAGCTGGGTGAGTGCGAAGGAGCCGGATCCTGGCACGTCGACCGGGCCCTGCGCCACCTGCTCACCGACATCACCGGCAACACCCACCGGTCGGAGTTCTGCATCGACAAGCTGTTCAGCCCCGATTCCGAGCGCGGCCGGCTGGGCCTGCTGGAGCTGCGCGGGTTCGAACAGCCTCCGCACCCGGACATGTCGCTGGTGCAGGCACTGCTGGTGCGCGCGCTCGTCGCGCGGTTCTGGGCGGCGCCCTACACCGGGAAGCTCGTGCGCTGGGGCACCCGTCTGCACGACGCGTTCCTGCTGCCCGCTCATCTGGCCGCCGACATCGCCGAGGTGGCCGCCGACCTGCGCGGGCACGGCATCGGCTTCGACACGGCCTGGCTGGACCCGTTCCTGGAGTTCCGGTTCCCGCGCCTGGGCACCGTCGAGGTCAACGGGATCACGCTCGAGCTGCGCGGGGCCATCGAGCCCTGGCACGTGCTGGGCGAGGAGATGGCCAGCGGCGGGGTCGCGCGGTACGTCGACTCGTCGGTGGAGCGCGTCCAGATCCGCGTCACCGGGGCGCTGGAGGACCGCTACGCCATCACCTGCAACGGCGTGCCCGTGCCGCTGCACCCGGCCGGCTCCGGCGACGGGCTGGTGGCCGGCGTCCGGTTCCGTGCCTGGGCGCCGCCGTCGGCCCTGCACCCGACCATCGGCGTGCATTCACCGCTGACGTTCGATCTCGTCGACCGCTGGAACGGCCGCTCGATCGGCGGCTGCACCTACCACGTGGTGCATCCGGGCGGCCGCAGCTACGACACCTTCCCGGTCAACGCGAAGGAGGCCGAGGCCCGGCGCGGCGCCCGCTTCACGCCGTACGGCCACAGCCCCGGTCCCGTGCAGCTGCCCGCGCCGATCGTCGACAGCGAGTACCCGCGCACGCTGGATCTGAGACGGGTAGCGGTGTCGATGCCGCCTCCGCGGGAGTGAGCACGTCGGCGGGTCACCACGTGACCACCCCCGCGACCGCCGGTCGCCGCTATACCGCCCCCGGCGGTCACGACGAGATGCTCGACGCCGAAGGGGGCGTGCGCGGCGCCTGGACCGACATCGCCGCGCTGCTGGAGAGCGGCCGCACCGGGCGGCTGGCCGCCGACACCCGCCGGCTGATCACCGAGGGCGGCATCGGCTACCACCCGCCCGGCAGCGACACCGAGCAGCCGTGGGCGCTCGACCCGTTGCCGCTCATGCTCGACGCCGCGGAGTGGGCCGTCCTGGAACGCGGGGTCGCCCAGCGGGCCGAGCTCCTGGACCGGCTGCTCTCGGACCTCTACGGGCCGCGCCTGACGCTGCGCACCGGCGTGCTGCCCGTCGAGCTCGTGCTCGGCCACGAGGGCTACGTCCGGGGCTGGATGCGCGGCGCGGGCACCCCGCCGCGGCGCGAGCTGTTCCTCGCCGGCGCCGACCTCGCCCGCACCCCGCACGGCTGGCACGTCGTGGGCGACCGCGTGCAGTCGCCGTCCGGCGCCGGGTACGCGCTGGCCAACCGGCGTGTGGCCGCCCGCGTGCTCGCGCCCGTGCACCGGCGCTCCCGCATCCACCGCCTCGGCCCCTTCTTCGACGCGGTGCGCAGCGGCCTGGAGGAGCTCGCCCCCGACTCCGCCCGCATCGTGCTGCTCACCCCCGGCCCGCAGAGCGAGACCGCGTTCGAGCAGGCGCTGCTGGCGTCGACGCTCGGGTTCCCGCTGGTCCAGGGCTCGGAGCTGGCCGTGCGCGACGGCCGCGTCTGGCGTCGGACGCTGGGGCGCAAGGAACCGGTGGACGTCATCCTGCGCCGCGTCGACGCCGCCTGGTGCGACCCGCTCGACCTGCAGGCCGGCTCACACCTCGGCGTGCCCGGGCTGCTGGAGGCCGCCCGGCTGGGTACGGTCACCGTCGTCAACGGGATCGGCAGCGGCGTGGCCGAGAACCCCGGGCTGGTGCCGTTCCTGCCCGCGCTGGCCGAGGCCCTGCTCGACGAGCCGCTCGCACTGCCGGCCGCCCCGACCTGGTGGTGCGGCGATCCGGCGGGCCGCTCCCACGTGCTCGCCCACCTGGCCGAGATGCTGATCAAGCCGATCGCCCGCTCCGAGGGGCGGTCCACCGTGGTCGGGGCGGAGCTCAGCGCCGCCGAACGCGCCGACCTGGCGGCCCGGATCACGGCCGAGCCGCACGCGTGGGCCGGGCAGGAGCACGTGGTGCCCAGCACCGTGCCGGTGATCGGCTCGGACGGCTCGGTCGACGCCCGGCCGATGTCCCTGCGCACGTTCGCGGTGGCCGAGGGCGGCCGGTTCCGGGTGATGTCGGGCGGGCTGGCCCAGGCCGCGGACGAGCCGGCCCGGCGGCTGATCCGGATGGGCGCGGGCACCGTCGCGAAGGACGTCTGGGTGCTCGGGCCGGTGGCCGTGTCGACGGCACCGGTGCTGGAGATCGTCCGCGAGCCCGCGGACACGCTCAGCCCCCGCGTCGCCGCGGACCTGTTCTGGCTCGGCCGCTACGCCGAGCGCGCCGAGGACACCGCACGGCTGCTCCGCGCCGTCGCCGACCGCTGGGCCGACTTCCGGACCAGCCCCGAGGACGCGGGCGGGCGCGCGCTGGAGGTGCTGCTGCGGGCCACGTCGGCCGTGACGGCCACCGGCCCCGGGTTCGGCGGCCCCGATCCCGGGCCCGAGCTGCTGGCCCTGCTGACCGACCGGGACCGGCCCGGCACGCTGGCCCACGCCGTGCACCGGCTGGTCGGCGCCGCGCAGGCCGTGCGGGAGCAGCTGTCGAACGACACCTGGTTCGTGCTGGGCCGCCTGGAGGAGGTGCTGGGCGGGCTCGCGTCGTCCGCGCCGGAGGCCGCCGACCTCTCGGGCGCCCTGACCCGCGTGCTGGAGGGGCTGCTCGCGCTCTCCGGGATCGCCGCCGAGAGCCTCGTCCGCGACACCGGCTGGTACCTGCTCGACGCCGGCCGCCGCGTCGAACGCGCCCAGCACGTCACCGCGCTGCTGGCCGCCACCCTCTGCGACGTCCCCGTCCCGGCCGCCGACGACCTGGTCCTGGAGTCCGTCCTGATCACCGCCGAGAGCATCATCACCCACCGCCGCCGCCAGCGCACCGGCGTCGACTCCGTGCTCGAGCTGCTGCTCACCGACCCGGCCAACCCGCGCGCCGTCGGCCACCAGCTCGACCGGCTGCGCGCCGACACCGCCGCCGTCCCCGGCCCCGACGGCGGGGTGGACGCCGCGCTGGAGACCGTCGAGCGGCGGCTCGCCACGATCGACCCCGCGGAGCTGGCCCGCCGCGGCCCCGACGGCACCCGCGCGGCCCTGCGGGCCCAGCTCACCGGGCTGAGCGAGGACCTGTGGGGGTTCGCCGAGGTACTCGAACGCGGCCGGTTCGCCCCTGGCCTGCCGCCGCGCCCCCTCGGACCGTTGCAGGCGATGGGATGACGACCACTTTTCGCGTCACCCACCGCACCACCTACCGCTACGACGGCGACGTCGGCACCAGCTTCGGGCGCGCCCACCTGCTGCCCCGCGAGGGCCCGCGCCAGACCATCCGCGAGGCCCGGGTCACCGTCGACCCCGAGCCCGCCGAGCTGCGCGACCACACCGACGCGTTCGGCAACACCTCCACCTACTTCTGCGTGACCACCGCCCACCGCGAGCTGGTGGTGCTGGCCGAGAGCCTGGTCGAGGTGGCGGAGGTGCCCCCGCCCACGTCCCCCACGCCCTGGGAGGTGGTGCGCGACGGGCTGTACACGACGCCGGCCCCGGAGCTGCTCGACGCCCGCGGCTACGTCCTGCCCTCCCCCCGGCTGCCCCCGCACGCCGCCGTGACCGCGTACGCGCAGCCGTCGTTCACACCGGGGCGGCCGCTCGTCGAGGCGGCGATCGACCTCTCCACGCGTATCCACCGCGACTTCCGGTACCGCTCGGGGAGCTCCGGCGTGGGCAGCACCGTCCCCGAGCTGCTGGAGCGCGGCGAGGGCGTCTGCCAGGACTTCGCCCACCTCGGCGTCAGCGCGCTGCGCTCGGTGGGCCTCCCGGCCCGCTACGTGAGCGGCTACCTGCGTACCACCCCGCCCCCCGGCCGCGAGCGCGTGCTGGGTGCCGACGCGTCGCACGCGTGGATGTCGGTGTTCACCGGCAGCGGCTGGCTCGACCTCGACCCCACCAACGACCGGCTCGTCGACGACTCGTTCGTGGAGCTCGCCCACGGCCGCGACTACTCCGACGTGCCGCCGCTCAAGGGTGTGATCTACAGCGACTCGGCCGAGAGTGTGATGCAGGTGGGCGTCGACATGATCCCCGTCGAGGACGGGTAGAGGAGCCGATGCGGTCCTTCGCCTGCCCCACGTGCTCCCACCTGGTGTTCTTCGAGAACTTCAGCTGCCTCAACTGCGGCACGGAGCTCGGTTTCGCCCGGGTCGACCGGGACATGGTGGCCGTCGGTGCGCTGGTGCGGTGCGCGAACACGCAGGTGGCCGACTGCAACTGGGTGGTCGCCCCGGGCGAGGGCCTGTGCGGCAGCTGCGTGCTCACCCGCACCCGCCCCGCCGACGACGACGCCGCCGGCATGATGTCGTTCGTCCGGGCCGAGGCGGCCAAGCGCCGACTCGTCTACCAGCTCGACGGCCTGGGGCTGTCCACAGCGGGCGTGCTGTTCGACCTGCTGTCGTCGACGAACGGGCCCGTGATCACCGGCCACGAGGACGGCGTCGTCACCATCGACATGGCCGAGGGCGACGACGGGCACCGCGAGGCCCTGCGCGTCCAGCTCGCCGAGCCCTACCGCACGCTGCTCGGCCACTTCCGCCACGAGACCGGCCACTACTACTGGACAGTGCTGGTCGAGCCCGACCCGGACGCCTTCCGCGCGCTGTTCGGCGACGAGCGCGCCGACTACGCCGAGGCGCTGCAGAAGCACTACGCGGGCACCCCTGCGCCAGGCTGGGAGGAGTCGTACGTCAGCACCTACGCCACCGCCCACCCGTGGGAGGACTGGGCCGAGTCCTTCGCCCACTACCTGCACATCCGCGACACCCTGCAGACGGCCGCGTCCTACGGGCTGGTCGTCGGCGGTCCCGACGCCGTCACCACCCCCGACGCCCCGCTGGAGGCCACCCCGACCGAGGACCCGTCGGGCTTCTCGGAGATCGAGCGCACGTGGCTCCCGCTGACCTACGCCCTCAACGCCGTCAACCGCTCGATGGGCAAGGACGACCTCTACCCCTTCTACCTGTCGGAGACGGTGCTGAAGAAGCTGCGCTTCGTCCATAACCTCGTTACGTGACGATCCGATTGCGCAGCGCGACGGGCGAGAGGTGAACCCGCAGCCCGATGCAGCCTGGACGGTACGTCTCACCGCGCCGGTCGACGAGGCCACGACCCGCCAGGTGCTGCGCGACCGGCGCTGGGAGCACTCGTTCGGGACCGCCCGGAGCTGGAGCATCGACCACGCCGAACGCGGACTGCGCGAGCTGGACGCCGCGGCGCGCGGGCTCGAGAGCGACCGCATGGCCGAGCTGCTGGAGTGCGTCGAGGCGGTGTCGGAGCACTTCGGCATCGCGGTGGCGGCCGGCAACGAGATGGCGCTCTGGCAGCACCTGTACGGGACGCCACCGCCGCTGCGGTCGGAGCGGCGGCACGTCGAGCTGGCCCGGCAGGCGCTGGGTTCGCTGTGCGGCCACCACCTCCTGTGCACCGGGCACGGCGTCGCGGCCGTGGCGCTGCCTGGCCCTCGAGCCGGCCCTGCACCCGCACATGATCGACCGCTTCGGCACCGCCTGCCCGCCGGGAGCCGCGGGCCCCAACCAGCGACCGGTGCTGACGGCGGACCGGTGCCGCGACCTCGAGCGGGTCGCCCGGCTCTCGCGGTGGCCGTCACAGCTCGACCTGGCCGCGCTGGTCTCGACGGTGGCCGGCCAACCGGCCTGGATCGAGCTCCACGGCCTCAGCCCCCCGGACGCCCCGGGCGTCCCGGCCGGCAGCGCCTGGGTCGAGGGCCCCGGCTACCGCGCGTACGCCTGGGACCGGGCCGGGGCCGACCGTGCCCCCGCCGATCTGCTGGTCCAGGTGGAACGGCTGCTGGCGGCGAAGCTGCCCGACATCCGCGCCCAGATCGACCTGGTGATCGCCGACGTCGTCCCGTGACGCCGCCGTCTGTCAGCACGCCTCGCCGAGCTTGGCCGCCCCGAAGTCGATCGTCGTGTCCGACGTGATCGTGGTGCCGGCCTTGACACTCTGGTCGCACACCTTCCAGTCGCGATCGAGGATCTGCCGCCGCCCGGCACCTGTGGCGTCGTGAGACTTCGTGATCGCGATCCCGTAGGAGGTCAACTTCTGGATCGCGTCCTGGGCATCCTGCAGCCCGGACCCGACGAGGTCCGGCATCACCCAGCTCGTCGCCACCGGCGCAGGCTGCCCCGGCGCAGTCTGGGCAGGCACCGTCTGTGCCGGCAGCGGCGCGAGCGTGGCCTGGGTGGCCGACGGCGACGCGGTGGAGGACGCCGGGCTGCCGCAGCCACCAGTCGAAAGGGCTGCGGCGACGAGACCCGTCAGGACGAGAGCAGGGCGACGCATCGCATCTCCAGGAAGGTGGTCGGGTGTGGCGACAGGATGTCGCCCGGCGGACGCGCACCGTTACGTTCGGTGGCCAGATCACGATCAGCGCGCTGGCTCCGCGGATCACCCCGTAGCCGAATTTGATGATGCGGTCAGACGGGAGGAAACGCCCGACCGGGGCCGGACGACAGGCAGGGCACCACGCCCCTGCGATAGAACCGAGTTGCCACCGATGACGATGCCGCAACCGCCGTACCAGCAGTACCCCCAGCAGCCGCAGCCGTGGGTCGACGGATACCAGCAGCCGTACCCTCAGGGACCGCAGCAGCCGTACTACCCGCAGTCGGGCTACGTGCCGGGGTACCAGCCGAGCGGACAGTTCCCTCTGGCGGGTTCGGTCCCCACCCAGCGAGGACTCCCTCCGGCACCGCCCCAGCCGCCCAGGAAGCCGCGGTTCGGGCTCCTCGCCCGAATCGGAATGATCATCGGTGCAGCCGTCTTGATCGTCATCGTCGCAAGCGTGGCCTCTGCCGCCAAGTCGTCCCGTTCGTCGACTCCGCCGTCGACTGCGGGAAGTACGACCACGACCTACGCGGCCCCGACGCCGGCCGCAGTCGCACCGACGGTTGCACCTTCCGTCCCCGCCGCGCCTGCGAAACCTGCACCAGCCAAGGCGATCACGGCGAGGGACTGGGCGAAGATCGCGAAGAGCCCCGACGCCCACGTCGGCGAGAGCATCGTCGTCTACGGGCAGGTCAAGCAGTTCGATGCTGCGACTGGGACGGATGGCTTCCGGGCGAACGTCGACGGCGTCAAACATCCAGTCAGCTACGGCTACGCCGACTACGAGACGAACACGGTGCTCGCCAGCGCCTCCGCAGACCTCAGCGACCTGGTTGAGGGTGACCTGTTCAGGGCTGAGGTCGTGGTGTCCGGCTCCGTCTCCTACGAAACGACCCTCGGCGGCACCATGACGGCACCACAGCTGAGCATCACGAAGATCACGACGATCGGAACTGCGAAGTAGTACCGACGACTCACTGAAATCCGGCGCTGATCAGCCCAATCGCCGGTCAAGCCATCGACTCAGCCGCGGACCGTCAGGCCCACGCGCTGGAACTCCTTCAGGTCGCTGTAGCCGGTCTTCGCCATCGCCCGCCGCAGGGCACCGAAGAGGTTGACCGTGCCGTAGGGGCTGCTGGAGGGGCCGAAGAGCACCTGCTCGAGGTCACGCTCGCCGGGGGCGAAGCCCGTCACCTCCGAGCGCGGCAGGCTGGGGTGGGCCACCGAGCTCGTCCAGTACAGGCCCTGCCCGGGGGCCTCGGTGGCCTCCGAGAGCTGCTCGCCGAGCATCACCGCGTCGGCGCCGCAGGCGATGGCCTTAGCGATGTCACCGGACGCGCCCATGCCGCCGTCGGCGATCACGTGGACGTAGCGGCCGCCGGTCTCGTCGAGGTAGTCGCGGCGGGCCGCGGCGGCGTCCACGATCGCGGTGGCCATCGGGACGCCGATGCCCAGCACGTCGTCGGTGGTGGTGGCCGACGACTCCCCGTACCCGACGATGACGCCGGCCGCGCCGGTGCGCATGAGGTGCATCGCGGTGCGGTAGTCACCGACGCCACCGGCGACGACGGGCACGTCGAGGGAGGCGATGAAGTCCTTGAGGTTGAGCGGCTCGCCGTCCGAGACGTGCTCGGCGGAGATGATCGTGCCCTGCACGACGAGGATCTCGACGCCGGCGGCCAGCAGGTCGGGGGTGAGCTCCCGGGCGCGCTGCGGGCTCACCCGCGCGGCGACGGTGACCCCGGCGTCCCGGACGGTCTTGAGCGCCTCCTTGAGCAGCGCCGGGTCGATCGGCGCGGCATGCAGCTCCTGCAGCATCCGGACGGCGGCGGTGGGGTCGTCGGACGCCGCGGCCTCCAGGACCTGGGTGAGTGCGCCGTCGGCCTCGGCGTGCCGGGCCCAGAGGCCCTCGGCGTTCAACACGGCCAGGCCGCCGAGCTGCCCGATCCGCACGGCGCTCGCCGGCGAGACCACCGCGTCGGTCGGGTGGGTCACCAGCGGGATCTCGAAGCCGTAGGCGTCGAGCTTCCAGGCGGTGGATACCTCCTTCGAGCTCCGCGTCCGCCGCGACGGCACGATCTCGACCTGGTTCAGGTCGTAGCTCCGACGGGCCTCTCGGCCCATCCCGATCTCCACGAGGTCACGCACGAGAGGTCAGGGTAGAGCGGCGGCTACCGGGTCGCGTAGTTGGGCGCCTCGACCGTCATCGTGATGTCGTGCGGGTGGCTCTCCTTCAGCCCCGCCGCGGTGATCCGGACGAGCTGCGCGTCCTGCAGCTGCGGGATGGTCTGCGCCCCCGCGTAGCCCATGCCCGAGCGCAGACCGCCGATGAGCTGGTGCACCACCTGCGACAGCGGGCCCCGGAACGGGATACGACCCTCGATGCCCTCGGGCACGAGCTTGTCCTCGCTGAGCACGTCGTCCTGGGCGTAGCGGTCCTTGGAGTAGGACTTCGCGTCCCCGCGCGACTGCATCGCCCCGAGCGAGCCCATGCCCCGGTAGGTCTTGAACTGCTTGCCGCCCACCAGCACGATCTGGCCCGGCGACTCGGCCGTGCCGGCCAGCAGGCTGCCCAGCATCACCGTGGAGGCGCCGGCCGCGATGGCCTTGGAGATGTCGCCGGAGTACTGGATGCCGCCGTCGCCGATGACGGGCACGCCGGCCACCGCGCACGCCTGCGCGGCCTCGTAGATCGCCGTGATCTGCGGCGCCCCCACCCCTGCGACGACGCGTGTGGTGCAGATGGAGCCCGGCCCGACGCCGACCTTGACCGCGTCGGCCCCGGCCTCGACGAGGGCGGCGGCGCCCGCGCGGGTGGCGACGTTGCCGCCGACGACGTCGACGGAGTGGCCCACCTCGGCGCGCAGCTTCGCGACGGTCTCCAGCACGCGGCGGGAGTGGCCGTGCGCGGTGTCGACCATCAGGACGTCGACGCCGGCCTCGACGAGCAGCATGGCCCGCGCGTAGCCCTCCTCGCCCACGCCGACCGCCGCGGCGACGACGAGCCGCCCGTCGGGGTCCTTCGTGGCGAGCGGGTACTTCTCGGTCTTGTTGAAGTCCTTGATCGTGATCAGGCCGCGCAGAATGCCGTCACCGTCGATGATCGGCAGCTTCTCCAGCTTGTGGCGGCGCAACAGCCCCAGCGCGGCCTCGGCCGAGACACCGACGCGCGCGGTGATCAGCGGCGCGTGGGTCATCACCTCGATCACGGGACGGGCGTGGTCCATCTCGAACCGCATGTCGCGGTTGGTGATGATGCCGACGAGCTTGCCGCCGGCGTCGGTGACGGGCACGCCGGAGATGCGGAACTTGGCGCACAGCGCGTCGACGTCGGCCAGCGTGTCCTCGGGCGAGCAGGTGACCGGGTCGGTGACCATGCCCGCCTCGGAGCGCTTCACCACCTCCACCTGGGCGGCCTGCTGCTCGGGCGACAGGTTGCGGTGCAGCGTGCCCAGCCCACCGGCCCGGGCCATGGCGATGGCCATCCGGGCCTCGGTGACGGTGTCCATCGGCGAGGACACGATCGGCACCTTCAGCCGGACCCGGCGGGTGACCTGCGTGCCCGTGTCGACGGCGCTGGGCACCACATCGGACTCGGCCGGCAGCAGCAGCACGTCGTCGAAGGTCAGGCCCAGCATCGCGAACTTCGCCGGCAGTCCTGCGGTCTCGCTCGTCATCTCTGTGAACATCCCATCGTCCGACCGCGTGGACCCCCTAGAGGAACCATCGTATCCGCGCGTCGGTCGCGTGGCGCGCGGGTCGCGGTGTGACGCCCGCGGCGGAGTATCGTTGACGGCGTGTCGCCAGATGCCCTCCCACCGGACCCGTTTGCCGGAGATCCGCACGATCCCGCGCTGTCGTTGGACGGCGAGGAGGACGAGGAGCAGGACGCGTTGAGCGACGAGGAGCGTGACGAGGTCGTCGCCGACCTCGCCGATCTGGCCGTCTACCAGGCCCTTCTCGAGGGGCGCGGGGTGCGCGGCATCGTGGTCGACTGCGGCGACTGCGGCGAGCAGCACTACCACGAGTGGAGCCTGCTGCGCGCGAGCCTGCAGCAGCTGCTCGAGGAGGGGCAGATGCGGCCGCACGAGCCCGCCTTCGATCCCGACCCCGCGAGCTACGTCACGTGGGAGTACTGCCGCGGGTACGCCGACGCGGTGCTCTCAGACTCCTGACCCCACCCTCTACGACGACGGCCCCGATCCTGTGGATCGGGGCCGTCGTCGTAGAGGGTGGGGTCAGCTGGTGCCCGGGGCCGGCACGGTGGTGCCGGTTCCGGACGCCGTGGTACTGGACGACGGCGCGCCCTCGGCGCCGCCCATGCCCTGGGGCTTGGGCGTGGTGGTGGCGGGCCCACCTTCCGTGACCGGGGTGGACGTGGCCCCGGTCGTCGGATCGACACGACCGTCGGTGTTGCTCGGCGCCGAGGTCGGGGCGCTCGGGCCGGTGACCGCCGGGTTCTGCGAGGTGAGGACCCCACCGGACGACGGGTCCGGTGCGGGAGCGTTCGTCGTGGTCACCGGATCCGGGTCCGTCGGCCGCGGGGACTGGCTGAGCTCGGCTCCCTTCGGCACCTTCCGCGTCCGATCCTTCTTCAGCGGCGCACCGGGGTCGGTGGGCTGCCCGGGAGGTGTCTCCGCCGCCTTCGCCACCAGGAAGTTCTGGACGTCGGCCAGCTCGGCCTTGCCCTCCTGCGGACGGACCGCGGCGAGATCGGCGTTCGCCGCCTGGAGCTGCTGCGCCGCGACCTCGGGCTGCCCGTCGACCAGCGCCTGCTTGGCCGAGGTGATGTGGTCCTCCGCGCTCACGGCGGCCTCGACCGACTGCGCCCGCTCGCTGTAGAGCACCTTCGACACGCCCCACAGCGCGTCACCGGGCTCGGAGCTGGCCGATCCGATGGACACGCCACCGATCGCGAGGACGACGAACGCGGCGGCCGCGGCCACCGGCGCGAGGTGCCGACCCACCCGGCGGGCAGTGGACGGCCGCCCGGCCTGGATGGCGGCCATCGCGGTGTCGATGTCGACGAGCTCGGGGATCGGATCGGCGTCGACCTCGGCCTTCCACGCGGCCAGGATGGCGGCCACATGGTCGTCGGCGTCGTAACCGTGCACGCCGGGCGCGGACACGGACATGCCGCTGCGCAGGGCGTTGATGAGCTCGTCGTCGGCCTGCACCGCGACGAGATCGATGGGCTCGTCCATCGGGATCGGGCGGGTGTTCATCCCCTCGGGGTGTACGCCGTTCGTGCCGTTGGTTCTGTGGCGTCCACCCCCGAAGGGGTATTCCGAGCCCCGCGGGGTGGTGTTGTCACCGTCACCGCTACGCACTCAGACCACCTCCTCTTCGGGCATCGACTTGCGCAACCGCGCCAGGGCGCGGTGCTGGGCCACCCGGACAGCGCCGGGTGTGGATCCGACCGCCTCCGCCGTTTCCTCGGCGGAGAGTCCGACGACCACGCGTAACACCAGGATCTCTCGTTGCTTGTCGGGGAGCGTCTCGAGCAGGGTTGCCATCTCGCCGGACAGTTCGACGCGCAGGGCGCGCTGTTCCGGTCCGTCTCCGGTCTCCACGGAGTCGGGCACTTCCGCGACCGGTTCCGACCGGTTGCGGGTGGCCGCACGGTGCGCGTCGATCACCTTGTGCGACGCGATGCCGTAGACGAACGCCAGGAACGGGCGGCCCTGGACGCGATAGCCGGGCAAGGCCGTGAGTACGGCCAAACACACCTCCTGCGCGACGTCGTCGGCGGAGACCGACGCACGGTCCAACCGACCGAGGCGCGCACGGCAGTACCGCACGACCATGGGCCGGATGATGGCGAGCACGTGCCCTACCGCTCCGCGGTCCCCTGCCATCGCAAGGGCCACCAGCTCGTCGGGAACGTCTGTCGTCTCACTCATCGCACGCTGTCGTCCGGGTGTTACCCAACATGTTCGTCATCATCCGTTCGTGAGGGCGCCCACGGAGAGTGTTCAGCCGTGTCCTCAATGCGCCCACCGTAGCGAACCGGCCGGACGATCCGGGAGGGACTCCTCGTCCGCAGATGATGACGTCCGGAAGGGGCCCCGCGGTGCGGACCGGGAGAGAGCCCACCCGATCGGGCGCAGCGGCGCCACCGGCGGGGAGAGCGACGGCCACGGGCGCGGACACCGTGGCGGCGGGCGCGTGGCCGGCCGGGAAGGGCGGGCCACGTCGCCGCGTGATCCACCGGGCCGCACGCACGAAGGCGCGGCCCGGGTCTGACGTCAGGTACCTACGGGCAGGTCAGGAGACCAGGCCGCGACGGAAGCCGTGGGCCACGGCCTGGGCGCGGTCGCGCACGCCGAGCTTGCGGAACAGCCGCCGGGCGTGGGTCTTGACCGTGTCCTCGGACAGGTAGAGCTCGCGGCCGATCTGGCCGTTGCTCTTGCCCTGGCTCATCCCCCGCAGCACCTGGAGCTCGCGCTCCGTGAGCTGGACGCCGGGGTCGGTGGGTGCCCGTGGCGTGGGCACCGCGGTGCTGGCCAGGGTGTGGGCGAGCGCGGCCACCAACTCGGGACGCGAGGCGTCCCAGCGGAGGTAGCCGCGGGCGCCGCCCGCGATGGCCGCGGCGATGCTGCCCGCGTCGTCGGGTGCCCCGAAGACGATGACGTTGGCCTGGGGGTGGGCGGCGACGAGGCGACGCGTCGCCTCGACCCCGGTGGGCACCGCGCGCTGGGTGCCGACCAGGACGACGTCGACCGGCTGGCGTGAGAACCGCGCCAGCAGTTCGTCCCCATGGGCGACGCAATCGATCCGGTGTACCCCCGGCACCGCGGACATCACGCGGGTGAGACCTTCGCGGACGCTACGACGATCGTCGCAGATGAGTACCGTCGTCACGACGGCTCCTTCCTGCAGCTTCCTGCAGCCGGGTGATGTGTCACCCCCCGCATCGGCGGGTGACAGGCCCACCTTGACACGATCAGGGCGAACTTGTGGCCTCCATTCGGGACCGTTGCGCCGAGTGGCACTCGTCATGTGGGTGACGTTGTTCCGAATGGAGTAATTACACTAGCGGTATCTGCCTCTGGGGTCACACCGACACCCCCAAAAGGCGCTTGCCACGGGGGTCGGTCCTCCTTCCGATGACGCTCATCGCCGACGCCGCGGCGTGTCGTCGGCGCGTCGCGCCGCCCGACCGGTCGTCCGGCGATCGTTGCGCCGATCGGGCGACAGAATCGTTTGCGAGCGACTCATGATCGTCCACCAGTCGTGTGACGAGGTCCGCCGCCGCGAGCGCGCACGGCCACCGGAGGGGCAAGAGCCCCAGAACGTCACAATCCTCACCGATCGCGTCGAGCGCAGCGATCGCGTCCGCCGGACCGACGTCGCCCGCGACGCCTCGGGCCACCACGTGGATGATCCGTGACTTGAGAACGTGCCGTACCGAGCCACCGGCCACCGCGAGGGCCACGGCCGAGCCGGCCCGCGACACCGCGTCGGCGGCCCGCCCCGTCAGCAGGGCGTGCTCGGCGCGCACCCAGCCCAGGCGCACCCGGGGCCGCCACGAGGGGTGACCCTCCGCCGCCCGCTCCGCGACGTCGAGCAGCCGGGCGGCGGTGGTCGGGTCGCCGAGCCCGACGGCGTCGGCCGCCAGGCCCACGAGCGCGTCGATGCGCGCCGCCCACGCGTCCGTTCCGTCGGCATCGGGATCACCGGCCGGGCCCGCCGTGGCCAGCCGCAGGCCCAGGGCGTCGTCGGGCCGGGCCGCGGCGTGCCCGCCCTGCTGGCGACGGTGGGCCGCCCGCGTGACGGCGGCGTGCGCGGCCACAGCGGGCGGGACGGCGGGATCGGCCAGCAGGCGCCCCAGCTCGGTGGCCGCCGCCGCGTAGCGCCCCTGGCCGCCGAGCGTCACGGCCACCAACCAGCGGTCGACGGCCCCCGTTCCCGGTTCGACCCGTACGCCGAGGTCCGGGCGGCGGCCGAACGCCGCCTCGCGGAGAGCGCTCACACCGCCGCGGCGTCGCAGATCACGCGGGTGGCCTCGGCGAGCGAGCCCAGCCGGACCACCCGGGGCGGCAGCTCGACCTCCGCCCAGCCCGGGCCCCCGACGAACGTCCGGGCCGCGGGGCGGGTGCGGGGAAGGGACCGCACCACCTCGGCATCGGCGGTGGAACGCAGCTGCGACCAGAGGACGACGGCGGCCGGTGCGGTCCGCCGGATCGCGGCCACCAGCGCGTCGACGGGCAGGTCCGAGCCCAGGGAACGGCAGAGCACCCCCCGCTCGGTCAACGTGGCCGCGAGCACCGCCATCGGCAGCGTGTGCTGCTCGCCCGGCATCCCCGCCAGCAGCACCGGTCGCGCGCCGGCGTTCGACGGTCTGCCCGTGGCCGCCCCGAACGCACCGACGACGCACTCGCTGAGCAGGTGCTCGATCTCGACCCCGGCGCCGGTGGCCGCCCAGCGCTCGCCCACGGCGGTCAGCACCGGCACGGCCACGTCGTTCCAGGTGGCCTCGACGCCCGTGGCGGCGATCGACTCCGTCAGCACCGCACGCGCGGCCGCCGCGTCCAGCGCGAGCGCGGCACGCCCCAGCCCGCGGGCGCGCTTCCCGACTCCCGGCAGGCGCAGGACCTGGCCGCCCACCCGCACGCGGGCGGCGACCTCCCCGGTGCCGCCCGTGTCGGCCAGGACCGGGTCACCCAGCTCGTCGGTCCCCTGTTCCGGCTCCGGCTCCGACGCCGGTGGAACGGGGAAGGGCCGGTCGGTGTCGGGCCGGGGCAACCGGGCGGCGAGCGCGTACGCCGCCGCCTCGGCCGGACCGGCCCCGCGCACGAGCGCGTGCTGCATCAGCTCCAGCCGGGCGACGTCGTCGGGGGAGTAGCGGCGGTGCCGGCCGGGGGCGTGGTCGGACGGGCCGATGCCGTAGCGACGGTCCCAGGTGCGCAGCGTGGCCGGCGCGATGCCGAGCCGGCGCGCGGCCGCGGCCACGCTGAGCTGCACCGTCGACTCCGGCGTCCCGGTCGGATGCGGATCGGACGGCTCCGCGACCGGTTCGGACTGCATCGGACCATCGTGCGTGCCCGGAGCGTCACCGGCAACCTGCCACGCCCACGGCGAAGTGTTTTACGACTCTCTACTTGAACAAGGTTTGAAGCGGTTCTATGGTGGGGTAACTCGTCGCTGGTACGCAGCGGAGAACAAGGTGGGTGATGAACGTGGCGGATACGCGAAGGCTCCCGGTCCCGGTCACAGAGATCTACGACTGGCAGATGCAGGGCGCCTGCCGAGGCATGGACAGCGCGTTCTTCTTCCACCCGGAGGGTGAGCGCGGCCCGGCCCGCGCCAGCCGCGAGACGCGGGCCAAGCAGGTGTGCAGGGGCTGCCCCGTCCTGGAGCAGTGCCGCCGGCACGCCCTGACCGTCCACGAGCCCTACGGCGTCTGGGGCGGGCTCTCGGAGTCCGAGCGCGACGACATCATCCGCGACCGCGACCGCACCTTGCGGGTGCACGGCCAGAGCCAGGCCGTCTCGCGGATGTGAAGCACCGGGCCCGGGGCGGAGCACACCGGCCAGGGCCCGTGAACACCGAAGGCGGGCCGGCCCCACATGGGCCGGCCCGCCTTCGCCGTTCGTGAACTACTACCTCAGTGGCCGTGCCCGTGGCCGTGACCACCCGCGGGGGCGGGCGGTGCGTCGGCGGGCTTGTCGACGACCGCGCTCTCGGTGGTGAGCACCATGCGCGCGATCGACGCGGCGTTGACCACCGCGGACCGGGTGACCTTGACGGGGTCGATGACGCCGTCGGCCACGAGGTCGCCGTAGGTGAGGGTGGCGGCGTTGAAGCCACTGCCCCACTCCATCTCGGCGACCTTGCCGACCACGACCGCGCCCTCGAGGCCGCCGTTCGCGGCGATCCAGAACAGCGGCGCGGACAGCGCCTTGCGGACGACGGCCACGCCGGTGGCCTCGTCGCCGGAGAGGCCGAGGCCGTCCTCCAGCGCCTTCGCCGCCTGCACGAGCGCCGAACCGCCGCCGGGGACGATGCCCTCCTCGACCGCGGCCCGGGTGGCCGACACCGCGTCCTCGATGCGGTGCTTGCGCTCCTTGAGCGCGGTCTCGGTGGCGGCACCGACCTTGATGACCGCGACGCCGCCGGAGAGCTTGGCCAGACGCTCGCCGAGCTTCTCCTTGTCCCAGTCGGAGTCGGCGGCCGCGATCTCGGCGCGCAGCTGCACGACGCGCGCGTCGGTGGCCTCCTTGGAGCCGCCGCCCTCGACGAGGGTGGTGGCGTCCTTGGTGATCACCGCGCGGCGGACGGTGCCCAGCAGGTCCAGCCCGGCCTCGGACAGCTTGAGCCCGACCTCCGGGTTGATGACCGTGCCGCCGGTGGCGATGGCGAGGTCGTCCATGAAGTTCTTGCGGCGGTCACCGAAGAACGGCGACTTGACCGCGGCGACCTTCACGGTCTTGCGGATCGAGTTGACCACCAGCGTGGACAGGGCCTCGCCCTCGAGGTCCTCGGCGATGATCAGGAGCGGCTTGCCGTCGGCGAGCACCTTCTCCAGCAGCGGCAGCAGGTCGGCGATGGCGCCGATCTTGTCGCGGTGCAGCAGGACGTAGGCGTTCTCGAGCACCGCCTCCATCGACTCGGAGTCGGTGACGAAGTACGGCGAGAGGTAGCCCTTGTCGAACTGCAGGCCCTCGGTGATCTCCAGGTCGGTGGAGAGCGTGGAGCCCTCCTCGATCGTGATCACGCCGTCCTTGCCGACGGCCTTGAGGGCCTCGCTGATCAGCTGGCCGATCTCCTCCTCGCGGGAGGCGATCGTGCCGACCTGGGCGATGTGCTCCTTGTCGTCGACCGGGATCGACTTCTCCTTGAGCACCTCCGCCACCTTGTCGGCGGCCTTGGAGATACCGATGCCCAGCGCCATCGGGTTGGCACCCGCCGCGACGTTGCGCAGGCCTGCGGCGACCATGGCCTGGGCCAGCACGGTAGCGGTGGTGGTGCCGTCGCCCGCGACGTCGTTGGTCTTCGTGGCGACGGTCTTGGCGAGCTGCGCGCCGAGGTTCTCGAAGGGGTCCTCGAGGTCGATCTCACGCGCGATGGTGACGCCGTCGTTGGTGACGGTCGGTCCACCGAACTTCTTGTCCAGCACGACGTGGCGGCCGCGCGGGCCGAGGGTCACCTTGACCGCGTCGGCCAGCTGGTTCACCCCGCGCTCCAGTGCGCGACGAGTCTCCTCGTCGAAGCTGATCTGCTTCGGCATCTGTGCCTCTCTAGGGGGTTCATGCAGGAACAACCGCGCCCCGGTGGCCCGCTCGGTCGAGGGACCACCGGGGCGGCGGTTTTACAGCAACGCGGAACGCGTCAGTTGACAACCGCGAGCACGTCGCGGGCGGAGAGGATGAGGTACTCCTCGCCGTTGTACTTCACCTCGGTGCCGCCGTACTTCGAGTAGATGACGACGTCGCCGACGGCCACGTCGACCGGGACGCGGTTGCCCTTGTCGTCGATGCGACCCGGGCCCACGGCCAGGACCTTGCCCTCCTGGGGCTTCTCCTTGGCGGTGTCCGGGATGACGATGCCCGACGCGGTGGTGGTCTCCGCCTCGCTCGCCTGGACGACGATCTTGTCCTCGAGCGGCTTGATGTTCGCCACTTGATGACCTCCCCTTCCTGGGGTGTTCTTGGGTCTTCCGTGTTCTTGGGGTCGTACGGCCTCGCGGGCGCACCGTCGTCGCGGGTGCCGGGCGTCCGGTCTGTCGGCCGTGCGATTGGCACTCTACCCATGAGAGTGCCAACTCCTCAACGGTGGCCCGGCACCCGCGCGAGGCTCAATGTGAGACCGGGGGCCGAGTGGCGCATCGCACAGACCGCTCCGCCCCACTGCGGGGCAGGGTGCGGGGATGGATCTGCTCGAGGTTGCGCTGATCCTGGTGGCCGGCACCGCGGCGGGGACGATCAACGCCGCGGTCGGCTCCGGGTCGCTCATCACGTTCCCGACGCTGCTGGCGTTCGGGATCCCGCCGGTGACGGCGAACGTGTCCAACAACATCGGGCTGGTGCCCGGCGGCCTGGCCAGCGTGTGGGGCTACCGCCGGGAGCTCGCCGACCAGCGCCGGCGGCTGCTCGTGCTCGGATCGATGTCGGTGCTGGGCGGGATCGTCGGCGCGGTGCTGCTGCTGGTGCTGCCCGCGTCGGCGTTCCGGTCGGTGGTGCCGGTGCTGATCGGGGTGGCCGTCGTGCTCGTCGCCGTCCAGCCGTGGATCGCGCGGAAGCTGGCGCAGCGGCAGGCCGGGCGCGCCGACATCGGTCCGGGGTCGATGACGGCGACGGCGCTGGTCGGCGTCTACGGCGGCTACTTCGGTGGCGCGCAGGGCATCCTGCTGGTCGGCGTGCTCGGCACGCTGATGACCGAGACGCTGCAACGGCTCAACGCCCTGAAGAACGGGCTCGTCACGACGGTGAACACCGTCGCCGCCGTGACGTTCCTGGTGGTGGCGCCGAGCCAGGTGGACTGGCGGGTGGTGGGGCTGATCGCCGTGGGGTCGACCGTCGGTGGGCTGATCGGATCGAAGATCGGGCGCAAGCTGCCGCAGCCGGTGCTGCGCGCGGTCATCGTCATCGTCGGCATCGTCGCGATCGTGAACCTGCTGCGCCCGGCGTAGCTTCGTAGCCATGGCAAAGATCGGAAACCTGGACGTCTCGCGTCTGTGCCTGGGCGCCAACGTGTTCGGCTGGACCGCGGACCGCGACACCTCGTTCGCGATCCTCGACGGCTACGTCGCCGCGGGCGGGAACTTCCTCGACACCGCCGACTCCTACATGTGGCGCGCACCGGGCAACTCGGGCGGCGAGTCCGAGACGATCATCGGTGAGTGGATGGAGTCCCGCGGCAACCGCGACGACCTCGTCGTGGCCACGAAGGTCGGCTCGCTGCCCACCCGCCCCGGGCTCTCGGCCGCGAACATCGCCGCGGCGTGCGACGACTCGCTGCGTCGGCTGCGCACCGACCGGATCGACCTCTACTGGGCCCACAAGGACGACCCGGACACGGCTCAGGAGGAGACGGCGGCGGCGTTCGCGGAGTTCGTGGCGGCGGGCAAGGTGCGGGAGCTCGGCGCGTCGAACTTCTCGGCCGCACGGCTCACGTCGGCCCTGGCGACCACCCCGTACGTGGCGCTGCAGCCGCACTACAACCTCATGGAGCGCGCGGAGTTCGAGTCGACGCTCGCGCCGCTGCTGGCCGAGCGGGGCATCGCCTGCGTGCCGTACTACGGGCTGGCCAAGGGCTTCCTCACCGGCAAGTACCGCCCGGGCGGCGACGCGGTCGAGAGCGTGCGGGCCGAGGGCGCCCGCGCCTACCTCGACGAGCGCGGCGAGCAGGTGCTGGCGGTGCTCGACCGGATCTCGGCCGACCGCGGCGCCCCGCTGGGCGCCGTCGCGCTGGCCTGGCTCGCCGAGCAGCCCACCGTGGCCGCGCCGATCGCCTCGGCCCGCACCGCCGAGCAGCTCGACGCACTCCTGCCGGTGCTCGACCTGGAACTGACGGCCGACGAGCTGGCTGCGCTGACTGCCGCCGGCGAAGGTTAACCGGTGCCGTAGGACTTCGTGCCTTCCGACCGTGAAGGCAGTGGTGTCCGAGAAGGGGCAGACCATCGACCCCACGACCTGACCCGGTCACGAGCCGACGAGCACCTCGGTGACCGGCATGGAGGAGTCCGCGGGCAGGTCCAGCGGGGACGGGGTGGCGCCACCGGTCAGCAGGTGAGCACCGAGCGCCGCCACCATCGCGCCGTTGTCGGTGCACAGGCCCCGCCGGGGCACGCGCAGGGCGATGCCCGCCGCGTCGCAGCGTTCCTGGGCCAGCGCGCGGAGCCGGGAGTTCGCGGCCACGCCGCCGCCGAGCACCAGGGTCTCCATCCCGCGCTCGCGGGTCGCCCTGATCGCCTTGGCGGTCAGCACGTCGACCACGGCCTCCTGGAAGCTCGCGGCCACGTCCGCCACCGGCACCGGGGTGCCGGCCCGCTCCAGCGCCTCGACGTGGCGGGCGACGGAGGTCTTGAGCCCGGAGAAGGAGAAGTCGAACGGCGCGTCGCGGGGGCCGGTGAGCCCGCGCGGGAACGCGACGGCACGGGGATCACCCTCGGCCGCCATCCGGTCGATGTGCGGCCCGCCGGGGAACGGCAGCCCGAGCAGGCGCGCGACCTTGTCGAACGCCTCGCCGGCGGCGTCGTCGATGGTGGCGCCCAGCGGCGTGACGGGGCCGGCGAGGTCGGGCACGTCGAGCAGGCTGGAGTGGCCGCCGGAGACCAGCAGCGCCAGGCACGGGGGCAGCGGGCCGTGCTCCAGCGTGTCGACGGCGACGTGCGACGCCAGGTGGTTGACGCCGAACAGCGGCACCTCCCAGGCGGTGGCGTAAGCCTTGGCCGCGGCCACGCCGACCAGGAGCGCCCCGGTGAGACCGGGCCCCGCGGTGACCGCGACGGCGTCGATGTCGCGCGCGGTGACCCCGGCCGTGGCCAGCGCCCGGTGCACCGCCGGGACCATGGCCTGCAGGTGCGCCCGCGACGCCACCTCGGGCACCACCCCGCCGAAGCGGGCGTGCTGCTCGACGCTGGAGGCGATCTCGTCGGCGAGCAGGGTGACGGCCCCGTCCTCGGAGCGGACGACGCCGACGCCCGTCTCGTCGCAGGAGGTCTCGATACCCAGAACGATCATCGAGCGTCCCTCCGCATGGTGTGGGCGTCGGCGCCACTGGGGCGGTAGTAGCGGCGCCGCAGCCCGACCACCGTGAAACCCTCCGACTCGTACAGCGCCTTGGCTGCGTCGTTGTCGGTGCGGACCTCCAGGTACACGGTGGCCGACACCGCGTCGGCCGCGGCGAGCAGGCCGTGCAGCAGGGATCGTCCGATGCCGCGGTGCTGGTGGGCCGGATCGACGCCGATCGTGTGCACCTCGGCCTCCGCGTGCGGCGGGGACGCGACGAACGCCAGCCCCGCGTAGCCGACGAGCTGCTCGTCCACGCGGGCGGCGAGGTAGTGGTGGCCGACGCGGATCTCGTCGCGGAAGGCCTGCGCGCTCCACGGGTCGTCGCCGGGGAACAGCGTCCGTTCCAGCTCGGCGCAGCGCGCGGCGTCGGCGACGGTGAGCGGCTCGATGGAGACGGTCGCGGTCATGCCGAGCGCTCCCCGACCGGTGACGCGGTCGGGGCGGGAGCCGTGGTGCCGGCCGGCGCGGAAGAACCTGTCACCCGCTTGCGGGCCCCGGGCTCCACCGCGTCGGGTCGGCGCAGGTAGAGCGGCTCCAGCGGGCCGGGGACGACGCCCGCGCGCAGCGCATCCGCCGCGACCGTGACGAGCCCGGCGGGCGACGGCGACTCCGGGCCGACGACGGGCAGGCCCGAGACGGCCGCCGAACCCCCGGCGGCGCGCACCGCGGCATGCCCGACGACGTCGGCGGGGGCCGTGACGTGCGGACCGTCGACGCGCCGGCCGTCGGCGTCGTAGGCGGCCCAGTACACCTCGCGGCGGCGGGCGTCGGTGACGACGAGCAGCGCTTCCCCGCGGGCGTCGGCGGCGATGGCGTCGTGGGTGCAGACGCCGTGGACGCCGATGCCGAGCGCGTCACCGAGCGCGGCGGCGGTGACCATCCCGACCCGCAACCCCGTGAACGGGCCCGGCCCGGTGCCGGTGACGACGGCGTGGAGGTCGCGCAGGGCGACCCCGGCGTCGGCGCACGCGGTGAGCACGCCGGGCATGAGCAGCTCGGCGTGCTTGCGGGCGTCGTGGGTGACGTGGACCGACCTCTGGACGATCCCGGTGTCGGTCAGCTCGACGACGCCGGCGGTGACCGCCGGCGTCGCGGTGTCCAGGGCCAGCACGAGCATGCTCAGAAGCCTATCCGCCTGTGGACAACTCCGGTCGCGGCACCGTTTCCTGTCGGTACCGGTCCCGATCGTGGGGCGATGACAGAACAGAGGAAGTACCCGCTCACCGAGCTCTCCGACGCCGTCGCCCCGATCCGGGAGCGCCACCGCGACCTGATCGACGCCGCCGTCGCCTGGCAGGCCGGGCGCGAGCGGCGCACCGATCCCGACCACTTCGCCCTCATCTGCGCGGCGGCCGAGGACCGCTTCCGCTACGCGACCGTCACCCCCACCCGCTGGACCAGGGAAGGGGTCCACGGCACGGTGCGCTGCGGCATCCCCAACTGGTGTTCGATGCGGCACACGCTCTGGCCGGAGACGCTGTGCGAGGACATGTGGGAGTGGCTGGATTTCCTGCACGCCACCGGCCGGATGGATCCGGGCAGCGATCCGGTGGCCGAACTGCGCAAACCGCTGGCCTGCTACGGCTGGCTCGACCAGGACGGGCGTCGGATGCCGTCCGGCGCCGAGCGCCAGATCGAGTGCGAGTGCTTCCTGCCCTACCGCGAGACGGTGGAGCTGCTGGGCGAGATCGTGCGGGGCTGCGAGTGGTCCGGCGAGGATCCGCTCGACGTGCTGCGCCGCGCCGCCGGCCGGGATCCGGCCCCCCGTCGGCGACCCTCCGGCGACGACGGAGCCGACCTCTTCGGCGAGCTCGACGGGTACGGCTCGGTGGGGCTGATCGATCCCGATCCCGGGGCGTACGAGTGATCACCAGCCCGCGAGCAGCTCCGGGAGCTCGGCGAGACGCTGGATCACGCCGTCGGGGTGCACGTCCACCGGCACCTGCTGCACCGCGGGGATGTCGGAGTGGGGCACGAGCACCGCCCGCATGCCGGCGCCCTGGGCGCCGCTGATGTCGTCGTAGGGGCGGTCGCCCACGTACACGCAGCGGGCCGGGTCGGTGGCGCCCACGGCGTCCATCGCGGCCCGGAACGCGGTGGGGTGCGGCTTGGTGAAGGGCAGGTCGCTGCTCCACACGCAGGCGTCGAAGAGATCGAGCACGCCGTCGCGGCGCAGCCAGTCCTCGTGCCAGGAGCCGGGCCAGGAGGTGGAGGAGAGCACGCCGAGGCGCAGCCGTCGCTCCCGCAGCTCGGCCAGCATCGGCGCCGCCTCGGGATCGGTGATCGTCGCCTGCTCCCAGAACGCGCGGTAGGCCCGCATCGCCTCGGGGTGCTCCTCGGCGGCGGCGTCGGCCAGCACGTGGGCCACCGTGAACGCGTCGTGCGCGTCGCGGACGCGGGCCCAGCGGGCGTCGTCGGCCGAGAGCAACGCGGCGGCCGCCTCCGCGGCCCGGTCCGGGTCGTCGGCGTGGGCGGCCTCGGCGTAGGCGCGCCAGCCCTCGCCGGCGTGCAGCGACATCCAGGGCACGAGCGTGCCGCCCCAGTCGAAGATGACGGTGTCGATCATGCCGGGTCGATCATGTCGGGTCGATCATGCCGGGTCGATCATGTCGGGTCGATCATGCCGGGTCGATCATGTCGGGTCGATCATGCCGGGCCGGTCAGGCGCTCGCTCGACCCAGCTCACGGTGGCCACCCGGACGTCGTCCGGCCGCCGGTCCAACCGCACGAGGAGGTGCCGCTCGGCGAGGCGCTCCGCCACGCCCTCGCCCCACTCCACGGCCACCACGGCCTCCGCGAGGTCGGTGTCGAGATCCAGGTCGTCGAGCTCGGCGACGCCGCCGAGCCGGTAGGCGTCCACGTGCACCAGCGACACCCCGGCGCCGCCGGGCAACGACCGGTGCTCGCGGGCGATCACGAACGTCGGGGAGGTGATCGGGCCCTGCACACCCAGTCCGCGGGCGAGGCCGCGTACGAACACGGTCTTGCCCGCCCCCAGCGGGCCGGCCAGCACGACCAGGTCCCCGGCGCCGAGGTCGGCGGCGATCCGCTCGCCCAGCGCCTCGGTGTCGGCGGCGTCGGGGAGCTCGAGCTCGGTATCGATCGTCATGGGGTCGATCGTCATGCCCGCCTCCTCAACCGGCGCAGCCCACCCCGGCGACGGGCGGCGCAACGACCCAGCAGATCCAGCAGCGCCTCGTCCATCGTCGCGGGCTGCTCCAGCATCGGGAGGTGACCCACCCCGGGGAACCGCACGAGCGTGGCGTCCGGCAGCTCGGCGGCGATGCGCTCGGCGTGCTCGAACGGGATCACGCGGTCGGCCTCGCCCGCCGCCACCAGCACCTCGCACGTGGCGAACGCCGGGAGCGCGGCGAGGCGGTTGTGGCTGCCCACGGTGTCGACGAAGTCGATGAGCGCGTCCACCGCGTTGGTGCTGATCATGGTGTCGACGAGGTCCACCAGCCACGGCGAGACGCCGCGGTCGCCGTAGGCGTAGCTGCGCGTGATCGACCAGATGAGGTCGCCCGCCACCCGCCGGACGCCCTTCTCGAGCTTCGGCTGCAGGCGGGCGATCAGACCCACGCCCCGCAGCAGCGGGTTGTCACGGGAGAGGAGCGCCCCGGGCAGGCCGGCCCCGGCCATCTCCCCCGCCGACGTGGACACGAGCGCCACGCCCACCACCCGCTCGGCGAACAGCTCGGGACGCTGCTCGGCCAGCGCCATGAGCGTCATGCCGCCCATGGAGTGCCCGACGAGCACGAGCGGCCCCTCGGGCGCGAGCGCGCGGATCACGGCGTCGAGGTCACGGGCCAGCTGCTCGATCGTGCAGCTCTCCCGCGGGGCCCGCTCGGAGCGGCCGTGGCTGCGCTGGTCGTAGAGCACCACGCGCACGGCGGGCTCGGTCAGCTCGGCGAGCATGCGGCGCTGGAAGTGCCAGGTGCGCCGGTCCAGCGCGAATCCGTGCACGAGCACCACGGTCATCGTCGCCTGGCCGGACGCGGGCTCGATCTCCTCGCACGACAGCCGGATGCCGTCGTCGGCCGTGACGGACGAGGGCTCGCCGGGCGGGAACAGGCCGGGCGCCTCGTCGCCGTCGGAGAGCTCCTTGGCCAGGCGCCTGCGGTCCGTGGCGATCTGGCTGCGCTTGCGGGCCGCCACCCCGACGGCCACCCCGGTGGCCGCGACCGCGCCCGCCGCGCCGGCGACCGCGCCCCACACCTGTGGCCTCACCACGACGGACCTCCGACGGTGGTGCGGGTGACCCGGCGTCCGTGGATCCCGGTCACCACCTCGTAGTGGATGGTGCCCAGCTCGTCCGCCCAGTCCTGGGCGGACGGCTCCCCGTGGTCCCCCGGCCCGAACAGCACCGCGTGATCCCCTTCCCGGACGCGGCTGTCGCCGCAGTCCACCACGATCTGGTCCATCGACACCCGCCCGACGACGGGCCTGCGCTCGCCCCCGAGCAGCACCGTCATGCGGCCACGGCGGTTGAGCGCCCGTGTCACACCGTCGGCGTACCCCAGCGGGACCAGCGCAAGCGTCGTCTCCCGCGGTGTGACCCATTCGTGCCCGTACGCGACGCCCTCACCGGCGGGGACGCGTTTCACCAGCGCGACGCGCGCCCGCAGCGTCATCGCCGGGCGCAGCGGGCTCTCCGGCACGGGACGGTCCAGCGGATCCAGCCCGTAGACGGCGACGCCGGCCCGGACGAGATCCAGCTGCAGGTCGGGCCGGGTGAGGGTGGCCGCCGAGTTGGCGAGATGGCGGATCGGGTCGAAGCCATGGGCGCGGGCGGCGAGCCAGGCGTCGGTGAGGCGGGCGGCCTGCCGGTCGAGCATCGGGTGGTCGGGGGTGTCGGCGTGGGCGAGGTGCGACCAGACCGCGGCGACCTCGGCCACCCCGTCGGCGACGGCCATGGCCGCGTCGTCGAGCAGGTCGGGCCATTCGGCGGGCTGGGCCCCGCCACGCGACAGGCCCGTGTCGACCTTCAGGTGCAGACGCGCGGGCCGCCCGGCGCGTCGGGCGCCGTCCACGACGGACGCGAGGTGCGCCCGTGACGCCACCGACAGGTCGACGCCGGCTGCGACGGCGGGCGCGAAGTCCTCTCCGGGCAGGTGCAGCCACGACAGCAGCGGTGCCGTGATACCGGCCTCCCGCAGGTCGAGGGCCTCCTGCAGCGTGCAGACGCCGAGCCAGGACGCCCCGGCGGCCAGCGCCGCACGGCCCACAGTGACGGCCCCGTGGCCGTAGCCGTCGGCCTTGACCACCGCCATCAGGGCCGCGTCGGGGGCGGAGGCGCGCAGCACGCCGACGTTGTGGGCGACCGCCGCGAGATCCACCACAGCCTCTGCGCGCGGGAGCCCGGCAGGATGGTCCACGCCCTCCATCATCGCATCCGGCGGTACCGATCAAGGAGATCGGAGCGCCGAGCGTCACCGTGCGGCAATGACCTCGACGTCGTGGCGCGCGAACGAGCTGTCGGCCGTGACGATCGGGATGCCCTCCACCTGCGCCTGGCGCAACCCCGAACTCGGCCATGCACCGAGCGGGCCGCCCGAGTCCAGGACCTAGTCGGCTCGCAACGAGCGGATGGCCTCGGGAATCGCCGCCTGCAGCGCCGAGGCCGGGGCCGGGGCGCCGTCGGCCGCGATCTCCGCCGCCCGGGCGTGCAGGAACGCCCCGCACCCCGCCGCCCACCACGGCTCCAGCCCGGCCGCGAGCAGCGCGCCGATGATCCCCGACAGCACGTCCCCCGAGCCGGCCGTCGCCGCCCACGAACTCGTGGCCGGATGCACGAGCGTCCGCCCGTCCGGGTCGGCGACGACGGTGGCGTTGCCCTTGAGCAGCACCGTCACGCCCAGCTCGGCGGCCGCGCGGCGGGCGGCCGCGATCCGGTCCGGGCCGACCTCGCCCGCGATCCGCGCGAACTCCCCGGCGTGCGGCGTGAGCACCACCGGCTTCCCCCGAACCGCCTCGCGGAGGTCGGCGTGCCTGCTCAGCAGCGTGATCGCGTCGGCGTCGACGCACAGTGGCACGTCCTTCCCGATGGCCGTGGCCAGCACCGTGTAACCGGCGTCGTCGGTGCCGATGCCGGGCCCGACGGTCCAGGCCTGGGTGCGGCCGGCGTCGTCGATGGAGTCGGTGGCGATCACCTCCCACCAGTGGTCGCGGACGCCCGCCGCGGCGCTGCCGGCGAACCGCACCATGCCGCTCGTGGCGAGGACGGCGGCACCGGTGGCCAGCACCGCGGCCCCCGGGTAGACGGCCGAGCCTGCCGCGATCCCGACCACCCCCTGTGTGTACTTGTCGTCGGCCGGCCCGGGCAGCGGCCAGCGGGCGGCCACGTCGGACGCGGTGAGGACGTGCGCGTACGGGGGCGGGAGCAGCGGCCCCAACCCGATGTCGACGACGTGCACCGGCCCGCAGCGCGGCGCAGCCAGGACGTGGACGGGCTTGCGCGCACCGAACGTGCAGGTCTCCGTCGCGGTGACGGCGTCGCCGTCGACCGCGCCGGTGTCGGTGTCGACGCCGCTGGGCAGGTCCACGGCGAGCACCGGCACTCCGGAGGCCGCATCGACCAGCGCGGCGGCGTCGGGCCGGAGCCCACCGCGTCCGGAGATGCCGACGATGCCGTCGAGGACGAGGTCGGCCTCCGCCAGCACCGCAGGCGCCGCGTCGACGTCGACGGTCCGGCCACCGGCCCGGCGCAGCGCGGCGAGCCCGGCGGGGTGCGCCCGGTCGGGCGTCATCAGCACGGCCGTGACGCCGGCCCCGCGGCGTCGCAGCTCGACGCCGGCCCACAGCGCGTCGCCGCCGTTGTCGCCGGCCCCCACGAGCAGCACGACCCGGCCGCCTGCCACCCGGCCCAGCATGCGGCGCGCGTGCACGGCCAGCCCGAACGCCGCGCGCCGCATCAGCGCGCCCTCCGGGGTGCGGTCCAGCAACACTTGCTCGGTGTCACGGATCTGCTGGGCCGTCCAGACGCCTCTCACACAGCGCGACGATAGTGCGCCGGCCGTGATCAGGCCGTGTCGATCGAGTAGTTGATCAGGCCGCCGTCGACGCTCGTGACCGCGACCTTGACGTCGACCTTCTCCGCGCCCGCCGTCAGGCTGCAGGTGACGGACTGGCCGACCGTCGGCGGGAGGTCACCGGTGCACACCGTGGAGTCGACGGTGACGCCGGCCTTCTGCCCGATCTGGTCGCCCACCTTCTTCTCCAGCACCGCCCTGGCCACGGGCCGCGCCTCGGTGGTGATGTCGTAGTTGGCGGTGTTGCCGTCGATGGACTTCACGGTGGCGACGGCGTCGACCGGCTGGCCGTCGACCTGGAACTCACAGCGCACCGACTGACCCACCTCCGCCGTGAGATCGGCCGGGCAGGTGACGGCGCCGGCACCGACCTTCTGCTCGTCGAGCTTCGCCTTGATCGACGCGGCGACGTCGTCCTTGGTGACCGTCGAGGTGCAGCCGGCGAGGCCGAGCACCAGCGCGACGGCGGCAGCGACGATGGCGGCCGGGCGGCCCAGCGAGCGGAATGTGGTCATCGATCATCCTCGTGTCCGGAGGGCCGGAATGGCCCGATTGATGACGAGATCGGTGTGTCCCCCGGCACCGTTAACGGCGGAGGTCCGCGTTCGCCCGATCGTGACGATCACGGGCTCGAATGGTCGCGACCACATCCGCGGTACTACGGTCACCGCGTGACCAGGACCAGCCCGACCCCCCGGCCACCTGCGCTGCGCAACGCGAAGGAGGGCCTCGACGTGCTGTCGAGGCCCGGGCCGCACCCGGTGCTGCGGGGCGACCTCGGCATGGTCGGCATCCCCGGCGTCGTGTTCGCACCCGAGGAGGGTCTGGGCCTGCCTGCCGTCGCGTTCGGGCACGACTGGCTGCAGCCCGCCACGCGCTACGCCGATCTGCTGCGCCACCTGGCGTCCTGGGGCATCGTCGCGGCCGCACCGTCCAACCACCGCGGTGCCCTGCCGAGCCACGCCGGCTTCGCGGCCGACCTGCGCACCACCGTGGACGTCTGCGCCGGCGTCCGGCTCGGCGACGGACGGATCAGCGTCGACTCCCGGCAGACCGCGATCATGGGCCACGGCATCGGCGGCGGGGCCGCGCTCGTCGCCGCCGTCGGGCACCCCCGCGTCGCGGCCGTCGTCACGATCGCCCCCGCGCAGACCCGCCCGTCCGCGCTCGACGCGGCCCGCGGGATCACGGTGCCCACGCTGCACATCGCCGCGGGCAAGGACATGGTGGCGCCGATCGCCGGCCACGCCGAGCCCATCGCCGCGGCCGCGGGCGGGCCGGTGTGGCTGCGCACGCTGCCGAAGGCGTCCCACACAGCGTTCCTCGAGGGCCGGCACTGGAGCGACCTCGTGCTCGCCGGCAGCCCCGACGCGAAGACCCGTCGCCTGACACGGGCACTCGTCACCGCGTTCCTGCTCAACAAACTGTGCGACGAGGACCGCGTCGAGGCCCTCGTCGACGGCAAGGTGCCCGGCACCACGCTGGAGCACCGCGGCTGAGCTCCCGATCCGGTTCAGTCGGTCCCGGGATCGGAGCCGGCGCGGTCGGGCTCGTCGCGGTCGGGCTCGGACAGCTCAGCGATCCGCATGCCGAGGTCGTCGTCGACGCGCTCGCCGGCCGCAGTGCCCAGCCGAGGTCCGCGATCGCGTGTCGCGGCGGCTGCGCCGAGCACGGCTGCGCGCAGCGGGGCCAGCGCCTCCTGCCAGGAGAGCGGCGGCCCGGAGGGCGGCACCAGGGACGCCCGGGGCCCGGCGGTCGGGGGGCCGGCGACGGGTGGTGACGGAGGCTCCGGCGCCCGTCGCGCGATCGCGGCCACGATCTCCGACGACTCCGCGGCGACCCGGCCGAGCTCGCGGTGCAGGAGCGCGACCCGCTCGGCCCACTCCTGCCCGTGCCCGTCCCGCCAGTCCTCGGCGACGGCGAGCGCCAGCCTGCCCGCCCCGTCCGCCGCTCCGGCCAGTGCGGCGGACACCCCGCCCCACCAGCGCGCGTCCGGGTCGTCGTCACCGGGTGGGATCACGACCGGCCGGTCCGGCGCAGCGACCCCGCCACCTCGGCGTCGGCCCGCTCGGCCGCCTCGGCCGCGGCCAGGAGCGCCGCGCCGAGCTCGCCCAGCTCCTGCAGCGCGCGCCGGAGCGTGGTCACGAGCCGGTCGGTGTCGGGCGAGCCGTCCACCGGACGATCACCCAGCGCCGACCGCAGCCCGGCCGCCAGTGCATCGGCCTCGCCCGCGTGGGCGCGCAGGCGATCGGGACGCAGGTGCACGGCGTATGGCATGCACCGATGGTGCCCGACTCGGCCATGGTCGCGGGCCCGAACGGCACAACCTCCCACTCACCGCCTCTCCGTGCTGGCCCACCCGACCCGCCTCATGGTCGCGTGTGGTGGTCGAACACGGCTCCCGGACCACCACACGTGACCATGAGGCTCGGGGGCGGTGGGCAACGTGGACCTACCGGGCCGCCGCGACCACCTCGGCGAGGCGGGCGGCGGTGGCCTGTGCCAGCTCCGTGGTGGGGGCCTCGACCATGACCCGGACGAGCTGCTCGGTGCCCGACGGGCGCAGCAGGACCCGGCCGGTGTCGCCGAGCTCGGCCTGCGCGGCGGCGACGGCCTCGCCGACGGCGGCGGACCCGGCGACGGCGGCCTTGTCGACCACCACGACGTTCAGCAGCACCTGTGGCAGCGGCGTGACGATCGACGCGAGCTGCGCCAGCGACGAGCCGGTGGCGGCCATCCGGGCCATCAGCCGCAGCGCGGTGAGCAGGCCGTCGCCGGTGGTGGACAGGCGGGGCAGCACGACGTGGCCGGACTGCTCGCCGCCCAGGTTGAAGCCACCCGAGCGCAGCTCCTCCAGCACGTAGCGGTCGCCGACGGCGGTGGTGCGCAGCGTGATGCCGGCCTCGCGCATCGCGATGTGCAGGCCGAGGTTGCTCATCACGGTGGCGACGAGCGTGTTCTCGACCAGCTCGCCCGCAGCGTGCATCGCGACGGCGAGCACGGCCATGATCTGGTCGCCGTCGATCACCGCGCCCGACGCGTCGACGGCGAGGCAGCGGTCGGCGTCGCCGTCGTGGGCGATGCCCAGGTCGGCGTGGTGCTCGCGCACGGCGGCCTGCAGCGGGCCCAGGTGCGTGGACCCGACCCCGTCGTTGATGTTGAGCCCGTCCGGCGACGCGTTGAGCGCGATGACCTCCGCGCCCGCCTTGCGGTAGGTCTCCGGGGCGACCACGGACGCGGCGCCGTGGGCGCAGTCGACGACGACCCGGAGCCCGGTGAGCGGAGCCGGGGTGACGGCGAGCAGGTGTCCGACGTAGCGCTCGGCGGCGTCGGGCAGGTCGCGGACGCGGCCGATGCCCGCACCGGTGGGACGCGCGGCGGCCGCGTCGATGCCGTTCTCGACGGCGATCTCGAGCGCGTCGGGGAGCTTGTGGCCGCCCGCGGCGAACAGCTTGATGCCGTTGTCGGGCATCGGGTTGTGCGACGCCGAGATCATGATGCCGAGATCGGCGCCGAGCGCCCCGACGAGGTACGCGACCGCCGGTGTCGGGAGGACCCCGACCCGCACCGCGTCGGCACCGGCGGAGGTCAGGCCCGCGACGACGGCGGCCTCGAGCATCTCGCCGCTCGCCCGCGGGTCACGGCCGACGACGGCGACCGGTCGATGGGACCGGTCGCTCTCGGCCAGCACCCGCGCGGCGGACGCGGACAAGGCAACGGCGAGCTCCGGGGTGAGGAGCTCGCCGTTGGCCAGTCCGCGAACGCCGTCGGTGCCGAAAAGACGTCGCTCGCCCAAGATCAGCGCTTGCTGTACTGGGGCGCCTTGCGGGCCTTCTTGAGGCCGTACTTCTTGCGCTCGATGACGCGCGGGTCACGCGTGAGGAAGCCGGCCTTCTTGAGCGGCGGGCGGTCCTCGGAGTCGACCTCGATCAGCGCACGGGCGATGGCGAGGCGCAGCGCGCCGGCCTGGCCCGAGATGCCGCCGCCGTGCAGGTTGGCGAAGATGTCGAAGCGCTCGGTCTTCTCCAGCAGCACCAGGGGCTCACGGATGAGCTGCTGGTGGAGCTTGTTGGGGAAGTAGACCTCGAGCGACTTGCCGTTGAGCGTGAACTGCCCGGTGCCCGGCATGAGGCGGACGCGGACGACGGCCTCCTTGCGGCGGCCGACCGTCTGGATGGGCCGGTCGGAGAAGACCGCGGGAACGGCGGGCGCGGCGTCGAAGTCGACCTCGACGTCGGAGAAGTCGTCGTCGGCCGCGACGTCGTCGGCCGACGCCTCGTCGGTGACCTCGGAGGTGTCCTCCGCGGCGATCTCGGTGGTCTCGTCCGCCGTGGCCTCGACGGGGGCCTCCTCGACGGCCTCGACCTCGGGCTGCTCGGGGGTGCTCACGGGCTGTCCTTCTTCCACAGACTCGGTGCCGGTCGACTCACTCACTGAGCAACCTGGGTGATCTCGAACGCGGCCGGCTGCTGCGCGGCGTGCGGGTGGTTCGGGCCGGCGTAGACCTTGAGCTTCTTGCTCATGGCGCGACCCAGCTTGTTCTTCGGCAGCATGCCGGTGATCGCCTTCTCGACGAGGCGGTCCGGGTGCTTCTCGATCATCTCGCCGACGGAGCGCTGGCGCAGACCGCCCGGGTAGCCGGAGTGGCGGTAGACGAACTTGTCGGTGCGCTTGTTGCCCGACACCGCGATCTTCTCCGCGTTGATGATCACCACGAAGTCGCCGGTGTCCATGTGGGGGGCGTACGTCGGCTTGTGCTTGCCGCGCAGCAGCGTGGCGGCGTGGGTGGCGAGGCGGCCGAGCACCACGTCCGTAGCGTCGATCACGTGCCAGGCGCGGTTGATGTCGCCGGGCTTCGGGCTGTACGTGGGCACGGACCTACCTCGTCAATGTCGTGTGCTCGCCGGGCGTTGTCGAGCGCCCGCGAGGCGTTTCTCTGGTGCGGCGGGTGCGGTGGGCGCCGGGCCCGGACTCCGAGCTTTGCTGCGGTCCAAGAATCACAGCATCCGGGGGTTCTCCACCCTCCGCACTATCGAAGAACGAGGGTACCTGCCGGTTCCGAGGACGGTGACAACACCCCCTGCAACCGACGGGCACCCCCGTCCGTCCTGCGTTCGAGGCTACCTCCACCGGGCCGCGTTGGCGTTCTCGACCTGCTGGTAGCTGTCGTTGGCGCTGCCGAGCGCGACCCCGATCTGGGCGAGCACCGCGGCGATGTCGGTGGCCGCGGAGTCCCACTGACGCTGCTTGACCTGGTAGTCCTCGGCCGCCCGGCCCTGCCAGGTGGCGACCATGGGGGCCAGGTAGCGCTTCAGGTCGTCGAGCTGGGCCGTGATGCGGGACGCGGTGGTGGCGACGTCGCCCTGTGCGGCGGCCAGCGCGCTGAACGTGACCTTGATTTCCGGTGCGCTCATCGTGGCCTCCTCAGCCCAGCGCCGCGGTGATGGACGACATGCTCGCGGCCTGGGCGTCCTCCTGCTGCTGGTAGGTGATGCGGGAGCCCTGGATGGACTCGCCGATGGAACGCAGCGCCTCGTTGAGCGCCTTGGCGTCGGTGTCCCACCGCGCCATGAGCTTCGCGAACTCCACCGACGCCTGGCCCTTCCAGGCCCCGGCGAGCGGACCGAGCTTGCCCCGCAGTGCGGCGAGCTCGCCCTGCACCGCACCGTTCACGGACAGGACGTGTCGGCCCGCCCGCTCCATCTCCTCCGTCGTCGTGCCGAACCCGTCGGCCGTTCCTGCCATCCGGCTCACCCCTCGTCGCTCTGCCGTGTCGAACCCGTCCCGGTGACGGTGACAGCGGGGGTGGGTCCCCCGTGGCGTTTCCCGGCAACGGTTCGCAGGTGCGAACGAAGTGGTCGGGCCCGCTGTGCTCAGTCGCGCCGCACCGAGGCCACGACCACCGCACACGCCGCCAGCACGGTGGCCTCCCCCGCCGGGGTGTGGCGGCAGCCGACCGAGAGCTGCGCGTCCCCGTCGAGCACGACGAACCACTCGATGACCACACCGTCGTCCTGCTGCCGGTAGGTGGTGACCGGGCGGCCGGAGACGGTGCGGGCGCCGTAGTCCGACAGCGGGTCGCCCGCGGCGACGGCGTCGTCGTAGACGGCCCGCAGCTCGGCCCGGGTGCGCTCCGGTTCGGCCGCGGCGTCGTAGCCCAGCGGGGTGCGCTCGACGGCGATGAGGTCGCTGCTCGCCGGCGCCGCGGCCGGGGTGAGCAGGCTGCGCCGCCGCTCGGGCAGCCCTCCGGTGTGCACCCAGCCCGCCGGTACCGCGAACCGGTAGCCGTACTGCACGAGCGTGCCCACCGGGACGGTGACGACGACCGGCGGCCCGAGCGCACGGCCGGCCGCGAGCAGACCCGCGACGGCCGCGACGGCCGCGACACCGGCGAGGACCCGCCGCAGCGGACGCCGAGCCCCCGCCGCAGGCGGCGGCAGCAGGACGGCGGTGTCGGCCGGGTCGGCGGGCTCGGAGACGGCCGTGCGGTCCAGCGGTAGCGCCAGCGCCCCGAGAAGGGCCGCCGTCTCGGGTCGCGGTGCCACGACGACGTCGGCGACGCCCGCCTCGTCGAGCGCCTCGGCCACGAGCGGGGACCGGGCCACACCGCCGATCAGCAGGACGGGCGCGTCGACGCCCCGAACCATCGCGACCAGCTCGTCGAACAGCGGCGACGCGGCCACGCGCAGCTGCTCGGCGTCGATCCCACCCGCCTCGGGCAGCAGCGACAGCGCCTCCCGTACCCGCCGGGCCCGCACCGCGGTGCTGCCGGTCAGCCCGGCCACGGCCTCGTCGAGCCGGGCGCCCCCGACGTCGCTCCGCCACCGCGCCGCCATCCGTCCGCGCTCGACCAGCGTGGCCTCCGAGCCGGACGCCCCGACGTCCAGCACGAGCCGCCGCCCCGGCCCGGCCACCGCGACCGGGGCCGGGACCGGCCGCACCGGCCGGCGCGCCCAGGCCGCGATCCGCTGTGGCGTCCACCCCGCGGGATGCACGAGCACGATCTCGGCCGGCCCCGGCCCGGCGACCCGCGCCACCAGCTCCGGCAGGTCGAGCGGGCCGCGAGCGGGCGGCAGCTCCACGACCGTCGGCGGGCCGTCCCCGGCCACCGCCACCCGCAGTGCACCCGCCCCGACCTGGACGGCGACCCGCCTGGCCCCGGTCACCGCGGCCTCGTCACGGCTCGTCCTCCGGCGGCAGCCACGCCAGCTGCAGCCGCCGGGCGCCGCGCCTGCGGTCGACGAACGTGCCGCGGCCGGGTGGCTGGGTGGACGGCTTCACGTTCTCGATCAGCGCCCCCTCGTCGGCGGTGCCGTTCATGACCAGCCCGGGCGTCGCGAGCTCGCGCAGCCGGCCCAGCAGGGGGTCGAACAGGGCCCGGCCCGCCCCGCCGCTGCGCCGGGTGACCACCACGTGCAGGCCCACGTCCTTGGCCTGCGGCAGGAACTCGACGAGCGGCAGCAACGGGTGGGTGACGCCGCCACCGGGCGCCACCAGGTCGTAGTCGTCGACCAGCACGTAGACCTCCGGCCCGCTCCACCAGCTCCGTTCGCGCAGCGCCCGCGGCGTGACCTCGGGGCCGGGCAGCCTGCGCCGCAGCGAGTCGGCGACCGTGCGGGCCGCCGCGGCCGTGGTCTCCGGCGTGCTGGAGTGGACGAGCAGGTGCGAGGGCGGGACGAACCCGAGCAGCCCCCGGCGGTGGTCGACGACCACGACACGGGCCTGCTCCGGGGTGAACCGGTCGGTGATGCCCCGGCCCACCAGCCGCAGCAGGGTGGTCTTGCCGCTCTCCGCGTCGGCGAAGCACACCAGGTGGGGCTCCGCGGCCAGATCGACCGACACCCGGGCGAGACGCTCCTCGTCCACCCCGATCGGGATGCCGTTCTCACCCGGTGCGGCCGGGGGAAGCGCGGTGAGCTCGATACGGTCGGGCAGCAGCCGCACGGGTGGGATGCCCGGCCCCGGTGCCGCCGCGGCGACGGCCGCGACGAGCGCCGCCGCGTCGGACGGGCCGGAGGCCAACCGGGGCTCGGCGATCACCGTGGCCGCACCGTCGGGCGACAGGCCGTGGCCCGGGCGCGTGGGCACCTCGGCCGCGCGCCGCCGGTCGACCTCCGACTCCGACGGCTCGCCCAGCCGCAGCTCGATCCGCCCGCCCATCAGGTCCTTCACCGCCGGCCGCAGCTCGCTCCAGCGGGTGGCCGACATCGCCAGGTGCAGCCCGTAGGACAGCCCCTGCGCGGCCAGCGGCAGCAGCCGCGCCTCGAGATCGTCGAACTCCCCCCGCAGCGTCAGGTACCCGTCGACGACGAGCAGGAGGTCGGTGGCGGGCTCCTGCTCGAAGTCGCCCGCCGCCCGCCGGGCCCGGAACGCCTCCACCGACGCCAGCCCGGCCTCGCGGAACAGCCGCTCGCGGCGGGCCAGCACCGCCGACAGCTCCGCGACCGTGCGCCGCACGAGATCGGCCTGCTGCCGGTCGGCGACGGAGCCCACGTGCGGCAGCCCGGCGAGCACCGCGAGCGTCCCGCCGCCGAAGTCGAGCACGTGGACGCCGAGCTGCTCGGGGGTGTGGGTGAGCGCGAGACCGAGCACCACCGTGGCCAGGGCCGTGGACTTCCCCGCCCGCGGCCCGCCGACCACCGCCAGGTGCCCGGACGACCCCGCCAGGTCGATCACCAGAGGGTCGCGGCGCTGCTGGTAGGGCCGGTCCACCAGCCCGATCGACGTCTGCAGGGTGCCCGCGGCACCGGTGGTGGCCACCAGCCCACGGCCGGCGACCGGGACGACCGGCCCCAGCACCTCGTCGAGCGCGGGCGGGACGTCGAGCGGCGGCAGCCAGACCCGGTGGGCGACCGGCCCCGGCCCGGCGAGCGCCGCGATCACCGTCTCCAGCACGGTGGGTGCGTCGCCCTCGTCGGCCTCGGGGAGCGGCGCCTCCGGCTCACCGGCGACGGGCACCGGCCGGATCCCGAACGCGTGCGCCCGCGGCCGTACCGGGGACGGCACGGGTGGACCGGTGTCGGTGACCTGGGGCCCCGACACGTAGGCGGCCCGGAACCGCACCAGCTCGTCGGTGCCGGTGGCGAGGAACGCCGAGCCGGGGGCGGACGGCAGCTGGTGGGCGTCGGGCACCCCGAGCACGGCCCGCGACTCCGACGACGAGAACGTGCGCAGCGCGATGCGGTAGGACAGGTGCGACTCCAGGCCCCGCAGGCGGCCCTCGTCGAGGCGCTGGGAGGCCAGCAGCAGGTGCAGCCCGAGCGAGCGCCCGAGGCGGCCGATGGTGACCAGCAGGTCGATGAGCTCGGGACGCTGGGCGAGCAGCTCGGAGAACTCGTCGACCACGACGAACAGGGCCGGCAGGGGCGGCAGCGGCGCTCCCGCCCGGCGGGCCGCGGCGTAGTCGGTGACGCCGACGAGGTTGCCCGCGGCCCGCAGCATCTCCTGGCGGCGGGTGATCTCGCCGGCCAGCGCGTCGGCCATGCGGTCCACCAGGCTCAGCTCGTCGACCAGGTTGGTGATGACCGCCGACACGTGGGGCAGCGTGGCGAGCCCGAGGAACGTGGCGCCGCCCTTGAAGTCGACGAGCACGACGTTGAGCTCCTCCGGCGAGTGCGCGGCGGCCAGCCCGAGCACGAGCGTGCGCAGCAGCTCGCTCTTGCCCGAACCGGTGGCACCGATGCACAGGCCGTGCGGACCGCTGCCGCCCAGCGCCGACTCCTTGAGGTCGAGCGTGACGGGGTGGCCCCGCTCGTCGACGCCGATGGGCACCCGCAACCGGTCGCTCTCGGCGGCCGCCCACCGGGCCCGCAGGGCCGCGATGCCCGACGGGCCGGGACCCAGCGCGAGCAACGCGGGCAGCCCCGGAGCGGCCCGCGGCCCCTCCTCGTCGGCCAAACCGGAACCGCCGGGCCGGTAACGCGCGAGCCGCCGGGCGAGTGCCGTGGCCTCGGCCCGGCCGAGGACGTCGGGGTGCCCGATCCGGGCCGGGGCCTCCTCACCGCCGCTGCGGTGCAGACCGTCGGGCCCCACCTGCAGCCGCACGACCGACGGGGCGGGCCGCCGTCCTGGTGGGGCCCCGACCCGCACCACGGTGACGCCCGCGACACCCGCCCAGGGCCCCGGCCCGTCCACGACCCCGTCGACCACGACGAGCAGGTGCGGCTCACCGACCCCCGGGCCGGACGGCCGCCCGGCCAGCTCCACGAGCCACCAGCGGCGCACGTCGTCGGCGTCGTGGGTGATCATGCGCAGGGGCCCGACCGCGTCCCGCCGGCGCGGGTGCGCCGCGTGCGGCAGCCACTTCACCCACTCCCACTCCGCCACCGTGGACGGTGCGGCGACCACCGCGAGCAGCGCGTCGGCCGGGCTGTGCCACATCGCGTACTGCGCGACGAGCGCCCGAGCGAGCGCCCGGACCGGCCCCGGATCGCCGGCCGTCCCGTCCGGTTCCAGCCACACCGTGGAACTCGCGCGCAGCGACAGCGCGACCGGGAGGTCGGGGACGACCGCGTGGCCGGTCAGGAACCGGGCAGGGCCAGCGCCGTGACCGGTTCGATGCCCTCCACCGGCCCGGTCTGCGGCGCCACGAGCCGCACGGCCAGCCGCTGGGCGCCCCGGCCGATGCGGACGTGGGCGAAGTCCGGATCCGCCGCCCGCCGCTCCCACAGCCGACCGTGCGCGATCACGGTGGGCCAGGCGGCCGGATCGGGGTGGGCCGACTCGGCCGCCGCGCGCTGCTCGGCCGCGACACCCCGCACGCGGTGGCGCAGCTGGGCGAGATAGCGCAGGTAGTCGCGCCGGTTCTCGTCGAGGGTGGCCGCCCGGCTGCCCCCGCCGCGGCCACCGCTCGTCATGACCATGCCGAGCGTGGAGAGCGCGAACATGCCCCCGAACAGCCAGGACGTGGGGTTCTCCGGCCCGAGCACGGCGATGAAGCCGACCGAACCCAGCAGCATCACGCCGGGCAGCAGGCGGGCGAGGACGCCGGGTGGTACGAGGCGTTCCGGCTCGGGCGGCGGCTCGAGCGCGAGCTCACCGCCGGGCGTGCGCGGCGGGATCCGCCGCTGCCGCACCACTCCGACCGTGGCCATCTCCGTACCCCTTCCGCCACCGGGACGGGTTTCTCCAAACGCCCCCGCCGGACCCACCGGCGTTGCGATGCTAGGCAGCACCCCGGTCGGTTCGTGGCGATTCGGGAGAACTCACGAGCAGTTGTCCACAGTCGGTTGCGCAGGAGGTTGCACCGTGAACCACCAGTCGTACTGCCGGCTCACGGTGCTGGCCCCACGACGCAGAGTCGACGTCGCGCTGCCCGCGGACGTGCCGGTCTCCGAGCTCGTGCCGATGGTGCTGGAGCTGGTGGGAGAGCCGGACAGCCAGTGGCGGCCCGAACCGTGGCGGCTGAGCGGAGTGGGCGGCGGCCCGCTGCCGGGCGCGGCCACCCTGGACCAGCTCGGGGTGCTCGACGGCGAGCTGCTGCGGATCGCCCGGGACGCACCGCCGCCCCCCGCTCCCGTCTTCGACGATCCGGTCGACGCGCTGGCGGCGGGCACCGGAGCCGTGAGCCCGGGCCACCGGCTCCTCGGCGCCGGCGCGGTGCTCACCGCCGCCGTCGGGGCGGCCACGGTGCTTGCCGGGGCCGGGCCGGGCGCGCCCGCCGCGGCCGTGCTCGCCGGGCTGGGTGCGATCGGTGCGCTCGTCGTCGTCTCCCGGGCGGTGCACGGGATCGCGGACGACTCCGGGCTGGTCCTGCCCCGGGTCGCGGCGCTGGCCGCCGTTCCGCTCGCGGCCGCCGCGGGGTGGGCGGCGGTGCCGGGCGGCGCGGGGGCCGCGCTCGTGGGGGTGGCGGCGGCGGGCACGGTGGCCGCGGTCGCCCAGCTGCTGCTGCGCGTCGTCACCCCGGCGCTCGTGGGCGCCGTCGTCACCGCCGTGTTCGGGACCGTCGCGCTGCTCGGTGTGCGGTTCGGGCTCACGGGCACGGCGGCCGCCGCGGCGGTCGGGGCCGCGGCGGTCGTGGCCGGGCCGTTGCTGCCCCGGGTCGCGATCCGGCTGGCCGGGCTGCCCCGGCCGGTCGTCCCCGCCGACGGTGACGAGCTCGCCGACGCCGACCCCGACGGGCTGTCGCCCGGGGAGCTCGCCGAGCGGGCCGACCTCGCCCGCGGCCATCTCGCCGGGCTCGCCGGGGCCTGCGCCGTGACGGCGGCCGGCGGCGCGGTGGTCGCGACCACGGCCGGGGGCTGGGCGGGGCCGGCGTTCGCGGCGGTCACCGTCGTGGTGCTGGGGCTGCGGGCCCGCGGTTACGCCGACGCCGTGCCGGCGCGCACCACGCTGGTCGCCGCGATCGGGGCGGGCGTCGTCCTGGCCGCGTCGGCCGCCGGGTACGGCGACGCCGCCCGGCTCGGCGCCGCGGGCGCGCTCCTGCTCGCCGTCGGGGTCGGTCTCGCCGGCCTCGGCCGCACCGAGCCGCTCGGGTCGCCGGTCTCGAGACGCGCGGTCGACCTGCTCGAGGGGCTGCTCGTCGCCGCCACGGTGCCGCTGGCCCTGGGCGCCATGGACCTCTACCGGCTGGTCCGCGGGCTGTGACGGGCCGGGGGTGCCGCACCGCGGCTCCGGCGCTGGCCCTCGCCGTCGTGCTGGCCCTGGGCGCCGGCGCGTACCCGGCCACCGCGACCCCCGCTGAGGCAGCCGTCGCGGCAAGCCCGGCCGCCGACCACCCGGCCACCGACCACCCGGCCACCGGCGTCACCCCGCCCGCGCCACCCCCGCTGGTCACCGCTCCCCCGCCGGGCCTGCGCCCGGACGCCGCCGCACCGGGCCTGCGCCGGCCACAGGCCTGCACCCCACCGCCCCCGGACGGATCGGCCGCGGCCGACACCGGTGCCGCGAGGATGCAGCTGTCCGCCGTGCACCGCCTGGCCACCGGGTCCGGCCAGGTCGTCGCCGTGATCGACACCGGGGTCCATCCCGACCCCCGGTTCGGCACCCGCCTGCGCGGTGGCGGCGACTACCTCACCGGCGGCGACGGCCTCGACGACTGCGACGGGCACGGCACCGCCGTCGCCGGCATCCTCGCGGCCGCGGCGGCCCCGGGTGGCCGCGCCGGGTTCGTCGGCATGGCGCCCGACGCCCAGCTGGTCGCGATCCGCCAGTCCAGCCCGTCGTTCCAGGTCCCCGGCCCGGACGGCGTCCTGCGTCCCGCCGGCGATGTCGCCACGCTCGCCGACGCGATCGTGCTGGCGGTCCGCGAGGGCGCCAGGGTGATCAACATCTCGGAGGCCGTGTGCCTGCCGGCCGCGCAGGCCGCCGGGCAGGGGCGCTCGATCCAGGCCGCCCTGCGCTACGCCGCCCGGGCCGACGTCGTGGTCGTCGTGGCGGCCGGCAACGCCGGGGTGGGCTCGTGCGCGGTCCCGGGCCGCGAGCCGCCCGACCAGGTCTCGTTGCCGGGCTGGTACGGCGACGACGTCCTGGCCGTCGGCGCCGTCGGGCCCGACGACACCCCGGCCTCCTTCACGGTCCCGGGCGCGTGGGTGGACCTCGCCGCACCGGGCACGGGTCTGCGCTCGCTCGCCGTCGCGGGAGGCACCACGGGCACGGGTGTCGTGGGCACGAGCTTCGCGGCGCCGTGGGTGGCCGGGCTGGCCGCACTGGTGCGCGAGCGCTACCCGGACCTGACGGCCGCACAGGTGGTGGACCGCATCCTCGCCACGGCCCGACGGGCGCCGGGCGGCAACGCGGTGGGCCGCGGCGTCGTCGACCCCGTGGCCGCGCTCACCGCTGTGCCCGTCCTCGTGGCGCCCGACCGGCCGGGGGCACCGGCACCCACGGCCGAGCTACCGGTCGGGATGCCCGTCGCGGCCCCGGACGACGGGCCCGTCGACCTGCTCGCGGCAACCACGCTGCTCACCGCGTGCGGGGCGACGGTGTGGGTGCTGCGCCGCCGGCCCGCCCGGGGCCCTCGGGAAGGCCGCTTCCCGGCGTAGACGCCCCGGAACCGCAACGTGGGCTCCCGGTACTCCTCCAGGGCGTGCACGACCCAGCCCACGATGCGGGCCGGCGCGAACGCCGCCTCCCCGCGTCCGCCGGCAGGCCCTCGGCGTGCGCCATCGCGGCCAGGGCCAGGTCGACGTCGGCGAACTGCTCCGGAACGGCGACCACGAGCGCCTCGACCGCGACGGGCTCACCCCTCGGGGAGAACGTCCACCACCCGCCCGGCCTGGGCCAGGTCCAGCGCCGGGCCGGTGGGCAGCAGCCGCAGGGCCGCCTCCGGCGCGGAGGCGGCGCCGGTGATCCCGAGCGCGGCGGCCGTGGCGTCGTCGGCCACGCCGTAGCCGACGCCGCTGCCCGACAGCAGCCACAGCGGCCCGGTGCCGGACGCCCGGCCCGCGGCGGCCGCCCGGACGGCGCCGCCCGGCCCGACTGCCACGGCGTCGAGGCGCTCGCCACCGCCGTCGGCCCGGGCGAGGGCGACGGGTGTGGTCCCGGGTGCCAGGGGCAACGCCGACCCGAGCCAGACCCCGCCGGACGGCGGGCCGCCGGGCGTCCACGTCCAGCACGCGACCGGTGCGTCGGTGGGCTCCCGCATCCGTGGCGACCCGGTGGGCCAGCCCGCCACCGGCAGGTCGTCGACGTAGGTGGCCGAGCCGACCACGTCGGCGCCGACGGCCGCGGCCTCCCGTTCCCCGGCCGCGACGCGCAGCAGTTCCGCCACCACGCCGGGCACCTCCTGAAGCCCCCCGCGCAGCACGACGAAGAACCGGGGCGCGCCGTCGGCGGGGCGGTGGACCAGCACGTCACCGACCCGGC
>NZ_MKVV01000016.1:32114-107436 GCF_001899645.1 Pseudonocardia sp. 73-21 | reverse complement strand
CCCCGCCGGTGCGGGATCCCCGCGGCCGGGCACCTGCGGCGTGGCGAGCGCGGGGCCCTCGGGCAGCAGCGACACCAGGTCGGCGCTGGCCGTGCGGGGCAGCTGGTCGGTGAGCCGGAACGCCGCGCGCAGCCGGCCGTCCCCGGCGTCGACCCGGTGCCGGGCGCCGGCCGTGACCATCCACGTGGTGTCGTCGGGGCCGGCGAGCAGCAGCCCGTCGCCGGGCGGGGCCGGCGCGCCGAGCACCGCCCCGGCGATCACGGTGGTGCCCACCACACGGCCGTCGTCGGCCACCTGGTCGCACACCGCCCAGTCGCCCGACGGGGCCGCCTCGGTGCGCACCCCGACCGCACCGGGCACCGCCGCGGTGGGCGTGCGCGGGGCGGCGTCGAGCGTGGCGTCCGGGACGAGGACGGGCGTGGCCGCGGCCGCGTCGGGGGCCCGCAGCGCGGTGAGCACGAGGCGGGCGGCGGGCAGGTTGGCCACCGGGACGAGCCGGTCGGGCCCGTGCGCCACCGCGTACATCGCCCCCGACGTGGAGCCGACCACCACGCTCCGGTCCGTCCAGTTCGGACTGGGCACCACCAGCGCGTAGACGGCCACCCCGCACAGCCCGAGCAGGCCCAGCACGATCCCCGCGAACGACGCGCGGCGCTGCGACCGGATCTGCTCGTGCAGCGGCACCGGATCGCCCCGCACCAGCGCGGCCTCCAGCCGGCGCATCCCGAACCGGTAGGCGTCAGCCTGGTCCCGGGTGACGGGCGCGCGGGTGCTCACCCAGGGAACGGTAGCCAGCGACCCCTCGTCCCCGTGGGCGTTCGGCAGAACTCCTAGCCGACGGAGATCGCGTCCAGGCGCCCGCGCAGGAACGGCGCGGAGACCACGGGCGCGAGATCGGCCCGGCGGCCGATCGGCGGCGCCAACGGGGTGACGACGGCGTCGTGGTCGAGCTCGAAGAAGAACACCAGCGACACGAGCTCCTCGTGCGGCGAGTCGGGCTGCGGAGGCAACACCCGGTGCCGTCCCGAGCGCCAGCGCCGCCCCGTCCAGTGCTCCAGCAGGTCACCGATGTTGACGGTGAATGCGGCCGGGTCGTAGGGGGCGTCGGCCCAGCCGGAGTCCGCGACGTCCACCTGCAGCCCGCCCGCACCGGGCTCCCGGTCGAGCACGGTGACCGTACCGAAGTCGGTGTGCGGCCCGATCCGGAACTGCCCGGGCGCGGGCTCACCGACCTCGGTCAGCGGCGGGTAGCGGTTGATGTTGAACGTCCACGTGGGGTGCCCGGCCAGCGCCGTCAACGAGTCCGGCGGCAGCCCGAGGGCGCCGGCACAGAGCTCGAGCAGGTCGCGTGACACCGCCGTCATCGCCCCGAGGTAGCGCTCGACGGCGGGTCGCAGCTCCGGGACCTCGTCCGGCCAGACGTTGGCCGGGAACCACACCGCGTCGACGGCCGGATCGCCGGTGGGGGTGTCCGGTCCGACCGCGAACGACTCCTTGAGGTCGGGCGGGTTGTCGCCGCCTTCCACGTTGCCGGCCCCGGTGCCGAAGGCATCGGCATTGCCGTTCGCCTCGACACCCGGCGCCAGCCACCCTCGGCCGCCGATCCGCACGGCGTAGCGCTGCTTGACCTCGACGGGCAGCGCGAAGAACCTCCGGGCGGCCGCGCGGACGTCCGCCCGCAGCACGTCGTCGACGCCGTGGCCCGTGACCAGCAGGAACCCGGCCCTCTGCAGGGCCTCGTCCACCGCCGCGGCGTCCGCGTGCCGGAGGTCCACCGTCGGGATCATCACGACGGCTCCCCGATGTCCTCGTTCCACAGTTCCGGCCGGGCGGCGATGAAGTCGGTCATCAGCCCGACGCAGCGCTCGTCGTCCAGCACCGTGACCTCGACGCCGTGCTCGGCCAGCCAGTCGTGTCCGCCGTGGAACGTGCGGGCCTCGCCGATCAGCACCGCGCCGATGGTGAACTGGCGCACCAGCCCGGAGCAGTACCAGCACGGCGACAGCGTGGTCACCATGATCGTCTTCCGGTAGTCGCGCTGGCGACCGGCGTTCCTGAACGCCGCGGTCTCGGCGTGCATCGACGGGTCGTCGTCCTGAACGCGCCGGTTGTGACCGCGCCCGAGCAGGGTGCCGTCGACGGAGAACAGGGCGGCGCCGATCGGGATCCCACCCTCCGCGAGTCCGGCACGGGCCTCGGCGACGGCGACATCGAGCATGGAATCCGGAGTCACGACCTCACCGTAAGGCGCGGGTACAGCACCGCGTAGAGCGCGGCCGACAGGGCGATCCCGACGAGGAACGCGATGTCGCCGATGTCCGGGAGCACCCGCGGCACCAGGCCCGTGAACAGCACCTGGTTGGCGAACAGCCCCACCGACACGACGATGCCGACCACCAGCGCGATCAGCCCGGCCGGGTTGCGGAACGTGCGGTCGTAGAGCGACTCGGCGGGCAGCGCGCCGCGGCGCAGGTACTGGTCGGTGAGCACGACGCCGAGCCACGGCCCGATCCAGTAGACGATCACCAGCAGGAAGTTCTCGTACCCGGCCGCGGCGTCACCCAGCGCCACCAGCGCGATGACGAAGCCGACCACGCCGAACGCGGCCGCCACCACGGCCCGGGCCCGGTCCAGCGCGATGGGGAAGCCCATGCTCAGGAACGCCATTGCCCCCGAGTAGACGTTGAGGACGTTCGCCGCCACCGCGCCCACGGCGATGGCCAGCAGGGTCAGGTTCGCGAGCAGGCCGGGCAGCACGCCGACGTAAGCGGTGGTCGGGTTGTCGGAGGTGATCCCGGCGGCGGCCGCGGCACTGACCGACGCGGCGCCGACGATCATCAGGATCGTGCAGGAGCCGAACATCCCCAGACCGGCCGCGAGCCCGGTGCGCCGCCGGGAGTTGTCGGCCGGGAGGTAGCGCGAGTAGTCGGCGGCATACGGGGTCCAGCCCGCGGTGTAGCCGAACACGGCGCCGACGGTGAGCAGGAACCCGCCCACCCCGCCGCTCCCGCCGTCGGCGGGCACGAACGAGGCGTCGGAGCGCGTCAACACGATCACCGCACCGATCAGGAAGATCACCGCGAGCACGGGGAACGCCAGGCGCTCGAACGCCTGCACCAGGTTGTGGCCGAAGAACGCGATGGCCACCTGCACCAGCACGACGATCACCAACCACACCACCGGTGAAGCCCCGGTCAATGAGCTGAGCGCGAACGAGGCGCTGACGCTGTTGACCGCGAACCACCCGAACCCGGACGTGATCGTCATCAGCCCCGACGGCAGGACGTTGCCGCGGTAGCCGAACGCGAGCCGGCCCAGCACCATCTGGGGCACCCCGGCCGACGGTCCCCGCGCCGAGAGCACCCCGTGCGCCAGCGACGCGAGCACGTTGCCGAGCAGGATCGCGGTCACGGCCTGCCCGAACGTCATCCCGAACACCGACACGGCCAGCACGCCGACGAAGATCGTGGCGAACTCCATGTTGGGCGAGGTCCACGTCCAGAACAGCTGCCGGGGGAGGGCGTGCCGGTCGGCGTCGGGCACACGCTCGTTGCCACCCGGTTCGACGGCGACGATGCGCTCGCCGTACCGCGCAGAAGAGGTCTCGGGCACGGTCACCGGCACACTCTCACCCGAGAAAGGCGGTGGGAACAACGCGCTGTCCGGTCCGGAAACAACCTCGCAACACACCGCCCACCGCGGTGGTCAAAACGCTGCGGTCGCTCCGGATGATCCTCTGACGACATCGGCGCCTTGATCAACGCCCGGGAGGGGAGCGCGCAGGCGGCGGGTCTCTGCCGCTCGCGCTTCCAGCTCCGCGTCCGTCGGGTAGTCCACCTGCACCAGGGCCAGGCCGTGGGCGGGGGCCACCGTCACCTCGCCGGCGCGTTCGCCCCGGCTGAGCAGGCCCACCGGCCAGTCCACGGTGCGCCGCGCACGGCCGACGTCCAGCAGCGCGCCGACCAGGCTGCGCACCATCGAGTGGCAGAACGCGTCGGCCGACACCTCGGCCGTGACCACGCCGTCCGCGTCGATGGTCCAGACGAGCCGCTGCAGTTCGCGGATCGTCGTGGCGCCCTCGCGGGCCTTGCAGTAGGCGGCGAAGTCGTGCTCGCCGAGCAGGCCGGCCGAGGCGGCGTTCACCGCGTCCAGGTCGAGCGGGAACGGCCAGGACACCGTGTCGTGGGCCCGCAACGGCTCGGCCCCGTAGGCCGCGGTGGCGACGCGGTAGCGGTAGTGGCGGCGCAGGGCGGAGAAGCGGGCGTCGAACGAGTCGGGCACGCGCGTGACCGCCCGGACCCGGACATCCGGGGGCAGCAGCCGCGACAGCCGTCGCACCAGCCACACCGGGTCGAGGTCGGTGGGCAGGTCGACGTGCGCCACCTGCCCGGTGGCGTGCACCCCGGCGTCGGTGCGCCCGGCCACGGTCAGCTGCACCGACCGTCGCAGGATCATGTCGAGGCTGTCGGTCACGGTCCCGCACACGGTGCGCAGCCCCGGCTGGGCGGCCCAGCCCGAGAAGTCGGTGCCGTCGTAGGCGATGTCCAGCCGGAACCGCCGCAAGTCGGGCTCTCCGTGCGCGCGGGTCGGGGTCTGCGTGCGGGTGCCCGGAACGCGACCGAGCCCGCCGTCCGGGTGGACGGCGGGCTCGGTGCGGTGGTGCATCCGGCTCAGGAGTCGCTCTTCTCCTGCTGCGACTTCGGCAGCGCGAAGCCGGCGGCCTCGGCGGCCTCGGCCGTGGCGAACCAGACCTCGGCGACCGTGTTGTCGTAGAACTGCGTGCCAGGGAGGTGGTAGAGCATCGAGTCGGCGTTGCCCTTGATCTCGAAGCCCTCCGGCGCCTCGTTCGCGTCCGCCAGCGGGGCGTGCGAGCCCTCGCCGTAGGGTGCGTCCGAGGCGGCCTCGGTCGCACCGTCGGCGGCCTCGGAGGCCGCCTCCGCCGCGTCGAGAGCCTTGTCGGCGGCCTCGCTGCCCGGGGCGACCTCGTCGGCGGCCACGGCCGCGTCGAGGGCCTTGTCGGCCGCCTCGTCAGCGGCCTCGGCCGCCTCCTCGGCTGCCGGCGGAGCGGTCGCGGTCTTCTGCGCCGACTCCTTCTGGGCAGCCGCCTTCTGCGAGGCGTCCGCCCGACGGGCCCGGTTGGCCTCGTCGGTGACGGTCTTGGTCGAGACCAGCTCGATCACGGCCATCGGGGCGTTGTCGCCCTTGCGCGGCATCGTCTTGGTGATGCGCGTGTAACCGCCCTGACGGTCGGCGAAGAACGGGCCGATGTCGGTGACGAGCGCGTGCACGACGTCCTTGTCGCGGATGACCTTGGCGATCTCGCGGATGTTGTGCAGGTCTCCGCGCTTGGCCTTGGTGATCAGCTTCTCGGCGTAGGGCCGCAGCCGGCGGGCCTTGGCCTCCGTCGTGGTGATCCGGCGGTGCTCGAACAGCTGCGTCGCGAGGTTGGCCAGGATCAGCCGCTGGTGCGCGGGCGAACCGCCGAGGCGGGGCCCCTTGGTGGGCTGAGGCATGGCTACAACTGCTCCGTTTCTGCGTAGTCCTGGCCGTCGTCGCCGAACGGCTGGTCGGGGTCGAACCCGTCGGAGCCGTACTCGGCGGCCGCGGCCGACGGGTCGAATCCGGGCGGGCTGTCCTTGAGCGCGAGCCCGAGGCCGACGAGCTTCATCTTGACCTCGTCGATCGACTTCGCACCGAAGTTGCGGATGTCGAGCAGGTCGGCCTCGCTGCGGCCCACCAGCTCACCCACGGTGTGGATGCCCTCGCGCTTGAGGCAGTTGTAGGAGCGGACCGTGAGGTCGAGCTCCTCGATCGGCATCGCGAAGGCCGCGATGGTGTCGGCCTCCTGCGGCGACGGGCCGATCTCGATGCCCTCGGCGTCGACGTTGAGCTCGCGGGCGAGCCCGAACAGCTCCACCAGGGTCTTGCCGGCCGAGGCCAACGCGTCCCGCGGGGTGATCGACGGCTTGGTCTCGACGTCGAGCACGAGCTTGTCGAAGTCCGTGCGCTGCTCGACACGGGTGGCCTCGACCTTGTAGGTCACCTTGAGGACCGGCGAGTAGATCGAGTCGACCGGGATGCGGCCGATCTCGGCGCCGGTGGCCTTGTTCTGCATGGCCGGGACGTAGCCACGACCCCGCTCGACGACGAGCTCCACCTCGAGGCGGCCCTTGTCGTTGAGCGTGGCGATGTGCAGGTCCGGGTTGTGCACGGTGACGCCCGCAGGCGGGACGATGTCACCGGCGGTGACGGGGCCGGGGCCCTGCTTGCGCAGGTACATCGTGACCGGCTCGTCCTCCTCGGAGGACACGACCAGCTCCTTGAGGTTCAGGATGATGTCGGTGACGTCCTCCTTCACCCCCGGGACGGTGGTGAACTCGTGGAGCACGCCGTCGATGCGGATGCTGGTGACCGCCGCGCCCGGGATGGACGACAGCAGGGTGCGCCGGAGCGAGTTGCCCAGCGTGTAGCCGAAGCCCGGCTCCAGCGGCTCGATGACGAAGCGGGAGCGGGTGTCGACGACCGAGTCCTCGGTCAGGGTGGGTCGCTGAGAGATCAGCATGGGAATGTGCCTCCTTCAGGCGCCGCGGCAACCACTATTTGAAGCCGCAGCAGACCCCGGGCCCTCCCTGCGGGCCCGGGGTGCGAGTGACTACTACTTGGAGTAGTACTCGACGATGAGCTGCTCGGTGACCTGCGTATCGATCTGCGCACGCTCCGGGAGCTGGTGGACCAGGATGCGCAGGTTCGACGGAACCACCTGCAGCCACGCCGGAACCGGTCGATCGCCCAGGAGCTCCTTGGCGATGATGAACGGGTCCGTGTTGATCGACTTCGGCTTGACGTCGATGATGTCGTAGCGCGACACCTGGTAGCTGGGGATGTCGACCTTCTGGCCGTTGACCAGGAAGTGGCCGTGGTTCACCAGCTGGCGGGCCATGCGGCGCGTACGGGCGAGGCCCGCGCGGTACACGACGTTGTCCAGGCGCGACTCGAGGATCTGCAGCAGGTTGTCGCCGGTCTTGCCCTCGCGACGGGCCGCTTCCTTGTAGTAGCGGCTGAACTGCTTCTCCAGCACGCCGTACGCGAAACGGGCCTTCTGCTTCTCCTGCATCTGCAGGAGGTACTCGGTCTCCTTGATCCGGATCCGGCCGTGCTGGCCGGGCGGGTAGGGACGACGCTCGAACGCCTGGTCGCCGCCGACGAGGTCGACCTTGAGCCGGCGGGACTTGCGGGTCATGGGTCCGGTGTAACGAGCCATTTCTTGTTACTCCCTTTCCCTAGACCCGACGCCGCTTGGGCGGCCGGCAGCCGTTGTGCGGCTGGGGCGTCACGTCGCTGATGGTGCCGACCTCGAGGCCGGCCGCCTGCAGCGAGCGGATGGCGGTCTCACGGCCGGAGCCGGGACCCTTGACGAACACGTCGACCTTCTTCATGCCGTGCTCGGCGGCCTTGCGGGCCGCGGACTCGGCTGCCATCTGCGCCGCGAACGGCGTGGACTTGCGCGAGCCCTTGAAGCCGACGTGACCGGCCGAGGCCCACGCGATGACCGCGCCGGTGGGGTCGGTGATCGAGACGATCGTGTTGTTGAACGTGCTCTTGATGTGCGCGTGGCCCATCGCGACGTTCTTCTTCTCCTTGCGACGGACCTTCTTCGGTCCGGCCTGGGAGCGGGTACGAGGAGGCATTACTTCTTACCAGCCTTCTTCTTGCCCGCGACGGTCTTCTTCGGGCCCTTGCGACCGCGGGCGTTGGTCTTGGTGCGCTGACCGCGCACCGGCAGGCCCCGGCGGTGCCGGATCCCCTGGTAGCAGCCGATCTCGATCTTGCGGCGGATGTCGGCCTGCACCTCGCGGCGCAGGTCACCCTCGACGCGGAGGTTGCCCTCGATGTACTCGCGGAGCGCCGTCAGATCGGCGTCGGTGAGGTCCTTCGAGCGGAGGTCGTAGTCGATCCCGGTGGCGTCCAGGATCTGCTTCGACCGGGTGCGTCCGATCCCGAAGATGTAGGTGAGCGCGATCTCCATCCGCTTGTCGCGGGGGAGGTCGACGCCGGAGAGTCGTGCCATGCGGCGGTGTACTCCTGTCGTCCTGCTGAGCCAGGTCTGATCGACGCCCGTCCCGGCGGTACCGCTTCCGGGCCCCGGCCTGGATCCGGGGGTGGTTGCGCCCGTGTGGCGCGGTAGGTGCGTCGAGTTCTTCTGTGTTGCTGCGGTCAACGAGGACCGCGACGTGCTGGGGAGCTGCTCAGCCCTGGCGCTGCTTGTGGCGCAGGTTCTCGCAGATCACCATGACCCGGCCGTGACGGCGGATCACCTTGCACTTGTCGCAGATCTTCTTGACGCTCGGGTTGACCTTCACGTCCGTCGTCCTCTGGTGTTGTGGGCGTTCACTTGTAGCGGTAGACGATGCGGCCGCGGGTGAGGTCGTACGGCGACAGCTCCACCACGACCCGGTCCTCGGGGAGGATCCGGATGTAGTGCTGCCGCATCTTGCCGCTGATGTGGGCGAGGACCCGGTGTCCGTTCTCCAGCTCCACGCGGAACATCGCGTTCGGCAGGGGCTCGACGACCCGGCCCTCGACTTCGATCGCCCCGTCCTTCTTGGCCATGTCCTCCGCGATCCGTGACAGGTGTGCGTACTGTGGTTTTCGCACGTCGCAGCCCCGGGACCGGAGATGCGGAAGGCACAACGGAACCGACGCCAGACGGCGCGCGAAACACCAGTGTACGACCGTTGCAGACCGGCCCGCACATGGGGTACAAGCCGGGCCGCCGGGAGCCGGCGAGCCGGACAATCCACGCGCAGAGTGTCGTACCTCCTCGCTACCGTCGACGCCGTGCCGACGAACCTGCCCCGGGCGCTGCGCCCGTTCCGCCACCGCGAGTACCGGCTGCTGGTGGCGTCGATGGGGGTGTCGCTGTTCGCCAGCGGCATGTGGCTGGTGGCGCTGGTCTGGCAGGTCATCGAGCTCGGGGGCGGGCCGAGCGAGCTGTCCGTGGTGGCCACCCCCACCAGCGTCGGCATGCTGCTCAGCGTCCTGGTCGGGGGTGTGGCGGCCGACCGGCTGCCGCGCCGCGCGCTGCTCATCGTGGTCGAGTCGGTGCGTATCGCAGGTGCGGCCACGGTCGGGGCGCTGGCCGTGGCCGGGGCGCTGCAGCTGTGGCACCTGGCGGTGGTCACGTTCGCGCTGGGCGCGGCCGAGGCGTTCTTCTACCCGGCCTACACCGCGCTGCTGCCCACCATCCTGCCGCCCGACGAGCTGCTCGCAGCCAACGGCGTCGAGGGTGCGCTACGGCCCGCCGCGATGCAGGCGCTCGGGCCCGCGCTGGCCGGGCTGGTGGTAGGTGCGTTCGCCCCGGGTGTCGCCCTGCTCGGGGCCGCCGCGCTCTATGTGGTGGCCCTGCTCGCACTGCTGGCCATGCGCACGCTGCCCGTCCCCGCGGCGACCGGGGGCCGGTCGGTGTCCCACGACCTGCGGGAGGGCTTCGCCTACCTCTTCCGCACCGGGTGGCTGTTCGCCACCCTCGCGTTCGCGATCCTGGCCGTCCTCCTGCTGATCGGCCCCCTGGAGGTGCTGCTGCCGTTCGCGGTGCGTGACCGGACGGGCAGCGGGGCCAGCGGCTTCGCGCTGGTGCTCGGGGCCTTCGGGGTCGGCGGAGCCCTCGGGTCGGTGGCCACGTCGTCGATGCGGATGCCGCGGCGCTATCTCACGGTGATGCTGCTGCTGTGGGGGGCCGGCGCCCTGCCGATGGCGGCCATCGGGATCACCGACCAGCTGTGGGTGATGGCGGTCGCCGGGTTCGTCGTCGGCTTCACCGGCTCCGCGGCCACGGTCATCTGGGGCACGCTGCTGCAGCGCCGCGTGCCACCGCACATGCTCGGCCGGGTCTCGAGCCTCGACTTCTTCGTCTCGCTCGCCCTGATGCCGGTGTCGATGGCCGTCGCGGGGCCGGTCGGCGAGTGGATCGGCATCCCGCTCACGTTCGTGCTGGCCGGGCTGGTCCCCACGTTCCTCGCCGTGGCCGCGATCCTCGCCTGGCGGTTGCCGGCCGACGAGATCGCCCACCCCCTCCGCGACACGGTGGAGGTGGGCGAGCCCGCCAGGGCTACAGGGCCTTGAGCTCCTCGGTCACCTCGGACACCGACTTCTTGGCGTCACCGAAGAGCATCGAGGTGTTCTCCGCGTAGAACAGCGGGTTGTCGATGCCGGCGAACCCACTGCTCATCGAGCGCTTCAACACGATCACCGAGCGGCTCTGGTCCACGTTGAGGATCGGCATGCCGAAGATCGGGCTCGACGAGTCCGAGCGCGCCGCCGGGTTGGTGACGTCGTTGGCCCCGATCACCAGCGTGACGTCGGTGCGGGAGAACTCGTCGTTGATGTCGTCCATCTCCTTGAGGGCGTCGTAGGAGACGTCGGCCTCGGCGAGCAGGACGTTCATGTGCCCGGGCATGCGGCCGGCCACCGGGTGGATGGCGTACTTGACCTCCACGCCCTTGGCCTCCAGCAGCTTCGCCATGTCCTTGACGGCGTGCTGGGCCTGGGCCACGGCCATGCCGTACCCGGGCACCACGATCACCTGCGACGCGTACGCCATCTGGATGGCGGCGTCGGCGGCGCTGGTGGAGGTGACGGTGCGGTCGACGCCGTCGTCGGCGCCGGGCACCAGGGTGGTGCCGCCGAACCCGCCCGCGACGATCGCCGGGATGGTGCGGTTCATCGCCACGGCCATCTGGTTGGTCAGGATCGAGCCCGACGCCCCGACGATCATGCCCGCCACGATCATCGCGGTGTTGTCGAGGGCGATGCCCGCCGCCGCGGCCGACAGACCGGTGAGGGCGTTGAGCAGCGAGATCACGACCGGCATGTCGGCCCCACCGATCGGCAGCACCACCAGCATGCCCAGCACGGCGGCGAGCACGAGCAGGCCGATCACCCACAGCTGCGACGCACCGCCGAGACCGGCGAACACCGCGCACACGATCGCCGCCACCAGCAGCAGGAGGTTCACGGCCTGCTGGGCCTTCCCGAGACCGATCGGGCGGCTGGGCAGGATCTCCTGGAGCTTGCCGAAGGCGATCAGCGAGCCCCAGAACGACACCGAGCCGATGATCGCGCCGAACAGCGATGCGACGATCACGTAGGTGGCCTCCGTCGCGAACCCGCCGGAGGTCCGGAACTCCGACCACGCGATCAGCGCCACCGCGCCACCGCCGACGCCGTTGAACAGCGCCACCATCTGCGGGATCGCGGTCATCTTCACCTGACGCGCCGACGGCACGCCGAGCGCGGCGCCGACGATCAGGCCTACGACGATCAGCACCCAGTTGTGGCGCACCTGCAGCAGCGTCGCGATCACCGCGATGGTCATGCCGACGGCGGCGATCTTGTTGCCGCGCACTGCCGTCTTCGGGCCGGTCAGACCCATCAGGCCGTAGATGAACAGACCGAACGCGATGATGTAGAGGATCGGGACCAGGGTTTCCACTACTTGTCCTTCCGATCCTTGAACATCCCGAGCATCCGGTCGGTCACGAGGAACCCGCCGATGACGTTGATCATGCCGAACGCGATGGCGATCACCAGGATGATCTGGTCGACCACCGACGGGTTCTCGAGGCTCCCCAGCACGATCAGGCCGCCGAGCAGCACGATGCCGTGGATGGCGTTCGTGCCCGACATCAGCGGCGTGTGCAGCGTGTTGGGCACCTTCGAGATCACCGCGAAGCCGACGAAGCCGGCCAGCACCAGGATCGCGATGTTCGCGAGCAGACTTCCGGATTCCATTACGCACTCACCTCTCGGGTGACGCAGGACTTCGCCAGTACCTCGTCGGAGAAGTCGGGCGCCAGTGCGCCGTCGGAGTCGAGCATCAGCTCCAGCAGCGCGGAGACGTTGCGGGAGTAGAGCTCCGAGGCGTGCTCGGGCATCGTCGCCGGCAGGTTGAGCGGCGACGCGATCGTCACGTCGTGCTTGACGACGATCTCGCCGGGCTCGGTGAGCTCGCAGTTGCCGCCGCTCTCCCCCGCCATGTCGACGACGACGCTGCCGGCCCGCATGCCCTCCACGGCCTTCGCCGTGACCAGGGTCGGGGCCTTGCGCCCCGGGACGTTCGCTGTGGTGATCACGACGTCGAAGTTCGTGATCGCCTCCTCGAGCCGCTTCTGCTGCTCGGCCCGCTCGTCGTCGGTGAGCTCACGGGCGTACCCGCCCTCGCCGACGGCCTCGATGCCCAGGTCGAGCCAGGTGGCACCGAGCGAACGCACCTGGTCGGCCACCTCGGGCCGCACGTCGTAACCGGTGGTCCGGGCACCGAGGCGCTTGGCCGTGGCCAGCGCCTGCAGGCCCGCGACGCCGACGCCGAGGATCAGTGCCTGCGCGGGCTTCACCGTGCCGGCGGCGGTGGTCAGCATCGGGAAGAACCGGGTGGATCGCTCGGCCGCGAGCAGCACCGCCTTGTACCCGGCGACACCCGCCTGCGACGACAGCGCGTCCATCGACTGCGCGCGGGAGATGCGCGGGATCGACTCCATCGCGAACGCCTGCACCCCCGCCTCACGCAGCGCGGCGATCGTCCCCGGCGCCGTCAGCGGGGCGAGGAAGCCGATGTAGGTGGAACCGCGCTGCAGCTTCGCGATCTCCTCGGGGGTCGGCAGCGCGACCTTTACCACGACGTCCGCCGACCACGGGTCGCCGATGGTGGCGCCGGCCGCGGTGTACAGCTCGTCGGGGATCAGGGCGCCGAGACCCGCACCGGACTCGACGACCACGGCCACACCGCGCGTCCGGAGCTTCTCGACGATCTTCGGGACCAGGGCGACCCGGCGCTCGCCGGCCACCGACTCGCGGGGTACCCCCACCGTCGTGGTCCGCGGCGCCGCGGGATCTGCACTCATGGGCCGCAACCTAACCCAGGCGGCGTGTGATCACGCCCACCGTGTGATCAGTGTTGACCCCTTCGGGCGGCTCGACCGATTCAGCCGGGAGCTTCTCAGCCCGCCGGCAGGGTGAGGATCTGCGGGCCGTCCTCGGTGATGGCCACCGTGTGCTCCCAGTGCACGGCGCGGGCGCCGTCCGCCGTGACCACGGTCCAGCCGTCGGCCAGCTCCAGGGTCTCGGGGTCGCCCGCCGTCAGCATCGGCTCCACGGCGAGTGCCATGCCGGGCCGCAGGCGCGGGCCCTGGCCGGGAGCGCCGTGGTTGGGCAGGAACGGATCCATGTGCATGGACGTGCCGATGCCGTGGCCGCCGTACTCCTCGACGATGCCGTAGGCCACGCCGTCCCGCTCCGCCGCCTGCTCGCACGCCACCTGCACCGCGTGCGAGATGTCGGAGAGCCGGCCGCCGGGCGCCGCGGCGGCGATGCCGGCGTGCAGGGCGGCCTCGCAGGCCGCGGAGAGTGCGAGGTCCGCCGGCGACACGGCTCCGACGTGGATCGTGACCGCCGCGTCGCCGTGCCAGCCCTCGAGGACGGCGCCGCAGTCGACCGAGACTATGTCGCCGTCGGCCAGCACCTGGGTGGGCGACGGGATGCCGTGCACGATCTGCTCGTTGACCGACGAGCAGATCGAGGCAGGGAAGCCGTGGTAGCCCAGGAACGACGGGACGGCGCCGGCCGCGCGGATGGTCTGCTCGGCCAGCGCGTCGAGCTCGGCGGTACTGACGCCGGGCTTCGCGAGCTCGGTGACGGCGACGAGGGTGCGGGCCACCAGCGCTCCGGCGGCCCGCATGGCCTCCAGCTCGGCCGGGGACTTCAGCTCGATGTCCCGGCCCCGCCAGCGTGCCACCAGTCCACGCACCCCGCCTCGTGTCGTCGTCACCGGACGGTCACAGCCCGCGCAGGGCTTCGATCACCCGGGCGGTGATGTCCTCGACCGACCCGACCGCGTCGACCGTGATGAGCTTCTCGCTGTAGTACTCGAGCAGCGGCGCCGTCTCGTCGCGGTACACCTGCTGCCGGTTGCGGATGACGTCCTCGGTGTCGTCGGAACGCCCACGGCCGAGCAGTCGCTGGACGAGCTGCTCCTCGGGCACCTGGAACTCCACGACGGCGTCGAGGATCTCGCCGCGCTCGTCGAGGATCTCCGAGAAGGAGTCGGCCTGGCTCAGCGTGCGTGGGAAGCCGTCGAGCAGGAAGCCCTTCGCGGCGTCGTCGTGCGTGAGCCGGTCGCGCACCATCGCGACCGTGACCGCATCGGGCACCAGGTTGCCGGCGTCCATGTACTTCTTGGCCTCGAGACCGAGCTCGGTCTCCTGCCCCAGGTTGGCCCGGAACAGGTCACCGGTGGAGATGTGCGGTACGTCGAGACGCTCGGCGAGCCGTTCGGCCTGAGTACCTTTGCCCGCACCGGGCGGACCAACAAGAACGAGACGCACGCGAACCCTCCAGAACTCGAACTCCGACGTTCACCTGCGACGTTAGCGCAGGAACCCGTCGTATCGACGCTGCATGAGCTGGCTCTCGATCTGCTTGACCGTGTCCAGTCCCACACCGACCATGATCAGCACCGCCGTACCGCCGAACGGGAAGTTCTGGTTCTGGCCACTGCCGGTGATGCCCAGGAAGAAGTTGGGCAGCACCGCGATGATGCCGAGATAGAGCGAACCGGGCAGCGTGATGCGGGAGAGCACGAAGTTCAGGTACTCCGCGGTGGGCCGGCCCGGCCGGATGCCGGGGATGAACCCGCCGAACTTCTTCATCTCGTCGGCGCGCTCGTCGGGGTTGAACGTGATGCCGACGTAGAAGTACGTGAAGAAGATGATCAGTGCCATGTACAGCACGATGTGGACCCAGCTGGACTGGTCGACCAGATAGGTCTGCACGAACTGGTAGAAGCCACCCGTGGTGCCGGTGAGCTGCGAGAGCAGCTGCGGCAGGTACAGCAGCGACGAACCGAAGATCACCGGGATGACGCCGGCCTGGTTGACCTTGAGCGGCAGGTACGTGGACGTGCCGCCGTACATGCGCCGCCCGACCATGCGCTTGGCGTACTGCACCGGGATGCGGCGCTGCCCCTGCTCGACGAACACGACGCTCGCGATGATGGCCAGGCCGAAGAAGCAGACACCGGTGAAGACCAGCCCACCCGCGCTGTTGAGGATCTGGGTGCCCTCGGCGGGGATCCGCGCCGCGATCGACGAGAAGATGATCAGCGACATGCCGTTGCCGATGCCCCGCTCGGTGATCTGCTCGCCCAGCCACATGATCACCGCGGTGCCGGCCGTCATGACGATGACGATCACGGAGAGGGAGAAGATGCTGTCCGGGCTCTGCAGCACCGGCAGCGAGCAGCCCTGGAACAGCTGGCCGCGGGCGGCGAGGGCCACGATGCCGGTGGACTGCAGGACCGCGAGCGCGATGGTGAGGTACCGGGTGTACTGGGTCAGCTTGTTCTGACCCGACTGCCCTTCCTTCTTCAGCTGCTCGAACCGCGGGATGACGACGGTGAGCAGCTGGATGATGATGCTGGCCGTGATGTACGGCATGATCCCGAGCGCGAACATCGACAGCTGCAGGAGCGCGCCGCCCGAGAACAGGTTGATCAGCGAGTAGACGTTGCCGCTGGACCCGCCCTCGACCTGCTGGATGCACTGCTGGACGTTCGGGTACGAGACACCCGGCGACGGGATCGTGGCGCCGAGACGGTAGACCGCGATCACGCCGAGCGTGAAGAGGATCTTCTTCCGGAGATCCGGCGTCGTCAGTGCCGACCGGAATGCGCTGAGCACTGGGGTGACCCCTCCTGTAGTGGCAGGAACGACTCTAACAGCGGCCGAAGTGGCCCCCACGGCACGGACCGGCAGCGATGACGCTGCCGGTCCGCACCGAACGGGTCTCTTACAGCTCGGTGATCGTCCCACCGGCGGCCGTGATCTTGTCACGGGCGCTGCCGGAGAACGCGTGGGCGCTGATCGTCAGCGCCACACCGTCGACGTCGCCGTTGCCCAGCACCTTGACGGGCTGGTTGCGCCGGACGACGCCGGCGGCGACGAGCTCCTCGGGACCGATCTCACCACCGGAGGGGAACAGCTGGGCGAGGTCGCCCACGTTCACCACCTGGTACTCGACGCGGAACCGGTTCTTGAAGCCCTTGAGCTTGGGCAGCCGCATGTGCAGCGGCATCTGACCGCCCTCGAAGCCCACGGGCACGCCCTTGCGGGCCTTCGTGCCCTTGGTACCGCGACCGGCGGTCTTGCCCTTGCTGCCCTCACCACGACCGACGCGGGTGCGCGCGGTCTTGGATCCGGGGGCCGGACGCAGGTGGTGGATCTTGATAGTCGGCTCGCTCATGACGCGCCCACCTCCTCCACCGCCACCAGGTGGCGCACGGTGTGGATCATGCCACGGATCTGCGGGGTGTCCTCCCGCTCGACCGTCTGGCGGATCTTGCGCAGACCCAGCGACTTCAGGGTCGCCCGCTGGTTCTCCTTGCAGCCGATGCTGCTGCGAACCTGCGTGACGACCAGCGTGATGTCACTGGTCGGCGTGGACTGGGCCTTCGGGTCCACGGGGGCCTTCGGCGCCTTGTTCTTCGTCGCCATCACGACCTCGCGCTCTGCGCCGCGGCCGCACGGGCCCGCAGCATCGCGGCCGGAGCCACGTCCTCGAGCGGCAGGCCACGGCGGGCCGCGACCTCCTCGGGACGCTGGATCATCTTCAACGCGGCGATCGTGGCGTGCACGACGTTGATCGCGTTGTCGGAGCCCAGGCTCTTCGAGAGGATGTCGTGGATGCCGGCGCACTCCAGCACGGCGCGCACCGGACCACCGGCGATGACACCGGTACCCGGGCTGGCCGGACGGAGCATGACGACGCCGGCTGCGGCCTCGCCCTGCACCCGGTGGACGATCGTGCCGCCGATGCGGGGGACGCGGAAGAAGTTCTTCTTCGCCTCCTCCACACCCTTGGCGATCGCCGCGGGCACCTCCTTGGCCTTGCCGTAGCCGACACCCACGAGGCCGTCGCCGTCACCGACGATCATCAGGGCGGTGAAGCTGAAGCGACGACCACCCTTGACGACCTTGGCGACGCGGTTGATCGTGACCAGCCGCTCGATGTAGGGCGTCTTGTCCTGGGCGCCGCCGCGGCCGCCACCGTCGCGGCGGTCGCGACCGCCGCCCGAGCTGTTGCGATCGCCGCCGGGCCCGCTGTTGGGCCCTCCGGACCCCGTGTTGGGCCCTCCGCCGTCGCGCCGTGCACGTCCCGGCATCAGAGGTTCCCTTCCGTCTTGATCATGTAAGTCAGCATCAGAACTCCAGACCACCCTCGCGGGCGGCGTCGGCGAGCGCGGCGATCCGGCCGTGGTAGCCGTAGCCACCGTGGTCGAACACGACCGCGGAGACGCCGGCGGCCTTGGCGCGGTCGGCGACGAGCTTGCCGACCTGGGTGGCGCGGGCCTTCTTGTCGCCGTCCAGCGCGCGGACGTCGGCCTCCAGCGTGGAGGCCGATGCCAGCGTGTGGCCGGACAGGTCGTCGATGAGCTGCACGACGATGTGGCGCGAGCTGCGCTTCACCGCGAGGCGCGGCCGCTCGGCGGTACCACTGATCTTCTTGCGCAGGCGCGCGTGCCGCCGGGTGACACCCGTGCGGCGCTTCGCCGACACCTGGGAGGCGGCACGCTTCTTGGCGGCCGCGGAAATCGTCTCGGCCATTACTTACCCGTCTTCCCGACCTTGCGGCGGATGACCTCGCCGGCGTAGCGGACGCCCTTGCCCTTGTACGGGTCGGGCTTGCGCAGCTTCCGGATCTTGGCCGAGATCTCGCCGACCCTCTGCTTGTCGATGCCCGACACGGAGAACCGCGTGGGGGACTCGACCTTGAACGTGATGCCCTCGGGCGCCTCGATGACGACCGGATGGCTGTAGCCGAGCGCGAACTCGAGCGAGCTGCCCTTGAGCACGACGCGGTAACCGACGCCGTAGATCTCGAGCTTCTTCTCGTAGCCCGCCGTGACGCCGACGAACAGGTTGTTCACCAGCGTGCGCGAGAGACCGTGGTAGGCCTTGCTCTTCCGCTCGTCGTCCGGGCGGTTGACCACGACGGCACCGGTGTCGTCGCGCTCGATCGTGATCGGCTCGATCACGGTGTGCGACAGGGTGCCCTTGGGTCCCTTGACGGTCACGGTGCGGCCGTCGATCTGCACGTCGACGCCGGACGGAACGGTGATGGGCAGTTTCCCGATTCGGGACATGGTGGTTATCCCCTCACCAGACGTAGGCGAGGACTTCGCCGCCCACGCCGTTCTTGTGCGCCTGTCGCTCGGTCTGGAGACCGTCGGACGTCGAGATGATCGCGACGCCGAGGCCACCCAGGACCCGGGGCAGGTTGGTGGACTTCGCGTAGACCCGCAGGCCGGGCTTGGAGACCCGGCGCAGGCCCGCGATGGAGCGCTCGCGGTTGCGCCCGTACTTCAGCTCGATGACCAGGGCCTTGCCGACCTCGGCGTCCTCGACTGCGTGCGAGGCGATGTAACCCTCCTTCAGGAGGATCTCCGCGATGGCGACCTTGAGCTTGGAGTGCGGCATGACCACGCGGTCGTGGTACGCCGAGTTGGCGTTGCGCAGACGCGTGAGCATGTCTGCGATCGGATCGGTCATCGTCATAAGGACGTCACTACTTTCCCGCCTGGTTCCCGCAGGGCGCGCCCCGGGGCCTGTGACGTTAAGGGGGGTGGTGTTACCAGCTGCTCTTGCTGACGCCCGGCAGCTCGCCGGCGTGCGCCATCTCGCGGACGCAGATCCGGCAGAGGCCGAACTTGCGCAGGACCGCACGGGGGCGGCCGCACTTCTGGCAGCGGGTGTAGCCGCGGACCTTGAACTTCGGAACGGCCGCAGCCTTGATCCGGAGCGCCTTCTTCGCCATTACTGTCCAGCCTCCTTGAAGGGGAAGCCGAGCTGGCGCAGCAGCGCCCGGCCTTCGTCATCGGTCGTGGCGGTGGTGACGACCGTGATGTCCATGCCGCGCGGACGGTCGATCGAGTCGGGGTCGATCTCGTGGAACATCGACTGCTCGTTGAGACCGAACGTGTAGTTGCCCCGACCGTCGAACTGCGTCGACGAGAGGCCACGGAAGTCGCGGATACGCGGCAGGGCGATGGTCAGCAGCCGGTCCAGGAACTCCCACATCCGGTCGTTGCGGAGGGTGACCTTCGCGCCGATCGGCATGCCCTCACGCAGCTTGAACTGCGCGATGGACTTGGTGGCCCGGCGGACCTGCGGCTTCTGGCCGGTGATCGTGGCCAGATCGCGGACCGCGCCGTCGATCAGCTTCGCGTCACGGGCGGCGTCGCCGACACCCATGTTCACGACGACCTTCACGACGCCGGGGATCTGCATGACGTTGCCGTAGGAGAACTGCTCCTGCAGCGCGGTCCTGATCTCGTCCTGGTAGCGCTGCTTGAGCCGGGGGGTGATCTTCTCAGTGGTGGTCATGATCAGATCTCCTTCCCGTTGCGCTTGGAGACGCGGACGCGCTTGCCCTCGTCGGTGGTGTTCTTGCCGACGCGGGTGGGCTTGCCGTCGGAGTCGACGACCATCACGTTCGAGACGTGGATGGCCGCCTCCTGCGTGACGATGCCGCCGGACTGCGCGCCGCGCTGGTTCTGGCTGATGCGGGTGTGCTTCTTGATCCGGTTCACGCCCTCGACCAGGACCCGGTCCCGCGTCGGGTAGGCCTCGATGACCTTGCCCTTGGCGCCCTTGTCCTTGCCGGCGATCACCTGGACGGTGTCACCCTTCTTGACCTTCATGCTCACAACACCTCCGGCGCGAGGGAGATGATCTTCATGAACTTCTTGTCGCGGAGCTCGCGACCGACCGGTCCGAAGATGCGGGTCCCTCGCGGCTCGCCATCCGGCTTGATCAGCACGGCGGCGTTCTCGTCGAACCGGATGTACGAGCCATCCGGGCGGCGCCGCTCCTTGACGGTGCGCACGATGACGGCCTTGACGACGTCACCGCGCTTCACCCCGGCGGCGGGGATGGCGTCCTTGACGGTGGCGACGATGACGTCACCGATACCGGCGTAGCGCCGACCCGAACCGCCCAGCACCCGGATGCACAGGATCTCCTTGGCACCGGTGTTGTCGGCGACACGCAGTCGCGACTCCTGCTGGATCACTTCGCCTTCTCCAGGATCTCCACGAGCCGCCAGCGCTTGGTGGCCGACAGCGGGCGGGTCTCCATCAGCCGGACGCGGTCACCGATGCCGGCCGCGCTGGCCTCATCGTGCGCCTTGATCTTCGTCGTCCGGCGGATGACCTTGCCGTACATCGGGTGCTTGACCCGGTCCTCGACGACCACGACGATCGTCTTCTCCATCTTGTCGGAGACGACCAGGCCCTCGCGGACCTTGCGCTCCCCGCGCGCCACCTCGGTGGGCGGCGTCTTGCTCGTGTTGCTCATGCCGCACCTTCATCGTTGTCGATCGGGGCGGCAGAAAGGCCCAGCTCGCGCTCGCGCATGATCGTGTAGATCCGCGCGATGTCGTGCCGGACGACACGCAGCCGCCGGTTGTTGTCCAGCTGCCCGGTGGCCATCTGGAAGCGGAGGTTGAACAGCTCCTCCTTGGCCTCCCGCACGCGGAGCGTCAGTTCCTCGTCGGTGAGCTCACGGAGCTCAGCGGCGGTGGTCGTCGACGCGGCCATCAGATGTCACCACCCTCACGGGTCACGATCCGGCACTTCATGGGCAGCTTGTGCATCGCGCGGCGCAGGGCCTCACGAGCGATCTTCTCGTCGGGGTAGCTCATCTCGAACAGCACCCGACCGGGCTTGACGTTGGCCGCCCAGAACTCGACGGATCCCTTACCGGAACCCATGCGCGTCTCCGCCGGCTTCTTGGTGAGCGGGCGGTCCGGGAAGATGTTGATCCAGACCTTGCCGCCACGCTTGATGTGCCGGTTGATGGCGATACGCGACGACTCGATCTGCCGGTTCGTGACGTAGGCGGGCTCGAGGGCCTGGATGCCGTAGTCGCCGAACGTGACGCGCGTGCCGCCCGAGGCCGCACCGGTGCGGTGCGGACGGTGCTGCTTGCGGTGCTTGACCCTGCGGGGGATCAGCATGACCTACGCCTCCCCACCGGTGGTCTCGACGGGAGCACTCTCGGCGGGGGCCGGAGCCTCCGCCGTGGCCGTGGCGGTACCGCCACCGGACGCCTGCTCGGCGGCGGCGCGGCCGGCCTCGGTGCTCGTGCCCGTGGTGCCCGAGGCACCCGAGCGACGACGCGCCGGACGCTCGCGGCGGGGGCCGCGGTCGGCACCGGGAGCCGCAGCGGCAGCTGCTGCGCCCTCACGCCGGCCACCGACGACATCACCCTTGTAGATCCACACCTTGACGCCGATCCGACCGAACGTGGTGCGGGCCTCGAACAGGCCGTAGTCGATGTCGGCCCGCAGCGTGTGCAGCGGGACGCGACCCTCACGATAGAACTCCGACCGCGACATCTCCGCGCCGCCAAGACGCCCGGAGCACTGCACCCGGATGCCCTTGACCTGCGGCGAACGCATGGCCGACTGGATGGCCTTGCGCATCGCGCGGCGGAACGCCACGCGGTTGGACAGCTGCTCGGCGACACCCTGTGCCACGAGCTGCGCGTCCGACTCGGAGTTCTTGACCTCGAGGATGTTGAGCTGGACCTGCTTCTTGGTCAGCTTCTCGAGGTTGCCGCGGATGCGGTCGGCCTCGGCGCCGCGCCGGCCGATCACGATGCCCGGACGCGCGGTGTGGATGTCCACCCGCACGCGATCCCGGGTGCGCTCGATCTCGACCTTGGAGATGCCGGCCCGCTCCATGCCCTTGGAGAGCATCTTGCGGATCTCGACGTCTTCCTTCACGTACTCGGCGTACTGCTTGTCGGCGTACCAGCGCGACTTCCAGTCGGTGGTGATACCGAGCCGGAAACCGTGCGGGTTGATCTTCTGACCCATTACCGGGCCCTCCCCTTCGCACCGCGTGCGCCGCGTCCAACCTTGGCGGGCTGCGACTCGACCTCGACGGTGATGTGGCTCGTGCGCTTGCGGATCCGGTACGCGCGGCCCTGGGCCCGCGGACGGATGCGCTTGAGCGTGGGCCCCTCGTCGGCGGTGGCCAGAGCCACCACGAGCGTGTCGCGATCCAGCTGGAGGTTGTTCTCGGCGTTCGCCGCGGCACTCGCGACGACCTTGAACAGCGGCTCCGCCGCGGCCTGCGGCGAGAACCGCAGGATGTCCAGAGCCTCCTGGACGGGCCGACCCTTGATCAGGGCGACGACACGTCGCACCTTGGTCGGCGACATGTGGACGTACCGCGCCACCGCGCGCGCTCGAATCGGCTCGAGCGCGGCGGGGCTCTCGGTGGTGGTTGTTTCAGCCATTTCCTACTACCCCTTTCTTGTCGCTACTCGGTCCGGTCAGCGCCTGCGCGCTTTGCGGTCATCCTTGATGTGGCCCCGGAAGGTCCGCGTGGGTGCGAACTCCCCCAGCTTGTGGCCGACCATCGAGTCCGAGATGAACACCGGCACGTGCTTGCGGCCGTCGTGCACCGCGATCGTGTGGCCGATCATGTCCGGGATGATGGTGGACCGACGGGACCAGGTCCGGATGACGGTCTTCTTGTCGGCCGCGTTGAGGACGTCCACCTTCTTGAGCAGGTGGTCGTCAACGAACGGGCCCTTCTTCAGGCTGCGTGGCATCTTTACCTCCCTGCTCAGCGCTTCTTGCCGGTACGCCGGCGGCGGACGATCAACTTGTCGGACGGCTTGGTGCGGCGGGTACGGCCCTCGGGCTTACCTGCGGGGTTGACCGGGTGGCGACCACCGGAGGTCTTGCCCTCACCACCACCGTGCGGGTGGTCGACCGGGTTCATGGCGACACCACGGACGGTCGGGCGCTTGCCCTTCCACCGCATGCGGCCTGCCTTGCCCCAGTTGATGTTCGAGTGGTCGGAGTTGCCGACCTCACCGATCGTGGCGCGGCAGCGCACGTCGACGTTGCGGATCTCGCCGGACGGCAGGCGGAGCTGCGCGTACGGGCCGTCCTTGGCCACCAGCTGCACCTTGGCACCGGCGGACCGGGCCATCTTGGCGCCGCCACCGGGCCGGAGCTCGATCGCGTGGATCACGGTACCGGTGGGGATGTTGCGCAGCGGCAGGTTGTTGCCCACCTTGATGTCGGCCTTGGGGCCGGCCTCGACGCTGTCGCCCTGCTTCAGCTTGTCCGGCGCGATGATGTAGCGCTTCTCGCCGTCCGCGTAGTGCAGGAGCGCGATCCGCGAGGTGCGGTTCGGGTCGTACTCGATCTCGGCGACCTTGGCCGGCACGCCGTCCTTGTCGTTCCGGCGGAAGTCGATCAGCCGGTACGCGCGCTTGTGGCCACCGCCCTGGTGGCGGGTGGTGATGCGCCCGTGTGCGTTGCGACCGCCCTTGCTGTGCAGGGGACGGATCAGCGACTTCTCCGGCGTGGACCGAGTGATCTCGGCGAAGTCGGAGACGCTGGAGCCGCGGCGGCCCGGGGTCGTCGGCTTGTACTTACGAATGCCCATGTCTACTTACGTCCCTTCAGCTCGCCCGGCCGCCGAAGACGTCGATCGTGTTGCTCTCCTCGGAGAGCGTGACGATCGCGCGCTTCGTGTCCTTGCGCTTGCCGAATCCGGCACGGGAGCGCTTGCGCTTCCCGTTGCGGTTCAGGGTGTTGACGCTGAGCACCTTGACCCCGAACACCTTCTCGACAGCGATCTTGATCTGCGTCTTGTTGGCGTCGGGGCGGACGACGAAGGTGTACTGGCGCTCCTCGAGCAGCCCGTAGCTCTTCTCCGAGACCACCGGCGCCAGCAGGATGTCGCGCGGATCGGGGATCACTTGGTGTCCTCCTTACGCTGCGACGGCGGCAGCTGGAAGCCGGCGGCTTCCGCGGCCTCGGCGGTGGTGAACCAGACCTCCGCCACGGTGCGGGCGTAGAACGAGCTGCCCGGAACGTGGTAGAGCATCGAGTCGGCGTTGCCCTTGACGGGGAAGCCCTCGGGCTGCGATCCGTCGGCGAGCGGGGCGTGGCTGTCGGCGCCGAAGTCGGCGACGGGCTCGGCCGCGGCCGGAGCCTTGGCCAGACCCACGGTCTCGCTCTCCCGCGCGGTGGCCTTCACGGAGCCCTTGGGGGCCGCGATAGGGCCGGCCAGGAACTCGTCGAACGCGGCCTGCGTGAACACGACGACGTCGTTGACGAGCACGTCGTAGGTGTTGAGCTGACCGGGCTCGATCAGGTGCGCGGTGGGGAGGTTGCGCAGGCTCAGCCAGCCGGTCACGTCGTCGCGGTCGAGGACCACGAGCGCGCGGGTGGCGGCGTCACCGGCCACCTCGGCGAGCGCGGTGCGCGCGGCCTTGGTGGAGGGGGTGTCACCCGTGACGATCGACGGCACGACGTGCACGAGGCCGGCACGCGCCCGGTCGGAGAGGGCACCGCGCAGGGCGGCGGCCTTCATCTTCTTGGGCGTCTTCTGCGTGTAGTCCCGGGGCGTGGGGCCGTGCGAGATGCCACCACCGGCGAACTGCGGCGCGCGGGTGGAGCCCTGACGGGCGCGACCGGTGCCCTTCTGCCGGTACGGCTTCTTGCCGCCACCGCTGACCTCGGAACGGGTCTTGGTGTCGTGCGTGCCCTGGCGGGCGGCCGCGAGCTGGGCCGTGACCACCTGGTGCATCAGCGCGATGTTCGCGGTCACGTCGAAGACGTGCGCGGGAAGTTCGACCTTCGTGGTGCTCATGCCTTGACACCCGCCTTCGCGGCCGACTTGACGAACAGGAGGCCACCGCGGACACCGGGAACGGCGCCCTTGATCAGCAGCAGGCCGCGCTCGGCGTCCACGCGGTGCACCGTGAGGTTCTGCGTGGTGACGCGGGCGACGCCCATGCGGCCGGCCATCCGGAGGCCCTTGAAGACCCGGCCCGGGGTGGCGCAGCCGCCGATGGAGCCCGGCGAGCGGTGCTTGCGCTGCACACCGTGGCTGGCGCCGAGGCCGTGGAAGCCGTGGCGCTTCATGACGCCCGCGGTGCCCTTGCCCTTGCTGGTGCCGACGACGTCGACAACGGCACCGGCCTCGAACACCTCGGCGGTGATCTCCTGGCCGACGGTGTACTCACCGGCGTCGGTGGTGCGCAGCTCGACCAGGTGCCGGCGCGGCGTGGTGCCCGCCTTGGCGAAGTGGCCGCTGCGCGGCTTGTTGACCCTGCGCGGGTCGATGGCCCCGTAGGCGAACTGGACGGCGACGTAGCCGTCCTTCTCCTCGCTACGGATCTGGGTCACCACGTTCGGGCCCGCCTGGACCACGGTGACCGGGACCACCCGGTTGTTCTCGTCGAAGACCTGGGTCATCCCGAGCTTGGTGCCCAGGATCCCGGTGATCTGCCTTTCGCTCATGAGTTCCGTCAGCCCTACTGGATGTTCACGTCGACGCTGGCCGGAAGGTCGATGCGCATGAGCGCGTCGACCGTCTTGGGCGTCGGGTCGAGGATGTCGATCAGCCGCTTGTGCGTGCGCATCTCGAAGTGCTCACGCGAGTCCTTGTACTTGTGCGGCGAACGAATGACGCAGTAGATGTTCTTCTCCGTCGGCAGCGGCACCGGCCCGACGACCCGAGCGCCCGTACGCGTGACCGTCTCAACGATCTTGCGCGCGGAGGCGTCGATGGCCTCGTGGTCATAGGCCTTCAGCCTGATGCGGATCTTTTGTCCCGCCATGGTCGTCGGTCGTCCTCTTCTTCCTGCCGCTCGTGTACGCGTGCTCCTGGGGGAGGCACACGGGGGCTTTGGCAGCCCTGCCGTGGTGGCTCCGGTCCACGAGGTCGGGCGTGTCGCCCTACTGCCGTCAGACCGGTCCCCCGGAACCTCCGCGCCCCCCGGAGGGGCCGCTCTAGCTCAGGGGCTCACGCCAAGGCCGGTGCGTCCATAGAACGCACCGGCCTCGACGCGCAACCCGTCAAGGATGCCATATCGCGATACGGCACCCCCGACCGGGGGGTGTTACTTGTTGATCTTGATGACCTGGCCGGCGCCGACGGTCCGTCCACCCTCACGGATGGCGAACTGCAGGCCCTCCTCCATGGCGATCGGCTGGATCAGCTTCACGTCCATGGTGGTGTTGTCGCCGGGCATGACCATCTCGGTGCCGCTGGGCAGCGTCACGACGCCGGTGACGTCCGTCGTCCGGAAGTAGAACTGGGGACGGTAGTTGTTGAAGAACGGCGTGTGCCGGCCACCCTCGTCCTTGGACAGGATGTAGACCTGGCCTTCGAACTCGGTGTGCGGCGTGGTGGTGCCGGGCTTGACGATGACCATGCCGCGCTCGACCTGCTCGCGCTTGACGCCGCGGAGCAGCAGCGCCGCGTTGTCGCCGGCACGACCCTCGTCGAGGAACTTCTTGAACATCTCGATGGACGTGGTGGTGGTCTTGAACGACTTCTCGCGGATGCCGACGACCTCCACCTCCTCGTTCACCTTGACGATGCCGCGCTCGATGCGGCCGGTGACGACGGTGCCACGACCCGAGATCGTGAAGACGTCCTCGACGGGCATGAGGAACGGCTTCTCGACGTCGCGCTCCGGCTCCGGGATCGACTCGTCGACCGCGTCCATGAGCTCCATGAGCTTGTCGGCCCACTCCTGGTCGCCCTCGAGCGCCTTGAGCGCCGAGACACGGACGATCGGGAGGTCGTCGCCCGGGTACTCCTGCGACGACAGCAGCTCGCGGACCTCGAGCTCGACGAGCTCCAGGATCTCCTCGTCGTCCACCATGTCGGCCTTGTTCAGCGCGACGACGATGTACGGCACGCCGACCTGGCGGGCGAGCAGCACGTGCTCACGCGTCTGGGGCATGGGGCCGTCGGTGGCGGCGACCACGAGGATGGCGCCGTCCATCTGGGCCGCACCGGTGATCATGTTCTTGATGTAGTCGGCGTGCCCGGGGCAGTCGACGTGCGCGTAGTGGCGCTTCTCGGTCTGGTACTCGACGTGCGCGATCGAGATCGTGATGCCGCGCTGACGCTCCTCGGGAGCCTTGTCGATCTGGTCGAACGCCGACGCGTCGTTCAGCGTCGGGAACTTGTCGTGCAGAACCTTGGTGATGGCCGCCGTCAGCGTGGTCTTACCGTGGTCGATGTGACCGATGGTGCCGATGTTGACGTGCGGCTTGGTCCGCTCGAACTTCGCCTTCGCCACTGGGGGATCCTCCTGGACTGGTACGTGTCCGTCGTGCTGACGGCAGGTCTGTGGGTGGTGCCGGGACGATTGTCCCGGTCACCGACCGCGGGCCCCCGGGAGGGGGGCCCACGGCGGCGCGGGTCTTACTCGCCCGTGGCCTTGGCGATGATCTCCTTGGCCACGTTGGTCGGGACCTCCGCGTAGGAGTCGAAGACCATGGTGTAGTTCGCCCGGCCCTGGGTCCGCGACCGGAGGTCGCCGACGTAGCCGAACATTTCCGACAGCGGGACGAGCGCCTTGACGATCCGGGCGCCGGCCCGCTCCTCCATGGCCTGGATCTGACCACGGCGGGAGTTCAGGTCGCCGATCACATCGCCCATGTAGTCCTCGGGCGTGGTGACCTCGACGGCCATCATCGGCTCGAGCAGGGCCGGGTTGGCCTTGCGCGCAGCCTCCTTGAGAGCCATCGAGCCGGCGACCTTGAACGCCATCTCCGACGAGTCGACCTCGTGGTACTGACCGTCGAGCAGCGTCAGCTTGATGCCGGTCAGCGGGTAGCCCGCGATGACGCCGTACTGCATGGCGTCCTGCGCACCCGCGTCCACGGACGGGATGTACTCCCGCGGGATGCGGCCACCGGAGACCTTGTTGTCGAACTCGTACAGCGCACCGTCGGCCGTGTCGAGCGGCTCGAGCTTGATGATGACGCGGGCGAACTGGCCCGAACCACCGGTCTGCTTCTTGTGCGTGTACTCGTACTTGTCGACCGTGTTCCGGATGGTCTCGCGGTAGGCCACCTGCGGCTTACCGATGTTGGCCTCGACCTTGTAGTCGGTCTTCATCCGGTTGACCAGCACCTCGAGGTGCAGCTCGCCCATGCCGGCGAGGATGGTCTGGCCACTCTCGTCGTCCTGGGAGACCTGGAAGGTGGGGTCCTCCTCGGCCAGCTTCTGGATCGCGATGCCCAGCTTCTCCTGGTCGGCCTTGGTCTTGGGCTCCACCGCGACCTGGATCACCGGGTCCGGGAACGACATCGACTCGAGGACGATGGGGTTCTGCGGGTCCGACAGCGTCTCGCCGGTGGTGGTGTCCTTGAGCCCGGTGACCGCGTAGATGTGGCCGGCCTGGGCCTCGTCGACCGGGTTCTCCTTGTTGGACTGCATCTGGAAGAACTTCCCGATGCGTTCCTTGCGGTCCTTGGTCGAGTTGATGACCTGGGCGCCCGCGGCGACCTTGCCCGAGTAGACCCGGATGTAGGTGAGCTTGCCGAAGAACGGGTGTGCGGCGATCTTGAACGCGAGGGCTGAGAACGGCTCGCTGACGTCGGGCTTGCGGCTCGCGGCCGTCTCGCCGTCCTGCAGCGTGCCCTCGACCGGCGGGACGTCCAGCGGCGACGGCAGGTAGTCGATGACCGCGTCGAGCATGGGCTGGACGCCCTTGTTCTTGTACGCGGAACCGCAGAGCACCGGGTAGGCCGCACGATCGTTCACGATCTTGCGGATGCCGTGCTTGATCTGCTCGACCGTGAACTCCTCGCCACCGAGGTAGAGCTCCATGAGGTCGTCGTCGGTCTCGGCGACGGCCTCGACGAGGGCCAGCCGGTACTCGGCGGCCTTCTCGGCGAGATCGGCCGGGATCGCCTCGACGGTGTAGTCCTCACCGATCTTGACCTCGCCGCGCCACGTGAGCGCGCGCATCTCGACCAGGTCGACGACGCCGATGAAGTCGTTCTCGGAGCCGATCGGCAGCTGCAGCGGCAGCGGCTTGGCACCGAGACGGTCCTGGATCGTCTGCACGGTGAAGTAGAAGTCGGCGCCCAGCTTGTCCATCTTGTTGACGAAGCAGATGCGCGGGACGTCGTACTTGGTGGCCTGGCGCCAGACCTGCTCGGACTGGGGCTCGACACCTTCCTTGCCGTCGAAGACCGCGACCGCGCCGTCGAGGACGCGCAGCGAGCGCTCGACCTCGACCGTGAAGTCGACGTGACCCGGCGTGTCGATGATGTTGATCTGGTGGTTCTTCCAGAAGCAGGTGATCGCGGCGGACGTGATCGTGATGCCGCGCTTCTGCTCCTCCTCCATCCAGTCCATCGTCGCCGCACCGTCGTGCACCTCACCGATCTTGTAGTTCAGACCGGTGTAGAACAGGATGCGCTCGGTGGTGGTGGTCTTGCCGGCGTCGATGTGGGCCATGATGCCGATGTTGCGGACCTTGCCCAGGTCCTTCAGCACTTCTTGTGCTGCCACAGCTTCAGCTCTCCCTCGAGTTGGCGATCGACGGTCGGCCGGTCACCAGCGGTAGTGGGCGAAGGCCTTGTTGGACTCCGCCATCTTGTGCATGTCCTCGCGCCGCTTCACAGCAGCGCCCAGACCGTTGCTCGCGTCGAGGAGCTCGTTCATGAGCCGCTCGACCATGGTCTTCTCGCGACGCTGGCCGGCGTACGACACCAGCCAGCGCAGGCCCAGCGTGGTCTGCCGGACGGCGCGGACCTCGACGGGCACCTGGTACGTGGCGCCACCGACGCGGCGGCTGCGCACCTCCAGGGCCGGCTTGACGTTGTCCAGCGCGCGTTTGAGCGTGACGACCGGGTCGGCGCCGGTCTTCTCGCGGGTGCCCTCGAGGGCGGCGTAGACGATGCGCTCGGCGATCGAACGCTTGCCGTCCTTGAGGACCTTGTTCACCAGCTGGGTGACCAGCGGTGCACCGTAGACCGGGTCGGAGACCAGTGGACGCTTGGGAGCGGGACCCTTGCGAGGCATCAGCTCTTCTCCTTCTTCGCGCCGTACCGGCTGCGAGCCTGCTTGCGGTTCTTGACGCCCTGGGTGTCCAGCGACCCCCGGACGATCTTGTAACGGACGCCGGGAAGGTCCTTCACACGACCACCGCGGACCAGGACGATGGAGTGCTCCTGGAGGTTGTGGCCCTCACCCGGGATGTAGGCCGTGATCTCCATCTGGCTGCTCAGCTTGACGCGAGCGACCTTGCGAAGCGCGGAGTTCGGCTTCTTCGGCGTCGTGGTGTAGACGCGCGTGCACACCCCGCGGCGCTGGGGGCTTCCCTTGAGCGCGGCCGTCTTGGTCTTGGTGGCCTTGTCCTGACGGCCCTTGCGGACCAGCTGCTGGATCGTGGGCATGAACCGTCTACTTCTTCCCGTCGGCGTGCTGTGGCTTGTGGTGCTGGTCGTGCTGTGGGGAGACCGGTTGCACCGGCCGCCCTCCCCCGAGGTCGGGCGTGTCGCACCCCACGGGACTCACGACCGGGGATCGGGGAGACCTCACGGGTGAGCCTCAGGGGCCCGCATGCCCGACGAATCGACCGCAGGGCACACAGATCGGCCCGACCGAAGTCGAGCGCAAGACCACAGAGTACCCGCCCCGCGGAATGGGGGTCAAAACGGGTACTGGTCAGCACCTGCCGGTGAAGGCAGAGTGCCGCAACAGCGGGCGCGCCGCAAGGGACTCGCCGCCCTTCACCGCCAGATGGTCCCGTTCATCGCGGCTGACCACCCGTTCGTCGTGTTCACCTGACCTCCCTCCTGCCGCTCCGCCCCAGTGGCTACTTTCCGGTAGTGCATCTGCCCACATCCGCCGTCCGGCTGATGACGCGTGGCGTCGTCGCCCCCCTGCTCGGTCCCCGGCTGCCGCTGCCCGTCCGGCGCCGACTGCTGTCGGCCACGGGCCTCGGGCTGCCCCTGCCCCGCGGGACCCGCCGCAGCCGCACCTCGCTGGGCGGGGTGCCCACCCTGCGCGTGACCGCCGCCGACGCCATCGGGCCGCAGCAGGTGCTGTACCTGCACGGCGGCGGGTACATCAGCGGCTCCCCGGCGTCGCACCTCGCGCTGCTCGCCGGTCTCAGCCGGAGCGCGGGCGCCCCGGTGCACGCACCGGACTACCGGCTGGCCCCGGAACACCCGTTCCCGGCCGCCCTGGACGACGCAGTGGCGGCCTACCGCGCACTGCGCGCCGCGGGTCACCCGGCACGACGCATCGCGGTGGCCGGGGATTCCGCGGGTGGCGGGCTCACGATGAGCCTGCTGCTGCGCCTGCGCGCGCTCGGCGAGGAGCTCCCCGGATCGATCGGGCTCATCTCCCCCTGGCTCGACCTCGACCTGCGCTCCCCCGCCGTACAGGCCAACAGGGACACCGACGCGATGCTCGACCCGGACTGGCTCCCGCTGGCCGCCGAGGACTACCGGGCCGGCTCCGACGCCCCCGAGCTCCGCCCCCTGGAGGCGGACCTCGCGGGCCTGCCGCCGGTGCACGTCGTGGCCGGCGCCGACGAGGTCCTGGTCGGCGACGCCGACGCGTTCGTCGACCGGGCGAAGGCTGCCGGCGTCGAGGTGACCTACCGCCGCGAACCGGGCATGTGGCACGCCTACCTGGTCTTCGCCGGCCTGCTGGCCGAGGCCGACGTGGCGGTGGCCGAACTGGGAGCCGCATTCCGCTCAGACTGCACCCCCACCTGACGAACGACGAACGGGGCCGGCCACCTCCACGGGAGAGAGGTGACCGGCCCCGTCCAGGACCGTCTTCGAGCTCGGGCTACCTAGCGGTAGTCGCGGCCGAAGTCGTAGTCGTCCAGCGGCACCGCGGCACCGGTGCCCGTACCGAACACGTCGGGGCTGTAGTAGCCGTCGTCGTAGCTCGGCAGCGCGTAGGCGGCCGCGCGGGCCTCCTCCGTGGGCTGCACCTGGATGTTGCGGTACCGGCCGATCCCCGTACCGGCGGGGATCAGCTTTCCGATGATCACGTTCTCCTTGAGCCCGACGAGCTTGTCGCGCTTTCCGTTGATCGCGGCATCGGTGAGGATCCGGGTGGTCTCCTGGAACGAGGCGGCGGACAGCCACGACTCGGTGGCCAGCGAGGCCTTCGTGATCCCCATGAGCACCGGACGACCGGAGGCGGGCTCGCCGCCCTCGGCCACGACACGCCGGTTCTGCGCCTCGAAGTCGGTGCGCTCGGCGAGCGAGCCGGGCAGGAACTCCGTGGCGCCCGAGTCGATGATCGTGACCCGGCGCAGCATCTGCCGGATGATCACCTCGATGTGCTTGTCGTGGATGTCCACGCTCTGCGTGCGGTACACCTTCTGCACCTCACGCGTGAGGTGCAGCTGCACCTCGCGCGGACCCATGACCCGCAGCACCTCGTGCGGGTTGGCCGTGCCCTCGAGCAGCAGCTGCCCGACGTGCACGTGGTCGCCGTCGGCCAGCGGACGCTCCTGGCCGTCGACCACCGTCATGGCCAGCCACTGCCGCTTGGACAGCTTCTCGTAGACGATCTCCTCGCCCCCGTCGTCCGGGGTGAGGGTGATCTTCCAGAAGCGGTCACCGTCCTCGATGGAGATGCGGCCGTCGACGTCGGCGATGGGCGCCATGCCCTTCGGGACCCGGGCCTCGAACAGCTCCTGGACACGCGGCAGACCGGTGGTGATGTCGTCGCCCGCCACACCACCGGTGTGGAAGGTGCGCATCGTGAGCTGGGTTCCCGGCTCACCGATCGACTGCGCCGCGACGATGCCGACGGCCTCGCCGACGTCCACCAGCTTGCCGGTGGCCATCGAGCGGCCGTAGCACATGCCGCAGATGCCGCTGGCGGACATGCAGGTCAGCGGGCTGCGGACCTTGATGGTCTTGACGCCGGCCTCGACGAGAGCGGCCAGCGCCGGGTCGCCCAGGTCGCCACCCTTCTCGACGATGACGTTGCCGGCCGCGTCGCGGACCTCCTCCGCGGAGCACCGTGCGTAGATGCTCGTGCGGATGTAGCGGTGCGCGATGCGCTTGCCGCCCGCGCCCTCCTCGGTGACCGCCATCGAGACGCTGCGCTCGGTGCCGCAGTCGACCTCGCGGACGATGACGTCCTGCGACACGTCCACCAGACGACGGGTCAGGTAACCCGAGTCGGCGGTGCGCAGCGCGGTGTCGGCGAGGCCCTTGCGCGTGCCGTGCGTGGAGATGAAGTACTCCAGCACCGACAGGCCCTCACGGAAGTTGGCCTTGATCGGACGGGGGATGTACTCACCCTTCGGGTTGGCCACCAGACCACGCATACCGGCGAGCTGCCGGACCTGGGTCATGTTGCCCGCCGCGCCGGACGCCACGATCGTGGGGATCGGGTTGTCCTCGGGGAAGTTCTCCTCCATGGCCCGGGCGACCTCTTCGGACGCCTGGGTCCAGATCTTGACCATCTCGTCGTTGCGCTCCTGGTGGGACAGGGCCCCGCGCAGGTAGCGCTTGTCGACCTGGAGCGCCTTGGCCTCGTAGCCGTCGAGGATCTCCTGCTTGTTCGGCGGCACGACGACATCGGAGATGGCGATCGTGACCCCGGAGCGGGTGGCCCAGTAGAAGCCGGCGTCCTTGAGGCGGTCGAGGCACTGCGCGACCTCGGTCATCGAGTAGCGCTCGGCCAGATCGTTGATGATCGCGGCCTGACGCTTCTTCGGCAGGATCTCGTTGACGAACGGGTAGTCCACCGGGAGCAGCTCGTTGAACAGCACGCGCCCGAGAGTGGTCTCGGCCAGGTACTGCTCGCCGGGCTGCCAGCCCTTCTCGACCAGCGCCGGCACGACGTCGGCCGGGGGGACCACACCGCGCAGGCGGATCTTGATGGGGGCCTGCAGGTGGAGCGCCTTGCGGTCGTAGGCCATGATCGCCTCGGCCACGGTGCCGTAGACGCCACCCTCGCCGGGCGTGCCCTCGCGCAGCTTCGACAGGTGGTAGATGCCCGTGACCATGTCCAGACGCGGCATGGCCAGCGGACGACCCGACGCCGGCGACAGGATGTTGTTCGACGACAGCATCAGCACACGTGCCTCGGACTGCGCCTCGGCCGACAGCGGCAGGTGCACCGCCATCTGGTCACCGTCGAAGTCGGCGTTGAACGCCTCGCAGACCAGCGGGTGCAGCTGGATGGCCTTGCCCTCCACCAGCTGCGGCTCGAAGGCCTGGATGCCGAGGCGGTGCAGGGTCGGTGCGCGGTTGAGCAGCACCGGGTGCTCGGAGATGACCTCTTCGAGCACGTCCCACACCTGCGAGCGGCCGCGCTCGACCATGCGCTTCGCGGACTTGATGTTCTGCGCGTGGTTGAGGTCGACCAGCCGCTTCATGACGAACGGCTTGAACAGCTCCAGCGCCATCTGCTTGGGCAGACCGCACTGGTGCAGCTTGAGCTGCGGGCCGACGACGATGACCGAACGGCCGGAGTAGTCGACGCGCTTGCCGAGCAGGTTCTGGCGGAACCGGCCCTGCTTGCCCTTGAGCAGGTCGGACAGCGACTTGAGCGGCCGGTTGCCCGGGCCCGTCACCGGCCGGCCGCGGCGGCCGTTGTCGAACAGCGCGTCGACGGCCTCCTGCAGCATCCGCTTCTCGTTGTTGACGATGATCTCGGGCGCGCCGAGGTCGATCAGTCGCTTGAGGCGGTTGTTGCGGTTGATCACGCGGCGGTACAGGTCGTTGAGGTCGGACGTGGCGAACCGGCCACCGTCGAGCTGCACCATGGGGCGCAGGTCCGGCGGGATGACCGGGACGCAGTCGAGCACCATGCCCATGGGGCTGTTGCCCGTCATCTGGAACGCCGCGACGACCTTGAGGCGCTTGAGGGCACGGAGCTTCTTCTGCCCCTTGCCGCTGCGGATGGTCTCCCGCAGGTTCTCGGCCTCGGCCGGGATGTCGAAGTTCTGCAGCAGCGTCTGGATCGCCTCGGCGCCCATGGCGCCGGTGAAGTAGTCGCCGTACCGGTCGTAGAGCTCCCGGTAGATCGACTCGTCGGCGATGAGCTGCTGCACGTCGAGCTTGGTGAACGCGGTCCAGATCTCGTCGAGCCGGTCCAGCTCGCGCTGGGCCCGGTCACGGAGCTGGCGCATCTCGCGCTCGCCACCCTCCTTGACCTTGCGCCGGACGTCGCTCTTGGCGCCCTCCGCCTCGAGCTCGGCGATGTCGGCCTCGAGCTTCTGGGCCCGGGCCTCCAGGTCACCGTCGCGGCGGTTCTCGACCCGCTTGCGCTCCACGCTCATCTCGGTCTCGAGCGTGGACAGGTCGTTGTGCCGCAGCTCCTTGTTGACCGACGTGATCACGTAGGCCGCGAAGTAGATGATCTTCTCGAGGTCCTTGGGCGCCAGGTCGAGCAGGTAACCCAGCCGGCTGGGCACACCCTTGAAGTACCAGATGTGCGTGACCGGTGCGGCCAGCTCGATGTGACCCATCCGCTCACGACGCACCTTGGCGCGCGTGACCTCCACACCGCAGCGCTCGCAGATGATGCCCTTGAAGCGGACGCGCTTGTACTTGCCGCAGTAGCACTCCCAGTCCCGGGTGGGGCCGAAGATCTTCTCGCAGAAGAGTCCGTCCTTCTCGGGCTTGAGCGTGCGGTAGTTGATGGTCTCGGGCTTCTTGACCTCACCGTGCGACCACTGGCGGATGTCCTCCGCGGTGGCAAGGCCGATGCGCAGTTCGTCGAAGAAGTTGACGTCGAGCACTATGTGTCCTCAGTTCCTTCGTAAATCGGCTCGGGCGCGGGATCAGTTGGCATCAATTGACAACGTCGTCGACGGTCATCGACTCGGAACCGGGGCGGCTGGACAGGTTGATGCCCAGGTTCGCCGCGGCCCGCTCGAGGTCCTCGTCGTCGCTGTCGTGCATTTCGATCGCCGCGCCGTCGCTGGAGAGCACCTCGACGTTCAGGCAGAGCGACTGGAGCTCCTTCAGGAGAACCTTGAAGGACTCCGGGATGCCCGGCTCCGGGATGTTCTCGCCCTTGACGATCGCCTCGTAGACCTTGACCCGGCCCACGACGTCGTCGGACTTGATCGTCAGCAGTTCCTGCAGCGTGTACGCCGCGCCGTAGGCCTGCATCGCCCAGCACTCCATCTCGCCGAACCGCTGGCCACCGAACTGGGCCTTACCGCCCAGGGGCTGCTGCGTGATCATCGAGTAGGGGCCCGTGGACCGAGCGTGGATCTTGTCGTCCACCAGGTGGAGCAGCTTCAGGATGTACATGTAGCCGACGGCCACCGGGAACGGGTAGGGCTCCCCGGAACGGCCGTCCATCAGGACCGCCTTGCCGTCGCCCTTGACCATCCGCTCGCCGTCGCGGTTGGGCAGAGTGGACCCGAGCAGACCCGTGATCTCGTGCTCCTTGGCGCCATCGAAGACCGGGGTGGCGGTCTTCGTACCGGCGGGCACGGAGTAGAGCTCCTCGGGCAGCTTGGACGCCCACTCGGGCTTGCCGTCGATCTCCCAGCCCGTCTTGGCGATCCACCCGAGGTGGGTCTCCAGGACCTGGCCGATGTTCATCCGTCGCGGCACACCGTGCGTGTTCAGGATGATGTCGACCGGGGTGCCGTCCGGGAGGAACGGCATGTCCTCGGCGGGGAGGATCTTGCCGATGACGCCCTTGTTGCCGTGGCGGCCGGCGAGCTTGTCACCGTCCTGGATCTTGCGCTTCTGGGCCACGTAGACGCGGACCAGCTCGTTGACGCCGGGCGCCAGCTCGTCCTCGTCGTCGCGGGAGAAGACCCGGATGCCGATGACCTTGCCGGTCTCGCCGTGGGGCACCTTGAGCGAGGTGTCGCGCACCTCGCGCGCCTTCTCACCGAAGATCGCGCGGAGCAGGCGCTCCTCCGGGGTCAGCTCCGTCTCGCCCTTGGGCGTGACCTTGCCGACCAGGATGTCGCCGGGCTGGACCTCGGCACCGATCCGGATGATGCCGCGCTCGTCGAGGTCGGCGAGCACCTCCTCGGAGACGTTCGGGATGTCCCGGGTGATCTCCTCGGCGCCCAGCTTGGTGTCGCGGGCGTCGATCTCGTGCTCCTCGATGTGGATCGACGTGAGCACGTCGTCCTGCACCAGGCGCTGGGAGAGGATGATCGCGTCCTCGTAGTTGTGGCCCTCCCACGGCATGATCGCCACGAGCAGGTTCTTGCCCAGGGCCATCTCGCCGAGCTCGGTGCACGGGCCGTCGGCCAGCACCTGGCCGACCTCGACGCGCGCACCCTCCTCCACGATGGGCTTCTGGTTGGTGCACGTGCCCTGGTTGCTGCGGCGGAACTTGTGCAGCCGGTAGGTGCGGCGCGCGCCGTCGTCGGCCATGACCGTGATGAAGTCGGCGCACAGCTCCTCGACGATGCCGGCCTTCTCGTTGACGACCACGTCGCCCGCGTCGACGGCCGCACGCAGCTCCATGCCCGTGCCGACCAGCGGCGACTCGCTGCGCAGCAGCGGGACGGACTGACGCTGCATGTTGGCGCCCATGAGGGCGCGGTTCGCGTCGTCGTGCTCGAGGAACGGGATCATCGCCGTGGCGACCGACACCATCTGGCGCGGCGAGACGTCGATGTAGTCGACCTGCGTCGGCGGGATGTAGTCGACGTCCCCGCCCTTGCGGCGCACCAGCACGCGCTCGCCGATGAAGTTGCCGTCGTCATCGAGGGGCTCGTTGGCCTGCGCGATGATGAAGCGGTCCTCCTCGTCGGCCGTGAGGTAGTCGATCTGGTCGGTGGCCCGGCCGTCGACGACCTTGCGGTACGGCGACTGGATGAAACCGAACGGGTTGACCTGCGCGAAGCTCGCGAGCGAACCGATCAGGCCGATGTTCGGGCCCTCAGGGGTCTCGATCGGGCACATCCGGCCGTAGTGGCTGGGGTGCACGTCGCGGACCTCGAAGCCGGCGCGCTCACGGGACAGGCCACCCGGGCCCAGCGCGGACAGGCGACGCTTGTGCGTCAGGCCCGCGAGGGGGTTGGTCTGGTCCATGAACTGCGACAGCTGCGACGTGCCGAAGAACTCCTTGATCGCCGCCACGACGGGCCGGATGTTGATCAGGGTCTGCGGCGTGATCGCCTCGACGTCCTGCGTGGTCATCCGCTCGCGGACGACACGCTCCATGCGCGAGAGGCCGACCCGGATCTGGTTCTGGATCAGCTCGCCCACGGTGCGCAGGCGACGGTTGCCGAAGTGGTCGATGTCGTCGGTCTCGACGGGGATCGTGATGCCCGACCCCTCCTCGCCCTCGACCGCGCCGACCGTCATCTCGGTCTCGCCGGCGTGCAGCCGGACGAGGTACTCGATGGTGGTGGCGATGTCGTCCTCGGTCAGCGTGCCGACCGGGTTGGGCGTGGTGAGACCCAGCTTCTTGTTGACCTTGTAGCGGCCCACCTTCGCGAGGTCGTAGCGCTTGTCCTTGAAGAACAGGTTCTCCAGGAGCGTCTGCGCGCTCTCGCGGGTGGGCGGCTCGCCCGGGCGCAGCTTGCGGTAGATGTCGAGCAGGGCCTCGTCCTGCCCGGCGGTGTGGTCCTTCTCGAGCGTGGCGAGCATCGTCTCGGAGAACCCGAAACGCGCGGCGATCTGCTCGGTGGTCCACCCCAGTGCCTTCAGCAGCACCGTGACCGGCTGGCGACGCTTGCGGTCGATGCGGACACCGACGGTGTCGCGCTTGTCGACGTCGAACTCGAGCCAGGCACCGCGGCTCGGGATGACCTTGACCGAGTAGACGTCCTTCTCGGTGGTCTTGTCGATGGCGTGGTCGAAGTAGACGCCCGGGGACCGGACGAGCTGCGACACGACGACACGCTCGGTGCCGTTGATGATGAAGGTGCCCTTGCTCGTCATCACGGGGAAGTCACCCATGAAGACGGTCTGGCTCTTGATCTCACCGGTGGTGTTGTTGGTGAACTCCGCGGTGACGAACAGCGGAGCCGCGTAGGTCATGTCCTTGTCCTTGCACTCCTCCTCCGACGCCTTGACCTCGTCGAAACGAGGATCGGAGAAGGAGAGGGACATGGAGCCCGAGAAGTCCTCGATGGGCGAGATCTCGGTGAGGATGTCCTCGAGACCGCCCATCGGGTTCTCGTCGCCTGCGTCGATCCTCCGCTGGAACCACGCCTCGTCGCCCACGAGCCACTCGAACGACTGCGTCTGCAGGTCGAGCAGATCGGGCACCCGGAGCGGCTCGCGGATCTTCGCGAACGAAACGCGGGTGGGTGCACCGGGGAGGTTCAGGTGGTCCGAGGTGGTCGCGAGGGTCTTGGTGGCGTGCGGCGATGCCAAGATGCGTCCTTCCGGAACTGCGCTCTCGTCTGGCGGGCACCGGGCCCAGCGCGCTACCGTTCCCGTGATCGACCCGGGCGGGAGGTCCGGGCCGACTGCGAGGCGGATGCGGATCGTTCCGGTGCACACCGTCTGTTGTCAGGACGCGGCCTCCGACCAGCCCGGCGCGAGCCAGAGAGCGGTCCGGAATCCCGGGGAGCCATCTGTGCGCGCGCAAAGCTGGACGGAGGCAGCGCAAAGAGGCAGTCTAGCTGCAAACGCAGCGGCTGTCGAGACGGGTCACCAAGGCAACCATCGAGACCTAAGAGTGACGTGACAGGCGCACCGAGTCAAGCCTCTACGCGTCGGTAAGTGGTCCTCCGGGCAGGACGACCGGCACTTTTCGGTGAACGGCAGGTGGATCCCCGTGGCCGGCCCCGACCTCGACTCCGCAGGTCGACCGCCTGCCGGGCCGCTCCGGTCACGGGATCACCGCCGGGCCGTGGTCCCCTCGTCGCCGGCCGGTGGTGCCACCGGTGGCATGTCACGGTGAGCAACCGGGTTCGCGGCCGGCCGGACCGCACCCGGCCGGGTGGGCTCGGCAACGATCCGGCAACGACGAACGGCACGCCCGCCGCAGGGTGCGCGACGAACGTGCCGTTCGGGGTGGAGCGGGCGAGACGTCAGCTCAGGCTGACCTTCGCGCCGGCCTCCTCGAGCTTGGCCTTGGCCGCGTCGGCGGCCGCCTTGTCGACGCCCTCGAGGATCGGCTTGGGGGCCGCCTCGACGAGGTCCTTGGCCTCCTTGAGGCCCAGGCCCGAGACGAGCTCGCGGACGACCTTGATGACCTGGATCTTCTTGTCACCCGCGGCGTCGAGGACGACGTTGAACTCGTCCTTCTCCTCCTCGGCGGGAGCGGCGGCGCCGCCCGCGGCGGGACCGGCGGCGACGGCGACCGGGGCGGCCGCGGTGACGTCGAAGGTCTCCTCGAACTTCTTCACGAACTCCGACAGCTCGATCAGGGTGAGGTCCTTGAAGGCCTCGAGCAGGTCGTCGGTGGACAGCTTCGCCATGGTGGCGTCCTCTTCTCTCAGTGTTCTAACGGCGGTGGGGGTGAAGGTCAGCTCTCGGCGTCGGCCGGAGCCTCGGTGGTGTCAGCAGCCTCGGGGGCGGCCGTGTCGACAGCAGCCGGACCACCCTCCTCCGCACGCTTGTCGGCCAGAGCCTGGGCGAGGCGGGCGACCTGCGACGCCGGAGCGGCGAAGAGACCGGCGGCCTTGGACAGGTTCGCCTTCATCGCGCCGGCCAGCTTGGCCAGCAGCACCTCGCGCGACTCGAGGTCGGCGAGCGAGTTGACCTCGGCGACGGTCAGCGCGCGACCGTCCATGAAGCCACCCTTGATCACCAGGCCCTGGTTGGCCTTCGCGAAGTCCCGCAGCGCCTTGGCGGCGTTGACGGGCTCGCCGGTGACGAACGCGATCGCCGTGGGGCCGACGAGCAGCTGCTCGAGACCCTCGACGCCGGCGTCCTCCGCCGCACGCTTGATCAGCGTGTTCTTGGCGACGCGGTAGGTGGCGTCGTCACCCAGCGAACCGCGCAGGGCGGTCAGCTGGGTCATCGTGAGGCCGCGGTACTCGGTGACCACCGAGGCGGACGCGCCCCGGAACTTGTCGGCGATCTCCGCGACCGCCGTGACCTTGTCGGATCGGGCCATCCTGTGCCTCCTCTCGGTTGTCGTGCCAGACAGTTGTCGTGACAGCTGATCCACCGCGACGAACCCGGGAAGCAGAAACGCCCCGGCGCAGGAGCGCACGGGGCGTGGCGACGCGCAGACGCGTCGATGACCTCGTCCTCCTGCGCGGGTCGTCCGCTGTTGCGGAGCCTTCGTGCGCCCGGCGAGCCGGGCACAGACCTGCGGTCTTCGGTGGAACCGGTCCCGATGCTACGGGACCCGGGGAGGGGGCCGGCGCGCGGCCCCCGCTCCCCTAGTCGGCCTGGACGTCGGAGATCTTCCAGGTGCCGTCGACGAGCTGGCCCGTGACGGTGAGCCGGCCGGCGGCGGCCAGCTGCTGGGGCTGGTTGCCCGCCTGCGCGCGGGTGACCTGCTGGTCCAGGAAGATCACGACGACGGCCTTGTCCCCGTCGATCTCCCGCACCGCCGAGGTGGCGATCGTGGCCGTGACCACGGCCTGCTGCTGGGGAGCGAGCTTGCGGACCTGCCCGAACAGCTGGTTGTACTGGGCCTCGAAGCTCGGGAGGATCACCGCGCGGGCGGCCGCCTCGTTCTGGTCCAGGCGCGCGAAGTCGTAGGAGTACACGGTCTTCACCGCGTCCCCGAGCTGCTGCGTGACCTGCGCGGTGGCGCCGACGTCCACGAGCGCGGTGTTCTGCGCGGCCGGAGTGCTCCGCAGCGCGGCGCCCGCGATGCCGAAGAAGACGGCGGCCGCGGTCAGCACCACCAGCAGCCCGGCCAGGACGAGGGTGGGAACGGTGCGGCGGCGGCGCTCCCCGGTGCGGGGACGCCGCAGCCGGTTGCCCAGCCCCCGCTTCCCGGTGGGCCGGGAGGCGTCGGCGTCGGCGTCGGCGTCGACCGCGTGCTCGGCGGTCCCGTCCTCGGTGGTCTCCGGATCCACGACCGTGCGCTTCAGCAGCCCGACCCGGCCGGAGGCGGTGGCGTGCCCCCCCGCGTCGTGACCGGGGTCCCCGCCCGCGTCGTCGAGCCGGACGTCCTCCTCGTCCGAGACGGGGCGGGCGGCGACGGGGGCGCGGCCGGCGACGCGGGGCCTGCGGATCCCCGCGGCGCGACGGCGGTGGGGCGTGGCGGGCGTGCTGGGGGTGGACGGCATTGCGGGACCTCCTGGTCTCGGCGACCTGGCAGAACTGATGACGTGGATCAGCTGCCGGTGGTGGGCGACCGGACGGGGCTGAGCTTGCTGACCTTCCAACCGGCGTCGGTGCGCGTCATCTCCATCTGGAGGCGCTGCCGGGTGAGGGTGGGCTGCTGGCCCTCGGGGGTGACGGTCACGTCCACCCCGACCAGAACCCGGGCGATACCGGCCCGCTCGTCGAGCTCGCTGACCGCGGCGGACGGCACCGTGGCCACGGTGGCCCGCTTGGAGTCACCGACGGCCTTGGCGTACTCGGCGCGGTTCTGCTTGAACTCGTCGAGGACCGATCCCGTGGAGACCTGCTCCCACTGGTTGAGCCCGTTGTCGACGTCCTTGTAGTTGAGCGTGTTCAGCGCCACCGCGGCCTGCTGGGCTGCGACCAGCGCCGCGTCCCGGTCCCGCGCTAGGGCCAGGGAGCTGCTGTTCAGCGCCAGCACCCAGAGAAGCCCGAGCACGACCGCGGCCACGGCCGCGAGGGCCACGAGCACCGTGAGGGCCCGTCGCGGCGTGATCCGGGGCGGCCGCTTCTCAGCGGCCTCCGGGGCGTCGAGACCATTGGGACGAAGGTCGTCGTCGAGAACCGTCATGGGGGGCTCCAAACAGCCGCCCGACCTCTGGGGAAGGTCAGGGCAACAGGATCTGCGCGAGTGAACTCAACGGGGGAGCCGAGTCCACGGTCGCGCTCTCACTACCGAACGGAACAGGGGCCGCGCCACGGCTCCGGGTACCCGGCGCCGGCTTGGGGGTGGCGGCGTCGGGAACATTCTGCGCCCCGCGGACGTCGCTCGGGCTTCCGGGGGGCTCGGCGCAGTAGGCGCCGGCGTTCACGGGGGTGTCCGCGACGTCCGCGCCCGAGCGCCGTGTGGTGCCCTCGTACCCCTGCGCGCACGGATAGGGGTCGAAGATGTTGAGCGCCAGGCCCAGGTGGGCGGTGCCGTCACCGGGCACGACCGTCGCGGCGTCGGCCGCGATCCCGGGGTAGGCGGTGAGGATCTGGCTGAGGTTGGCCTGACGCGGTTGCGCGATCGTGGACACGACGAGCAGGTTGGAGATCACGTCGCCGAGGCCGGACCCGCTCTCGTCGAGCAGGCCGGTGATCTGGCGGCCCGCCTCCGGACCGTTGTCGATGACCGTGCGCAGGTCCGGGTCCGAGGTCTTCAGCTGTGCGGCCAGCTGCGCCAGGCTCCGGCTGAAGTCCTTGAACTGGCCGGACGTGTCGTTCTGCGTGGTGAGCACCGTGCGGCCGTCGCGGAGCAGGGCCGTGGTCTGCGGCAGTGCGTCCTGCGCCGCCTTCGTGAACTCGTTGGACGTGTCGAGCAGCCGCTGCAGCGGCTGTGCCGTGTTGGCGAACGCCGTGCCCAGCTGGTCGACCACGGTGCGCAGGGAGTCCAGCGGCACCGTCTTCACGAAGTCGTCGAGGCTCACGACGAGGTCCTCGACCGAGACCGGCACCGTCGTGCGGGCCACCGGGATGACCGAACCGTCGGCCAGCATCTTCCCGCCGTCGCTGGCGGGCTGCAGGTCGACGTACTGCTCACCGATGGCGGACAGGTTGCGCACCGCGGCGCTCGCGTCGGCCGGGATCTCGGGTGCGCTCTTGTTGATGTCGAGCTGGACGTCCACCCCGTCGGCGGTGAGGGTCAGGGGGCCGACCCGGCCGACGCTGACGCCCCGGTAGGTGACGTCGGCTCCGGTGAAGATGCCGCCGGAGTCGGCGAGCTTCATCGTGACCGGGTAGGTGGTGGCGCCCAGCAGCGAGCCGAGGTTGGCGTACCGCACCCCGACGTAGCCGACGCCGACCACCGCGATGAGGGCCAGTCCCAGCAGCTGCAGCCGAACCCGACGGGACATCACGAGCCACCTCCGAGGAGTCCGCCGAGCAGGCCGCCCGAGCTGGGGGCCCTGGTCGGAGTGGGGGTCGGGGTCGCCGGCAGCCGGGTGGGCGGCGGGTTGTTGGCGTCCGCACCCGTCAGCGGCGTCGGGGCCGGCCCGAGCAGGGGGAAGTTCGGGGTGCCGCTGCTGCTGCCCAGCAGCGGCCCGAGCACCTGCGCGGTGGGCGGCAGCTGCCCGAACAGCGGTGTGTCCGGCCCCGGGAACGGCTGGTTGGAACGGGCCAGGTTGTCGAGGAGGTCCTTGAGGTCGAGGTCCGCCTTGACGTAGAGGTTCGCGTAGTCACCGGCGATGGCCTGCTGCGCGGCATCGGTGAACGGGAAGCTCCCGAGGATCTGCAGGGAGTTCGGCAGGTCCTGACCCGACTCCGCCAGCTTGGACAGGGTGGGCTGGAGCGACCGCAGATCGGCGAGCGTGTCGTCCCGGCTGCGGTTCACCACGTCGGTCGCGACACCGGACAGGCGGTCGAGCGACTGCAGCAGGTCCACGAGCTGGGTGCGCTGGTTCTCGAGCTCCTTGAGCCCGGGCGAGAGGTTGTTCAGCGCGTTGGTGATCTGGTCGCGGCGGGCGTCGAGCGTGGCCGAGAGCCGGTTGAGGCTGTCCAGCGCCCGGGTGATCTCGGACTTCTTGTCGTCGAGCGCGCCGACGAGCGTGTCCAGGTTCGCGAGCAGCGACCGGATCTGCGGCTCGTTGCCGACCAGCGCCTTGTTCAGCTCGGTGGAGATCGTCTTGATCTGGGCGACGCCGCCGCCGTTGAGGAGCATCGACAGGGCCCCGAGGACCTCCTCGACCTCGGCCGAGCGCCCGGCGCGCTGCACCGGGATCCGCGCGCCGTCGGCGAGCGAGCCGGTGGCCCCCTGCGTGGGCGGCGAGAGCTCGACGAACTTCTCGCCCAGCAGGCTGGTGGTGCGGACCTCGGCGTCGGCGTTGGCCGGCAGCTTCACGTCCCGGTTGACCTTCACCGTGACGATCGCGTTCCAGGTCGCGGGATCCACGGAGATGTCGGAGACCGATCCGACCGAGACGTCGGCGACCTTCACCAGCGACTCGGGGACGAGGTCGACCACGTCCGGGAACTCGATCGACACCGTGTACGGGTTGTCGCCGAGGGCGGCGCCACCGGGCAGGTCGACCCCGCGCAGTCCCCCGCCCAGCACCGAGCAGCCGCTCGTCGCGAGCGTGACGACGGTGAGGGCGGCGACGGCGCGCGCCGTACGGACGTTCGTGAGGCGACTCATCAGTTGCCCCCTCCCAGGAGCGAGCCGAGCAACGGCAGGCCGGACGACGGGGCCGTGGTGCCCGCGGCCGGGGTCTTGGCCGCCGGGGCCTGCGCGACCCCGCTGGAGGCCGGGGCCGAACCCGCGGCCGGCGCGGGGACGGTCGGCAGTGCCAGCCCGGGCACCGGCGGAGCCTGGCCCGCGTAGAGCGCGGTGAGCACCTGCGCGGCGCTGGGCAGCGGCACCGCGCCCGAGATGATCGGCCCGGCCGCGTCGCAGAGCGTCTTGACGGTGGACGGGATGTCCCCCGGCGACGTGGCCTTCGTGAGCAGCTGGCAGACCGCGATCAGCGGTGGCTGGGTCAGCTCGTTGATGTCGGGCCGGGTGTCGAGCGTGCCCGAGCTGCCGTTGTAGGTGTTGACCAGGTTGTTGACGGCGGCGGGGGCCACGTCGAGCACCTCGGTGAGCGCCTTCTGCTGGTCCACCAGGGTGGCCGTCACGTCGCTCAGCCCGTCGACGTTGCTCTTCAGCGCCGACCGGTTGTCCTTCACGAAGCGGGACACGTCGGCGAGCGCCGGGCCGAGCTGGCTCAGGGCCGACCCGAGCTCGGTGCGCTGTCCGGCGAGGAAGCCCGAGACGTCGGCGAGCCGGCCGTTGAACTCACGGACCTGACCGTCGTTCTGGGCCAGGACGGAGGTGAACTTCTCCAACTGGGTGACCGTGCCGAACAGGTCGTCGCTGGATCCGGCGAGGGTGCCCGACAGGTCGCCCAGCTTCGTGATCGTGGTGTTGAGGGCCTGCCCGTTGCCGTCGAGGTTCTTCGCCCCGACGTCGAGCAGGTCGTTGAGGGCCCCGGTCTTGTTGGCCCCGTTCGGGCCGAGGGCCTGCGAGAGCTGGGTGGCCGTGCGGGCCAGGTCGTCGACGCCGAGCGGGACGGCGGTGCGCGCGATCGGGATCGTCGCCCCGTCGGCGAGCTCCGGTCCGCCGTCGTAGGCCGGCGTGAACTGCACGTAGCGGCCGGTGACCAGGCTGGGCGAGATCACCACGGCGTTCACGTTCGCCGGGAGCTTGACGTTCTTGTCGGTGATCGTCATGTCGACGCGCACCTGCTTACCCTCGGGGGTGATCTTGTCGATCTTGCCGACGGGCACGCCGAGGATCTCGACCTGGTTGTCCTCGAACAGTGCGGAGGCGTTGCTGAAGTAGGCGGTGACGTGCCTGCCGCCGGTGCCGGCGGCGACCACCCAGACGCCGGCGGCGATCAGCACGGCGAGCACGGCGGCGAGCCCGACGAACTGCATCTGGCGGCGGTCGGTGACGGAGAGTCCCATGGTCAGCACCCACCCGGGTTCAGCGGACCGATGCTGGGCGTCGGCAGCAGACCGCAGAGGTAGCTGTCGAACCAGCGACCGTTGCCGACCGCGTTGGAGAACAGACGCACGAAGGTGGCCTCGTTCTTGATCGTGTTGGCCAGGTTGTCCTGGTTGCGCTGCAGGACGTCGACCACCCGCGAGAGCGTCTCCAGGGTCGGCCGCAGCTGCTCCTGGTTGTCGGCGACGAGCCCGGACAGCTGCTCGGAGAGCTTCCGGGTGCCGTCGAGCAGGTTCGCGATCGCGTCCTCGCGCTGCTGGAGCTCACCGAGCAGCAGGTTGCCGTCCGAGAGGAGCTTCTGGACGTCGCCGCTGCGGTCCGCGAGCACGGTGGAGAGGTTGCGGGTGCCGGCGAGCAGCTGCTTGATCTGGTCGTCGCGGCTCGCGATCGTCGTGGACAGCCGCGAGAGGCCGTCCAGGGCGCCGCGGACGTCATCGGGGGTGTCCCGGAACGTGTCGGCCAGCGTGCTCAGACTCGTGGCGAGCTGCTTCGTGTCGATCTGGTCGATCGTCCCGGACAGCCCGTTGAACGCGGCGACGACGTCGAGCGGCGAGGCGGTGCGGGCCAGCGGGATCGGCTGGTCCGGGGCTTGATCGTCGCGACCTCGCGGGTCCAGGGACAGGTACTTGGCCCCGAGCAGCGTGCGGATCTCGATCGACGCGGTGGTGGCGTCACCGATCCAGGCGTTCTGCACGTCGAACGCGACCAGCACCTTGTTGCCGTCGAGCTTCACGGAGTCGACCCGACCCGCCTCGACGCCGGCGATGGTCACCTTGTCGCCGGCCTGCAGGCCGGCGGCCTCCGAGAACTCCGCCTTGTAGGTGGTGCCGCCGCCGAACAGGGTCGTGATGTTGAAGGCGACGAACGTGATCACGAGGATCAGGGCGATACCGGCGACCGCCAGGGGGACCGGTCGCCCGGCTCCGGGGAGAGCCATGTCATCCACCTCCCAGCAGGGGCAGGACGGGAGCCACCGAGGGCTGGGGAAGTGAGGTGGGCGGCGCCGGCAGGGAGGGCAGGCCCGGCAGCAGGGGCGGCGACTGCCCGCCGGACCCGCTGGGGTCCGCCCCGCAACGCGGCGCGTCGGACTTGAACAGCGGGATGTTCTGCGCCGGGACGAGACCACCGATCCCGACCGACCCCGACAGCCCGCAGACGTAGAACTGGAACCAGCTGCCGTAGCTGGCGGCGCGGGAGATGGTGTTGAGCTTGCCCGGCGCGGTGGTGAGGAACGTCTGCAGCGTGGGCTTGGCGATGTCGAGCTGGGTGGACAGCCTGCCGAGCGCCGCGATGTCCTGCTTGAGCGGTGCGCGGGCGTCGTCGAGGAAGCCCGCGGTGACCTGGGTCAGGTCCCCGACCGAGGCGATGGCCTGGCCGATCGGCTTCCGGTCCTGCGCCAACCCGGACACGAGCCGCTGCAGCGAGGTGATCAGGTCCGACAGCTGGTCGTCGCGGGAGTTGATGGTGCCGAGGACCGAGTTGAGGTTGTCGATCACCTGCCCGACGACCTGGTCGCGGTCGGCGATCGTGTTGGTCAGCGAGGACGTGCTGGCCAGCAGGTTCTCCACCGTGCCGCCCTGGCCCTGCAGGACCTGGACGATCTCCATCGACAGCGTGTTCACCTGCTGGGGGTCCAGCGCGGTGAACAACGGCTGGAAACCGTTGAACAGCGTCGTCAGGTTCAGCGGCGGGGTGGTGCGGTCGACCGGGATCGTGGCGCCCTCGGCCAGCCGGCCGGAGGGCGCGGCGGGCGCGGGCGCGTTCGGCCCGGTCTGCATCGCCGCGTTCCGGACGCGCGTGGTGCCCTGCGCCAGCGAGAGGAACCGCTGGCCGATGAGGTTCTTGTACAGGATCGACGCGGTGACCGTGGAGGGCAGCGCCTGCGTCGAGTCGACGCTGAAGTCGACCTTCGCCATCGTGCGGTCCGCGATCTCGACCTTGTCGACGCTGCCGACCACGACCCCCGCGATGCGGACGTCGTCGCCGGTCAGCAGGCCCGAGGCGTCGGTGAACATCGCGCTGTAGTTGGCGCGCGTCGTGCCCTGGGCGTTGGCGATCGTGAGGGCGAGCACCGTGGTGGCCAGGGCCGTGACCACGGCGAACACCAGGAACTTGATCAGTGGTGCGAGAGGGACCCTGCTCATGTCAGCGTCACCTCCGAGCCGCGGTAGAGCGGACCGACGAGCATCGTGCTCCAGTTCGGGACGGCCTGCGGTGACGTGCCCTGCTGGGCCGCCACCAGTTCGTTGACGACCTGGCGCTCGCCGGGCGAGTTGGGCACGCCCATGTCGTAGCGGGCGGGCTTGGCCCCGGACCCGTTCGCCCCCGTTCCGTTCGGCAGTGCGCTGTAGTCGGGCGGGATCCGACCGATGCCGGTGTACCCGGGCCCGGGTGTGCCGACCGGCGGGGTCGGTGTCTTCGAGCCGTCCCGGAACGGGCCGTCCGGCGGGAACTGCGGGCCCGGCACGACGATCGGGTAGCAGCGGGGGCCGCGGTCGTCGAGGTACCTGGGCTCCTCGCCCGGCACGTACTTGCCCCGGTTGTTCACGATCTCGGCCGTGATGTGGACCCCCGGCTCGTTGGTTCCCTTGCCGAACACGGCGTCGACGCGCGGGATGATGTCCGAGAGCTGCCCGAACAGGCACGGGAACTCGGGGGCGTAGCGCGCCAGGGTGGCCAGGGTCGGGCGGCTGGTGGCCGTCAGGCCGATGAGGTTCTCGCCGTTGGCGTCGAGGAAGGCGTTCAGGTCGTCGGACGCGCCGGTCAGCGTGGAGAGCAGGTCGCTGATGCCGTCCTTCTTCTCCACGATCGTCTTGCTGGTGACCGTGAAGTCGTTGAGCGCGTTGAGCAGGTCGGGGCTCGCCTGCGACAGGTTGTCGGCGAAGTCGGCCAGCTGCGTGACGTCGGCCTGCAGGTCCGGGATCGACGGATTGACGCCGTTGAGCAGGGTGTTGAGGCCCACGAGCGTCTGCCCCAGCTCGGTACCCCGGCCCTGCAGCGCCTGCGAGAGCGAGCCGAGCGTGGTGGCGAGCTTGTCCGGCTTGACCGCCTGGAGCAGGGGCAGCAGGTCGTTGAGCACCTGGTCCACCTCGCGGGCGGACTGGCTGCGGTCCTCGCCGATCACGTCGCCGGCGGCGATCCGCGCGCGGCCGGCATCGGCCGGCGGCACGAGCGACACGTACTTCTCGCCGAACAGCGTCTTGGGCAGCAGCCGCGCCGTGACGTCGGCCGGGATCTGGTCGGCCATCTTCGGGTCGATGCTCAGCTGCACCGTGGCGCCGTCGCCGGTCGTGCTGACCTGCTTGATGCTGCCGACGATCAGCCCGCGCACCTTGACGTCGCCGCCGTCGGCGAGCTGGTTGCCGATCCGGTCGACCTTCAGCGTGACCGGGATGCCGCTCTGGAACACGCCGACGTACTTGCCGATGGCGAGACCCACCAGCAGCAGGAGCACCGCGACGAACACGAGGCCCTGCACCGTCTTTCTCGTGGACGTCATCGGGCCACCTGCCCCGTAGCCGAGATCATGTCGATCACCGGTGCAGTCGCGATCGCTTTCGACGTCATCCCGCCACCCGCACCGACGTCGAGGTCCCGTAGATGACCAGCGTGAGGAAGAAGTCGAGGATCGCGGTGCTGACGATCGACAGCCGCACCGCGCGGCCGACCGCGATCCCCACGCCCGCGGGACCGCCCTTGGCCCGGTAGCCGTAGTGGCAGTGGATCAGGATGACCACGACGGAGAACGTGATCACCTTGAGGTAGGAGTAGAGGATGTCGCTGGGCGGCAGGAACAGGTCGAAGTAGTGGTCGTAGGTGCCGCCGGGCAGCCCGTTGAGCAGCGTGACGTTCAGCCGGGCGGAGGCGAAGCTCGCCAGCAGGCCGATCGTGTACATCGGGATGATCGCGATGACGCCGGCGAGCACGCGCGTGGTGATGAGGAACGGCACGCTGGGCACCGCCATCACCTCGAGCGCGTCGATCTCCTCGGAGATCCGCATGGCGCCGAGCTGGGCGGTGAAGCCGGCCCCGAGCGTGGCGGTCAGGGCGGCCGAGGCCACCAGCGGTGCGATGTCACGGGTGTTGAAGTAGGCGGTGATGAAGCCGGTGAGGGCCTCGACGCCGAGCGAGTCGAGCGCGCGGAAGCCCTGCAGACCCACCAGCGAGCCGACGAACAGCGACAGCGACAGCATCACGCCCGCGGTGCCCAGGATGACCACGAGGGCACCGGAGCCGAAGCTGACCTCGGCGAGCAGGCGGGCGATCTCGCCGCGGTAGCGCCGCAGCGTGCGGGGGATCCAGGCGATCGCCCGGCCGTAGAGCGAGAGCTGGTCGCCGAGGTCCTCGAGCGTCTCGAGCGGGAGCGCGGCCGCGCGGCGGGCGCGGCTTCCGAGTGTGGCCATGTCAGGACCCCTTCGGGGGAACGAGCTCGAGGTAGAGCGCCGTGAGGACCAGGTTGATCATGAAGACCACCACGAACGAGATGACGACGGCCTGGTTCACGGCGTCGCCGACGCCCTTGGCACCGGGGGGCGGGTTCAGGCCGCGGTAGGCGGCGATGATGCCGGCGGTGAAGCCGAACAGCGCCGCCTTGATCTCGCTGACGACGATGTCGGACACCTGCGCGATCGCCGAGAAGCTCGCGATGTAGGCGCCGGGGGTACCGCCCTGGACGATGACGTTGAAGAAGTAGCCGCCGCCGACGCCGACCACGGTGGCCAGCCCGTTCAGGACGACCGCGGTGGTGGCCATGGCCAGCACCCGGGGCACCACCAGGCGCTGGATCGGGGAGATGCCGAGCACCTCCATGGCGGCGATCTCCTCGCGGATCGTCCGCGCGCCGAGGTCGGCGCAGACGGCGCTGCCGCCCGCACCGGAGATCAGCAGCGCCGTGACGATCGGCGCGGCCTGCTGCACGATCGCGAGCACGCTGCCCGCACCGGTCTGGCTCTGCGCGCCGAACTGGCGGGTGAGGTCGGCGAGCAGGAGCGCGATGGTGGCCCCGAACGGGATGGTGAACAGCGCCGTCGGCAGGGCCGAGACCTTCGTGACGAACCAGGTCTGCTCGATGTACTCGGCGAGCTGGAACGGCGGCTTGAACGTGTTGCGGATGACGTCGGCGGCGAGGCCGAAGAGCCGTCCGACCGGGGTGAGCGCCCGGCTGATGGGAGTGGGTGCGGTCATCTCGCCCGCCTACCGCGACGGCCGGTGACGGCCGGGGCCCGACGGCGGCGGCTGGTTGCCGGGGCCCGAGCTCGGGCCCCCGCCGCCGTAGCCCTGGTCGTACTCGTCGAAGACGCCCGGCTGCGGCGGGGCGACGGGAGGTGCGGGCGGGGCGGGCGGCGCGACCGGCCGCGTGAACTGCTGCGTCTGCGTCTGCGCCTGCGACGGGGCCGGGCGGCCGTAGGGCGAGGCGCCGACGGCCTGGGGGCGGGCGCCCGCGCCGGCCATGGCGGGCTGGCCGGCCTGGCTCTCGCGGATGGCCTGCTGGGCGGCGTAGGGCAGCGTGGGCATCAGGCGCTCCACGCGCTCCTGGCGGCGGCGCACGGCCGCGCGCTCCGGGAGGCCCTTGGTCGCCTCGAGCTGCGGCTTGAGCGGCGGGAGGCCCGAGAGCTCCTCCACCTCGGCCATCTCACGGGCGGCCTGGGCGGTGTCCTTCTCCTCCGACATGCCGATCGGGCCCTGGCGCCGTCCGTTGAGGAACTGGCTGACCACCGGGTCGTCGCTGGTGAGCAACACCTCGCGGGGGCCGAACATCGCCAGGTGCTTGCGGTAGAGCATCCCGATGTTGTCGGGCACCGTCTGCGCGGTGTTGATGTCGTGGGTGACGATGAGGAACGTCGAGTCCGTCAGCGCGTTCAGGTCGATGATCAGTTGGTTCAGGTACGCCGTGCGCACCGGGTCCAGACCGGAGTCCGGCTCGTCGAACAGGATGATCTCGGGGTCCAGCACCAGCGCGCGGGCCAGGCCGGCGCGCTTGCGCATACCGCCGGAGATCTCACCGGGGAGCTTCCGCTCGTCGCCGGTGAGGCCGACCATCTCCATCTTCTCGGCGACGATGTCCTTGATCTGCTGCTCGGACTTCTTCGTGTGCTCCCGCAACGGGAACGCGATGTTGTCGAACAGGTTCATCGACCCGAACAGCGCGCCGTCCTGGAACAGCACCCCGAACAGCTTCCGGAGCTCGTAGAGGCGCGACTCGCTGCACTTCACCAGGTCGGTGTCGTGGATGACGATGGAGCCCTTCTCCGGCTTCAGCAGCCCGATCAGGGTCTTCAGGAACACCGACTTGCCCGTGCCCGACGGGCCCAGCAGGACGCTGACCTCACCGGGCGGCAGGGTCAACGTCACGTCGGACCAGATGTTCGCCCGTCCGAAGGACTTCGACAGTCCCTCGACGGTCACCTCGACGCCGGTCATGCCGAGTGCTCACGAGCCGGGGCCGCGGCGGAGACCGCAGCCGTGATGTTGGCCGTCGAGATCATAGAGCCACTCCCTCATTGGACCGGGACTCGTCGGCGCGGTAGCGGGGAGCAGGCGGCCGAGTGCCCACAACCGGAGAACGACGCCGTCGGGGGCTGGTTACTCACCAGTTGCGTGTGTGACCGAAGTTGCTCCGATCGGGTTACCGCCGGTACGCCTTTCGCTGCGGGCGAACTTCTCACCGTCGGCGAAACGGGCTCCACGCAGCGCACCGGCGGTCCTACCGTCAGCGACATGCCGGTCACCGGATCGCCCCCGCGGACCCGCCACGTCCTGTCGTCGTTCGTGGAGCGCACGAGCTACGGAGTGCAGGAGCCCAGCCCCTACAACAAGCTGTTCGAGGGCCGCATCATCTTCCTCGGCACCCCGATCGACGACGCGTGCGCCAACGACGTCATGGCCCGGTCGGGGGGATCCAGGGCCAGGCCTCGGATCTGGAGATCCAGGCCGCCGAGGTGAGCCGGATGCGGCGGTTCCTCGAGTCCACCCTGGCCGTCCACACCGGACGGTCCGAGGAGACGGTGCGCGCCGACATCGAGCGCGACCTGTTCCTCACCGCGCAGCAGGCCGTCGAGGACGGCGTCGCGGACCGGATCCTCCCGAGCAGGAAGGTGCGCCCATGCGTCTCCACCGTCGCCACCGGCCTGGCCGCGTCGATGGGCCAGTTCCTGCTCACCGGAGGCGCGCCCGGCAAGCGGCTGGCCCTGCCGCACGCCGAGATCCTGATGCACCAGCCGTCGTCGGGGATCGGGGGCACGGAGTCCGACATCGTGATCCGCGCCGACATGCTGCACCGGCTCAAGCGGCAGATCGCGGAGATCACCGCCGGCCACTCGGGCCAGAGCGTCGAGCAGATCGAGGCCGACTTCGACCGCGACCGCTGGTTCTCCCCCACCGAGGCGGCGGAGTACGGGCTGATCGACCGGGTCGTCAGCCGGCCATAGCGAGCTCGGCCTGGTCCTCGGCGTGGAACCGCTCCTCCAGCGTCTCCGGGGAGGCGTCGGCGTCGATGGTGCGGAGGTCGGCGCCCCGGGCCGACTCGATGGCACCGAGCCTGCGCCCGACCTTGTCCATCGCGTACTCGGCCATCTCGTTCATGTCGACGTCGAACGGCGGGTTGTCGCCGTCGTACTGCTCGAACGTGCCGGTGACCACGCCCATCGCCGGCACGAGCAGCTCCTGCATGCGCTCGTCGACGACCTCCCACATCGCGTCATCGGCGGCCACGTGCCGACGGCAGGTGAACGTGCCCCACGCCATGTGCCGGCGCTCGTCGTCGCCGATGTGCTTGATCAGCTGCTGCATGCCGGGCAGGATCCCGCGGCTCGTGCAGACCTTGGCCCACGCGAAGTAGCCCGTGAGCGCGAGCGTGCCCTCCACGATGTGGTTGTAGGTGATCGACGCCCGGATCTGGTTGCGCGGCGACGGGTCGCCCGCCAGCGCGTACAGGCTGTCGGGCAACTGCTTGGTGAAGATCTCCATGTAGGCGTCGTTCTGCTCGATGTAGGAGTGCAGGTCGTCCGTCATCCCGATCGCGTCGAACCAGCGGCGGAAGCCCTCGGTGTGCTTGGCCTCCTCGAACACGAACTGCGTCAGGTACATCTCGTCGGCCAGCCGCCCCTCGGCGGCCATCGCGGCGACGAAAGGCTGCAGATCCTGCGTCACCGACTCCTCGCCCGCCATGAACTGGGCAGCGAGCGAGAGGGTCCACCACCGCTCGTCGTCGGTCATGGCCGCGAAGTCCCGCGCGTCCTGGCCGAAATCGATGTCGGCCGGGTTCCACTGCCGCCCGTTGCCCTTGGTGAACAGGCGCATCGGGAAGGAGTCGAAGTTCAGCCCGCCACGGCTCAGGCTGGCGAACCCCGTGCGCTTGCCGTGCTCGATGACGCGTCGCTCCATTGCGATCAGCCCTTCGTCAGTAACGGATGAGTCCTCGGATGTTGCGGCCCTGACGCATGTCCTCGTAGCCCTGGTTGACCTCGTCGAGGGAGTACTCGCGGGTGATCAGCTCGTCCAGCTTGAGCTGCCCGAGGTTGTACATCTCCAGCAGGCGCGGCACGTCGTGCTGCCCGTTGGACGAGCCGAACAGGGCTCCGCGGACCTGCTTCTCGTAGAGCGTGAGCTCCAGCAGCGACAGCGACGCCGTCTCCTCGGTGGCGTGCCCCAGCGCCGTGACGACCACGCGCCCCTTCTTCCCGACGAGCTGGAGCGCCGACTGGAGATCGGAGCCCTCGGCCACGCCGGTGGTGATGATCGCGGCCTCGGCGAGCTGGCCGCGGGTGATCTCGGAGACGGTGTTCCAGGCCTCGTCGATGCTGGCGGCCACGTGGGTGGCCCCGAGCTCGAGGGCCTTCTCGCGCTTGAACGCCACCGGGTCGACGGCCACGACGTAGCGGCAGCCCGCGATCTTCGCGCCCTGCACGGCGTTGGCGCCGATGCCGCCGATGCCGATGACGACGGCGGTGTCGCCCGCGCGCAGCTCGGCGGTGCGCACCGACGAGCCGAACCCGGTGGTGACGCCGCAGCCGACGAGCGCCGCCAGGTGCAGCGGAAAGCCCTCGTCGATCTTCACGACGGACTTGACCGGGACGACGGTGTGCTTCGCGAACGTGCCGAGCAGGCACATCTGGCCGATGTCCTCGCCGCGCGCGTGGAAGCGGTACGTGCCGTCGAGCTGCGGGCCCAGGGTGGCGCCGGCGCCGTCGTCGCAGAGGCTGGTGTAGCCGCGCACGCAGTAGCTGCAGCGGCCGCAGGACGGCAGGAACGTCATGACGACGGGGTCGCCGACCTCGACGTCGGTGACGCCCGGGCCGATCTCGATCACGCGCCCGGCGCCCTCGTGGCCGCCGACCATCGGGTACGAGACGGGCAGGTCACCGGTGATCATGTGCTCGTCCGAGTGGCACAGCCCGCTGGCCGCGAGCTCGACCATCACCTCACCGGCGTTCGGCGGGTCGAGCTCGACCTCCTCGATCTCCCACTTGCCACCCTGCTCCCACAGCACCGCTGCCGTCGTCTTCATGGGGGCATGATGACGTGGACCGCCGGTAACGCGCACCGGCCCGGCCGTTCCCCCGCTGGCCCGCAGGTGCCAGACCACCCGTCAGGGTGACGCCGGCAGGGGCAGTTCCAGGTGCGCCACCAGGCCGCCGCCGTCGCGGGGCTGCAGGGACAGCTCGCCGTCCATGGCGGCCACGATCGTCTCGACGATCCACAGGCCCAGCCCGGCTGTGCCGCGCCGCTCCCCCAGTGCCACGCCCTTGGCCGTCACCAGCCCCTCCTGACCGGGGGGCAGCCCGGGCCCGCGGTCGCGCACCTCGGCGACGAGACGCCCGTCGGCGTAGGTGAGATCCAGCTCGACGGCGGCGTCGCCGCTGTGGCGGGCGGCGTTCTCCACGAGGTTGGTGAGCACGCGGCGCAGCCGTTGCGGGTCGCAGCGCACCACCGCGTCGGACGGCTCGACGCGCGGCACCCGCCGGAGCGGAGCCACCCCGGCGGCGTCGAGGACCGCGTCGGCGAGCTCGGCCAGCCGCACCGGCCGGTCCCGCACCCGGCCGAGCGGGCTGCCGTCCTGGACCGCGACGTCGGCGAGGCCGTCGAGCATGTCGCGCAGGTGCACGGCGTGCTCGGCGAGCAGCCCGATGGCGACCGTCCGCGACGCGTCGGAGAGCCGGTCGAGGTCACGCGTCAGCGCCGTCAACGACGCGACGGGCGTGCGGAACTCGTGCAGGACCACCCGGACGCCGTCCATCCGGGCCTCCTGGGCGGCGAGCAGGCGGGCCCGCAGATCGCGCTCCTCCAGGAACGCCTCGTGCTCGGCCGCCGCCCGCGCCCGGGACTCGGCCGCGGCGACGAGCTGCCGTTCCAGCATCCGCACGAGCACCCCGACCAGCACCGCGGTGGCCACCAGGTAGCCCGTCCACCAGGCCCCCGCGAGCCAGGCGTGCGACGTCGGCTGGTCGGCGTCGGTGCCGAGCACCGCGGCGACCGTGAAGCCGAGGCCGGCCAGCAGGGCCGCGAGCCGGCCGATCACCGCCCCACCGCGGACCGATGCCGCGATGACGACGAGCGGGAGCAGCGCGACCATGATGCTGTCGGCGCCGCCGGTGAGGCCGCAGATCACCAGGACCAGGACGCCGTCGAACGTCGTGGCCAGGCGGGGCGGCAGGATCTGCCGGCCGACCCGCTCCGCCACGGCGATCGCCACGGCGTAGCCGAGCGTCAGGACGATCAGCACGACCACCGTCCCCAGGCGACCCCGGGCCAGCTGGGGTCCGATGAGAACGGCCAGACCGATCGAGAGCACCACCAGCAGCCGGATCGCCGACGCCGTCCGCTGCTCCAGCGTCCGTGCTGCGCTGTCGACCTCGGTGAACGCGGTCATCGCTGCTCCTCCGCCACCCCACTAGAGTCGCTGATCGTGCGCGACGGCCGGTACGTGGTGGTCATCGTCGACGATCACGCGCTCTTCGCGCAGGGCCTGACCCTGCTGCTGGAGTCGCGGGCCGGCGACCGGTTCGTCGTGGCCGGGTCCGTCACCGCGGGCGAGGAGGCCGTGGCGCTCGTCGGGCGTGAGGGAGCCGACATCGCCATCATCGACCTCGCCCTGCCCCCGCTCGGGGGGGTCGAGACGATCCGCCGGGTGAGCGCGGCCTACCCGGACACCGCGATCCTGGCCCTGTCGGGCACCGAGGACCTCGACCTCGCCGCGGCCGCGCTGCGCGCCGGCGCGTCGGGGTTCCTGGGCAAGTCGGCCGATCCCGAGGTGCTCGTCGCGCCCCTGCTCACCATCGCCGCCGGGGTGCGCGTGGTGCGAGGCGACCTGCTCGATGCGCTGCTCTCGGCGGGCGACCGCACCGGGAACGGGATCGTGGACCGCCTCGGCAGCCGGGAGCTGCAGCTCTGGGCCCTGCTGGCCCGCGGCCTGGAGACCAGCGAGATCGCCAAGCCCATGCTGGTGAGCGAGCGCACGGCGAAACGGATGATCGCCTCCCTGCTGCACAAGGTGGGCGCGGCCAACCGGATCGAGGCCGCCGCACTGGCCGGGCGCTACGGCCTGCTGGACTCCGGCACCGACTGAACGACATCGGCTGAACGACGGCGGCCGGCCGCTGGCCCGCGCGGGCCGGACGTGGCCCTTTCGTGGGCTCGCGCGGGCCTGTGCGACCCGCCAGACTCTGTCGATCGATCATCCGACAGCGAGAGGGGCTGCGCCGTGGCGGCGTTCACCGACGAGGCCGAGGTCTACGAGTTCCTGGGCGGGGTGTTCCGGACGGGCATGGAGGATGCCGAGCTCGTGGCGAAGCTGAAGCCCTCCGGCGTGGTGCTGCGGATCACCTACTCGGACCCGGCGGCCGTCATCACGGTCGACATGCCGAACGCGGAGATCTTCGAGGGTGCGGGCCAGGGCCCCCAGCCCAACGTCGAGCTGCACATGAGCGCCGACACCGGCAACAAGTTCTGGCTCGGCAAGGTGGTGCTCCCGGTCGCGCTCGCGAAGGGACAGGTCCGCGCGAAGGGTCCCGTGGCGAAGCTGCTGAAGGTCCTACCGCTGGCCAAGGGCCTCTTCGGGCCCTACCGCGCGAGCCTCGAGGCCGCCGGCCGCCAGGACCTGCTCACGGCCTGATCCCCCGTTCGGTCGTCGGTACTGCCGACCGAACAGCGGTAGCCGATACTCCGTCAATGGATGTCGTCTGGCTCGACGTGCAGATGTGGACCGGTCTGCGGGGCCACTTCCACCCCTTCCTCGACGTGGCCTGCGACCCGCCGGAGCCGGTGCCGCAGGTCGAGGGCGACTGGCAGCGCTGGGCCACGCTGAACCTCGGGTCGGTGGCGGCGCACGAGCAGTGGCAGTCCGGCCGCTACAGCTACACCGCCGAGCGACGCGACGACGGTGGGCGCGCGGTGGAGGTCTTCGCCCACGGGGTGTGGGACTGGAGCGGTCCACCGTGACCTGAATTGGCCCTGTACAGCAGGGCCGGTTCCGGGAAGGTGGACGAGTGGACTCCTCAGACCTGGAACGGCGCATCGGCGCCCGCAGCTTCGCCCGCCTGCTGGGCGACTGGCGGCCGCCCGACGGCCGCGGCCTCGCCGGGGCGCTGACCGACCGCATCCGGCTCCTCGTCCTCGACGGGCGGCTGCCGCTCCAGACGCGGGTGCCCGCCGAGCGCGAGCTGGCCGGCGCGCTGGAGGTCAGCCGCACCACCGTCGCCAGCACCTACGACGCGCTGCGCGACGCCGGGGTGCTGCGCAGCAGGCGCGGCTCCGGCAGCTGGACCACCCTGCCCGACGGCCGGCCCGGGGCCACGGCCCCGTTCTCCCCGCACGGCGACCGGGCCCTGTTCGACCTCGCCCACGCCTCCCCGCCCGCTCCGGCCGAGGCGATCCGCGCCGCGTCGGCCGCGGCCGTCCAGGACCTGGACGCCCACCTCGGCGGCCACGGCTACGACCTGCTCGGGCTGACGGCCCTGCGCGCCGCGATCGCCGACCGCTTCACCGCCCGGGGCCTGCCCACCACGGCCGACCAGGTGCTCGTGACGGCGGGCGCGCAGAACGCGATCGGGCTGGTCCTGCAGGCGCTCGCCGGCCCGGGCGACCGGGTGCTCGTGGAGCACCCGACCTACCCCAACGCGCTCGACGCGATCCGGGTCCGCGGTGGGCGGCCGGTACCCGTGCCGATGGGGCCCGGCCCCCACGGCACCGGGAGCTGGGACCTCGACCTGCTCACCGCCGCCGTCCGGGACGCCGCACCCCGGCTCGCTTACCTGATCCCGGACTTCCAGAACCCCACCGGCTCGGTCCTCGACGAGGACGGGCGGAGGCGGATCGTGGAGCTGGCCCGCCGCACCGGCACCACGCTCGTCGTCGACGAGACGCTCGCCGAGCTGCCGCTGGAACGGCCGGCGCCGCCCCCCGTGGCCGCGCACGGCGGGGCCGACTCGCCGCTCGTGATCACCGTCGGGTCGGCCAGCAAGATCTTCTGGGGCGGCCTGCGCATCGGCTGGGTCCGCACGTCCGCGCCGATGGTGCGCAGGCTCGCGGCCACCCGGTCCGCCACCGACCTCGGCGGCCCGGTGCTCGAGCAGCTCGTCGCGGCGCGGCTGGTCGCCGGCATCGAGCCGGTGGCCGTCACCCGGCGTGCGGAGCTCGCCCTGGCCCGCGACCACCTGGTCGCCCGGCTGGCCGACACCTTCCCGCAGTGGCGCCCGTCGCGACCGTCGGGCGGACTGAGCCTGTGGGTGGATCTCGGTGAGCCCGTCTCGAGCCGGCTGGTCGGTGCCGCCCGGCGGCACGACGTGCTGCTGGCCGCCGGTCCGCGGTTCGGGCTCGACGGCGCGTTCGAGCGGTTCCTGCGCCTGCCCTTCACGCTGCGCCGCGACCAGATCGACGAGGCGCTGGCCCGGCTGACCCTCGCGTGGCGGGAGATCGACGGCGCCGCCGCGGCCGCCGACACCGAGCCGATCGCGGTGGCCTGAGAACGGTCAGGGCTGACCGTATAGTGCAGGACACTCGAACCAAACGGAGGTGTCACGTGGCCCGGAGCGGACCGCTCGCCGGACTCAAGGTCGTGGAGCTCGCCGGTATCGGACCGGGGCCCCACGCGGCGATGATCCTGGCCGATCTCGGGGCCGACGTGGTGCGGGTCGACCGCCCGACGGGCGCGCTGCAGCTCGGCGACGCCGCCTTCCCGGACCCGACCCTGCGCGGTCGGCGCCGCGTGGCCGCCAACCTGAAGGACGCCGAGGGCCGGGAGACGGTGCTGCGTCTCGTCGAACACGCCGACGTGCTGCTGGAGGGTTTCCGGCCCGGCGTCACCGAACGTCTCGGGGTGGGTCCGGAGGACTGCCACGCCCGGAACCCGAAGCTCGTCTACGCCCGGATGACGGGCTGGGGCCAGGACGGCCCGATGGCCCAGCGCGCCGGCCACGACATCAACTACATCTCGCTGACGGGTTCCCTGCACGCGATCGGCCGCAGGGGCGAGCGGCCGGTGCCCCCGCTGAACCTCGTCGGCGACTTCGGCGGCGGCTCGATGCTGCTGGTCATCGGCGTGATGTCGGCGCTCTGGGAGGCCCAGCGCTCCGGGCAGGGGCAGGTGGTCGACGCCGCGATGGTCGACGGCGTGTCCGTGCTCAACCAGATGTTCTGGGGCTTCCTCGGCCAGAAGTTCTGGATCGACGAGCCCGACTCCAACCTGCTCGACGGTCACGCGCCGTTCTACGACACCTACACCTGCTCGGACGGGCGGCACGTCGCCGTCGGGGCGATCGAGCCCCAGTTCTACGCGGCGATGCTGGAGGGCCTCGGCCTCACCGGCGCCGACCTGCCGGCCCAGATGGACCGCGAGCGCTGGCCCGAGCTGCGCGCCCGCCTCGTGGAGGCCTTCGCGTCGAGGAGCCGCGACGAGTGGGCGGCGGTGTTCGCCGACACCGACGCGTGCGTGACACCGGTGCTGGCGTTCGGCGAGGCGTCGGCCCACCCGCACCTGGCCGCCCGCGCCACCATCGTCGAGAACGACGGCGTGCCCCAGGCCGCCCCGGCCCCCCGCTTCTCCCGCACAGGGACGGAGGTCCCCGGCCGCGCGAAGACGCCGGAGTCGGTGGACGAGGTCCTGTCGGACTGGAAGTAGCCCCGCCGCCCACCCACCCGCCACCACGTGCCGGTTGGGGCGATCGGTGGGCTCTGACAGCACAGCACCCCCTGTCGCCGCGGCGACAGGGGGTGCTGGCTGTGCAGGTGCCCTCAGGCGGACGGGGTCTCGTCCACCAGGAGGTTGCGGGTGCGCAGCGGGTCGACCGGGATGCCGGGGCCCGTGGTGGTGCTCACCGTGATCTTCTTGATGTAGCGGCCCTTGGCGGCCGACGGCTTGGCCCGCAGGATCTCGTCCAGCGCGGCGCCGTAGTTCTCCACCAGCTTCTCGGTGTCGAACGAGGCCTTGCCGATGACCAGGTGCAGGTTGGCCTGCTTGTCGACGCGGAAGTTGATCTTTCCGCCCTTGATGTCCTGGACGGCCTTGGTGACGTCCGGGGTGACGGTGCCCGTCTTGGGGTTGGGCATCAGGCCGCGCGGACCGAGGATGCGGGCGATGCGCCCGACCTTGGCCATCTGGTCCGGGGTGGCGATGGCGGCGTCGAAGTCCAGCCATCCGCCCTGGATGCGCTCGATCAGGTCCTCGGCGCCCACGACGTCGGCGCCGGCGGCCTCGGCCTCGGCGGCCTTGTCGCCGGTGGCGAACACGATGACCGTGGCGGTCTTACCGGTTCCGTGCGGCAGGTTCACGGTTCCGCGGACCATCTGGTCGGCCTTGCGGGGGTCCACGCCGAGTCGCATGGCGACCTCGACGGTGGCGTCCATCTTGGTGCTGCCCGTCTCCTTCGCCAGTGCGGCGGCCTCGAGCGGGGTGTAGAGGCGGTCGGCCTCGATCTTCTCCGCCGCCTGGCGGTAGACCTTGCTGCGCTGTGCCATCTTCTGTCCTCTGCTAGCTGGTCAGTTCGTGGTCGCGAGCCGCGCCCGGCTCTCCCACGCGTGCGTGTGGGGCTGGTCAGCCCTTGATCGTGATGCCCATCGACCGGGCGGTGCCGGCGATGATCTTGGCGGCCTGGTCGATGTCCTTGGCGTTGAGGTCACGCATCTTGGTCTGCGCGATCGACTTCACCTGGTCCATGGTGACCGTGGCGACCTTCTTGATGTGCGGCTCGCCGCTGCCCTTCTCGACACCGGCCGCCTTGAGCAGCAGGCGCGCGGCGGGCGGGGTCTTGAGCTCGAACGAGAACGAACGGTCCTCGAACACGGAGATCTCGACCGGCACCACGTCGCCCCGCTGGGACTCGGTGGCCGCGTTGTAGGCCTTGCAGAACTCCATGATGTTGACGCCGTGCTGACCGAGCGCGGGGCCGACGGGCGGCGCGGGCGTGGCCGCACCGGCCTTGATCTGGAGCTTGATGATCGCGGAGAGCTTCCGCTTCTTGGGAGGCATGTCTTTGGTTCCCTGTTTCCGGTTGAGCGCGCTGCGACCTGCCGACGCAGCGAGGTTCAGATCTTCGAGACCTGGCTGAAGGCCAGCTCGACGGGGGTTTCGCGGCCGAAGATGGACACCAGCACCTTGAGCTTCTGGGCGTCCACGTTGACCTCGTTGATGGTGGCCGGGAGCGTGGCGAAGGGGCCGTCCATGACGGTGACCGACTCGCCGACCTCGAAGTCGACCTCGACCGAGGACTTGCCCTGCGACGATCCGCCGGACGACTTGCCGCCGGTGGCCTCGTCCTTCTTGGGCTCGACCTTCGGGAGGAGGAACTTGATGACCTCGTCGTGGGTGAGCGGCGACGGCTTGGACGTGGCCCCCACGAAACCGGTGACGCCCGGCGTGTTGCGCACGGCGCCCCACGACTGGTCGTTGAGATCCATCCGGACCAGGATGTAGCCGGGCAGCACCTTGCGCTGCACCTGCTTGCGCTGGCCGTTCTTGATCTCGGTGACCTCCTCGGTGGGCACCTCGACCTGGAAGATGAAGTCCTCCACGTCGAGCGTCTGCACGCGGGTCTCGAGGTTGGTCTTGACCTTGTTCTCGTAGCCGGCGTAGGAGTGCACGACGTACCAGTCGCCGGGGGCGCGACGCAGGGCCGCGCGCATCTCCTCGACCGGATCGGCGTCGGGGTCGTCGCCCGACTCGTCGGCGGTGGCGACCTCGGGGGCCTCGGCGTCCCCGGCCTCCTCGGCCTCGACCGTCTCGGCGGCCGCACCGGCGGTGTCGGTGTCGTCCTCGTCGGTGTAGTCGCTCGACGCCACCTCGGCCCCGTGCACGGCCTCGACGTCGGCCTCCTGCACCGCCTGCTCGGGCAGGTCGGCGTCAGGGGATGCCTCGTCGACCGCCCTGATCGCGGCCTCGTTGGCGTCGATCGACGGGTCGCCGTACTGGGAACTCACGATGTACTCGATTCCTCTTCGTCCGTGTCGTGCCGGGTTGTGCGTGACTCAGGTACCGAACAGGAACAGCACACCCTGCGCGAACACGAAGTCCAGCAGTGCCACCAGCGCGATCATGAACGATACGAAGACCAGCACGACGATCGTGTAGGTGACCTGCTGCTTGCGGGACGGCCAGATGACCTTCCGCAGCTCGGCGACCACCTCGCGGAGGAAGCGGACGAGCCTGTCCGGCAGCGAGACCTTGGGCGGTCGGGTGTCGCGGACCGCAGTGGCCCGCCCCTTCCCGCCCTCGCTCGGGGCAGGACCGGAGCGTCGACCCCGACGGTCGGCAGCGGTGCGCGGGCGCTCCTGCCCGGTACCGTCCGCCTCGCGTTCCTCAGTCACGCCCTGATCCTCCAGCCGATTGCCGTGCACTTCTCCCACACAGTGGCAGGGGTGACAGGACTTGAACCTGCAACCTGCGGTTTTGGAGACCGCTGCTCTGCCAGTTGAGCTACACCCCTAGACCAGCAACGCACCATCGGGTGCGTCCAGCGAATCGAGTGTACGGCACCCCGGGATCACCCCGGAAACCGCACACCCGATCCGCACCGGAGCTACTTGTCGAGATCGCCCAGCGCGACGAGCGCGGCGGCCCGGGTGGCGTACTTCCACTTCCCGAGGTCGGCGACGGTCTTGATGCCCAGACCCTTGAGGACCTCGTCGTGCTTCTCGGTGAGTCCTTCGAGCGCCGACGGCGGGGCGGCCAGGATCTCGGCGGCCGTCTTGTCCTCCCACGCCTTGTCCACCAGCTTCGCGAACTTCATGCGTTCCTCCACAGATCGATTGCCGGACGCGCGCAGCATCGACCCATCACCGGACCGCGGCAACCGCGACGCGCGGGTCAACCCGGTAGGACGACCTCGGCGGTGGCCCGGCCCAGCACCGTCTTCCCGTCGAACACGGCGGTGATGGCCACGCGGGCGACGCGGGCGCCGTCCTCGGCGTCGGCCACGTCGGTGACGTCGGTGACGTCGGTGACCTTGCCGGAGAACTCGACGAGCGCGCCGTCGTCGTCGTCCGGGACGACGACGGGCCGGGTGAAGCGCACGCCGTAGCTGCGCACGAGCGCGGGATCGCCCACCCACTGCGTGACGAGCCTGCCGGCGAGCGCCATCGTCAGCATCCCGTGGGCGATGACGCCGGGCAGCCCGACGGAGCCGGCGACACGGTCGCTCCAGTGGATCGGGTTGAAGTCGCCCGACGCGCCCGCGTAGCGGACGAGGTCGGCGCGGGTGACGCGCAGGGACAGCGGGGGGAGCTCCGTGCCCTTCTCGATCGCGCTCACAGCTCCCCCTGGGTGACCAGCATGGCGGTGGTGGTGGCCACCGCGGCGCCGTCGGCGTCGGTGACCTCGCACCGCAACGTCAGCATGAGGCTGCCGGCGCGGGCCTTGAGGTCCTCGACGTGGATGACCGTGGTGAGCTCGTCGCCGCCGACCACCGGACGGTGCAGGGTGATCGACTGGTCGGCGTGCACCATGCGCGCGTAGTCCCAGCCGAACGCGGGGTCCTTGAGGAACTCCGTGATCAGCGGGAGCGTGAACGTCACCGTGAAGGTGGGCGGCGCGACGAGATCGGCGTGGCCGGCGGCGCGGGCGGCGTCGATGTCCGTACACACAAGTGCGCCCTCGCCGATGGCGAGGGCGAACTCACGGATCTTCTCGCGTCCCACCCGGTACGTGACCGGGTCGAGCGCACGTCCGACGAAGGAGGTGTCGACCACCCTCAGCGGGTCTCGCGGTGCTCGCGGTGCGTGCCGCAGTTCGAGCAGAACTTCTTGACCGCGAGGCGGTCAGGATCGTTGCGGCGGTTCTTCTTGGTGATGTAGTTGCGGTGCTTGCACTGCTCGCACGCCAACGTGATCTTCGGCCGGACGTCCGTGGCCTTACCCATGATGGGTGCCTCCTGCTTGCTTGTCTGAGCTGGTCAGTCTGGTAGCGGTGGCCGGACTTGAACCGGCGACACAGCGATTATGAGCCGCTTGCTCTACCAGCTGAGCTACACCGCTTTGTTGAATTAGCAGAGCGCGAGGCCGTACATGCCTCCTCGCAGAGCCCCTTTACGGAATCGAACCGTAGACCTTCTCCTTACCATGGAGACGCTCTGCCGACTGAGCTAAAGGGGCGGCCGGCCGCCATCCCTGGCGGCCTGGGCAACTCTACACAACACCCGGGGCCGCCAGGAAACGGGTACCCGTCACCAGCTCGACGTCGTGACCACCGCAGCCGGGACACCCCGGACCTGCGCAGGCCCGGCCGGCAGACCTTCCCCCCTCGTGCCCGGATGCGGGTCACGGCGGCCTCGATAACGGTGGGGGCGGGCGTCGGCGCAGTGGCGGGCGAGGCGGCGTGGCGGGCGCTGCCGGACCCGTTCGGCCGGTGGCCCACCGATCCCCGCGCCGACCAGCCGGTCGGGCACACCGGGGGCGACGGGGTAAGGGGGTGATCCGGACCGGACGACGTGATCGACCGATGTGAGGGGGCGGGCCTCAGGGCGAATCTCGTCCCATGTTCCTCAACAGCACGTTCTCCGGCATCGAAGCCGACGCCCACCGACAGGCCCTGCTCGACCAGGCCGCGCACCACCGGCTCGTGAAGCTCGCCCGGCGGGCCGCCCGCGCCGGGACGAGGGTGACGACGCCGCCACCCCCGCCGACGGTCCTCCCGGAGCAGCTTCCGCACAATCACGACGAAAACCGTCGGTACGCCGTGTCACGATGACCGGCGTGGCGCGGCTGGGCATCGGGATCGGGCTGGTCGGACGCCGACACGAGGTGTCGGCGCTCGGCTCGGCGCTCGACCGTGCCCGGGCCGGCCGCCCCACCGGCGTGCTGCTCTCGGGGGACGCCGGGGTCGGCAAGTCCCGGCTCGTCACCGAGACCAGCGCGCGTGCCTCCGGGTCGGGTTTCACCGTTCTCGTCGGGCGCTGCCTCGACTCCGCGGCCACGTTGCCCTACCTGCCGTTCACCGAGATCGTCGGACGGCTGGCGGCCACCCGGCCGGAGCTGGTGGCCGCCCATCCGGAGCTGCGCCGGCTGCTCCCGAGCCACCGCGCCGCCCCTGATCCCGTCCCCGAGGATCGCGAGCTGGGCCAGCTCCGCGTCTTCGACGCCGTGCTGTCCGTCCTCGACGAGCTCACCGCGTCGTCGCCGGCGCTGCTGGTGATCGAGGACCTGCACTGGGCCGATCGCTCCAGCCGTGACCTGCTCGTCTTCCTGCTCTCCCGGCTCACCACGCAGCGGCTCGTCGTGCTCGCCACCTACCGCACCGACGACCTGCACCGCCGCCACCCGCTGCGGCCGGTGCTGTCGGAGCTGGTGCGGCTGCCGGCCGTCGAACGCGTCGATCTCGCGGCGCTGGGCCCCGACGATGCGCTCGACCTGGTGCGCAGGCTCGCCGACGGCACGCTCCCGGAGCCGCTGTTGCGCCGGGTGGCGCAGCGGAGCGAGGGCAACGCGTTCTTCGCCGAGGAGCTGGTCTCCGCCTCGTCCGACGGGCTGCCGCACGGGCTGGCCGAGGTGCTGATGGCCCGGGTCGAGGCGCTGGAGCCGGCCACCCAGCAGGTGCTGCGCATCGCGTCGGTCTCGGGCAGGCGGGTGCGCCACGACCGGCTCGCCGCGGTGTCCGGCCTGCCCGACGCCGAGCTGGAGCAGGCCCTGCGCGATGCCGTCACCCACCACGTCCTCGTGCCCGAGGCCGGCGACGGCGACGTCTACTCCTTCCGCCACGCGCTGCTGCGGGAGGCCGTCTACCACGAGCTGCTGCCCGGCGAGCGCAGCCGGCTGCACGCGGGCTACGCCGAGCACCTGGCCGCGCACGCCGACGAGCCCGGGGCGGCGGCCAAGCTCGCCCACCACGCGATGGCGGGCCACGACCTGCCGCGGGCCCTGGCGGCGTCGGTGCGGGCCGCGCAGGAGGCCAACGACCGGGAGGCCCCGGCCGAGATGCTGCTGCAGGCCGAGCGGGCGCTGGATCTGTGGAACGTCGTGCCCGACGCCGAGGCGGTGGCGGGGGTCGACCAGGCCACGCTCACCCGCTGGGCGGCGTGGGGCGCCAGCGCCACCGGCGATCCCGACCGCGGCATGGCCCTGGGCCGGCGCGCGCTCGAGCTCACCGACGAGCATCGCGACCCGGTGCTGGCCTCGGCCATCGGCCGGCGCTACGCGATGCGGCTGATGGAGCTCAGCGGCCACGAGCAGGAGACCGTCGACGTGGCCCGCCACGCCCTGTCGTTGGTGGTCGACGGGCCGCCCACCAGCGACGTCGCCTGGTGCCACGCCGTCATCGCGCGTGCGCTGATCCGGGTCGACCGCTGGGACGACGCCCGCGAGGCCGCCGAGGCCGCCCTGCTCGTCACGAAGGCGCTGCCCGACGAGGACCTGGCCGCCGTCGGGGCCACGGCCGACGCGCTCGTCACCGTCGCCCGCATCGACGAGTGGGAGCAGCGTCCCGAGCTGGCCCGGCAGCGCTGGGCCGAGGCACAGCCGCTGGCCCGCCGCTCGGGCAACCTCGGCGTGGAGCTGCGCGCCCACTTCAACATCGGCATGTCGCTGCTCGACGACGGGAAGCTCGCCGCGGCGAGCGCCGAGTTCGCCACCGGTGAGGCGCGCGCGGCCGAGACCGGCATCACGTGGAGCGGGTACGGGCTCGACATCCGCGTCGCCCACGTCGTCGCGCTGTTCCTGCACGGCGACTGGGACGAGGCCGAGGCCGCCGCGGAGCTCGCCGGCGAGGCGGTGTCGGTCTCGGTGGCCAGCCGGCTCACCGCGGCGGGCCTGCTCACCGCGGTCGCCCGCGGCCGGCTCGAGTACGCGGCCCGGCGCGCGGCCGAGCTCTACGACTCCCAACCGGCCGACGAGCAGGTCGTGCTGCTGCTCGGGGTGGCGGGCGCGGAGGCGGCGCTGTGGCGGGGCGACGCGGCCGAGGCCGGCCTGTGGGTGCAGGAGGCGCTCGACGGGCTGGACGCCATCTACGCCCACCAGCTCGGCGGCATCATGCTGGCCGCGCTGGGCATCGCGGCGCACGCGCAGCAGGCCGCCGAGGGCTCCGTCGACGCGGCCCGGGCCCTGCTGGCCGTGGCCGAGGAGACGGCCGCGAAGGGCATGCCGCGGGCCGGCACCCTCGGGCCCGAGGGCCGGTCGTGGCTGGTACGGGCGCGCGCGGAGCTCACCCGGCTCACCGGCCCCGATCCCGGCGCGTGGACCGAGGTGGTCGACGCGTTCGCGTACGAGACGGGCGAGGGCTGTTGCCCCAACGGGTACCGCCAGGCCTACGGCCGGGTGCGGCGGGCGGAGGCCCGGCTGGCCACGGCGCCGGCACCGCACACCACCGCCTCGCACGCCGAGCTCACAGCCGCGGTCACCGAGGACCTGCGCCCCGCGCTCGCCACCGCGCAGCACCTCGGCGCCGCTCCCCTGGAGGCGGCCGTGCGGGCTATGGCCCGACGGGCCGGGGTCCGGCTCGACGAGGCCGTCCCGCCGCGGGCCGCCGCACCGGATGTCCTCACCCCGCGCGAGCGCTCGGTGCTCGGGCTGGTCGCGGGCGGGCGCACCAACCGCCAGGTCGGGGCGGAGCTGTTCATCAGCGAGAAGACCGTCAGCGTGCACCTGTCACGGGTGATGGCGAAGCTCGGCGCGAGCAGCCGCACGGAAGCCGTCAGCATCGCCTACGCCCGGGGGCTGCTCACCCCGTGAGGCGGAGCACACCGGCTCGCGGCATGGTGTGCGCATGGCGATCCAGCGATCATCTCCCCGCCGTCGAGGAGCCGTGCTCGGCGCCGGCGTCGCGGCGCTCGTGGCGCTGTCGGCGTGCAGCACCGTGGCCGGCACGCCGTCCGCCGCCCCGGACGCGGCCACCTCGGGGGCGACGAACCCGGGCGCTGACGACGCGGCGCTGAAGACCTTCCTCGGCCAGAAGCCGACGTGGGGCCCGTGCACCGATCCCACCGGGTCCGCCGACGAGCGCAAGGCTCTCGCCGACCCGAAGTTCGACTGCACCACGATCACCGTGCCGTTGGACTACACGAAGCCCGCCGGCGCCACGGCGAAGATCGCCCTGTCCCGGCAGAAGGCCCTCGACCCGAAGGCGCGGATCGGGTCGCTGCTGGTCAACCCCGGTGGTCCCGGCGGCTCCGGCGTCGGGTTCACCCCGCAGATGTCCGACGGCGTCAAGACCGGCGAGGTGGCCCAGAAGTTCGATCTCGTCGGGTTCGACCCGCGCGGGGTCGGGGGCAGCACGCCCACCATCGACTGCTCGAACACCGCCGAGATCGACGCGCAGCGCGTCGAGAAGCCGTTCGACAGCACCCCGCAGGGCGTCGCGGCGGACGAGGCCGAGGAGAAGGCGTTCGCGAAGCGCTGCGTGGAGCGCACCGGGACGGAGGTGCTGGAGAACATCGGCACCCGTGACGTGGTGCGCGACCTGCGGATCATCCACAAGGTGCTCGGCGACGACAGGCTCAACTACATGGGCTACTCCTACGGCACGGCGATCGGCGCCGAGTACGCCGCGCAGTTCCCCACCGACGTGCGGGTCATGGCACTCGACGGCGCCGACGACCTGGCCCGCCGCGTCACCGACCCCGTCGGGGCGGCACTGGAGCAGCCGAAGGGCTTCCAGCTCGCGTTCACCAACTTCGCCACGGCGTGTGCCGCGGCGCTGAAGAGCCAGTGCCCGGTGGGCGCCGACCCGCAGGCCGCCACCGGCGTGCTGCAGAAGGCGCTGCGGCCCCTGATCGCCACCCCCGTCCCTGCCGCCGGGGCCGGGGCGGGGCGGACGCTCGGCTACAACGACGCGTCCGCCGCGGTGCTCCAGTCGATGTACTCGACGCAGCTGTGGGACCCCCTCGCGTACGGCCTCCAGAAGCTCTCCACGGGCGACGGGTCGGTGCTGCTGCAGATCGCCGACATCCTGCAGGGCCGCAACAGCGACGGGTCCTACAGCAACGAGCAGGAGGACCTGCAGGCAGTGAGCTGCGTCGACTCGCCGCCGGTCACCGACCGCAAGGTGGCCCTGGAGATCAGCACCCAGACGCTGAAGCTGGCGCCGCTCTTCGACAACGGCTACGGCCCGTCCGACGCGTTGGACGCGTGCGCGTTCTGGCCGGTGCCGCCCACCGGGCGCACCACCCCCATCGACGCCACGGGGCTGCCGACAACGCTGGTCGTCTCCTCGCTCGGCGACCCGGCCACGCCCTACGAGAACGGCAAGGCGCTGGCCTCCCAGTTGAAGTCCCGCCTGCTCACGGTGGACAACAACCAGCACACGGTGGTCCTGCAGGGCCTCAACAAGTGCGCCGACGCCATCGCCACCCGCTACCTGGTGGACGCCGTCGCCCCCGCTCAGGATCCGTCCTGCGCGGCGGAACGGCCGCCGGCGAACTGAGGCCCCTCCGGGCCACGGGTTGGCGCGATCGGCCCCTTGAGTGCTACCCCGTGGTAACTAGGGTGGGGTGATCCGCCGCACATCGAGAGGTCGCCGATGACCGCTACAACCTGGACGGGCCGTCCGGACCTGTCCGACATCGAGAACTTCTGGACCGCCCCGATCGCCGAGCGGGCCGCGGCGTTCGCCGCGCTCCGCGAGCGCGAGCCGGTGCCCTTCTACGAGGAACCCCAGTTCTCGATCCTGCCCAAGGGGCCCGGTTACTACGCCCTCACCCGGCTCGACGACGTGGTCGAGGCGAGCCGCAACCCGGCGATCTTCACCTCGGGCGCGGGCTCCACGAACGTCGCGGACATGCCGCCGGAGTTCCTCGAGTTCTACGGCTCGATGATCAACATGGACGACCCGAAGCACGTCCGGCTCCGCAAGATCGTCTCGCGCGGGTTCACGCCGCGCCGGCTGTCCGCCCTCACCGACGAGGTGGCGAGCACCGCACGCGCGATCGTCGACGACGTGATCGACGCCGGTGAGTGCGACGCCGTGCGCGCCATCTCCGCCCGGCTGCCCCTGAAGATCGTCTGCGACATGATGGGCGTACCCGACAGCCAGTACGACTTCGTCTACGACAAGTCGAACATCGTGCTCGGGGCGAGCGACCCGGAGTACGTCCCGGACGCCGAGAACATCATCGTGGCGCTGCTGCAGGCCGGCAACGAGCTGGCCGAGCTCATGCGCGACCTCGGCCGGATTCGGGAGAAGAACCCCACCGACGACCTCACGTCCGCGCTGGTCAACGCGGAGATCGACGGCGGCAGGCTCACCCCCGACGAGCTGGCGAGCTTCTTCATCCTGCTGGTCGTGGCGGGCAACGAGACCACCCGCAACGCCATCAGCTGGGGCCTGCACCTGCTCACCGAGAACCCCGATCAGCGCGACATCTGGCTCTCCGACCTGGACGGCGTCACCCCCACCGCGGTGGAGGAGATCGTCCGCTGGGCGTCACCGGTGATCTTCATGCGGCGCACCCTGGCCGTCGACGCCGTGCTCGGCGACCGGCCGATGACCGCGGGCGAGAAGGTGCTGCTGTTCTACTGGGCCGCCAACCGCGACCCGAAGCACTTCACCGAGCCCGACGTGTTCGACGTCCGGCGCTCGCCCAACCCGCACGTCGGCTTCGGCGGCCCGGGCCCGCACTTCTGCCTGGGCGCCCACCTGGCGCGGCGCGAGATGTCGGTGATGTTCCGGGAGCTGCTCACGCGCGTGCCCGATATCCACACCACGGCCGAGCCGCGCCGCCTGCAGTCGATGTTCATCAACGGGATCAAGGAACTGCCGGTGGCGTTCACCCCGGGTGGCAAGCGGTGACGGGCACGCTGAACTACCCCGAGGTGCCCGTCGGCGCGATCCTGGCCGGGTCGGCACGGCGCTTCGGCGACCACACCGCGCTGCACTACTACGGCCGCGAGATCAGCACGGTCGCCCTGTACGAGCGGGCGTGTGCGTTCGCCAACGCGTTGATCAGCCACGGCATCGGACGCGGCGACGTGGTGGCCATCCACCTGCCCAACTGCCCGCAGTACGCCATCGCCTACTACGGCATCCTGCTGGCGGGGGCCACGTTCTCCCCCACCAACCCGCTGCTGCCGCCCGCCGACCTCGCGTTCCAGCTCGCCGACTGCGGTGCCGTGGCCGCGGTGAGCTGGGTGCCGGCGACGCAGGTGTTGCTCGCCGTGCAGGCACAGACGGCGATCCGGCTGGTGATCGCCACCGACCGCGAGCAGGCCACCGATCCGGCCCACCGGGTGGCGCTCGACGGCGCGGTGGACTTCGAGGCCTTCCACGCCGACGCGTCCACCGTCGACCCGGCCGTCCCGATCGACATCCACACCGACCTCGCCCACCTCGCCTACACCGGCGGCACCACCGGCCGGAGCAAGGGCGTGCAGCTCCCGCACCGCCACGTGGTGGTCAACGCGCTGCAGTACGCCTGCTGGGGCAGCGGTTCCGTGCCCGTGCTCGACGCCGAGGGCGGCGTCGTGCTGGACCAGACCGGCCCGGAGGACGAGTTCCCGACGCGCCTGGGCACCGGCGTGGCCATCAACCTCACCCCCTGGTTCCACGCGATGGGCACGATCGGCGCGCTCAACGTGCCCCTGTTGACCGGGTCCACCACCGTCCTGCACGAGCGCTTCGATCCGGGTGCCTACCTGGCCGACGCCGAGAGGTTCCACGTCACGAGCATGGGCGGGGCCCCGCCGCTGTTCGGTGCGCTGCTGCAGCACCCGGAGTTCGCCACGCGCGACCTGTCCGGCGTCCGCAGCATCTCCTCCGGAGCGGCCCCGCTCCCCGTCGAGATGATCAAGGCGATGCAGCGGCGGTTCGGCGAGGACGTCGTCATCGCCGAGGGCTACGGCCTCACCGAGGTGACGATGGGCGCCACCATCGGCCCGGGCGGCCGCTCTGCGGTGCGCAAGGTCGGTACCGTCGGCATCCCGGTCTACGACACCGAGGTCCGGATCATGGACGGTGACGAGGAGGCGGCCACCGGCGAGGCGGGCGAGGTCTGCATCCGGGGCCCGCAGGTCATGGTCGGCTACAAGGACCGGCCGGAGGAGACCGCGGAGGCGCTCGTCGACGGCTGGCTGCACACCGGCGACATCGGCACGCTCGACGCCGACGGCTACCTCTCCATCGTCGACCGCAAGAAGGACATGCTGATCTACAAGGGCTACAACGTGTACCCCCGCGAGCTGGAGGAGCTGCTCCACGGCCAGGCCGGGGTGCGCGGGGCGGCCGTGGTGGGGCGGCCCGACGTCATGGTCGGCGAGCTGCCGGTGGCGTTCGTGGTGGCGCCGGGTCTGTCCGAGGACGACGGGCAGGCGCTGCTCGCCGCCGTCAACGAGCTGGTCACGCCGTACAAGCGGCTCCGCGAGCTCTACCTGGTGGACGAGATCCCGGTGTCGGCGGCGGGCAAGGTGCTCAAGCGGGAGCTGCGCGAGCGGCTGGTCGACAAGCAGCCGGCCACGGACGGGTGATCCACTGAGCGCCGGCTAACGCCGTGCGGCCGGGCACCGATATCCCGGTCGTACGGCCACCCGGCATGCGCACCGGAACCGGACAAGCCCCGTTCCCCTCACGAAGCCCGGTGCCCCCATGTCTGCGCACGCCGTCATGTCCTCCGCCCACCGCAGCCGTGCACGCACGGTGAACAGCGGCCTCTCCCGCACGGTGAACGCCGTGGCCACGCTGGGCAGCCTCGTCACGCTCTCGGCGCTGCTGGTCCTGGCCGGGGCCGTCGGCGGACTCGTCGACGGCGCTCCCACCGGGCACGAGACCGTCACCGTCACGTTCGACAGCGCCGGCCACTGAGAGCAGGGCTCAGGCCGCCTCGGCCTGGGCCAACGGGGTCTTGAGCACGTGGTCCACCAGCCTCATCACGAGCTGGCCACCACCGAGCCGGTACCCGAACTCCTCCCAGGTGAGGAGCTCGCGCGAGAGCAGCTCCCCGACGGGGCCGGGATAGAGGCGGGTCACCCGGAAGGCGGCTGCTCGCAGCCGCATCTTCTCGTGGTGATCCATGGGTACTGGGGTCATGTCGACTCACCTCCGCAGTGTGGAGCGGTCCGGTGCACCCTCAGCGCTGAGACGCCACCCGTGGGGTGTCCATCGTGAACCACCGACGTGGCACCCAGATGAATCGTACCCGAAGAGTGACCGACATCTCACCCTCTGCGAACAACGCGTGTCCGCGCTGTAACCGACGGCGAACAGAGGGGACCAGGCCGGAGGCCGTCGACACCACTCGGGCGACGGCCTCGCAGCCCGTCGTGCTCCTCGCAGCCCGCCGGCGCGCTGCGAGGTGACACCGCGCGCTGCGAGGTCGAGAAAACCTGCAGTACCGGGGTGGGTTCGCGCCGACTACCGTGCCCACCATGATCACCCGC
>NZ_MKVV01000016.1:0-32098 GCF_001899645.1 Pseudonocardia sp. 73-21 | reverse complement strand
GCTGACCGACGGCTCGCTGCCGCGGGAGGCGTTCCGGCACTACATCGTCCAGGACGCCCACTACCTGCGCGGCTACGCGCGGGCCCTGACCGTGTGTGCGGCCAAGGCCACCGACCCCGCCGACACCGTCATGTTCGCCGAGCACGCTGCGGGGGCTCTGGCCGCCGAGCAGGACCTGCACGCGTCGCTGATGACGGATCTGGGCTCCACCCCCGAGGACGCGGCGCGGGAACCGGTGGCCCCCACCACCCGCGCCTACGTCAGCTACATGCTGGCCACGGCGTACGGCGGGTCGTTCGCCGAGGCCGTGGGCGCGGTGCTGCCCTGCTACTGGATCTACGCCCGCGTCGGTGAGGAGCTGGTGGCGCGCAGCTCCCCCGACCCCCTCTACGCCCGCTGGATCGCGATGTACGGCGGCGCGGAGTTCCGGGCCGTCGTCGACGCGGTGCTGGATGTGACCGACAAGCTGGGAACCACGCTCTCCGACGCCGAGCTGGACCGGATGCGCGAGCACCACCGCACCACCTCACGCTACGAGTGGATGTTCTGGGACGCGGGCTACCGGCGGGAGACCTGGCCCGTCTGACGCCGGGGCAGCAGGAGCGGGGTAGCCAGGAGCAGGACACCCGCCACCGCGACGGCGGTCCGGGCGCTCGTGACGGCGGCCAGCAGACCGCCCAGCCCGGTCAGGGTGGCGATGGACGCCCGCCCGGTCACCGACCACGCGGACAGCACCCGGGACACCCGGTCCGGGCCCGTCCGCTCGAGCCGGTAGGTGGCGTACACCGGGTTGAACACGCCGATGCAGGTGATCAGCCCGAGCTGGACCGCCATCACCAGCACCAGCCCGCCGACGCCGGGGCCGACGAAGGCCAGCCCGATCGGCCAGCACGCACGCAGGGTCCCGGACGCGGCCATGACGCGGCCGGAGCCGAACCGCGCGACGAGCGGGGCCGAGAGCCGCGCGCCGACGAGACCGCCCACGCAGGGGACGGCGAACGCCAGCCCGTACTGCCACGGGGCGAACCCGAGGTCACCGAGCATGAGGACGGCCACCAGCGGCGCCGGTGCCATGATCAGGCCGTTGACCAGCACCGTGTTGAGGAACAGCGGGCGCAGCGTGGGATGGGTGAGGATGTGGCGCCAGCCCTCGAGCAGGCCGCCCGACGCCGGGCCGCGGCGGGCCGGACGCGGCTCGCCCCCGCCGATCGCCCGGATGCCCACCGCCGAGAGCAGGTAGCTGGCGGCGTCCACGGCCATCGACGTCACGGGGCCGAACAGCCCGATCGCCACCCCACCGAGCGGAGGCCCGAGCAGGACCGCGGTCCAGGTCGTGGACTCGAAGCGCCCGTTCGCGACGAGCAGATCGTCGCCCGCGACGAGGCCCTTCAGGTAGGCGCCGCTCGCCGCCGTGAAGGCGAGATCGGCCGTCCCGACCACCACCGACACCACCACGAGCTGCGCGAGGCCCAGCCCGCCGAGCGCGAACGCGACGGGCACGCTCAGCACCGCGGCGAACCGGACCAGGTCCACGGCCACCATCACCGGTCGCTTGCGGCGGAACTCCACCCACGGACCGAGCGGCACCGCCACCAGCGCACCCACGGCCGGCCCCGCCGCGGCCAGCACCGAGACCTCGACCGGTGCGGCGTGCAGCACGAGGACCGCGACGACGGTGAACGCGTCGAACGCGAAGAACGTGCCGAAGGTGCTCACCGAGTACGCCGTCCAGAGCCACCCGAACCGCCGCCCCAGCCGCCTGCGTGCCACCGCGGCAGTACAGCGGGTGGCGGGTCCGCGGGTCCAACAACCGCGGTCCCGGCGAGCCACAACCGCCCGTTGTACTAGCGTCCCGCGCCGTGGACCTCGACGGTGTGCGCACGGTCGTGGCCGTCGCCGACGCGGGCCGGTTCCAGGAGGCCGCCCACGACCTGGGCGTCACCCAGCAGGCCGTCTCCAAGCGGGTCGCGGCCCTGGAGCGCGAGCTCGGGGTGCGCCTGTTCACCCGCACCGCGCGGGGCGCCGTGCCCACCGCCGACGGGCACGCGTTCCTGCCCCACGCCCGCGACCTCCTGCGGGCCGAGGAGCGGGCCGCGGCGTCCGTCCGGCCCGGCGGCCGTGCCCTGCGCGTCGACGTGATCAACCCGCGGATCGCCCCCGCACAGGTCCTCGGCGACTTCCACCGGGCCCATCCCGGGATCGCGCTCGACGTCGTGACCCTCTTCGACGCCCGCGCCGCCGTGGACGCCGTCCGGTCCGGCTCCGTCGACGCGTCCTTCCGCGCCGTCGCCCACCCGCTCCCCGACGGCGTCGCCGCCGTCCGGGTCCTGGACGAACCCATCGAGGTCCTCACGGGACCGGCCCACGCCCTGGCCGCCACCGCCGCGATCACCCCCGCGGAGCTGGCCGCACACCCGATCTGGATGCCCGCCGCCGTTCCCGGCACCGAGTGGGGCGCGTTCTACGACGAGCTCGCCGCGGCGTTCGGGCTGACGCTCGACGTGAACGGCCCCAACTTCGGCACCGACGCGCTGCTCGACGTGGTCGCCGGTTCCCCGACGCTGGCCACGCTGGTCGGGGAACGGACCCGGCTCGTCTGGCCGGCCGGTCACGACCTGCGCCGCGTCGCCGTGCGGGATCCGACGCCGGTCTACCCGCACTCGCTGGTGTGGCGCAGCGACAACCCGCACGCGGCCCTCACGGTCCTGCGCGGTTACCTCGCGTCCCTCCCACCCGGCCCGGAGGCCGGGACCTGGGGCCCGGCCTGGCCTATCGCTGGTCGAGGCGGTCCGGGATCAGGACGTGCAGCACGAAGCTGACGACGGCCACCACGATCGCCCCGACGAACGCCGCGCCGAACCCGCCTACGCTGAACGGCAGCCCGAGGCTGCTGGAGAGGTAGCCGACGAGCATGAACAGCAACGCGTTGACGACGAGCCCGATCAGGCCCAGCGTCAGCAGGTAGAACGCGCAGCCGAGCGTCTTGATGATCGGCTTGATCGTGGCGTTGACCAGACCGAAGATCAGCGCGACCACGACGAGCGTGCCGACCCGGCTGGCCGTGGTACCGGCCGAGTTGTCGATGCCGGGGACGATCAGCGTGGCCACCCACAGGCTGACCGCGATCACCACCACCCGGATGAGGAACGCGAGAGCGTTGGACATCAGTCCACCACCGCCTGGTTGACCAGCGTCCGCAGCTGCGGACGAATCGGATAGGTGCTCGAGGGGAGGAGCTGGGTGAAGAACATCGCGGTGATCTCCTCGACGGGGTCCACCCAGAACGCGGTGCTGGCCAGGCCGCCCCACGCGTACTCCCCGAGGCTGGTGACGCCCTTGCCCGCGGCCGGGTCGAGCACGACGGAGAAGCCGAGCCCGAACCCGACACCCGCGTAGGACGACTCGGCGAAGATCGGCCGGCCGACCGTGTCGAGGTCGTGGCCGCCGGGCAGGTGGTTGGTGGCCATGTAGGCGACGGTGCGCGGCGATAGCAGCCGCACGCCGTCCAGCTCGCCGCCGCGGGCGAGCATCTGCGTGAAGCGGTGGTAGTCGGCGGCGGTGGAGACGAGCCCGCCACCGCCGGAGAGGTAGGTGGGCTCGTGCGTGGCGGCGGCGCCCATCGTGTCGTAGCGGCGCAGGCCGCCCGCGGGGTTGCGGACATAGAGCGCCGCGAGCCGGTCGAGATCGGCCCCGCCGACGGAGAACGCCGTGTCGGTCATGTCCAGCGGGCCGAGGATCTCCTCGGCGAGGAACGCGTCGAGCTTCTTCCCCGACGCCACCTCGACCACCCGGCCGAGCACGTCGGTGGCCACCGAGTAGTTCCACTCCGTGCCGGGATCGAACACCAGCGGGAACTGCGCGAACGCGTCGCACGCGGTCTCGAGGTCCATGCCGCGCGGCGCGCCGAACTCGAAGCCCTTCGCCCGGTACATCTCGTCGACGGGGTGGGCGTGGTGGAAGCCGTAGGTGAGCCCGGAGGTGTGGCTCAGCAGGTGCCAGACCCGCATCGGCTCGCTCGCGGGCACCGTGCCGGGGTTGGCGGCCGACCCGGCGCGGTAGACGCGCAGGTCGGCGAACGCGGGGATGTAGCGCGAGACCGGATCGGTCAGCTCCAGCGCGCCGCGCTCGTAGAGCATCATCGCCGCCACCGAGGTGATCGGCTTGGTCATCGAGTAGATGCGCCACACGGTGTCGTCGGCGACGGCGCGATCGGCCTCCAGGTCGGCCAGGCCGTAATGGGCCAGATGGGCGACCCGGCCGCGGCGTGCGACGGCGATCGTCCAGCCGGGGAGACGTCCGTCGTCGACGTAGCGACGGAAGTGGGAATCGATGCGCCCCAGGCGATCGGCGTCGAAACCGACCTCTCCCGGCTCGGCGTCCACCTTGAGCTCAGCCACGGCCGCGACCCTACTCCCGATCACCACCCGTCATGGTCGGCGGTGATCGTCACTGGACCGGGTGAACCCCTCCGACCTGGGATAACGACCTGCAGCCGCGTCCCGACAAGCGGGGTACAGGGCCGTACCGCGGCTCACTGACAAGGACCGGTGAACGATGGCCGCACCCCGCACCCGGACGCTCCCGCGCGCCACCCCGATCAGCTGGGAGGCCGAGGCCCCCACCGAGCGGTTCCCCACGATCCCCGCCCAGCGGACCGCTTCGGAGGTCCTCCCCGCCGCCGCCCCCTACGGCAGCGGCCCGTTCGCCGCGCCCACCGCACCCGCGCCCGGGGTGGCCGGCCGGTTCGCGGTCAGCGCGATCGCCGCGGTGCTCGCCCTGATCATCGCCGTCGCCCTGCTGGGTGCGCTGCTCGAACTCACGGGCGCCGTCTTCAGCTGACCGGCACGATGGGGCCGGTGGAGCCCGAGCTGACCGCCGTCGTCGTCCCCGTCGCCGAGGCGGAGCCCCTCGTCCGCGATCTGCGTCTCGAGCTCGACGCGAGTGCGGCGCGCGGCGTCCCGGCCCACGTCACGGTGCTGTTCCCGTTCCTGCCGCTTGCCGAGATCGACCTGCCCGCGCTGCGGGAGGTCGTCGCCGCCACGCCGTCGTTCACGGCCACGTTCTGCCGCGTCGACTGGTTCGGTGACGACGTCGTGTGGCTGGCCCCCGAGCCCGCCGACCCGTTCGTGCGGCTCACCCTCGCCGTCCAGGAGCGGTTCGGGGCCGTCCCCTACGGCGGTGAGCACGGCCGCGAACCCGTTCCGCACCTGACCGTCGGTCATGACGCCCCACTGCCCCGGCTGCGTGCCGTCGCCGCCCACCTCGAGACCGGCCTGCCGTTCACGGCCGAGATCCGGGCGGCCCAACTGCTGGCCGGCTCCCGCCTCCCGGACTCGTGGCGCACGGTCGCGCGGCTCCCCCTGGGATGATCGGTCCATGAGCTCACCCCTTCCCGGCGACGACGAGGTGCTGCGCGCCCTCGTCCGCCGACGCGACACCGGGAACCGGGACGACGGCCACCACATCGCCCTCGTCGTCGCCGGTGGCGGCATGCGCGGCGCCTACGCCGGCGGGATGGCGCACGCGCTCGACGACGCGGGTCTCGCGGGCGGCTTCGACGCGGTCTACGGCAGCTCGGCCGGCGCCTACATCGGCGGCGCCCTGCTGCTCGGCGACGGCCGCGGCGCCGCGCACATCTTCTTCGAGGACATGGCCTGCCGGGAGTTCGCCGACCTGCGCCGCCTGCGCACCCGGAAGCCGGTGGTGTCGCTCGACCACCTGCTCGACGACATCATGGTCCACTCCAAGCCGATGCCCTGGGACCGCCTGCACGCCTCGCCCGTCCCGCTGCGGGTGATCGCCACCGACGTCACCGACCTCACGCCGCACGTGCTCGAACCCCGCGACCCCGACGAGTGGAAGGTGGCGTTCCGGGCCACCGCCGCGATCCCCGTGCTGGCCGGGCCGCCCGTCGAACTGCAGGGACGGCGCTGGATCGACGGGTCGGTCTCCGAGCCGCTGCCGGTGCTGCGCGCCCTGCGCGACGGCGCCACGCACGTGCTCGCGCTGCTCAACCGCTCCGGGCACCGGCCCGATCCGGGCGCCGGCCCCGCCAGGTGGGCCCGCGCCCTGGACCGGCTCGCCCCCGGCCTGGGCTCGATCGCGCAGGAGGGCCACCGCATCGGCCCGGTGCTGGCCGTCATCGACGACGCCGCGCACCCGTCCCGCGACGGCCGGCACCTGCTGGCGCTCCGCCCCGGCGAGGACGCGGGCGTCACGGGCCTGACCATCGACGTCTCGCGCGTCTACCGGGCCTCGCGCATCGGGTACGCCACCGTGGAGGCCGCGCTGGAGCGGGTCAGCACCGGGCGGGTCACCGGCTGACAACCGCGGTTGACCGCCTTGCGGGCAGGCCTTCTGGTCGTTCGGCGGGCTGTTCCTCGTCGGCTCCCCGGGCAGCGACGACCCGGCGGGCGAGGACTTCCGCCGTGACCTGACCCGCACGGGCCAGCCGCCCGCGGACCGGGCGCGCCGAGCCTTGCGGGCCAGCACGGCCTCGAGCCCGGGCACGAGGACCTCCGCGCCGGAGAGGTCCACGAGGAGCCGACGCGCACCGGCGTCCGGCAACGCCCGCAGGACGTGTTACTCGGTAGCCTAGGCACATGGAGCAGGACCTTCAGATGACGCGGGCGATCCGGGACGCCGTGATCGGCGCCCAGAACCACCGGCTCCTGGCCGCGCGGCAGGCGTTCAGGATGGGCGCCACCGACATGATCGCGCTGTCGCAGCTGTTCGTGCAGGGCACGTGCCGCCCCGGCGGTTTCGCCACCCGCCTGCAGATCACCAGCCCGTCGGTCACCGAGCTCGTCGACCGGTTCCAGCGGGCGGGCCTCGTCGACCGCACTACGGTGGGCGCTTGACCGACATCGTCTCCACGCTGCGCGTCGCCGGCTGCGTCTTCGCCGAGGACGAGGCGCGGTTGCTCGTCGAGGCGGCGTCCGGTCCGGGCGAGCTCGACGGGATGGTCGCGCGCCGCGTCGCCGGCCTGCCCCTGGAGCACATCCTGGGCTGGGCGGAGTTCTGCGGCCTGCGGATCGCGGTGGACCCCGGGGTGTTCGTGCCCCGGCGACGCACGGAGTTCCTCGTGCACGAGGCGGTCGCCGTGGGCGGGGCGGTCGTCGTCGACCTGTGCTGCGGCTCGGCGGCCGTCGGCGCCGCGCTCGCGGCCGCGCTGGGCCCGATCGAGCTGCACGCGGCCGACATCGACCCCGTCGCCGTGCGGTGCGCCCGGCGCAACGTCCCCGTCGTCCACGAGGGCGACCTGTACGCGGCCCTGCCCGCCGACCTGCGGGGACGGGTCGACATCCTCGCCGTCAACGCCCCGTACGTGCCCACCGACGCGATCGCGATGATGCCGCCCGAGGCCCGCGACCACGAGGCGCGCGTGGCGCTCGACGGCGGGCGCGACGGCCTCGACGTGCAACGGCGGGTGGTCGACGGCGCGTCCGCGTGGCTGGCCCCGGGCGGACACCTGCTGATCGAGACGAGCCGCGGCCAGGCCGCCGCCACGGCCGCCGCGTTCACCGCCGCCGGCCTCACCCCACGTGTGGCGATGTCCGACGATCTGGACGCCACGGTCGTCATAGGGTACGCGGGTGGCTGAACAGGTCGTGGAGATCTACACCGACGGCGCGTGCAGCCCCAACCCCGGGCCGGGCGGGTGGGGTGCGGTGCTGCGCTACGGCACCGTCGAGAAGGAGCTGTGCGGCGGCGACGCCGGTGAGACCACCAACAACCGCATGGAACTGACCGCCCCGATCCGCGCACTCACCGTCCTGAAGCGACCCGTCACGGTGGCGATCTACACCGACTCCGCCTACGTCCGCAACGGCATCACGAGCTGGGTGCCGAAGTGGAAGACCAACGGCTGGATGACCTCGGACCGCAAGCCGGTGAAGAACGCCGACCTGTGGCGCGAGCTCGACGAGGCCGTGGCCCGGCACACCGTCGAGTGGCACTGGGTGAAGGGCCACGCCGGACATCCGGAGAACGAGCGCGCCGACCGGCTCGCCGTGCGGGGCATGGAGGAGGCGGTCGCCGCGGTCCGTGCCTGACCCGATCTTCCGCACCCCCGGCTCGTCACGGTCCACGACGCGCTCGATCCCGACCGTCGCGACCGGGACGCCCACGTCGCGATGGTGGACCGGTTCGGGGCACGGTCGGTGGTGGGTCTCGGCTGCGGTAGCGACCGGCCGTCACGACGACCCCGGGTCCGACCACCCGGGCGTGGCGACGTCGTCGTGATCTCCTCGCGGCGCCGATGACGTCCGACCCCGGCGAGGTCCACTCCTGCACGCTGATCGTTGGGAGTCCGACGACGAGCTCCCGCGCCTCGGGGTCGGCCCGCGCGATGGAGCCCGACAACCACACAGGCGGCCTCTGTCCAGATTTTCGCTGGTCAGAGGCCGCTTGTGCTGGGTCGAGGGGTAGCGGGCAAGGTACTCGGTGCCGCCTGGCCGGCCACCCCTCGGGCCGGTAGCCCTCGGGCGCGCCGTGAGGAGATCACCGCCCCCGCCGCACTCCCCCGATCTCCGAGCGGTGCCGGGCGCGCGGGGGGAGCCCGAGTTCTACCGGTTCTTGGGGGTAGTGCGCGTCGCGTGCTGGTCAATCCCGTCGCCCCGTGAAACCTGCTCGCTCGTGTCGTCGCCGGGAGGCCGAGGCGACCTACCCCGCTCACGAATCCGGTCCTCGAACAAGGTCATCGGGCGGGATCCGAGGTTCTGTCGTCGTTCGTCCTCCCCGATTCGCCCAGGCAAGTGCAGGGTCCGACGGGCAGGCTGCGCGAATGAGGTCCCGAACGGATGGCATGTGGTGGGGAACAGCGATCGAGGCGCCCGACCCCCGTGGGTTGGCGAAGTTCTACGTCGAGCTCCTCGGTTGGCACCTCGGGCATGAAGAGCCGGGCACGGCCGTCGTCGCTGCTTCTCCGACAGGACCGTTCTTCGTGTTCCAGCAGGCGGAGGGCTACCGGCCGCCGGTGTGGCCGCCGGTCGAGGGAGAACAGCGGCCGCTGATGCACTTCGACTTCCAGGTAGGTGACCTGGACTCAGCGGTCACCGAGGCGGTCGCCTTGGGCGCCGCGGTGGCTGAGTTCCAGCCGCAGGAGAACGTCCGGGTTCTCTTCGATCCGGCCGGCCACCCCTTCTGCTTGTGCTTCGACGAGGGACGATGAGTGGTGTGCGCGGCGGGCCGCTCTCGGAGAGCCACTACGGCCGGCTCTGGGCTCTGGCGCGGGCAGCGATCCTCACGTCGGCGGAGGCGGCGTCACTACTGGCTCGGCGTCCGTACGACCTCCGGCACGCCGTGGTCTCCACCTGGCTCAACAGCGGCGTGCCTGCCCCACAGGTGGCCGCGTGGGCCGGGACGCCGGTCCGAGGCCCTGCATGCCAGGTCGTGAAGATCAGTCCGTGAACGGTCCACGGATGCCCGTAGACAGCGGGCGGAGCCGGACACAGCCGGACAACCACAAAAGCGGCCTCTGTCCAGGTTTTCGCTGGTCAGAGGCCGCTTGTGCGGGGTGTGGCAGGTGAAGGATTCGAACCTTCGTAGGCTAAGCCGACGGATTTACAGTCCGCTCCCTTTGGCCACTCGGGCAACCTGCCGTGGTGCGCCGTGGCGCGTGGACGAGGATACGACAGCAGCGAACCGGGTTTCACAGGGGCCCGGTCGATCAGGAGGCACGCATGGCAGACCCGTCGTTCGACGTCGTCAGCAAGGTCGACCGGCAGGAGGTCGACAACGCCCTCAACCAGGCGGCGAAGGAGCTCTCCCAGCGCTTCGACTTCCGGGGCACGGGCACGTCGATCGCCTGGTCGGGCGAGGAGGCCCTGACGATCGAGTCCGAGACCGAGGAGCGGGCGAAGGCCGCCGTCGACGTCTTCAAGGAGAAGCTCGTCAAGCGCAACATCTCCATGAAGGCCTTCGAGGCCGGCGAGCCCGCCATCTCGGGCAAGGTCTACAAGGTCAGCGGCAAGATCATCCAGGGCATCGAGTCGGACAAGGCCAAGGAGATCAGCAAGGCCATCCGCGACGAGAAGCTCAAGGGCGTCCAGGCGCAGATCCAGGGCGACCAGCTGCGGGTCTCCGGCAAGAAGAAGGACGACCTGCAGGCCGTGATCGCGCTGCTGAAGGGCAAGGACTTCGGCATCGCCCTGCAGTTCACCAACTACCGGTGAGCTGAGCGCCGGAGCGACTCAGCCGGTCGGTCCGGCTCGACGGCCGGTCACGCGTCCAGGACGTGGAGGCGGCCGTCCCACCCGACGGACACGAGTTCCGCGAGGCGGGCGGTCGGAACACAGCACCCGGGCTGCGACCGACACGGACACCCAACAGGCGTCAGGAGCCGTTCTCGGGGTGGCGTGGCAACGCCTCGGGGGTGAAGAGATCCCCGTCGGGCTCCGGCTCGCGGGGCGCGGGGACGTGTGGCTCCACGGACGGGGGCGGAGGAGCCGCACTCCGCCTCCGGTCCACCACCAGCAGCGCCACGCCCGCCGCGACGCACAGCACCGCGACCACCAGCCACACCACACCCATCGGACCCCCCGGCCTCGCTCACCCACAGTGATGAATTCACGCTACGCCTCACACGTCCGTGTGCAGGGTCAGGCGCTGACCGGCGCCTCCCTGCGCCGGCAGGCCTGCGCGTAGGCCACGGGCGTCAGGCCGATGGCGGCGGTGAAGTCGCGGATGAAGTGCGACTGGTCGAAGTAGCCCAGCTCGGCCGCCACATCGGCCCACGGTCGGTCCTGCTCCTGCGCCAGCACCGCGGCCGCCTCGTGCAGCCGGTAGCGGCGCAGCACCCACTTCGGGCTGACGCCGACGTAGCGGGCGAACAGCCGTTGCAGGGTGCGCGGGGGGATGGCGAAGCGGTCGGAGACGTCCTCGACGCGGGTGATGTCGCGGTCGTGCAGCAGCGCCGCCACGATCCGCCCGACGAGCTCCACCTGGGGGTCCTCGGCGGGCCAGCGGGCCCGTAGGAACGACTCCACGAGCTCGATCATCCGCTCGACCCGTGCGGCCGCGGTCATCTCCGTGGCCAGCCCCGACGCCGACGGGCCCCACAGCTGCTCGGCCGGCAGCACGGCCCCCGTGATGTCGGCGAGGGGGCGGCCGAGGAAGGGCAGGAACCCCCCGGGCCGGAACTTGACGCCGAACACCCGCCCCGCCCCGCGGTAGACGTAGGTGAACCGGTCCCGCCCGACGCCCGAGACGGCGAGCCGCCCGCCGTCGAGCACGAGGTTGACGCACGGGTGCGGCAGCAGCGTGACCGACGCCTCGCGCCCGGCGGGCAGCTCCCACGACACCAGCCAGTGGCGCTCGACGAGCGAGGCCAGGTCGCGCGCCGGAGGGAACCGGTCGAGCGTGAAGTCGACGTCGCGCACGCCGAGCACGCCGTACTCGCTGGTGGTGGAGCGGCGGTCGTCAGGACTCACGACGCCAGCATGCCCGGCCCGTCCGACAGTTTCCGCTCACGGACGGCGCCGCCCCATCTCCTCCAGACGCCGGATGCGGTCCTCGATCGGCGGGTGGGTGGAGAACAGCCGCGCCGCGTTCTCACCGGCGCGGAACGGGCTCGCGATCATCAGGTGCGACTGCGACACCAGCTGCGGCTCGGGCGGCAGCGGCGCCAGCTGCGTGCCGACCTGCAGCTTCCGCAACGCCGACGCCAGCGCGAGCGGGTCGCCGGTGAGCTGGGCGCCGCTCGCGTCGGCCTGGTACTCCCGCGACCGGCTGACGGCCATCTGCACGACCCCGGCCGCGACGGGCCCGAGCAGCGCGACGAGCAGCACGCCGAGCGGGTTCTGGCGCTCACCGTCGCCCCCACCGAACAGCCCGGCGAGCATCGCCATGTTCGCCAGGTAGCCGACCACCGCCGCGAGCGCGCCCGCCACCGAGGAGATCAGGATGTCGCGGTTGTACACGTGGGAGAGCTCGTGGCCCAGCACGGCGCGCAGCTCGCGCTCGTCGAGCAGGTCGAGCAGGCCGGTGGTGGCGCAGACCGCGGCGTGGCGCGGGCTGCGACCGGTGGCGAACGCGTTGGGGGCCGAGGTGGGGCTGATGTACAGGCGCGGCATGGGCCGGCGCGCGATGCGGGAGAGCTCGCGGACGATCCGGTAGAGCGCCGGCGCCTCGGGCTCGGACACGGGACGGGCGTGCATGGCGCGCAGGGCGAGCTTGTCGGAGTTGAAGTACGCCCACCCGTTGACGCCCAGCGCCACCACCAGCGCGACCAGCAGGCCGGTGCGGCCGAACAGCGAGCCGGTGAACAGCACGAGCGCGCTCATGCCGCCCAGCAGCAGCGCCGTCTTCAGCCCGTTCACACTGGTGGAACGAGCCACAACCGGGTGATGTTCCGGGTCACCAGCCCCGGAGGTCCACCGGCCAGGTGTCGAGGATCTCCTCGCCGCGCACGAGGTACATGCGTTCGTGCAGCGCGACGGTCGGGTCGACGTGGGCCGGCAGCACCCGGATCCGGTCCCCCACCGCGACGGGCTGCTCGGCGGCGAAGGTGGTGTGCTCGTCGGAGCAGAACCACACCTGCGCCCCCGGGATCGTCGGGTTGCCGTGGTCCATCCCCAGCGACTTGAGGCCGACGTCGGCCACCGCGTAACCGGGCATCTCCCCCGCCGGCGCGGTCACGGAGATCACCGACGCCAGCACCGTCAACGCCTGGCGGAACGGCACCCCGGCCGCCGAGTAGGCGGTGTCCATGAGCGCGTAGGAGCCGGCCTGGATCTCGTCCACCCAGGTGTTCACGGCGTAGGTGCCCGTGCCGCCGCCCGAGACGAGCTCGCCGCCCACGTCGGCGTGCGCGGCCAGCAGCTTCGCCATGCACTCCTCGGTGAGCTCGGCGCGCTCGGCCGCCTCGCCGTACATCATGAGGTGCCCCTCGTAGCCCATGACGCCGCGCACGGTCAGCCCCGCGGCCCGGGCGCGATCGGCCAGCCATCCGGCGCGGTCGGGCGCGATCCCGCAGCGCGGCAGGCCGACGTTGACGTCGACGAGCACCTCCCGCACCCCGCCCGCGACGGCCGCGTCGAGCGTCTCCCGGGAGTCGATCGCGAGCGTGACGCGGGCGTCGAGCGCGCCGAGGCGCCGCGCGTCGAGCACCTCGTTGGCGAGCAGCAGGTCCTGGCCGAGACCCGCCGCCGCCATGCCCTCGACCTCGCGGATCGTGGCGCACGTGAACCCGGCGTGCCCGAAGCCGGACTGCCAGCGGGCGAGCGCGGTGGCCTTGTGCGCCTTGACGTGCGGCCGCAGCCGCGAGCCGGGCAGCACCGCGGCCATGTCGGCGAGGTTCGCCTCCACCGCGTCGACGTCGACGAGCAGGGCCGGCGTGGTCAGATCGTGCAGAGTCACCCGAGCACCCGTTCCAGGTAGGAGTTGCCGAAGCGCCGCTGCGGGTCGAGCCGGTCGCGCAGGGCCACGAACGTGTCGAATCCCGGGTAGCTGCGCCGCAGGTCCGCCGCCGTGCGGGTGTGCATCTTGCCCCAGTGGGGACGCCCGCCCAGCGCCGTCATCACGGCCTCGACGGCGCCGAAGTAGGCCTCGTGCGGCTGCCCCCGGTAGACGTGGACGGCGATGTAGGCGCTCTCCCGGCCCGACGCGGTGGAGAGCGGGATGTCGTCGGACGCCGCGACCCGGACCTCGACGGGGAACGTCACGGCCTGCCCGTGCCGGTCGACGGCACCCCGCATGCCGTCGAACGCCTCGCGCAGCGCCGCCCGGGGCACGGCGTACTCCATCTCCAGGAACCGCACGCGGCGCGGGCTGGTGAACACGCGGTAGGAGCGGTCGACGTACTCGGCGTCGGCGAACCGGTCCGCGGCCCGCCGGTTCAGCACGGGCACCGTCCGGGGCATCCGCGCACCCAGCCGGCAGACCAGCTCGAACGCGCCGTTGCCCAGCAGGTCGTCGCCCACCCACTCGGCGACGCGGCCGCGCACGGGGCCGTCGGCGGCGGTGCGGTTGTTGCGCTTGGTGGCGGCGATGTCGGTGTGCGGGAACCAGTAGAACTCGAAGTGGTCGTTGCCGGCGGCCAGCGCGTCGAGATCGTCGAGCACGCGGTCCAGCGGCATCGCGGTCTCGACGGCGTGCAGCCGGAACGCCGGGACGGCCTGCAGGGTCACGGTGACGAGGACACCGAGGGCCCCCAGGCCGACCCGCGCCGCGTGGAGGACCTCGGGGTTCTCCGCGGCCGAGCACGTCAGGACCGAACCGTCGGCGGTCACCAGCTCCAGCGCCCGCACCTGCGCGGCGATGCCCTGGTGGCGGGCGCCGGTGCCGTGGGTGCCGGTGGAGATCGCCCCCGCGACGGTCTGGGCGTCGATGTCGCCGAGGTTGGGCAGGGCCCAGCCGCGGTCCCACAGCAGGGCGTTGAGGGCCCGGAGCGTGAGCCCGGCGGGAACGGTGGCGAGGCCCGAGGCGTCGATGCGCACCTGCGCCGGGTCCGACGGGACGACCAGCGCGACGTCCTCGGGCACCGACACCGCGGTGAACGAGTGCCCGGAGCCGAGCGCCTTGACGCGCAGCCCGTCGCGCTCGGCGGCCTTCACCGCGTCGACGACGTCGCCCGCGTCGCGGGCCACGACCGTGCGGGCGGGGTCGGTGCGCTGGTTGCCGGCCCAGTTCTGCCAGGTCATGCCACTTCCGCCTTCTCGTTCGCGGCGGCGGACCCGATGCCCGCCGTCCCGTCGGCCAACCGCCTGCGCAGCGCCGCGACGTACCAGAGCCCGGCCAGGGCCAGCGCTCCGAGCACCACGTAGTCGGCGGAGCGGAAGTCCTCGGGCAGGGTCAGTGCGGCGATCACCGCGACCAGCCACAGCATCGCCAGCACCGCGACGGGCAGTGCGGCGGCACCGAGCCGGAACCCGCCTTCGGCGGCGGCGACGATCGACCGGCGTTTCGCCAGGTAACCGCCGAGCGTCAGCACGTAGACGAGGTAGGGCACCAGCGCCGTGGCCCCCACCAGCACGGCGAACGCGTTGCCGTCGGCGGTGCCGTAGGCCAGCAGCACCAGGCACACCACGAGCGAGGTGACCAGCGCCGGCACGGGGGTCGAGGTGCGCGGGTTGACGCGCCGCAGCGCCTTCGAGAACGGCAGCATCCCGTCGCGGGCCATGGCGAAGATCAGCCGGGAGTTCGACGCGGCGGCCACCACGACCAGCGCGAACATCGAGAACACCACGATCGCGAGGAACCCCTTCGTCAGCACCGGGCCGAGCCAGTACTCCGCGATCGCGGCCAGCGGCACGGGCGAGGCGGAGACCGAGGCCAGGTCGGGGATCGCGACGGTGAAGCCGATCAGCGCGGCCCAGCCCAGCACCCCGGACACCACGACGGACAGGATCATCGCCCGCGGCACCGTGCGCCGGGCGTCCACGGCCTCCTCGGCCATGTCGGCGGCCGCCTCGAAGCCGACGAGCGTGAAGATCCCGACGAGCGCGCCGCCGACGAGCGCGTCGGGGAAGACCGCGCCCGGTACCGTCGTCGCCAGGAAGCCCAGGCCGTGCCCGCCGTCGGGGGTGCCGCCGGAGCCCTGCACCCACAGCACGAACACCACGACGCTCAGCACGACAGTGCCGATGATCTCGGCGAACACGGCGACGTTGTTGACCCGGGCCGCGAGCTGCACGCGCACGATGTTGATCAGGTACGCGATCACGAGCGCGAGGATCGCGATGAACAGCAGCAGGCGGGTATCCCCGGCGTCGAGGCCCAGGACGGTGGCGGTGAGCGGGGCCAGCCCGAGCAGCGCGATGCCGGGCAGCCCGACCGCGCCGTACAGCACGCCCAGCGCGCCGACGAGGTAGCCGAACCGGGAGCCGACGAGCCGCGCCGACCACTGGTAGTTGGCCCCGGCCAGCGGGTAGTGGCCGGCCAGCTCGGCCAGCACGAGCACCACCAGGAACTGCCCGGTCGCCGCGACCGGCCACAGCCACACGGCCGCCGGGCCCATCGTCGTCAGGCCGTAGGAGTAGTTGAGGAAGATGCCGGTGGTGATGGAGACGATCGAGAACGCCACCGCGAAGAGCGCGAAGCGGCGCAGGACTCGGGGAAACTGGGTGGCATAGCCGAAGTTGTCGCTCACGTGCGGCCTCCCTGGCTCGGGTTGCGGATCAGGGTGCGACGTGCGACACATGTATGTCAACCGTCTTGGACGGTTGACCCAGTAGGGAGGTTTCATGGCGCGGGTGTCCGCCGAGGACCGTCGCCGGCAGCTGGTGGCGGCGGCGTTCCGCGTCATCGGCCGCGACGGGTTCGCCAGGGCCACGACCCGGGCGATCTGCATCGAGGCCGGAGCGCCGCTGGCCTCGTTCCACTACTGCTTCGCGTCCAAGCAGGAGCTGCTCGACGAGCTCACCACCCAGACCCTGGACGCGCTGACCGCCGCCCGTGCCGACGGCACGCACATCCGCCCCACCGTGGCCGAGTCGCTGCGCGTGACGCTGGGGTTCTACTGGCAGACCGTCGAGGACGACCCCGGGCGTGAGTCGGTGCTCATGGCGCTGACCCAGCACGCCCTGAACGACCCGGGACTCTCCGGCGTCGCGGAACAGCAGTACGCGGCCTACCACCGCACCGCCCGGGAGACGCTCGAGGAGATCGCCGAGGGGTGCGGTGTGACGTGGACGCTGCCGGTGGAGCAGCTCGCGCGCATGTTCATCGTCGTGACCGACGGCGTGACGCTCGCGTGGCTGGTGGACCGGGACAGCGACGCCGCCGTCGCCGCGTTGGACGCGTTCGCCGGCCAGCTGGCGGCGTTCGCCGGGCCGAGACCGTGAACGAGTACCTGCTCGACAACGCCCGGACCGAGGCCGGCGCGCGGTTCGGCGCCTTCGCGGAGCTGTTCGATCCGGTCACCTTCCGGCACCTGGACCGTCTCGGCCTCGGTGCGGGGAGCCGGGTGTGGGAGGTCGGCGCGGGCGGCCCGAGCGTGCCGGCGTGGTTGGCCGGGCGCGTCGGCCCGTCCGGGCACGTGCTGGCCACCGACATCGACACCCGGTGGCTGCGCGGGCTCGCCGGGTGCGAGGTCCGCACCCACGACGTCGCGGCCGACCCGGCGCCGGACGGCCCCTTCGACGTCGTGCATGCCCGGCTGGTGCTGGTGCACCTGCCCGAACGCGACCACGTGCTCGCGTCGCTGGTGGCAGCGCTGCGACCCGGTGGATGGCTGCTGCTCGAGGAGGCCGACCCGGCCCTGCAGCCGCTGGTCTGCCCCGACGAGGCCGGGCCCGAGCAGGCGCTCGCCAACCGGCTCAAGACCGGCTTCCGCACGCTGATGGCCGGACGCGGGGTGGACCTCGCCTACGGCCGCACCCTGCCCCGGCGGCTCCGTGAGGCGGGGCTGGTGGAGGTCGCGGCCGACGCGTTCTTCCCGATCACCGGACCCGCCTGCGCCGTGCTGGAACGGGCCACCGTCCTGCAGATCCGCGACCGGCTGCTCGACGCCGGACTGGCCACGGCCGACGAGATCGGGGCGCACCTGGCCGCCGTCGACGCCGGCCGCCTCGACCTGGCCACGTCACCGCTGGTCTCGGCGTGGGGCCGACGTCCGGCGTGACCGGTGCGACACGACGCGGAGGCCCCGTCCCGGGCAGGATGCCCCCATGGCCACAGACGTCCGCACTGAGATCGAGGACCGGGTAGCGGTCCTCACCCTGTCCAACCCGTCGCGGCGCAACGCGATGGACCTGGAGCTGTCGGAGAAGCTCGTGGCCGCCGTGGCCGCCGCCGTCGCCGACGACGGCGTGGGCGCGATCGTCGTCACCGGGGAGGACCCGGCGTTCTGCGCGGGTGGCGACCTCTCCGAGCTCGCGACCGCCGACCCGGCCACGCTGCGCCGCGTCTACTCCGGATTCCTCGCGATCGCCGACTGCCCGCTGCCCACCATCGCCGCCGTCAACGGCGCCGCCGTGGGCGCCGGGCTGAACCTCGCGCTGGCCGCCGACCTGCGCCTGGCCGGCCCGCGGGCGAAGTTCGACACCCGGTTCCTGCAGCTCGGGCTGCACCCCGGCGGCGGCTACACCTGGATGATCAACCGCGTGCTGGGCCCGCAGGGCGCCGCGGCGATGAGCCTGTTCGGGGAGGCCGTCGACGCCGCGGAGGCGGAGCGGATCGGGCTCGTGCACCGGGTGGCCGACGACGTCGTGGCGGCCGCGCTGGAGCTGGCGGGCCGCGCCGCCGCCGCGAACCGCGAGCTCGCCGTCGCCACCAAGGCGACGCTGCAGCTGACCGCGGGGATGACGTCGCGCGCCGAGGCCGTCACCGTCGAGGTGCGGGCGCAGGCAGAGTCGGTGCGCTCCGACGACTTCAAGCAGCGGCTCGCCGCGCTCCAGCAGCGGATCAGCAGCAGCCGCTGACGTTCCTCCCACCGGAATCCGGTGCTGTGAGATCTGCCAGGGTCAGGCGACGATCGCTCCCACCGGGAGTTAACCTCGCCGGAGAGCGCTCTGCAGCCCGTCACCGCACCGGAAGTGGGACCGACCTCGACATGACCACCACCGACACCGCCGTCGACCAGCCCGAGGTCGTGCAGAAGGACCGCGTCGTCATCCGTTTCGCGGGTGACTCGGGTGACGGCATGCAGCTCACGGGTGACCGGTTCACCTCCGAGACCGCCGCGTTCGGCAACGACCTCTCCACGCTGCCCAACTTCCCCGCGGAGATCCGGGCGCCTGCCGGCACCCTGCCGGGCGTCTCGTCGTTCCAGCTGCACTTCGCGAACTACGACATCCTGACGCCCGGTGACCGCCCCGACGTGCTGGTGGCGATGAACCCGGCCGCGCTGAAGGCCAACATCGCCGACCTGCCCGCGGGCGGCGTGCTGATCGTCAACACCGACGAGTTCACCAAGCGCAACCTGACCAAGGTCGGGTACGCGGCGAACCCGCTCGAGGACGAGTCGCTGGAGCAGTACCAGGTGCACGAGGTCGCCATGGCCACCCTCACGATGGGTGCGCTGGCGGAGACGGGGCTGTCGAAGAAGGACGCCGAGCGGGCGAAGAACATGTTCGCCCTGGGCCTGCTGTCGTGGATGTACCACCGGCCCAGCGAGGGCACGGAGCGGTTCCTGCGCGAGAAGTTCGCGCGGCGCCCCGACCTGGCCGAGGCCAACATCCTGGCCTTCCGCGCCGGCCACGCCTACGGCGAGACCACCGAGGCGTTCGCCGTCACCTACGAGGTGAAGCCCGCCCCGCTGCCCGCCGGCACCTACCGCCAGATCACCGGCAACACGGCGCTCGCCTACGGGATCGTGGCGGCCGGGCAGACCACCGGGCTCCCGGTGTTCCTCGGCTCGTACCCGATCACCCCGGCGTCGGACATCCTGCACGAGCTCTCGAAGCACAAGTCGTTCAACGTCACGACGTTCCAGGCCGAGGACGAGATCTCCGGCATCGGCTCCGCGCTCGGGGCGTCCTTCGGTGGCGCGCTGGGCGTCACCACCACGTCCGGCCCGGGTGTGGCGCTGAAGTCGGAGACGATCGGCCTCGCGGTGGCCCTGGAGCTGCCGCTGCTGATCATCGACGTGCAGCGCGGCGGGCCGTCCACGGGCCTGCCCACCAAGACCGAGCAGGCCGACCTGCTGCAGGCCATGTTCGGCCGCAACGGCGAGGCGCCGGTGCCGGTCGTGGCCCCGCAGTCGCCGGGTGACTGCTTCGACGCCGCGCTGGAGGCCGTGCGCATCGCGGTCACCTACCGCACGCCGGTCCTGCTGCTCTCGGACGGCTCGCTGGCCAACGGGTCCGAGCCGTGGAAGGTCCCCGACGCCACCACGCTGGCCCCGGTCGACCCGAACTTCGCCACCGAGCCCAACGCCCCCGACGGGTCCGGCGAGTTCTGGCCCTACCTGCGCGACGACGACACGCTCGCCCGTCCGTGGGCCGTGCCGGGCACCAAGGGCCTGGAGCACCGCATCGGCGGGCTGGAGAAGGCCGACGGCCGCGGCTCGATCTCCTACGACCCCGCCAACCACGACCGCATGGTCCGGCTGCGCGCGGCGAAGATCGACGGGATCACGGTCCCGGACATCGAGGTCGACGACCCCTCGGGTGACGCCGACCTGCTGGTGATCGGCTGGGGCTCCACCTACGGCCCCATCGGCGCCGGCGCACGACGCGTGCGGGCGTTGGGGCACAAGGTCGCCACCGCCCATCTGCGCCACCTCAACCCGATGCCGGCCAACCTCGGCGAGGTGCTGGGGCGTTACGACAAGGTGCTGGTTCCCGAGATGAACCTCGGGCAGCTGGTGATGCTGCTGCGCGCGAAGTACCTCGTCGACGCGCAGAGCTACACCAACGTCACCGGGTTGCCGTTCAAGGCCGAGGAACTGCAGGATCTCTTCCTGAGCTACCTGTCTGGAGTGCATGCATGACCGCGCTGGATCTGGGTCTCCCGACGATCGGGGGACTCGACGGGGTCCCCACGACCACCGACAAGCAGACCGCCAAGGACTTCACCTCCGACCAGGAGGTGCGCTGGTGCCCGGGCTGCGGCGACTACGCCGTGCTCGCCGCCGTGCGGCAGTTCCTCCCCACGCTGGGCATCAGGCGTGAGAACACGGTGTTCGTGTCGGGCATCGGCTGCAGCTCGCGGTTCCCGTACTACCTCAACACCTACGGGATGCACTCCATCCACGGGCGCGCCCCGACCATCGCCACCGGCCTGGCCGTCACGCGGCCGGACCTGTCGGTGTGGGTCGTCACCGGTGACGGCGACGCGCTCTCGATCGGCGGCAACCACCTGATCCACGCGTTGCGCCGCAACGTGAACCTCAAGATCCTGCTGTTCAACAACCGGATCTACGGGCTCACCAAGGGCCAGTACTCGCCCACGTCCGAAGAGGGGAAGATCACCAAGTCCACCCCCTTCGGCTCGATCGACCACCCCTTCAACCCGATCTCGCTCGCGCTCGGGGCCGAGGCCACGTTCGTCGGGCGGGCCCTGGACAGTGACCGCAAGGGCCTCACCGCGGTCCTCGGTGCCGCGGCCGCGCACCGCGGGTCGGCACTGGTGGAGATCTTCCAGGACTGCCCGATCTTCAACGACGGGTCCTTCGACGTCCTGCGCAAGGGCGACGACGCCGACACCCGCGTCATCGACGTCCGGCACGGTGAGCCGATCCGCTTCGGCACCGAGGGCGCCTACGCCGTCGTCCGGGACGGGTTCGGGCTGCGCGTCGCGAAGACCGACGAGGTCGACGAGGCCGACATCGTGGTGCACGACCAGGCCGACCTCAACCTCGCGTTCGCGCTGTCGCGGCTGTCGGACCAGGACCTGACCCACACGGTCACGGGCATCTTCCGCGACGTCGCGCGCACCACCTACGACGACGCCACCCGCGCGCAGGTCAACCACGAGCGCGAGACCCGCACTCCCGACCTGCAGGCGCTGCTCAACGGCCGCGACACCTGGGCCGTCGTCGGCTGATCACCCCCCACCACCACGGAACCTCCCCGGCCCCGCGCCGTGGGAGGTTCCGTCGTCTCAGCGGTCGGCCGGGCCGGACTGCGCCGGGATGTCGGGCGCCCGCGCGGGCGGACCCGCGGACTGTCCGGGGATCGGGGGCACCACTCCGAGCCGGTCGAGGGCGTCGACGGCCGCTGCTCCGGGCCCGGCCACCACCCGGCGTCCGGTGGCGTCGAGCGCCGAGAGGGCGGGATCGGTGACCGGTCCCGGGTCGGGTTCCGGGTCGGGTTCCGGTTCCACCCGGGCCGGCGGCTCGGCGGGCGGACGGACGGTGGGCCAGGCCGGCAGCTCCGGCCAGTCGGTCACCTCCGACCCGCGGGCGCGCCGCATCGGCCGCACGAACACGATCCAGGTCACCGCCGCACCCAGCAGGAACGCCACCAGACACAGCACCCAGACCTGCACGAAGAACCACGCCACCATGCCGTCCCTCCTACGCGACCCGGATCTCGACACGCCTGCTGGCGGCCGGGGTGGCGAGCGGAGCGGTGTCGCCCCGGCCGACCGTGGTCAGGCGGTCGCGGGCGATCCCCGCGGCCACCAGCGCGTCGGCCACCACGGCCGCCCGCTGCTCCGAGAGCCGCTGCGCCACGTCGGCCGGGCCCGGGGTGTCGGCGCAGTAGCCCGCCACCGACACCGCGACGGACGGGTTGGCGCTGAGCACGGCCGCGACCCGGGCCACGGCGGCCCGCGAGGCGTCCGAGAGCACGGCGCTGTCGGCCGCGAACACGGGCGGCGGCACCGACGAGAGGGCGGCGGCCACGCGCTGCCGGGACGCGGCGGCGGTCCCCGCAGCCACCGTCGGAGCCGGCGCGGTGGGCGCGACACCGGCGGCGACCGGGGCCGTGACGGGGACGGGGACGGCGGGAGGGCCCGGCACCCCCGGCCAGGCCAGGGCCACACCGGCGAGAGCGAGCGGCACCACCACGAGGGCGGCCCACCACCCGGCACGGGACGGCGACAGCGGCAGATCCACCACGGTTGCTCCCCGTGTCGATGCGATCATCGGACAAGGTCACGGACCCGCGTCACGGTGTGATCACGACGCGGTAACGACTTGAACAGGGCCGCTCGTCTCAGCGCGAGACGATCGACCCGGCGGCGCGTCCCCACCGCTACGGTGCGCTGATGCTGGACGCGCCCGTCGTCGCCCGGTGGGGTGGGCAGCCGATCGAGATCGGTGGCCCCGAGAACCCGTCGACGCCCCTCATCGTGCTGCTGCACGGGCGCGGGGCCACCGAGAACTCGATGGTCGCCCTGGCCCCCAACCTGCCCTTCGGACCGGCCTACGCGGCCGTCCGCGGGCCCGTCGAGGAGCCCGGCGGCTACACCTGGGGCGACCTGACCGCGACGATGGACTGGTTCCTCACCTGGCTCGACAAGGAGGGCGATCCCGACCGCCCCGTCGTCCTCGTCGGGTTCTCCGAGGGCGCGACGCTGGCCGCGGCGCTGCTGCTCGAGCACCCGGAACGGTGGGCGGGCGCGGTGCTGCTGCACGGCGACCTGCCCGACGTCGCGCTGCCGCAGGGCCGCCTCACCGGCATCCCGGTGTTCCTGGCCTGCGGCACGGACACCACCAGCCGCGAGTACCTCGTCCGCGACAGCGGGGCGCCGGTGTGGACCGAGCGCGACCCGAGCGGGCCCCGCCTCACCAGCGAGCTCGCGGGCGCCGTCAGCCGCTGGCTCGCAGGGCGCCTGGACCACCTGCACCGCTTCGGCGAGAACCCGCTCCCCGACGGCGACGACCAGACCTGGCCCACCCTGCTGACGGAGACGCTGCCCGTCCGCGCACACCGCCCCGACCCGGGCGGCAACCCCGCCGTCCTCCCGATCGCCCTGGCCTACGACGCGGTGGGCAAGGGCTGGGCCGTGCCCGACCCCCTGGCCGGCCTGACCCTCCCCGCCGGGGCGGTCCAGATCGACGCGGCCCGGGACGACGCGGAACGCCCGGTGGTGGTGGCGGCGATCATCGCGGCGGCGGCGGGCGCGGCTCCGCCGCCCGTGCGCGGATAACAGTGTTCCCGCACGGATATCCGCGCACGACCCCTGCCTCGACACCGGAGATCGCCGCCCGCCGCACCTCAGCGCCTCCCAGCGGGCGGCCACGTGCGGGCGATCACGATCACGGGCGCGGGGCGGCCGGGGCGGGGTGTCCGGCGTCACGTGAGCGGTCGGGCCGTGCCGGTGTTCTCATGGACCGGTGACGGCGACGAGGCTGGACGGGCGGGGCGTGGGCGCGGCCGTCGGCGCCTACGCGATGTGGGGACTCTTCCCGGCGTTCTGGCCGCTGCTGGCGCCCGGCGTGCCGGTGGAGATCCTGGCCCACCGCATCGCCTGGACCGCGGTGCTGATGATCGTCGTCCTCTCGCTGGTGCGGGGCTGGCCCGAGCTGCGCGCGCTGAGCACCCGGGGCTGGGCGATGGTGGCGGCCGCCGGGGCGCTGATCACCGTGAACTGGGGCCTCTACATCTACGCCGTGTTCGCCGGGCAGGTCGTCGAGGCTGCGCTCGGCTACTTCATGAGCCCGCTGATCAGCGTGCTGCTCGGGGTGGTGGTGCTGCGGGAGAGGTTGCGGCGCGTGCAGTGGGCCGCCGTGGCGCTGGGCCTGCTGGCGGTGGTGGTGATCGCGGTCGAGAACGGCAGACCGCCGTGGATCGCCCTGACCCTGGCCACGTCGTTCGGCACCTACGGGCTGATCAAGCGCACGGTTCCGTTGTCGGCCACCGCGAGCGTCACCGCCGAGGGGCTGGTGATCGGCCCGATCGCGGCCGCAGTGATCGTCTGGTTCCAGGTGGCGGGCGGCGGCACCATGGTCGACCACGGCCCGGCCCACTTGCTGCTCCTGATCGCGGCCGGACCGGTCACCGCGGTGCCGCTGCTGCTCTACGGCGTGGCCGCCCGGCGCGTGCCGCTGAGCACGATCGGCGTGCTGATGTACCTCAACCCGATCCTGCAGTTCGTGTGGGGCGTGTTCGTGGTGCACGAGGACATGCCGGCCACCCGCTGGATCGGCTTCGCCCTGGTCTGGCTGGCCCTCGTGGTGTTCACGGTGGACCTGGTCCGCGCCCACCGCGCCGGCCGCCCCACCCCGGAACCGGCGCTCACCACCCCCTGACCCCACGAGTCGGGGTCTCCGTGCGACCGAGTCGCGGTCCCGGTGCGACGGGCCGGACGCACGGACAGCCCGACTCGCACGCACTCAGGCCCCGACTCGCGGACATCGGGCCCCCGACTCGCGGGGTGGTCAGGGTGACTCTCAGCCCGTGCGGTCGATCGCGTAGGTCGTGAGGGCGTCCAGGGCGTCGGACGCCGGGCAGGCCGGGAGCTTCGCCAGCTCGGAGCGGGCCTCCGCCGCCTGCTCGGACAGGAACTCCTTGGCACGGACCAGGCCCTTGCCGGCGCGGAGCAGGGCCAGCGCCTCCTCCACCTCACCGTCGTCGGTGATGGGGCGGGCCAGCAGCACGCGCAGGCGGTCGGCGTCCGGGCCGGTCTCCTGCAGCGCGTAGAGCATCGGCAGGGTCTGGACGCCCTCGCGCAGGTCCGTACCCGGCGTCTTGCCCGAGCTGCCCGACGGCGACGCGATGTCGATCACGTCGTCGGCCACCTGGAACGCGGTGCCGAAGATCACGCCGAAGCGCTGCAGCGACGCGATGTGCTCGGGCGGGCAGCCGGAGAACATCCCGCCGAAGCGGCCCGACGTGGCGATGAGCGAGCCGGTCTTCTCGTAGATCACCCTCAGGTAGTGCTCCACCGGGTCCTCGCCGGGCCGCGGGCCGCGGGTCTCCCGCATCTGCCCCGTGACCAGCTCGGCGAAGGTCTCGGCGATGATCCGCACGGCGTCCGGACCCAGGTCGGCCACGAGCCGGGACGCGTGGGCGAACAGGAAGTCGCCCGTCAGGATCGCGACCGAGTTGTCCCAGCGGGCGTTCGCGCTCTCCGCGCCGCGACGCATGGTGGCGGAGTCCATGACGTCGTCGTGGTAGAGCGTGGCCAGGTGGATCAGCTCCACCACGGCGGAGGCGATGATCACGTCGTCGGAGTCCGGCCGCGGCCCGAAGTGCGCCGCCAGCAGCGTGAACAGCGGCCGGAACCGCTTGCCGCCCGCATCGATCAGGTGCAACGCCGTCTCGTTGACGAACTGGTAGTCGCTGTACACCTCGCGGTGCAACAGCTCCTCGACCTGGGCCAGACCGGCCTCCGTGGCCGCCGCCAGGGCCGGGTCGCCGACCTCGACTCCCGCTATCGCGTTGCTCGACACCCCATCAGCCTACGAAGGTTCCGGCGCCGGCCCAGCCCAGGGCCAGGGTCGGGACGATCCCGAGCAGCAGGGTGACGAGCACACCGAGCGTGATGGCGGCCGTGGTGAACGCGCCGGGCACCGTGACGGTGGGGCCGTCGGGCGCGGGCTCGCTGAAGTACATGAGCACGATGACGCGGACGTAGAAGAACGCGGCGACGGCGCTGGCGATCAGCGCGATCACCACCAGCGGCACCATCCCGTCGGCGGACGCGGCCGAGAACACCGCGAACTTGGCGGTGAAACCGCTGGTCAGTGGGATCCCGGCGAGGGCGAGGAGCAGGAATGACATCACCGCCGCCACGACGGGCGACCGCTTCGCGAGCCCGGCCCACTGCGAGAGGTGGGTGGCCTCGCCGTCGGGACCGCGCACCAGCGAGATGACGCCGAAGACCGCGAGCGTCGTGAAGCCGTAGGCCAGCAGATAGAACAGCGTGCCCGAGGTGCCCGCCGCCGTGATGGACATCGCACCCAGAAGCAGGAACCCGGCGTGTGCCACCGACGAGTAGGCGATCATCCGCTTGACGTCGGTCTGTGTGAGTCCGATCACGGCGCCGATCACCATCGACGCGATCGCGACGGCCCACAGCACCCCGCGCCACTCCCAGCGGGTGTCGCCGAAGGCCACGTAGAGCACCCGCAGGATGCCGCCGAACGCCGCGACCTTCGTGCAGGCCCCCATGAACGCCGTGACGGGTGTGGGCGCGCCCTGGTAGACGTCGGGCGTCCACGTGTGGAACGGGCCGACCGAGGCCTTGAACATCAGCCCGACGACGAGCAGCCCGAGCCCGCCCAGCAGCAGCGCGTCGGACTTCTGCGAGCCGGCCGACGCCGCCGCGATCTCGGAGAACCGCACCGAACCCGCGTAGCCGTAGAGCAGGGCGAGGCCGTAGAGGAAGAACGCCGACGCGAACGCCCCGAGCAGGAAGTACTTGACCGCCGCCTCCTGCGACAGCAGCCGGCGCCGACGCGCGAGGCCGCACATCAGGTACAGCGGCAGCGACAGCACCTCGAGGGCGATGAACATCGTCAGCAGGTCGTTGGCGGCGCAGAACGTCATCATCCCGGCCAGCGCGAACAGGGTGAACGGGAAGACCTCGGTCTGCATCGTGGGCGCCTGGTCGGGCGAGCCGTAGCCGCGGTCGGGATCCGGGTCTCCCCCGCCCACCCCGCCGCCGGTGGCCACCCCACCGCCACCGCCGCCGACGGCGGCCCGGGACGCGGCGGAGGCGAGGAACGCCCCACCGGGCTCCACGGACCGGTCGGCGATCAGCAGGATGCTGCCGAGCCCCAGCGCGAGCAGCGTGCCCCACAGGAACAGCGTGGGTCGATCGACGGCGAGTGCGTCGGAGATCGTGGTGATGCCCTCGGGCCCGCTGTTGCCCGCGTACAGGGCCAGCGCGAGCCCGGCGGCGACCAGGGCCACGATCGAGAGCACGACCTGGGCGGGCCAGCGCTGGTGGCGGGGCAGGAACGCCTCGATCAGCACGGCGACGCACGCGGCGCCGAGGATGATCAGCAACGGGGCGACGGCGCCGTAGTCGATGGGCGGCGCGGTCAGCTGCGCCTGCTGGGCCAAGATGCTCACTGGGACAGACCCCCCACCGGGTCGGCAAGACCCACTTCGTTCATGGTGGCCACCACCGACGGGGTGATGACGTCCAGCACCGGGCCGGGGAAGAACCCGAGCACCAGGATCAGCACGATCAGCGGGGTCAGCACCGCGATCTCACGCCTGCCGAGGTCCGGGAAACCGGAACTCCTCTTGGCCGACAGCGCCGGGTCGAGCATGGTGCCCGGCCCCCCGACGGTGTCCAGGGCGCCCAGCACCGCCGAGCCGCGCAGCGGGCCCTGCATCGTGCGCTGGTAGACCCACAGCACGTAGAGCGCCGCGAAGATGATGCCGACCGTGGCCAGGATCGTGTAGACCGGCTGGCGCGGGTAGGAGCCCAGCAGAACCAGGAACTCGCTGACGAACGAGTTGGTGCCGGGCAGCGCCAGCGACGAGAGGCCGGCGACGAGGAACGCGCCCGCGAGCAGCGGGGCCACCGTCGACACGCCTCCGTAGTCGCCGATGAGCCGCGAGCCGCCGCGCGTGATCAGCAGGCCGACCACGATGAACAGCATCCCCGTGGAGATGCCGTGGTTGACCATGTAGAGCGTGGCCCCGGCGAACGCCTGCGAGGAGAACGAGAAGATCCCCAGCGCGATGAACCCGAAGTGGGCGATCGAGGTGTAGGAGACGAACCGCTTCAGGTCGGTCTGCCCGACGGCCAGCAGCGCGCCGTACAGGATGCCGATGACGGCGAGCGTGAGCACCAGCGGCGCCAGCGTCTTCGACGCGAACGGGAACAGCGGCAGGCAGTAGCGCAGGAAACCGAACGTGCCGACCTTGTCCAGCACGCCGACGAGAAGCACGCCGGCGCCGACGGGCGCCTCCGCACCGGCGTCGGGCAGCCAGGTGTGGAACGGCACCAGCGGTGCCTTGATCGCGAAGGCGAGGAAGAACCCGAGGAACAGCCAGATCTGCGTGGACTCCGGGACGCTCGCCGCCATGCGCTGCAGGTCGACCCACGTGAACGTGCCCGAGCCCAGCTGCTCACCGCTGACCACGAACAGCCCGATCACCGCCGCGAGCATGATCAGGCCGCCGAGCAGCGAGTACAGGAAGAACTTCACGGCCGCGTACTGCCGGCGCGGCCCGCCGAAGCGGCCGATCATGAAGTACATCGGGACCAGCATGGCCTCGAAGAAGACGTAGAACAGGAACACGTCGGTGGCCGCGAAGACCCCGACGAGCAGCGACTGCGTGGCGAGGATCAGCGAGTAGAACCCGGCCGCGGAGCGGCCCTCCGGGATCCTCTCCTCCCACGAGAACGCCATGACGATCGGCACCAGCACCGCGATCAGCGCCAGCATCACCAGCGCGATGCCGTCGATGCCGAGCGCGAAGTGGGTGCCGAACGCGGGGATCCAGTCCACCGAGAGCTCGAGCTGGAAGCGCGTGCCGCTCGACGCGGCCGCCACCGAGTAGGAGAACCAGGTGACGATCGTGAGCACCAGCGACACCAGGGAGAACCCCAGCGCCACCAGCTTGGCCGTGCGCGCGTTGTTCTTCATCGGCGCCACCACCGCCGCCCCGACGAGCGGGAGCAGCAGCAGGATCAGGAGAAGCACACTTCCTCCGGTCGTCACGAGAACCGCACCACCAGCAGGGCCGCGGCCACCAGGACCGTGCCGCCGAGCATCGACAGGGCGTAGGAGCGGACGAAGCCCGTCTGCAGCCTTCGCAGCCGGCCCGAGCTGCCCCCGAACAGCGCGGCCGTGCCGTTGACGACCCCGTCGACGCCGCGGTTGTCCACGAACACCAGGAACCGCGAGAGCCAGGTGCCCGGGCGGGCGATGACGGCCTCGTTGATGGCGTTGGCGTAGAGGTCGCGCCGCGCCGCTCGCACCGGTAGCGAGACGCGCTCCGGGCGCTCCACCGGGGTGGGCCTGCGCCCGACCACCAGGTAGGCCACCAGCACACCCAGCGCGGAGAGCGCGAGCACCAGCCACGGCGTGACCGAGTGGGGCAGCGCGCCCCCCTCGGCCTCCCGCAGCTCACCCAGCGACGGGGCAAGCCAGGTGGCCAGCGCCTTGCCGTTGGTGAGCAGGAAGCCCGCGAGCACGGAGCCGAACGCCAGGATGATCATCGGGACCGTCATCGACAGCGGCGACTCGTGCGGGTGGTAGTGCCCGCCGTCGGAGGTCTCGAGCTCCTCCCAGCGCTTCTCGCCGAAGAACGTCATGATCATCAGGCGGGTCATGTAGAACGCGGTGAGGCCCGCCGCGACCGACGCCGTGAGGCCGAACACCCAGCCCTGCCAGCCCGGCGCGGTGAACGCGGCCTCGATGATCGCGTCCTTGGTGAAGTAGCCCGACAGGAACGGGAAGCCGATCAGCGCGAGGTAGCCGAGCCCGAAGGTCACGAACGTGATGGGCATCTTCCGCCAGAGGCCGCCGTAGCGGCGCATGTCGACGTTGTCGTCCATCGCGTGCATGACCGAGCCGGCCCCGAGGAACAGCCCGGCCTTGAAGAAGCCGTGGGCCAGCAGGTGGGCGATGCCCAGCGCGTAGCCGATGGGGCCCAGCCCGACGGCGAGGATCATGTAGCCGATCTGGCTGACCGTGGAGTACGCGAGCACCTTCTTGATGTCGTCGTACGCGCAGCCGATGATCGCGCCGATGAGCAGGGTGATCGTGCCGATCAGCGCGACGACGAGCCGGCCCGACTCGGTCAGGTTGTAGATCGGGTTGGTGCGCGCGATGAGGTAGACGCCCGCGGTGACCATCGTCGCCGCGTGGATCAGCGCCGAGACGGGCGTGGGGCCCTCCATCGCGTCGGGCAGCCAGGCCTGCAGCGGGAACTGGCCCGACTTGCCGCACGCGCCGAGCAGCAGCAGCACCGTGATCGCGACGACCGTGCCGGGCGAAACCTGCCCGATCCGCTCGAAGACGTCCGTGTACTGGACCGTGCCGAGGTTGGTCCAGAGCAGGAAGATCGCCAGCGCCAGCCCGACGTCACCGACGCGGTTCATCAGGAACGCCTTCTTGGCGGCCGTGGCCGCGGACGGGCGGTCCTGGTAGAAGCCGATCAGCAGGTAGGACGCGAGACCCACACCCTCCCAGCCGAGGTAGAGCATCACGAAGTTGTTGCCCAGCACCAGGATCAGCATCGCGGCGACGAACAGGTTGAGCTGCGCGAAGAACCGGCGTCGGCCGGGATCGTGGCTCATGTAGCCGACCGAGTAGATGTGGATCAGGGACCCGACACCCGTGATCAGCAGGACGAACGTCAGCGACAGGGGGTCGAGCCGCAGTCCGAAGTCGACTTTCAGGCCGGCCACGGCGATCCAGTCGAACAGGTGCACCTCGGTGGTGCGCTGGTCGGCGGACATCCCGATCGTCTGGAAGAAGATCGCCAGGCCGAGCGCGAACGACGCGACGACGGTGAGCACCCCGAGCCAGTGGCCCCAGGTGTTGGCCCGGCGACCGGCGACGAACAGGATCAGGGAGCCGGCGGCGGGCAACACGAACAGCAGCCAGGCGAGCGACGTGATGCCGGAGGCGACCTCGACGGTGGGCAGTTCCGTCACGAGGTCACCTCAGAACAGGCGGGGCTGAGCACGGGGAGCACTCCTTGGTCTCAGTACTTCAGCAGGTTCGCGTCGTCGACCGACGCGGTCCGGCGGGTGCGGAAGATCGACATGATGATCGCGAGGCCGACCACGACCTCCGCGGCCGCCACGACCATCACGAAGAACGCGATGACCTGGCCGTCGAGGGCGCCGTTGATGCGGGCGAACGTCACGAGCGTCAGGTTCACCGAGTTGAGCATCAGCTCGATGCACATGAACACGACGATGGCGTTGCGCCGCACCAGCACGCCGACGGCGCCGATGGAGAACAGCAGCGCCGAGAGCAGCAGATAGTAGGTGGGTGTCACCGGGCGTCCTCGGTCTCGGCGGAGGGGTCAGCGGCGGGAAGGGCCTTGCGCCCGCCCGTGAGGGCGTGCGCGTCGGACTGAGACACACCTGGATGGGGCGCGTCGAACGCCTCCACCGGGGTGGAGTCGATGATCGCCGAGACCGACTCCGGGGCGACCGAACCGTCGGGCAGCAGGGCGGGCACGGCCACCGAGTTGCCGGTGGCGAACACGCCCGGGCCGGGCAGCGGGGAGATGCGGTCGTGCTCGCCGCGCAACCGCGCGGTGACGGTGGCGCGCTGGCCGCGCTTGTCGTGGGCGCGGGACTGCGAGTAGGCCAGCACCATCGCCCCGAGCGCCGCGGTGATCAGCAGCGCCGAGGTGAGCTCGAACGCGAACAGGTACTTGGTGAACACCAGCGCTCCGAGCCCGCTGACGTTCGCGCCCGAGCCCGCGTTGCCGCCGGCCAGGCCGACCGAGGAGACGTTGACGAGCGTGCGACCGACGGCGGCCACCAGCAGCACCGCGAGCGCGAGGCCCAGCAGCAGCCCGGTGAGCCGTTGGCCGCGGAGCACCTCGACCACCGAGTCGGAGCTGTCCCGGCCGACGAGCATCAGCACGAACAGGAACAGCATCATCACGGCGCCGGTGTAGACGATGATCTGCACGAAGCCGAGGAACGGCGCCTGCTGCACCATGTACAGCGCGCCCAGCGAGAGCATCGTGAGCACCAGCATCAGCGCCGAGTGCACCGCGTTGCGGGCGAACACCATGCCCAGCGCCCCGAGCAGGGCCACGGGGCCGAGGATCCAGAAGACGACGGCCTCGCCGGTGCTGACGGTGTCGGCTGCCTGCGCGAGCACGCT